>JAYTLR010000097.1:0-112131 GCA_043729195.1 Akkermansia sp.
CGATGGTATTGGGACGACAGGTCCTGTGAGAGTAGGTCGCCGCCAGGTATTTGCCCGGCATCCACAGCAATGTGGGTGCCGGGCTCTTTTTTTGGCCGGACCGAGGATCTGCTACGAGGCCATGACGCCTGTGAGAACGAGGAGCTTGAAGATCAGAGTCCTCGCAAGGTTGAGCACGTGTGGAGAATTGGAAGGCGCTGCACCAATACCGGTCGAACCTTTTACCGGAGCAAAGATCTGGATGCTGCCCGGTGGCGAACAGGGAGCAGCTCTCACTCCGGGCAACTCAGTTGTAGTTGAGGTTTCGGTTCCTGAGTTGAAGGACAAAGAGAAGGAAGCCGACGGAACTTGGCGTGGAATTCTTTCCATCGATGCCTTCGGCACTCGTGGTGGGGCGCTCGCGTCGCTCGTTTTGGAGGCAATGGATCAGCGAAGTGGCGAGGTGTTTGCCTCTACCAGCACTTCGGTTAAGGGGACTGCGCCACGGGCGGCTTGGGCGGTGATCGCGTCCTCGGAACAAGGAGGTAGCGCCGCGGATCGACTTTTCGACGGTGATCCTCAAACGGACTGGCATAGCCGCTATGGGGAAAACCAACCTTTGCCGCCACACTGGGTAGGTTTGGAGTTTGGAGTTCCCCAAAAACTTGAGGGAGTTCGCTATGTTCCGCGCCAAGGAGGCTTTACCAACGGTGTTGCGCGGAAGTATCGCGTCGAAGTTCGCAAGCCAAGTGGCAATTGGGAAGGCGCAGGGACGGGAGAAAGTCGCGAAGAGGTGGCGAAAGAGCGCAAGCCCATCGAGGTGAAGTTTCCGGCTCCGCTGGAAGTGGAGGCATTCCGCTTTGTGATCGAGAGCGATTGGTCCGGCGGCGGATTTGGAACGGGTGGTGAGATCGAGCCAATGGATCTCAAGTTACCGGAAAAAGGGGCCCCGTGATTGCGGATTCCCGGGCCTGGCTGGAGATCCCCGCACCCTTGATGACCCAACTGACGGGCAAGACCTTCGCCTTGAGAGTTCGAACCAGCGATGGGCCAGACGTGGTCGTGGGGACTCCTCGGCTCAGCCGGGTGCACGAGTTACCTAGTTCGAAGCTCTATGGTCGATCAAATGGCGGCACTGGACCGGATAAATTGGGAGCCGGTTTGCTTGGGTTCGACGCCCTGACCGAACATGGACAGTCCGTTCTGACGGTGATGGAGGTCCGCAAGGGAAGTCCGGCTTCGAAGGCCAACCTTAAGCCGGGTGATGCGATTCTTGCAGTCTCGGGCAAGCCGCTGGCAATGAATGATCTGGAGCCAGGCTGGGAGTGGTTCTATCGCAGCCATGAGGCACTCATCGGGCGCGCTACCGAGGTCGCACTCAAAACGGGCCAGAAATCGCTGCTCCTCACGGCGCTTCGCGACGGCAAACCGCTGGACTTGGCGCTGGAGCTCCCTCGCTCCAAAGCCTTCGGAACGATGGATCCGGCCGACGATCCCGAGGCGGCTGCGATGCTGAAAGATCTCATCGGTTTTCTGGAGAGTTCGCAGCGCGAGGATGGCTCATGGTCGGGCAACATCATTCGTACGACGTTTTCATCGCTGGCACTGCTGGCCACCGGCGGAGAGAAGTATGAGAGCCGGGTAAAGAAGGCGGTCGAATGGTCGCTCGCGAAGTATCCGGAGCCCGCTGCTTACGGGAATCTCGGCTTCTGGGCCGGCGGCTATGCGGGTACTCTTTACAGCGAGTGGCATCTTAGAACCGGGGACCGCCAGGTTCTGAAGCAGTTGAACGCTCTCCGCGACTGGGCGGTCAATGGCACTCACGAATCTGCTTGGGGTGTGCCGGCGCTTGGGCACGGCCCCGATGGCTTGCCTTATGAGAAGAAAGCGCTCGTCGCTCCGGCCTGCCATCTACTGGTCTTTGAAGCCCTTGCTCAGCGTTGCGGCATGAAGTCCGGTATCTGGGAGAAGATCATGCCCTACATGGAAATGGCATGGTCCGATCCGAAAGATGGAGGCCATGGATCGCTTGGCTACAACCGTTCCTACAAGGACACCGCTGAGTTCTGGTCGCGCAGCGGTCTGTTCGCGGTGGCCGCTCACCTGCGTGGGGAACGGAACGACATGCGGGATGCGATGACTGGCTTCATGCGAGGGCATCATCCTTGGATTCGCAATAGTCATGCCTACGGCGAGCCGGGCGGATCATGGGGTCTGTTAGGATTGAACCTCGCCGCTCCCGATGCCTATCGCGAAATCATCCGCGAATACGGCTGGTGGTTGTCGCTCGCTTGGGAACCGGGCTATGGACTCCGCTTCACGACACCTCATATGGGTGCGCCGTACATGGGTGAGGATGATTTGATCAATGCCACCTATGCCTTGGTGTTGCAAAGCCCCCGCCGGAATCTCCACCTGACGGGTCTGCGCGAAGGCACCAAGGCCCGTTAATCATCCTTCCCATGCGTTTTCACCTCCTTTTACTGGCCCTCGTTCCCTATGCGGTTGCAGCGGTGCCGCTTCCGAAAGACGAGGCGACCATGGAGATCGGGAGCGTATCTCGCGCTGCTTGCCAAGGCGGAATAACGACTCACGGAAAAAGCTGCTTCTCGATCTTGGAAAGGAAGCGCTCTTCCTCCCAAGTGAGTCCGTCCGCCGCAAGCACTTTCGAAAGGAGGGTGAGCGCCGTGGCGGATTCGCCCGACTGCTGGATCACGGCGATCCGCTCGACGAGGAATTGTTCGGCTTCGATCGCACAAGACGAGGCCTTGCGAGCCAGCCCGAAGGCGTTGAGAATACAGACTTCCCGCGGCTGCGGCGAATCCCATCCAATCGATTCGAGCGCTGCGCTTAACACCTCGTCCTCAGCCAGCGACAAGCGGTCGTCTTGGTAAAGAGCGAGAAAGAGCAGTTCGATGATGGCCTTGCGGGAGTCCTGATTCACGGCGCGGGGAATATCAAAAGGGCTCCAATTGACAACCCGATTTCCTTGGCGGAGCGGTGACTTCCAGAGAAGATGAGCCAATCTTAACAAATTTTTCATCAACAAGAGATCGACATCGAAGCTCTGGCCCACTCAACATAACCACGATGAAACCACTGATCGCAGTCATTTTCGCGCTGATGGTGCTCCCCTCCCAGGCGGCCAAGAAAGATAAAGAGGATGAAAAGTCCAAGTCCCTCGACGAGATGCTCTTCGACGAGGGCATCTGGTCGAAGTCGCTGGAGGACTTGAAGGGGCCCGAGCCGGAGGTGGACGAGGACGAAGAGAAACTCCGCAAAAAGCTCAAGGAAAAGGGCATCGAGATAGGCAAAGGCGAGGTCGAAGGCTTCGCTTGGCTCTCGTCGGCGAAAGACGGTCTGCGAGCCGATCCGGAGGAGTTCGAGCTGTTGGGCAAGGAAATCGGCGAAGTCGTCATTCGTGGTCGTGAGGGCAAGGCCACCGAAGCCACGGTTTCAATTTTCAACCGCGGCGATGACGGTGAGGTGCCGTTCGACACTTTCAACGAGAAGATGGCGGATTGGAAAACTCTCATCGAAGAGAAAATGGGTGTCCGCGGCGAAGTGCGAAATCAGAAGGGTGCGGTGGCGCTCGAAGGCTTCATGTGGAAAAAGGGGGACACGGCGGTTTTGCTCGAAGGCAGCATTAACAAGTCGGAGCGGCGCGCTGAGTTCATCCGCCTGCGCTTCGCTTCCATCACCGCCGCGAAGAATACCCCGCGGACCATGGCCCGCCGCGGTTCCTTCGCGGAGAACGTGAAGAAGGACGACAAGGGTTTCACCTGGATCGATAGCATTCCAATGGTCGATCAAGGCCAGAAGGGCTACTGTGTGGTCGCCTCGATCGAACGCGTCGCCCGCTATTTCGGCGCGGAAATGGACCAGCACGAGATGGCGCAGCTCGCAAACAGCGACGAGGACGGCACCAACGGCGACGAAATGGAGAAGGCCTTCCAAAAGGTCACCGGGAAGATCCACCTGCGGACCCTCAAGCACATCGAGTTCAGCGAGCGGCAGATGGAGAAGGATATCCGGAGCTACAACTCGGCCGCGAAAAAGGCGGGCGTAAAGACTTTCGACCTCGACCCCGATGAATGGATCATCGATCCCCGCCACTTCTGGTCGGTCGCCCACAAGGAGACCTTCCGCGACATGAAGCGGACCCAAGGCAGCTACGCCCACTTCAACCGGAAGATCAAAGAGTACATCGACCAAGGCATCCCGCTGGCTTGGACTCTCTACCTCGGCATGTTCAAGGAGGAAGGCACACCGCAATCCTACGGTGGCCACATGCGCCTGATCATCGGCTACAATCCGACCACCGAGGAAATCTACTACACCGACTCTTGGGGAGACGGTCACGAGAAGAAGAAGATGCGCGCCGACGAGGCCTACTGCATGACCATGGCCCTCTACTCGATGGTGCCGAACAAGTAATCCGACGAGCTTCCAAAAGCGCCGCTCCTAACCGGGAGCGGCGCTTTTTTGTGGCTCAGCTCAGGCGGGCCGCGAGGAGCTCCCGCTGGAATACGAGCTCCTTCGGAAGATAGTCGTAGAGATTCAAGAACAGCTCGCCCTGCGAGAGGATCTCGGCCTTCCACTCGGCGGCATCGAAAGCCATGCATTGGTCGAAGCGGTCCTCGTCGAAGCCTTGGAGCCCTTCGGTGTTGAAGTCCTCCCAGTGTGGCGTCCACCCGATCTGGGTCTCGTGTCCTGCGATGCGGCCATGGCAACGGTTCACGATCCATTCCAGCACTCGCATGTTCTCGCCGAAGCCTGGCCACAAGAACTTGCCGTCGGCATCCTTGCGGAACCAGTTCACATGGAAAAACCGCGGCAGGTGGCGGACTTTCCGTCGCATGTCCAGCCAGTGGTGGAAGTAGTCGGCCATGTTGTATCCGATAAAGGGCAGCATCGCCATCGGGTCCCGGCGGACCCCGGCCTTCAGCCCGATCGCCGCGGCCGTCACTTCCGAGCCCATCGTCGCTCCGACGTAGACCCCGTGCGACCAGTTGAAGGCCTGGTAGATCAGCGGCATGGTGTTCGGGCGTCGTCCGCCGAAGATGATTGCGGAAATCGGCACGCCTTCGGGATTTTGCCAATCGGCGTCGATCGTCGGGCATTGCCGTGCCGGTGCGGTGAAGCGAGCATTCGCATGGGCGGCGGCGCGGCCGCAGCCGGGCGTCCAGTCCTGGCCTTGCCAGTCGATGAGATGGGCTGGCACTTCCTTCGTCATGCCTTCCCACCAGATGTCGCCCTCGTCGGTGAGCGCCACGTTGGTGAAGATGGTGTTTTCCTTCATCGACTCCATCGCGATCGGGTTCGTTTCGTAAGAGGTGCCCGGGGCCACGCCGAAGTAGCCCGTTTCCGGGTTGATCGCGTGGAGGCGACCGTCTTGATGCGGCCATAGCCAGGCGATGTCGTCCCCCACGATGGTCGTCTTCCAGCCGGCCTCGGCAAACGAGGGAGGTGGCACGATCATCGCGAGGTTGGTCTTGCCGCAGGCGGACGGGAACGCGGCCGTGACGTAGGTCTTCTCGCCGGCCGGGGATTCGAGGCCGAGGATCAGCATGTGCTCCGCCATCCAATTGTGCTCGCGGGCGATGTTGCTGGCGATGCGCAGGGCGAGGCACTTCTTGCCAAGCAGGGCGTTGCCGCCGTAGCCGGAACCGTAGGACCAGATCTCGCGGCTTTCGGGGAAATGAACGATGTATTTGTCGTCGTTGCAGGGCCAGACCACATCGGCCGGTCCGGATTCCAGCGGCGCGCCTACCGAGTGGAGGCAGGGGATGAACCGCCCGTGGCCGTCGCGTTTGGCTGGGATCGTGCCGTTGGCTTCGGACTCTAGCCGGTCCAGCACATGCTGACCCATGTGGGCCATGATCCGGGTGTTGACGGCGACATAGGCGCTATCGGTCACTTGCACGCCGATTTTTGCCAGCGGGGAATCCAGCGGCCCCATGCAGAAAGGCACGATATACATGGTGCGGCCTTTCATCGCGCCGGTGAACTTCTTCACGAGAAGCGACTTCATTTCGGACGGCTCCATCCAGTGGTTCGTCGGCCCGGCGAGATCCCTGCGGCGGGTGCAGATGAAAGTGCGGTCTTCCACCCGGGCGACGTCGGAAGGGGTGGAGCGGGCGAGAAAGGAATTCGGCCGAATCTCCGGGTTCAAGCGGGTGAAGGTTCCCTTATCGACGAGGAGCTGGCAGAGGCGGTCCCATTCTTCCTGGGAACCATTGCACCATTCCACGGCATCGGGTTGGCAGAGGGCGGTCATTTCCTCGACCCAGGCGAGGAGTTCGGCGTGGCGGACAGGGGCATTCATGACGGCGTTAGTGAAGCGGGCCGCCTGCCACGCGACAATCCCATCGGCGAATATGCGCGGGTTTCGGGTAAAGATGCAAAAGACTTCGGGCCGCCGTCGCCCCGCCCGACTTTTGACCGGACGGGGCGCTGGCCACCCCAGGGGAGGAAATTTTTGAAGGAGGGAGGGATCTTGCTTTCAAGGGAGCCCACGGCGGAATTCCGAGTGGGACGTTGGTTGCTCCGCGCCGCGGAAGTTACGTGCCCGGCTTCCTGATTCATTCATCTCCTGATGACATTTTTGTCACCGATGAGTCTGTCTCATCACCTTGAGCGCGGAGCATGAAGTGAACGCGACCGAAGGTCGAAAACGCTACTGGAAAAGGTTACGGTCGAGCGAGCGGTATTGGATGGCTTCCAACACGTCGTTTGGCCGGATTGCCTCAGACCCTGCGAGGTCGGCCAATGTGCGGGCGACCTTTAGGATCCGGTCGTGGGCGCGGGCGGAGAAGTTGAGCTGCTCCATCGCGTGTTCGAGATATGACATGCTTTCGGCGTCGAGCTGGCAATGCTCCTTCACCTGCCGGGCACCCATCGCGGAATTGGTCTGGGCCGCGCTGCCGGCAAAGCGTTTCCGCTGGAGATCCCGGGCCTGCATCACCCGCTCGCGGATGCGCTCGGATTTCTCGCCGCTGCTTGCTGTCGCCAGCTCGCGATACTCGACCAGTGGCACCTCGACGTGGAGGTCGATGCGGTCGAGCAGCGGTCCGGACATCCGCTGGCGGTAGCGTTCGATCTGCCCCGGCGAGCAGCGGCACTCCCGCTTACTATCTCCATAGTAGCCGCAGGGGCAGGGGTTCAGCGCCGCGATCAGCATAAAGCGGGCGGGAAAGGTCAGGGACCCGGCGGCGCGGGCGATGGTCACATGGCCGTCTTCCAGCGGCTGGCGCATCACCTCCAGCGTGGAGCGGCGGAACTCCGGGAGTTCGTCGAGAAAGAGCACGCCGTGATGGGCTAGGGACACCTCGCCGGGCCCCGGGTTCGTCCCGCCGCCGAGCAGGCCGGCGTCGGAGATGGTGTGGTGTGGCGAGCGGAAAGGCCGGGTGGTCAGGAAGGCGCGCTTGAGGTCGAGCATCCCGGTGATGGAGTGGATCTTGGTCGCCTCGATCGCTTCCTCCTCGCTCATGTCCGGCATGATCGTCGGCATTCGCTTTGCCAGCATCGACTTGCCGGTCCCGGGCGGACCGACCATCAGTAGGTTGTGCCCGCCGGCCACCGCCACCTCCAACGCCCGCTTGACGTGGTGCTGGCCTTTCACCTCGTCGAAGTCGACTTCATACTGCCGCTTTGAATCGAAGAAGGCCTTCCGGTCGAAGCGGTAGGGAGCCAGCGCCTCTTCGCCGATCAGGAATTTCCATGCCTGGTGCAGCGACTTCACGCCAAAGACCTGGATGCCGTCAATGATCGCCGCTTCGGCCATGTTCGCCTCTGGTACGATCACCCGCAGCCGCCCGCGGCGCTTGGCCTCGATCGCGATCGCCAGCACGCCCTTCACCGGCCGCACCGTGCCGTCGAGTCCGAGCTCGCCGGTCACCATGCAATCTTCCGCCGCCAGCCGCACCTCCTCGCAGGCGGCTGCCATCGCCAGGGCGATGGGCAGGTCGAAGGATGGGCCCTCCTTTTTCAAGTCGGCCGGGGCGAGATTCACCGTCTTGGTGCCGAGTCCGAGCGAAAGTGACGAGGCGGCCATCGCGGAAAGCACCCGCTGCGAGGACTCCCGCACCGCGGCGTCCGGCAGGCCGACGATCAGGGTCAGCGGTTTGTCGGAATCGCGGGCGTTGACCTCGACCTCCACTTCATGGGCATCAACTCCCCGGAGCGCGGCAGAAAACAGGCGTGTGATCATGTGAACACGTCGACCATGAGCTTCCTGCCCCGGGGCTGGCAAGACGGAAAGACGGGGGCGCAGGCAGGCGCTACGGGCGGCGTTGGCTTTGGAACTTGAAGGAAAGGGTGGGGACTGGTAGGCCTACTTCGATGAAGTGGTTCACCGTCTTCAGTTTCTCAATGCCAAGCCCAAGGCTGGACCGCTCCCCTGCGGCAAGCAGCTGCATAAACGGAAGAAAAATTCAAAATTCCTACTGACCCCCTGGGCAGCTGACCCCCTGGGGGGACTTCACGCCGAAGACCTGGATACCGTCGATGATCGCCGCCCTCGGCCATGTTCGCCTCCGGCACGATCACCCGCAGCCGGCCGCGGCGCTTGGCCTCGATCGCGATCGCCAGCACAACCCCCTGCGAATTCTGATCGTAACGCTCATCGCCGGCCTCGTATTTCCATCGACGGCCCAAATTCCTTTCCGAATCCAAGATCTCTACCTTGCGGAAGCCGGCATTCTGATGATCCGGCTTGGCGGGCAGGAACGGGTGGCCGGCAGTTGGCAACCATTCGAGCCGGTCTGAGGACCAGCGGTCCCGGGGGGGGGGCGGGCGCGGACGACGAGGAAATCAGGGGATGACCCCGAGTTCCTTCCCCACCGCGATGAAGGCCTCAATGCCTTGATCGAGCTGCTCTTTGGTATGCGCGGCGCTGATCTGGGTGCGGATGCGGGCTTTGCCCTGGGGGACGACGGGGAAGAAGAAGCCAATGGCGTAGACGCCTTTCTCCAACAGCTTGTCCGCGAACTGCTGCGACAGCGCGGCATCGCCGAGCATGACGGGCGAGATCGGATGGTCCTTGCCGGCGATGGTGAAGCCGGTGCCAGCCATGGCGTCGCGGAAGTACTGCGTGTTCGCTTTCACGCGGTCGGCGAGTTCGGTCGAGGCTTCTAACATCTCCAGCACCTTCAGCGAAGCGGCGACGATCGGCGGGGCGATGGTGTTGGAGAAGAGGTAGGGGCGCGAGCGCTGGCGGAGCAGGTCGATGATCTCCTTCTTGCCGGACGTGTAGCCGCCGGACGCGCCGCCGAGGGCCTTGCCGAGGGTGCCGGTGGTGAGGTCGATCCTGCCGAAGAGCCCGCGGTGCTCGTGGGTGCCGCGGCCGCGGGCACCGAGGAAGCCGGTGGCGTGGCAGTCGTCGAAGTGGACCAGCGCGTTGTATTTGTCGGCTAGGGCGTGGACCTGGTCGAGGTCGCAGATGATGCCGTCCATCGAGAACACGCCGTCGGTGGTGATCATCTTGAAGCGCGCGCCGGCGGCATCGGCGGCCTGAAGCTGGGCTTCAAGGTCGTCCATGTCGTTGTTGGCGTAGCGAAAGCGCTTGGCCTTGCAGAGGCGGACGCCGTCGATGATCGACGCGTGGTTGAGCGCGTCGGAAATGACCGCGTCCTGATCGGTGAGCAGCACTTCGAAGAGGCCACCATTCGCATCGAAGCAGGACGGGTAGAGGATGGTGTCCTCGGTGCCGAGGAAGCTGCTGAGCTTCTCCTCGAGCTGCTTGTGGAGGGTCTGGGTGCCGCAGATGAAACGCACGCTGGCCATGCCGAAGCCCCAGCGGTCGAGCGAGTCTTTCGCGGCGGCGACGACCTCGGGGTGGTCGGCGAGGCCGAGGTAGTTGTTGGCGCACATGTTGATCACCTCGCGGCCGTCCTTGAGGCGGACGATCGAATTCTGGGTCGAGTCGATCAGCCGCTCGCGCTTGTAGAGGCCGGCGGCTTCGATATCGGAAAGCGTCGTGCGGAGGTGGGAAGCGAGCGCGTCGGAATACATGGCGCGGATGTTTAACCCGGAACGGGGCAGGGCGGACGAGAATTTTGCGCAGGGGATTTGCGGAAAGGGGCGGCGGCTGGCTCACGCTGGTTCGGGTGGACCGGACGCGTTGAAGTCCGGTGCGGCGAGCGTGGCGGCGGTGTCGGACTGGAGGGCAGTCACGCCGCGGACCAGAAGGATGGCCACGGTGTGGAGGGCGATTTGAATCCCCGAGGCGGAGGTCCAGAAGATGATCTGCTCGGCCCCCTCCCAGTTGGCGGCGGCATCCGCGAGTCGATGGGTCGCACGGTCCGCGACCTGTGAAATGATCCAGAGGGTCCACCAGGTGGGGAGCAGCCAGCCCGAAAGGCCGGCGTCGAGGGTCGAGGCGCGGACGATGTCCCGCATCGCGACGTACGGTTTCCAAAGACTGGCGATGGGAATGAAGTACCAGCCGACGGCCCAGCCCGGGGTGTCCTGGAGGAATTTCGGCGGGAGCAAGTTGCCGGTGCGCCAGGTGGATCGGGTCAATCCGGCGAATAACCAGGCGTTTTTTCCCGAGCGGACGATCCAGACGCCGAAGACGATATGCAGGATTAGCGCAGTGAGCCGCGAACCTTCGAAAATGGCTTCGATCCGCTCCGAAAGCGCTTCGTCGTCCAACCACCCGGTGAACGAGTAGATGAAATTCACGGCGATTCTCAAGAGATGGACTATTAAGCCGAGCACCAGAAGCCCTAACAGCCACCGCGCCAGCAGGCGATTGTCACGATACGGGCCGTAGGCACCCGGGGGCAGGACCGCGAGGCCGGTTTCGGGCGGGGCGTCCCGGGTCTCCGGTGCGGCGTAGGGATTCGGAGGATCGGGCTCCATCATGCGGCGCCACGCTGGGCGGCGTGGCCGAAAAAGGAAAGGCGGCGTCGCAAAAAAAAGCGCCGGCCCGGGGAATCCGGGACGGCGCTTGGGAAAAGCGTGGTGGCGATTACTTGGCCTTGGGGGCTCCCTTGAGGGCGTCTTTCACCGAGTCCTCGAACTCGTCGTCATGAGGATTGCCGTGCCAGACGAGCTTGCCATCGGTGCCGAAAACCATGGCGTGCGGGATGCCGTCGCTGGGGACCGGACCGGAACCGCCGGCCATGACTGGGAACTTGACCTTGGCGTCCTTGAGCACCTTGAGGATCGCTTCCTTGGTGCTGCCCTGGCGCTCGAGGCCGACGATGACGAGGCCCTTCTTTTCGTAACGCTTCGCCATCTTGGCCATTTCAGGAAGGCTGGCGATGCAGGGTGGGCAATTGACGCCCCACTCTTCAATCACGACAACCTTGCCGGCGAGGCCTTCCTTGTCGAAAGGGACATCGTTGACGACTTCGGCCCAGCGGGCTTCGCTGATCGAGGCATCCGGAACGGCGGCCTTGTCTTTGTCTTTCTTGTCCGCGAAGGCGGGGAGGGCGATCGCGGCGAGCGCGATGATGACGGCGGGAATTGCTTTCATGGTGGTATTAGCTAACGACTGATAAGAGCGGAATCGGCGGGTGCTTTCACCTAAAAACTCCGGGAGAATCCGGCGGGGAGCACGGGAATATTTGTTTTCGCGATGTTCCGGTCACGAAATGCGATGATCGCGAACCTTGGCGGGCTGCGTTTTGGCGTGCGATAAGTATTCGAAATGGAATCCGACCACGAGCAACTGCGGCTGGAACTCGAGCGATTGCGCGAACAACTGGCCGCGTTGTCCCGGGGCCAGGAGGTGCAGATCGGGCGGCTGCGGGCGGCCTTTGACGCGCTGGAGCGGAAGCTTCATCCGCCGGTCGTCCTTTCACCGCCGCCACCCCCGGTGCCACCTGTGATGATTTTCCCGGAGCCGGTGGCGGAGTTTGTTCATAAGGAGGAAATCGTCGCACCGCCCGTGGTCGAATCCGTGCCGGTTCCTCCGCCGCTGCCCGCGGCCTCGTTCGAGCTGCGTTTCGGCCGGATCTGGCTGGTCCGGTTGGGGATCGCGCTGCTGGTCACCGGGCTGGTGCTGCTGGGGAACTACGCGTATCAGAACTGGATCCGCGACCTGCCGGCTGTTGTCCGGCTGGCGGCCTTGTATGGGGGATCGCTGCTGCTTTGCGGGTCGGGGATCTTTGTCGCGCGGCGGGAGAATCTCCAGCGCTTCGGCGAAGTGCTGCTGGCGGGTGGGCTGGCGTTTTTCTACTGGTGCACCTTTGCCGCCCATCATGTGCCGCGGCTGCGGGTGGTGGAGTCGCCGGTGGTGGCCGGGGTGCTGCTGCTGGTCGCGGCGGCGGTGATGGTCGTGGTGTCGCTGCGCCGTGACTCGCGCGGGACGGCGGTGCTGGGACTACTACTGGCGTCGTACTCGACGATCCTGCAGCCGCTCGGCTGGCTGTCGGCGGTGTCAAACGTGGTGCTGGCCGCCGCCGGGATCGCGCTGACGCGGCGGCCGGGCTGGGCCGCGCCGGGGATCGCGTCGATGGCCGGGACCTACACCTCGTTCCTCGGTTGGCAGCTCGCCGGTGGCCTGGGCAGTCGGCCGGAGGATCCGGCGGCGCTGTGGTTCCTGCCGCCGGTGTGGGCGGTGTTCGCGCTGCCGGGGGTGGTCGGGATTTCGCGGCACTTCGGTGGCTTGACGGAGCGGGCGCGGACGGGCTTCGCGGCGGTGAACAACATGGTCTTTTTCCTGCTGTTCTCCGCGCTGTGGTGGCAGCAGCGGGGTGGCGACGAGTACTGGACGGTGCCGGCGGTTTTCGGTGCGGTGCTGCTGGCGCTGGGCGCGCTGGGAAGGTCTCGCGATGCCGCGGGTGGCGTGCACCTTGCACAGGGGCTCGGGGCTTTGACGCTGGCGATGGCCCTGAAGCTTGAGGGCTATCATCTCGCGCTCGGCTTCGCGGGGCAGACCCTCGCCTTGTCGCTGGCCTTCCGGCGTTTCGGAGGGAAGAGCGAGCTGGGATTCGCGGTGCTTGCGGGCGCGGCGGCACTCTATCTCTCGCTGCTCCCGACGGGTCTCGCGTCCGATATCCCGCTATGGAGCCGTGCGCTGGTGGCAGGCCTGCTGATGGCGGCCGCTTTTCCACTGCGGAGTGGTTGTGGTCGATTCGAGTTCGGCAGTGAAATGGCCAACTTTTCTCGAGTCGCGAGCACCTTTGCGTTCCTAGCCGGGAGTGTGCTCGCGTGGATGATCTGCGTTCATCACCTCGAGTTGGAGGCTCGCGCCCCGGCTTGTGGGGCGGTGGCGTTTGCGCTCTCGGTGTTCACCCTGAGGTTCGATCCCAGTCGACGCCTGCCCGAAGCCGCCTGGGTCGCGGCGGGGTTCGGGCTGACGGTTCTTCCGATGATGTATCCATGGGAAGCGCTTCCTCTCTGGTGGTCGCCGGCCACCGCGGTGGTCCTCGGCCTGGCTGGGCACGCGCTTTGGGTGAAGCGCAAGCCGATGCCGGCGAGTCCGCTGGATCCTCCCCCGAACCTCTTTGTCTGGCTGACGGCGGTCATCGTTTCCGCGGGCATTTGCAAGACGCTGCTGACCTTCGCGCTGTCATCGCCGATCCATGTCGCTGCCTTTGCCGCGGCGTCCGTGGGTCTCGCGGCGGCCGGTCGCTTCGTCCTCCCGTCACGGCCTTTGCAAGTGGCGGCGGCCTTGCTGCTGCCGCAGACCTTGAGTGGGCAGCTTGAGTTGGGATCGGGCTTTGCGCATCTGCAATTTCTTCCCGTCGCAGCGGCGCTCGGGGTGGTGGCGCTGGCCAGTCCGCGGTTGGCAGCCGGCATCCTGGCCCGCGTCGCTGCGGGACTTTCGTGGCTACTGGCATGGCATGAAATCGCGCCGCACGGATGGGGCGATATCGTGGCGATCAGCGGGCTGATCCTGGCGGTGGTGACGGTGCGCCGCCACGCGCGGATACTCCCGGAGACCTGGGCTTTTCTGGCCGTCGCGGCGCTGTGGGTTCTCAGCCGGGGCGTCCAGGTGCCTTGGCGGCAGCTCGATTCTTCGCCTTGGGCTTACGGTGGATTCGCCGTTGGCAGTTGTCTTGCCACTGTCCTCCTGATGCCGGCGGCCACCCCCCGGCAGAAGGGCATCCGCCACGGCCTGCTGCTCGCTGCCTGCGGCTTGCTCGCGTTGTGGTCGACCCAGCAGATCGTCTGGCACTTCGATTGGAAGCCGGTAGCCATCCTGTGGACCATCCTCGGCTTCAGCCTCGTCAGCGCCGGACTCTGGCGGAAGCTCGCGGCGCTGCGTCACGCCGGCTTTGCCTTGCTCGCGATCTCGCTGGTGAAGTTGTTCGCCGTCGATGTCTGGGACTTCGGTGCCTTCACCCGGGTCGCTGCCTTCCTTGCGCTCGGCGTGGCGCTGGTGGTCCTGGGATTCTTCTACAACCGCTTTGCCGAGGTGCTGAAGAAGATCCTGGAGGGGGACGGGGAGTGATGGGCCCGGAATCCAAACCCGTAACCCCGTTGAACAATTCTTAATTTCGGCATCAATGATGCCATTTTGCGTCGCAAAATGGAATTAGCGACGCGATTTTTCAATCCTCCTGCCGATCATTTTTTCCTCCTCGGACCCCGCGGAACGGGGGAAACCTCGTGGACGCGCCAGCGTTTCCCTGAAGCACTAAGGCTCGACCTCCTCGACCCGGAAACCCTGCGCTCGATGGCCGCCCGCCCCGAACGCTTGCGGGAGCGAGTCGCGGCGTCGCCAGGCGTGAAGCAGGTGGTGATTGACGAAGTGCAGAAGCTCCCGGAGCTGCTGGACGTCGTGCATTGGATGATCGAGGAGAAAGGCGGCGTGCAGTTCATCCTCACCGGATCGAGTGCGCGGAAGCTGCGGCGTGGTGGTGTGAATCTGCTTGGCGGGCGGGCGGCGCAACGGACCTTGCACCCGTTCATGGCGGCGGAAATGGGCAGCGTCTTCCACCAGGAAGAGGCGCTGACCACGGGAATGCTGCCGCTGGTGCACGGAGCGGTGGATCCGGCCGAGATTCTGCGCGCCTACAACGGACTCTATCTGCGTGAGGAAGTGCAGGCGGAAGGACTGGTTCGGAACACCGGCGCGTTCTCCCGTTTCCTGGAGGCGATCAGCTTTTCCCAAGCCTCGGTGCTGAATCTCGCCAACGTCGCGCGGGAATGTCAGGTCAACCGCAAGTCGGTCGAGGGTTACATAGAAATCCTGGAAGACCTCCTGCTGGCCTTCCGGGTGCCGGTCTTCACGCGGCGGGCCAAGCGGGAACTGGCGGCGCATCCCAAGTTCTTCTTCTTCGACGCGGGAGTCTTCCGGGCCAACCGGCCGACCGGTCCCCTGGATTTCCCCTCGGACATCGATGGGGCGGCGCTCGAAGGTCTGGTGGCGCAGCACCTCCGCGCCTGGTGCGATTATAGCACCGGAGAGCATCGTCTCCATTTCTGGCAGACCCGCTCCAAGGTGGAAGTGGACTTCGTCGTCTATGGGGCGGACGGGCTTCATGCCGTGGAAGTGAAGAACAGCCAACAAGTGAGGCCGGAGGATTTGCGCGGGCTCAGATCCTTCGGCGAGGACTACCCGGAGAGCCGGAGGATTCTGCTCTATCGGGGAAAAGACCGGCTGCTCCAGAACGGCGTTCTTTGCCTGCCTTGTGAGGAGTTTCTCAAAGCGCTCGTGCCGGGCCGGTTTCCGGAATGATCGTGCGCCTTCTTCATGACTTCGACGGATAGGGAGAAACAGGTAAGCGCCTCTCGGACCTTCCGCCCAAGAAGAAGCCGGATGAAGCCGTTGATGAGGGGATGAAGACGATGTTCGGATGCAGTCTGGCGGCGGTGATGGGGGCGATGCTGATGCTGGGTCTTTGCAATCGAGGCGCGATTTACGTGGATCCGGGCTATTGGAGAACCAATCCGCGCCTCGAGCTTCCAACGATCCTTTACTGGAAGAGCTGCCAACGGGACTGTGAGGTCCAGGTGAGCCTCAACCGTCATCACCAGTGGATTTTCGACGATGGCGAGGTGGTTGGCGAAGACCTGGAGAGCGGCCTGACCCGACGGGCCTCCACCGTTGAAGCGCTTGGCTACCGGCCGTCGATCCGGGTGCGGATTGCCGCCCACGAACCGGCCCGGCATTTCCTGCAGCTTCACAAAGCGGCGACTGCCGCAGGAATCGAGGAGTTCTCGATCGCTTGTTTTCGTGCAGAGGTTCCGTGAAGCATCGCGCAATTGCACTCTTGGAGGTAGGTTTGACTCTGATAGGAGAGTTGTGCACCTTGTAACCGTGCACCAACGCCGAGAGCAGGCGTTCTTGGTGATGGTGCGGGCGTCGGCTTAATCCATTTACAGAAACGCTTTCAATCATGCTCCGACGTTCTGTCCATCAAAGGAAAAGCTTTTGGCTTGGACTTTTCGTCCTGCTGTTCCTCGGGTGGGCTTGGTTCAGTTCGATTCATCGAGCCCACAAGTTGCTCATCGGTTCCCCGATGGCACCTGGATGTGTGGTGCTCTGCCAATCGGACGGGGCGTTTTTCGTAACGAACTACCATGTAGCAGGCGGGGCCGATTTGTTTTGCGACGAACTTCTCGCGGGCACAATTGCCGGTCCGATCAGCCTCTGGAAGGATCGCCATGGGAATCCGCGCTACTCGCTGCCCGCACCGGTAGGTGGCATGTGGGTTGCGGAAGGCTGGAGCGTAAGTATTGCCCTTTGGCTTCTCATTTTGTTCCACCTCGTCATCTGGTTCGCCTGGCTGCGCTGGCGCTGCCGCTGCGAGGAACTCTTCGCGATCTCGGCGCACGCTGAACTATATTCCGCGCTGCCAACCGCCCGCGCGGAATGAATTGCCCGGGTATATGATTTGGGTCCGGGCTATCTTCGCTTCGCTCCGGTTCCTCGCTCCCGCTTCTCAATCCCCGCTCTTCAGCACCTTGATGAACGCGTCCTGCGGGATGTTCACCTTGCCGATGGCCTTCATCTTCTTTTTCCCTTCCTTCTGCTTCTCGAGCAGCTTGCGCTTGCGGGAAATGTCGCCGCCGTAGCACTTGGCGGTCACGTCCTTGCGCATCGCGGAGATGCTTTCGCGGGCGATGATCTTGCCGCCGATGCAGGCCTGGATGGCGACGACGAAAAGCTGGTTCGGGATGACTTCCTTCAAGCGCGCGGCGAGCGAGCGGCCGTAGCCTTCGGCCTTCTCGCGGTGGACGATGGTCGCGAAGGCCTCGATCGGGTCGCCGGCGATCATCATCTCCATCTTCACCATGTTCGCCGGGCGGTAGCCGGCGTGCTCGTAGTCCATCGAGCCGTAGCCGCGGGTGCAGGACTTCAGGCGGTCGTTGAAATCGACGAGGATCTCGGCCAGCGGCAGCAGGCAGGAGAGCATCACGCGGGTGTCGTCGATGGTCTCGGTGTTGGTGACCTCGCCGCGCTTTTCCATGACCAGTGACATGATGTCTCCGATGTAGTCGCCGGGGATCATGATGAAGACTTTCACCAGCGGCTCGCGGACTTCGGCGATGGTCTGCTGTTCGGGGAAGAAGGACGGATTGTCGACGATGACTTCCTCGCCGTTGGTCTTGGTGACCTGGTAGATGACCGACGGATAGGTCGAGATCACGTCCATGTTGAACTCCCGGCGCAGGCGCTCCTGGATGATTTCCATGTGGAGCAGGCCGAGGAAACCGCAGCGGAAGCCGAAGCCGAGCGCGATCGAGCTTTCCGACATGTAGGTGAAAGCCGCGTCATTGATCTGCAGCTTGCCCATCGCGGTCTTGAGCGCCTCGTAGTCGGAGGCGTCGATCGGGTAGATGCCGGAAAAGACCATCGGCTGGATCTCCTTGTAGCCAGGCAGCGCTTCGGGGCAGGGGTGGGTGTTGTCGGTCAGCGTGTCGCCGATCTTCGCCTCGTCGGCGGATTTCATGTTGGCGATGACGTAGCCGACGTCGCCGGCGACCAGTTTCTCGCGGGCGTTCATCTTCGGGGTGAAGACGCCGACTTCCTTGACCTCGTAAGTCTTGTTGGTGGCGAACAGCTTCACCCGCTGGCCCTTTTTCACGGTGCCCGAGAAGACGCGGACGTAGGAAACGACGCCGCGGTAGGTGTCGTAGATCGAGTCGAAAACGGTGGCGCGGAGCAGCTTGTCGGGGTTCTCCACCGGGGCGGGGACGCGTTTGACGATGGCTTCCAGAATGTCCTCGATGCCGATGCCTTGCTTGGCGGAGGCGGGGATGGCGTCCTCGGCGGGGATGGCGAGGATTTCCTCGAGCTGCCGCTTGCACTTCTCGACGTCGGCGGCGGGCAGGTCGATCTTGTTGAGGACCGGGATGATGACGAGGTTCTGCTGGAGGGCGAGGTGGAGGTTGGCGACGGTTTGCGCTTCCACTCCTTGGGCGGCGTCGATCATGAGGATGGCGCCCTCGCAGGCGGCCAGCGAGCGGGCGACCTCGTAGGAGAAATCGACGTGCCCGGGGGTGTCGAGGAGGTTGAGCTTGTAGGTGATGCCGTCCTTCGCGGTGTATTCCATCGCCACCGGGTGGGACTTGATGGTGATGCCTTTTTCGCGCTCCAGGTCCATCGCATCGAGAAGCTGCGCCTGCTGATCGCGTTGGGCCACGGTGTTCGTGACATTCATCAGGCAGTCGGAAAGCGTGGTCTTCCCGTGGTCGATGTGGGCGATGATCGAGAAATTGCGGGTCAGGGCAGTGGACATGGCGGTCGGGAAAGCGGGCGGACGGGGCGGACGGGGCGGATGGAAACCACGGAAAGAAGCCGAAAGCACGGAAAAAGAAAGGGGGATCCGGGCTGCTGGCCGGGTGTCGGGCAATCCTTCGGAGTGGATCCTGGGAATAGATGCCGGGTTTGGAACGACCGGGATTGCAGGGGCGGCGGGATTTCGCTAGCGGTTGGCGAGTGATCCGCCGCTACGAGATTCAGGAGATGCTGTCACAGGATGCCCAGGGAGTGGTTTTCCTGGCGGTGGACCGTGAGACGGGTGCTGATGTGGTGCTCCGGCGTTTCTTCCCTTTCGGCCCGGGTGGCGAAGGGCTGATGGGAGAGGAGCGGGAGGCCTACACGGCGGCGGTGGAGCGTTTGAAAGGACTGGCGCACCCTGCAATGCGGACCATTTTGGAAGGCGGCTGCGACCCGGTGGACGGCATGCCTTATCTGGTGACCGAGTGGGTCGAGGGTCCGCGGCTGGCGGAGCACCTGAAGGCCAAGCCGCTAAGTCCGGCGTCGGCCAAGGCCTTGCTGGACCACGCCATCGAGGTATCGCAAGTGCTGGCCGGTGTGCTGGGCGAGGAGGCGGTGTGGGTGGAGACGGCACCGGAAGCAGTGATTCTCTCAGAAGGGCCGGAAGGCCGCGGGGTGACCTTTTGGATTTCGCCGATGCGCTGGCTCGGCCAGGCCGAGGAGCGCCAAGGCTTGCTGCCCTTGGTGGCGCTCGGGGAGGCGGCCATGCACTGGCAGGGCCTGGTGATTTCGGATCAGGCGGGGGAAGGTCTCGGCGCGTGGTTCAAGGCGATCAAGGCCAATCCGGGCCGCTGGACGCTGGAGGAAGCCCGGGTGACGCTGCATGCCGCGAAGATGCTGGTCGGGGAGCCGCCGCCGGCCCCCGTCCTTTCCGTTTCGATGTCGCCGAGCGTCCCGACTGTGGCCCTGCTGCCGCCCGTGACCTACCAGCCGGTGCTGAAGCAAGAGACCTCCTACCTGCCCTGGGTTTTCGCCTCGCTGCTGGTCGTCGGCGCTACCGGGCTGATCGTTTGGAAAGGATTTGCCAAGCCGGATGCTCCCTCAAAACCCGCGGTGGCTGCCGCGGCCACCCCGTCGGCACCGCCAGATCCGAAAGCGCCTCTCCCGGCCGGAGCCCCGAGTCCGGCGGCCCCTGCAGCGGACCCTGAAATGGATGCCGCGGCTCGGATTTCCGCCCGGGCCGCCGAGCTGGCAAAGGAGATTAAGAATTACCCGGTCATTCCCTCGGCACCGGGGGGCGGGAACACTGCGGGAATCGATGCGCAGCTTGTGGACATCGGCACCAAGCTGCGCAACCAGATCGGCAGCAAGGTGACTTTCAAAGGCCCGCTTTTCGGGGTCCGCGACAGCGACAGCGGCAAGACCCGCTACATCGAATTCGGCACTTCGCGCGAGGCGAATGCCGTCTGCGTCCGCTACCTGACCAAGGACGGCGATGCCGACATGTCGAAGGACGAGCTGATGAAGCTGGTGGGCAAGCTGGTGACGGTCAATGGCGAGGTCGTGGCCGATCCCAGCGGCCGCATCACCATCGAGATCAAAGGCCGCGACCAGATCACCGTCGGCGATTCGTGAACCGGCTCCTCCTTTGAAAGCCGGACCGGACACCGACCTCGCCGCGCTCGATTTCCTCGATGCCAAGGAAGTCCTCGCCCTCGCCGCCGCCGGACTGCGCACGGCCGGCGACTTGCTGATGTGGCTGCCGCGGAGGTACGAGGATCGTCGTCGGTTCGACGCCTTCCCCGCCCAGCCCGGTGGCCCCACAGTCTGCCTGCGCGGGACGGTGATCGATGCCTCCAAGCGTCACTTCGGCGGCAAGCGCGGCTTCTATGAAATCGTGGTGCTCGACGGAACCGGCGGCGTCTTCGGTTCGTCGAAGATCTCCTGCCGCTGGTTCAATATGCCCTTCATCCACCGGATGGTCCTCGCCGGGCACGAGATCATCCTGCATGGCAAGCCGAAGGACGCGAACGGGCGGTTGGTGATCGACCACCCGGAATTCGAAATCGTCCGCGACGACGGCGGGCCGTCGATCCATCTCGAGCGGATCGTTCCCGTTTACCGCAATGTCTCCGGCATCGCCCAGCGACGGCTGCGGGAAATCCAGCACCGCTTGTTGTTAGAGATCGAGCCCGCCGCCTTTGCCGCGCCCTACGATGTGGATCCGACCTACCCGCGGCATGAGGCGCTAAAGGAGGTGCATTTCCCCGAGGCGGTCGAGCAGGCCGACGCCGCGCGCCGCCGTTTCGCGCTGGAGGAATTCTTCGCGCTCCAGCTCAACGTCGTCTGGCGCCGCGCGCGGATCCTCGATCACCACGGCCGGGTGCTCGGCCGCAAGACGACCCTGCTCAAGCGCTTCTACGAAAGCCTGCCCTTCGACCTGACCGGGGCGCAGAAGCGCTCGATCAAGGAGATCGTCGAAGACCTCCGCGCACCGCGGCCGATGAACCGGCTGCTGCAAGGCGACGTCGGCAGTGGTAAGACCTTTGTAGCGATGGCGTCGATGCTGCTGGCGATCGACTCCGGCTGCCAGGCCGCTTTAATGGCGCCGACCCAGATCCTCGCCGAGCAGCACTACCTGACTTTCAAAAAGTGGCTCGAGCCGCTCGGCGTCCGCGTGATGCTGCGCACCGCGGCGAAGGAGGAGCGCTCGCATCTCCCGCTGGAAGGCGAGCCGCAGGTGCTGATCGGCACCCACGCGCTGCTCTACGACAAGGTCGCCTTTAACGACCTCGGGCTCATCGTCATTGACGAGCAGCACAAGTTCGGCGTCGCCCAGCGTTCGAGGCTGATCGAGCAAGGTACGATGCCTGACGTACTCGTGATGACCGCCACGCCGATCCCGCGGACCTTGACGATGACGATCTACGGCGACCTTGACGTCTCGATCCTCGACGAGCGCCCCGCCGGCCGCGGGAAAATGATCACCGCTCTGCGCACCGCCGCGAAGCAGACGGACATCACCAAGTTCGTGAAGGAACAGCTCAAGGCTGGCCGCCAGGCTTACCTCGTCTATCCGCTGGTCGAGGAAAGCGAGACGCTCAAGGCCGAGTCCGCCACCGAGGCTTTCGAGAAATGGCAAAAGCGGCTTTCTGGCCACGCGGTCGGGATTGTCCACGGCAAGCTCGACGCGGAGGAGAAGGAGTCGGTCATGAGGAGTTTTCGCGACGGCGAGACGCACGCTTTGGTCGCCACCTCGGTCATCGAAGTCGGCGTCGATGTCCCGAACGCCAACCTCATGATCATTCACCACGCCGAGCGCTTCGGCCTCGCGCAGCTCCACCAGCTCCGCGGTCGGATCGGCCGCGGTGAGCACAAGAGCTACTGCATCCTTCTAACGGACGGGAAAAGCGCCGAAGCGATGGAGAAACTGGCGGTGATGGAGAAGACTTCGGACGGCTTCGTCATCGCGGAAGAAGACCTTCGCCTGCGCGGCCCCGGCGATGTGCTCGGCACCATGCAAAGCGGCCTCGGCGACCTGAAGTTCGCGGATTTCCTCGCGGATACCGTGCTTCTGAGGGAAGCGCGGGCCTTGGCGGACCGGGTGATCGCGGAAGATCCCGCGCTGTCGTCGGTGCACGCCGCGCTGCGCGGGCTGATCCACGAGGAGGCTCCGGCGGCGGTCCAGCGGGGCTAAAGCGGATTGAGCACTCGGATGCCGTAGACGCCTGCCGAGAAGCTAATCCAGCCCTTCCACCGCTCCAGCATCTCCTCGGCAACCTCGCGCCGCAGGTATTTCAGCCATGGGTAGTGGGCGGTTTCGCGCGACAGATCCGATCCGTCCCATCCGTTCCGCGGCACCTCAAACGGGCTCTTGAGCGCGCCGAAATCCTTCTTTGTCCGCCGTTCACACGCAGGGCATTGATCAAACAGACCTTCCGGTGTTCGCGCCTCGCAGCGACCCAAAGGCTGCACCACGAAGTACGCCGGAGCAAACATCAGGGTCGGCCGCTCATCAGCGAGACGTTGCGATCTCGCAGAAACTCCTTCCAGGTGGATTCCCGCTTTCCGGACAATCCGCAGGTTCTCCGGAGTGGCTATGCGATAAATGTCATCCAAGCAAATGGCCCTGCGGACTTCAGGGGAGACCAACCGGGCGGGATGGAGCCCGAAGCCGCTGAACCCGCGCTGGACGATCCATGCAGCAACCTTCTCGTGGACCGCCATATGCCGAAGATTCGAAAAGACAAGCGGCCAGCGCCAAAGCCGGCCGCGGAAGATCTCCGAATGATCCGGACTGATCACCAAGTCATCGTAGTTCAACGAGAATGCCGCTCGCCCGCAGGCATCGCAATTCGCACCCAGGACCTCCCCTCCCAGAATCGTGGCACCTCTTTCTTTGTCGCTGTGGTGCGACCACTGAACCAGCTCTTCCATACCCTTCGAGTTTTGCAAGCGCGCGACGAAAGTGCCAATCGATTCTCCGGCTTCCGGAACGAGGAAACTTATTCTCTCGCTTCGCCGGTCCTCCGGGATTACAGCGCGCGGTCGGACCTTGCCACTCAGGAAGCTCCGCCACTGCATCCCGTGAAAATCACGCTCAATACCACTTCCATTCCCGAACCGCGGCGGCCGCAGATCGAGGCACTGGTGAAGTCCTTTGCCAAGGCCACCGAGATTGTCTGGCTGCCCAGCCGCTTTCCCCGCTTCGTGATGCTGGTGGAGCCCGGCCCTGAAGACAAATCCCAGGCGGAGAACGGCTCGATCTTCGAATCGCCGTTGGCCGGAACACGTTCGCTGGCCTCCGTCACCGAATTCCTCGAGGTTCGGATCAAGGAATCGCTGGCCGGGCCGGTCGTTTGACGGAGACTGGTGGGGAAAACTTGCGGCAAGATGCCGCAGCCACGGTAAGAAAAAAGCGGCGCCCCGCGAGGAGCGCCGCCATGAAATTCGTTCGGTTTCGACCGGATTAGAAGCGGCGACCGCCGCCGCCGCCGCCCGATGGACGACCGCCACCGCCGCCGTATCCGCCGCCGCCGCCGCCACGCTCTTCGCGGGCCTGGGCTTCGTTGACCTTGAGATTGCGACCGCCGAGGTCCTGGCCATTGGTCGCGCTGATCGCCTTGTTCATGGAATCGTTGGAATCCATGGTCACAAACGCGAAGCCGCGGGGCTGGCCGCTGTCACGGTCCACCGGGAGGTGGACGTCGGTCACTTGACCGTGCTGGGAGAACAGGTCCTGGAGTTCCTGCTTGGTCGTCTGAAACGACAGGTTGCCTACATACATTTTCATAATCGTCGAATGGCTCTCGCCCGGCACTTTCGTCCGAGCTGTTCCCGTGGATCGGGTTTCAGATCACCACCGAATTTGTAAGACTCACCTGGCAACACTCCAGACCTTGATCTTGCCAAGGCGGGAGCCAACCCGGGACCGTAGCCGCGGGATCCGCGACGGACGACAAGATTTTCGGAAATGTGGGAAGTCGCCCCAAAGAGCGGCGGATGCCTATTTCTTGCCCCGTTTGGCCGCCGGCCTCCGTGGCCCGCCCGGACCGGGCCGGGCGTCCTTCTGCCCGTCCATCTCACGCGTCCGCTTCCGCCAGTCGCGCTTCGCCGGGGCGCTGCCCGGTGGCGTGGCGGGCGACTTCGCATGGTAGTCGAAGCCGCGCAGCCGCTTCCGCTCCAGCCGGTCGCCGATGAACATTTCAAGGATGCCCAGCAGGTTCAGATCGCCGCGCGGCACGAAGCTGATCGCCTCCCCCTCCGCCTCCGCCCGGCCGGTGCGGCCGATCCGGTGGACGTAGTCTTCCGGATTCACCGGGAAGTCGTAGTTCACGACGTGCGACACGCCTTCGATGTCGATCCCCCGCGCGACGATGTCGGTGGCAACCAGCACGTGGGCCTTGCCGTCCTTGAAGTCCTGCAGCGCCTTCAGCCGCTGTTCCTGCGATCGGCTGGAGTGCAGCTTCGCGACCTTCACGCCGGCGGCTTGAAGGATCACCGTCAGCCGGTCCGCACCGTCCTTCATGCGGACGAAAACGAGGACGCGCTTGAACTTCGGCACCTTGAGCAGCTCCAGCAGCAACGCGCCCTTCAAGTGCGGCGACACTTCATAAACATACTGCTTCACCGTGTCCGCCGGGTCGGAGCGCTTGCCGATCTGGACCATCTTCGGCTGATGGAGGAAGCGCCGCGCGAGGTTCTCGACCTCGCGGGGAAAGGTCGCGGAAAACATCAGCGTCTGGCGTTGCCGCGGCAGGCTTTCGACGATCGTTTCGATGTCCGGCAGGAAGCCCATGTGGAGCATCCGGTCGGCTTCATCCAGCACCAGCATTTCCAGGGATCCGAGGTCCACCTGCTGCCGGCCTAACAAGTCGATCAGCCGGCCCGGGGTGGCGACGATGATCTGCACGCCCTTGCGCACCGCCTTGATCTGCTCGTCCTCGTCGACCCCGCCGTAAATGCTGGCGACGCGGAGCAGCAGGTGCTTGCCGTAGGCGCGGATGTTGTCGGTGATCTGCACCGCCAGCTCGCGGGTCGGGGCGAGGATCAGGGCGCGGATGATGCTGCGTTCGCGCTTCGATTGTTCGAGCCGGTGGAGCATCGGCAGCACGAAGGCGGCGGTCTTGCCGGTCCCGGTCTGCGCGATGGCGATCAGGTCGTGGCCCTGCATCACCTTGGGGATCGCCGCCGCCTGCACCGGCGTCGGCCGGGCATAGCCGGCGTTATCGAGCGCAAGGAGGATCTCGTCCCCGAATCCGAAGTGGCGGAAAGGCATGCGGGGAAGGTAAGCTGGGCGGGCCGGGAGAGGCAGCAACAATCCGGCGATCCGGCATTTTCCGCACTGCCGGTCTTGGCGAATCGTCTGAAAAGTTCCGGTGGGAATCCTTCTTTCCAATCCAGCGATACTTCCTAGGATCCTCGGACGATCTGTTCGGCAATGCCCCCTCTCACTTCTTCAATAGAATTTCAAGAATGGCTGTCTTCCCCCGAGGGGATCCATCTTGAATTCAAGAAGGCTGAATACCGTTACGATTTCGAGGAACTGGTGAAGTATTGCTGTGCCCTCGCCAACGAAGGCGGTGGCAAGATGATCCTGGGGGTAACCGACAAGCGTCCGAGAAAGGTCATTGGCACGGAGGCGTTCATTGAACCGGAGCGGACCGTTCACGGGCTCACCGTGCAGAGGCTATTGACCGAGGTCCGAGAAGAAGGACGAGCATCGCTCAAGGGCCAGCGACGATGGGCGAGATGGAGTTATTCGGAATCGCTAAATCCTTCCTGAATGGGGTTCCAAGCACTCCAAAGCACTCCAAAGCACTCAAAATAATCACTGATTTACAGGTAGTTATAAAACTCTCGACCAAAATCAAACAAGCTTTAGCCGGCAATCCTGGCCACCTTTAGACCTCCACTCATCATGATCCCCTCCGTCACCGACTACGAAAAGCTGGGCGCCTTTTACCTCGGCCGCGAATACGACCTCGACACGAAGTCCGCCGACGGCGGGCTGGTGCTCTACGACTCGAAGGACCTGGTCACCCACGGCGTGGTGCTCGGGATGACCGGCTCCGGCAAGACCGGCCTCTGCCTCGCGCTGCTGGAGGAAGCCGCGATGGACAATATCCCGGCGATCGTGATCGACCCGAAAGGCGACATCTCCAATCTGCTCCTCACCTTCCCCGAACTCCGCTCCGAAGACTTCCGGCCCTGGATCAACGAGGACGACGCGGCGAAGAAAGGCATCACTCCCGACGAACACGCGGCCAAGACCGCCGAGACCTGGAAGAAGGGCCTCGCCGATTGGGGACAGTCGCCGGAGCGGATCGCGCAGCTCAAGTCGAAGGTGGACATCAACATCTTTACCCCCGGTTCGAAGGCCGGCATCCCGGTGTCGATCCTCAGCTCGCTCGAAGCGCCGCCTTTCGAGATCATGGACGATGCCGAACTGCTCGGCGAACGGATCGAAAGCACCGTCGCCTCGCTGCTTTCGCTGGTCGGCGTCGATGCCGATCCGATCCAAAGTCCGCAGGCCATCCTTTTATCTAACATCTTCCAGCACGAGTGGGCCGCCGATCGCGACATCACCCTCGAAACCCTGATCCGTCACATCCAGAAGCCCGGCTTCGACAAGGTCGGCGTGATCGATCTCGAAAGCTTTCTGCCGCAGAAGGACCGCCAGACCCTCGCGCTGAAATTCAACAACCTGCTCGCCTCGCCCGGCTTCTCGACCTGGCTCGAAGGCCCGCCGCTGGACATCGCGAAGATGCTCCACGCGCGCGATGGCAAACCGCGCATCTCCATCTTCTCGATCTCCCACCTCGGCGATGCCGAGCGGATGTTCTTCGTCAGCCTGATCCTCAACCAGACCCTCGGCTGGATGCGCGGGCAAAGCGGCACCACCTCGCTGCGGGCCGTGCTCTACATGGACGAGATTTTCGGCTACCTGCCACCGACCGCGAACCCGCCGAGCAAGCGGCCGATGATGACGCTGCTCAAACAAGGCCGCGCTTTCGGTCTCGGCTGCCTGCTCGCCACTCAAAATCCGGTCGACCTCGACTACAAGGCACTGTCGAACATCGGCACTTGGTTCCTCGGCCGCCTCCAGACCGAGCGCGACAAGCTGCGAGTGCTGGACGGCCTCGAAGGCGCAGCGGGCGAGCAGAACGCGAAGTTCGACCGATCCTCGATGGAGAAGCTGCTGTCCGGCCTCGGCAACCGCGTCTTCCTGATGAACAACGTCCACGAGGACGCGCCGGTGCTGTTCCACGTCCGCTGGGTGATGAGTTACCTCACCGGCCCGCTGACCCGCACCAGCATCAAGAAGCTGATGGACCCGAAGCGCGCGGCCTTCGGTGGAAGTACGAAGGATGCCGTAGAAACCGCCGCCGCGAACCCGATGGCGATGCCCGGCATGGTCGCCCCCGCTGCAAAGGCCGCGGCCCGCCCGATGGTCGGCGCGGGGGTGGCGGAAAAGTTCGCGCCGCCCGCTGGGGATGCCGCCGAGGTGACTTACAAGCCGCATTTGCTCCGTGTCGGAACCGTCCACTTCGCCTCGACCAAGGCCGGCGTCGAAGGCAGCCGCAAAGTCCGCAAGGTGAACGCGATTTTGCCGGAAGCGATCGACTGGGAGCGCGATCTCCCGCCGCCGCTCAAGCCGGAGGATCTGGGACCCGAACCCGCCGCGGGCGCCGGCTTCGGCGAACTGCCCGGCTTCGCGATGAACGCGGCGAACTACAAGCAGGTCGAGAAGGACTTCGCCGAGTGGCTTTATCGCAACGAGCGCGCGGACATCTTCACCTGTCCTGCGTTGAAGGCCTTCTCCGAGATCGGCGAATCCGAAGCCGAGTTCCGCGCCCGGCTTTCGCAGAAGGCCCGCGAAGCACGCGACGCCGTGCTCGAAAAGGTGCGCGCCGCCACCAACAAGAAGCTCGATACGCTCGAAGGCCGCCTCCAAACCGCCGAAGCTGGCCTGGCCCGCCAGAAGACCGAGTCGCAGAGCGCGAAGATGCAGGCCGGGGTGTCGATCCTTGGCGGGCTGCTCGGCGGACTGATGGGCCGCAAGCGCAGCGTCGGCTCCGCGCTTTCGAGAGGCACCAGCGCCTACAAGCAGCACCAGGACGTCGCCGCCGCGGAGGACAAAGTGGAGACCGTCCAGCAGCAGATGCAGGAACTCAACCAGCAGCTCGAAGCCGAGATCGCCAGCCTTTCCCAGAGCTACGATCCCGCCGCGCTGGTCATCGAAACCGAGTCGCTCAAGCCGACCAAGACCAATGTCAGCGTGGAATCCGTCGCACTACTATGGTTGCCCTACGACGCCCGCGGCGAACGGGCGTGGTGAGGACTGAGGACGTCGCGATCAATGGCGACTACTCGATTTTCCTGACTTCGTGCGAAAGGTAATCGTAGCCGAGCGATTGTCGGCTTTGGGAAGCTGTTAGGATGATTTCCCTATCACGTGAGTTCCATCGGAACAAATGCGTGTCTGGTGGATGCGCTAGATCCTTTGATCTCTCCCAGCCGGCAAAAGCCAAACACTTGGCTTCGGAAGCACCGAGCCGTCTCAGGTCGCCCACAAACGTTTCGGGAGCGTTCGCAAGGGTCTTGGATTCAAAATCCCGACCGAGTTGACCACACACGACCAGGCGGCGACGTGTCTGCTCGATCTCGTATTGATGTCCCGGGTTCAGCATCCGGAGAGTGTCAAAAAGACCGAGAAGCACTACCAAGGCAGCCAGCGCTGTCGGAATCTTCCAATGTTTCCTCGCCGGGGTCATGACTATGATTGATCCGGTAGGACAATTGTTCGGCGAAGGTGTGACTTCCAGCCCAAACACTCCCACCGAACCAATCCTTGGTTCCTCCATCCGATCCGTCAGCTGGCGGTATGATCCGTAACTTGATCGCCGGAATCCTGCTCTCCGGTGTCGTTCGTTCCGCCGTGGATCATACGGCCCTCGACACGTGGTTCGCCCAGCCCCCCGCCGAGCGCCGCGAGATCCCGGGCGAATGGTCGGCGCTGCCGCTGGCCACGAAAGAACCCGCCGACCTCGCCGCCGCACGCGTGTGGCAGGGCTACCGCGACGGTGCCCTGAAGAATGAAATAGTTGGAAAAACCCGGCTCTCTGTTTCGCTGGTTTTGTCCCCGCGGGACACTGGTCCCGCCATGCTTATGAAAACGAAACACCTCCTCGCGGCCGCCTGTGCCGCCTCCCTCGGCTTCACTTCCGCCTTCGCCGGCGGCGAAGGGTGGACCCATGACTTCGCAGCCGCCAAGAAACAGGCCGCCGCTGAAAAGAAAGACCTGCTCCTGGACTTCACCGGGTCCGACTGGTGCCCGCCGTGCAAGACGCTGACGGCCAACGTTCTCTCGAAAGAGGAATTCCGCACCCTGACCAAGGACAATCTCGTCCTGGTGGAACTCGATTTCCCCAAGGACAAGTCCAAGCTTTCCGAGGAAACCCAAGCCCAGAACCAAGAACTCCAGGGCAAATACGCCATTTCGGGCTATCCCACGATCCTCCTGTGCGATGCCGATGGCAAGCCCTACGCCAAGACCGGCTTCCAGCAAGGCGGGCCGAAGGAATACGTTGCTCACCTTGACGAACTCCGCGCCAAGAAGGACGTCCGCGACAAGTCTTTCGCCGAGGCCGCCAAGTCCGAAGGCTCCGCCAAGGCCAAGGCACTGATCGCCGCTCTCGAGGCCATGCAGTTGGAAGACGCCGCCGTCGCCAGCTTCTACCCGGATGTCGTCGATCAGATCAAGGCCGCCGACCCGAAGGATGAAACCGGCTACGCCAAGAAGCTCGCCGCCAAGGCAAAGTATGCCGCGTTCGAGACCGAGCTGAACGGTTTCGCGCAGAAGCAGGACATGGAAGGCGCGCTCGCTTTTGTCGAAAAGGCCATCGCGTCCGGTGACTATGAAGGCGAAACCAAGCAGCAGGTCATCCTGCCCAAGGCGATGATTCTGGCCCAAATGGAGAAGTTCGACGAGGCCGTCAAGGCAGTCGATGAAGCCAAGGCCGCCGCGCCGGACAGTGAAATTGCCGGCAAGCTCGACGGCTTCAAGGCGCAGCTTGCGAAGGCCAAGGAAAAGGCCGCTGCCAAGGCGGAGGAGAAGCCGGAAGAGAAGACCGAGAAGTAAGTTCTTCCGTTCCCGTTCCCACTCTTAACGCCGCCCGCTTCATTGCGGGCGGCGTTTTTCGTATCCGGTAGTGCGGAAGCTCCACCGGGTGCGCGGAGGTTCCGCCCCGCAGAACGGTCCCCCCGACGCTCGCTGCCTGTTCGAGCCCGCATCGCCAACGCCAGCCGTAATCTCGCATCGGCGGGCCATCCGGCTCCGCACCCCAGGTGCCTCCGGCGACTCAGCGTTTCGCGACGACGGTGATGATCTGCGCTTCGTCGTCGACAGGGAGCGTGGGGTCGAAATCGGCGATGGCGTGGAGCGGTTCGAAGCCGGCCTTCGCGAGGAGTCCGCGGAGCTGCCGGGCGGTGAACCAGCGAAGGGTCTGGGTGCTTTCGTGCTCGGCTTCGAGAGCGCCGTCGGGGCGGTGCAGGCGGTAGCGGTGCTCGCGGGTGAGAATGCGTGCCTTGCGGTCGAGGCGGTGGCGGGTCTCGACGCTGGCCGCACGGCCGTCGGGGAGTGTCGTACGATGGTCGTCGTACCATTCGCCCTCGGGCAGCTCGCGGTGGAGTTCGGCCAGGGGGATGAAGACGCTGAGGTAGATCAGGCCGCCGGGGGCGAGCAGCGATTTGAAATGGAGGAGCGCCGCGGCGGGGTCGGGCGCGAGTTGGAGGGTGAAAGCGGGGAGGAGGAGGGAGGCGTAGGTTTTGCCGGGGGCGAAGACGCTCATGTCGCCTTGGTGAAGGATGGGATCCAGCGCGAGGTCGGCGGCGGCCTGGCGGCACATCGCGAGCATCTCCAGTGAGAGTTCGAGGCCTTCGACGTCGTGGCCTTTTTGCAAAAGTGGGAGCAGCAGGCGGCCGGAGCCGCAGCCGATTTCCAAGGACGAGCCGGGGTGTTCGCGCAGCAGCTCGTCGAGGAGAGGCAGTTCCGCGGGCTCGCCTTCCTCGGCCCAGCAGGCGTCGTGCAGCAGGGCTTCGAGGGAGGTGTAAGGGCTCATGGGGAGGAGGAAATCATCAATCATCAATCTTCCAATCCTCAATCGGCGTGGCGTTGCTGGCGGAGGTGGCAGGCAAAGAAAAACCCGGGTCGCCCGGGGAAAGCGATGCGGCCATGGCGGGTCCGGGCGGAGGCTCTTGGCAAGTCGCACTCAGTCCAGTCCCATCCTTTCGCCCCAGTGCTTTGCCATTTTCCGGTCGAGCACGGCCTCAAAGTAGGCACGGCAAAGGGCGGTCTCGAGCAGGGTCCGGGCGGTCTCCCCTTGAGGGGTCTTTGCCGTGAGTTTCGCCGCGCGGTTCTTGCCGCAGATCTCGAACATCACGATTTCCCGGCCTTGCTGGTTCTCCACCAGGGTGTCCGCGACCTTGTCCCTGAATTTCTCGCGGAACTCCGGGCGGGCGAGCAGATTCTCAAGGGCTTTCTCCTTTTCCTCGGCCGTGCCTTCGCCGGGGAAGTCCTTGCGGGCGGCCTCCTTGATGGTGTCGAGCAGCTTGTTCCAATCCTTGGAAGCGAGCGAGCCGCCAACCTCTCCTGCGAAGCCATCGGCGAAGCGCCGCAGGGGCTCGCGCTGAGTGTCGAGGGCCGCCTCCAGTTTCTTAAGGTCCGCCGCGTTGTTGTCAAAGGTATCGATCAGTCCCTGGAACATCCTCAGCCGCAGCGGCGCCAGCATGGAGCCCCTCGCCATCACCTTGGCACCTTCGGTTTTCCAGCCGGCGGAGATCTTAGCGACTTCGTCCGCCCCGGGGTTGAGACGGTGCTCTTTCAACTCCAGCACCCGGACTTCGCCGTCGTCCGCAGTGATCGACTGGCGGAGCAGCAGGCCGGTTTCGCGGCTGATGGTGAGTTCCCCGGACTCCGCGGACCGGAAGGTCACTCGGACTTCACTCACTTCGCCCAACGTGGCGTTCTTGAGAGTGGAGGTCCACGAAGCGTTGTCGCGGTTCGCGAGGTTGAAGCTTGGGGCGATCGAGTCCTTGGTGACCAGCATCGAAGGGCAAAAGATCATGTCGGGATGGAGGTCGCCCGGCGCAATCGCGAGGGACTGCTTGAGTTCGGCGATGCTTTTCAGCTCGGTCCCGATCCCGGTGATTAGCATCACTTCGCCGGATCCCGGGTCACTGAACAGCTCATCGTTGGCGGTGCTCCACTGCCTGACTTCGAGCTTGTGGCCGTTCTTGTTCGCGAGCAGGTGAAGTGCGGCAAGGCCTGAGGCCTCGTCAACGCCCATGACCACATCGAGGCTCTTGCCTTCACCTTTCGAAACGTAGGTGGCGGTGAAGCCCTCGTGCTTCGCGTAGGTCGCGGAAAGTTCCTTTACCCAGGCCCCGGCATCCTTGGGTTCTTCCGCCGCAGCGATGCTGAAGGTGAGTAGCCAAACGGTCAGAAGAATTCGCATCCACGCGGATTACTGGAAAAGGGGGACTTTGCTCAAGCGGCCTTTTCGCCGCGCCGCTTGACAGTTCCGCGTTGCCTTCCTTGGCTCGGCCATGGCGATCCGTTTCAAGGTGCTCGGCGGGGCGGGGCAGGACAATGCGCTGTGGGTCGAGGTGGACAGCGGGCAGGGGATTCGTCGCTTGCTGTTCGACTGCGGCGAAGGCTGTCTTTCCGGGCTGGCCTTTGCCGACGTTCAAGCGACCGACCACCTGTTCTTCTCGCACTTCCACATGGACCACGTGTCGGGCTTCGACTCGTTCTTCCGGGCGAATTTCAACCGCGAGGACCGTGCGAACCGGATCTGGGGGCCGCCGGGGAGCGGGCGGATCTTGCAGCATCGCTTTCAGAGCTACCTGTGGAATTTGCACGAAGGGCTGAGCGCGACGTGGCGGGTATCCGACATCGGCGAGACGGACATCAAGACCTGGCGCTACGAGCTGCCGGATGCCTTTGAGACGGCGCATGAGGAAGCGGCGGTGGTGCGGGACGGGGCGCTGGTTTTGGAGGAGGATGATTTCACGGTGGAGGCGATGACGATGGACCATCGCACGCCGAGCATGGCCTACCGGGTGACCGAGAAGACGCGCTGGAACATCGAGCCGGCGGTGCTTGCAGGGCTGGGCTTGCGGCCGGGACCGTGGCTGAAGGCGCTGAAGGATCCGCTGGAACTGCCGGACGAAGCGATGATCGAGGGGCGTCCGGCGGGCGAGTTGCGGGAAAAGCTGCTGGTTCCGACGCCGGGGGATTCGGTGGCGTACCTCACCGACTTCCTGATGGACGAAGCGGCGGCGGAGCGGTTGGAGCCGTGGCTGGCCGGTTGCAAGTCGGTGATTTGCGAGTCGCAGTATCGTGCCGCTGACCTGGAACTCGCGCAGAAGAATTTTCATATGACCGCGGTGCAAGGCGCGGCGGTGGCGAAGCGGGCGGGGGTGGAGGATCTGGTGTTGATCCACGTCTCGTCGCGGTACACCCGGGAGGAATGGGCGGCGCTGTTAGAAGAAGCGCGGGAGGTGTTTCCGGGGGCGAGGTTTGGGGAGGGGTTTTAGATCTCACACCCTCTGCCCCGCGAAGAAGACTTCCATGCGGTGCTGCATGTCCTCGTAGAAGCGCTTCTTGATGGCTTCCAGCGCGGCGATTTTTTCCGGGCCGGCGTGGAAGGCTTCTTCCTGCTCCATGCGCATCTTTTCGGCGAAGGACTTTTCCATCTGGATCAGGGCGTCGAGGAATTCCTGGGCGGCGCGGCTGTGCTCGACGCCGTCGACCAGCGCGTTCTCGAGGCGCTTGTTGCGGGTGACGCCCATCAGGTTCCCGGCGGCCAGGGTTTCCATGTAGCGAGAGTGGCTGGAGCGGAAGGCGCGATGCTCGCCATCGAAAGTGATCTCGTCCCGGTCGAGCAGGGTGTCGTAGGGACCGGGCTTGGTGAAGAACTTCACGATCAGCGGGATGGTGTCCACCAGCATGAAGAGCAGGGTGAGGATGACGTAGGTTGCGAAGGCAAATTGGCCGCCCTCGTTGCCGGCGCGGAACAGGCCGTGGAGGGCGAGGGTCTGGGTGAGGATGTCTTTGCGCGGCTCGGCGATCATGGCGTCGATGCGGGTGCGCTCTTCGCTGGCGACGGCGGCGAGTTCGTCCTGGGCGCGGTCGAGTTCTTCGAGGCGGGTGTCGATCTGCTGCTTGATGGTATCGCGCAGGGCGTCCTGTTGGACGACGAAGGTTTCGGCCTGGTTTTCCTCGACCTTGCGCTTGAGGGTGGCGACGCGGTCGGCTTCGGCCTTGTTGGAGGTTTCGATCTCGGCAAGGCGCATTTCGAAGGTGGCGATGGCAGCTTTCTCGGCCTCGCGGGCCTGGGTCTGCAGGGTGGCCTTTTCGGCGGTGAGGTGTTCGAGCAAGGCCCCGAGGCGCTTGGATTCCTCGCGGCGGGGTTCGAGCTGGTCGGAGCGGATCGAGCGGGCACGCGGGCCTTCGCCGCGGAGGCCGGAGCGCTGGCCGTTGAGCTCGCGCTCGAACTCGGCCTGCCAGAAACCGAGCTCGGTCTGGAGCTTGGCATACTGCGGGGAAAGTTCGTCGGACTGTTTGTTGATGAGATCGAGACGGGTGCGGAACGGCGCGGTGGCCTCGTCGGTGGCGGCCTTCAGCTCGGTCTGCTGCTCGGCGGTCAGGCCGGGGATGGCGGAGTCGGCGTCCTCGCGGTCCTGGATGATGAACTTCGCCTGGAAGGTCTCGTTCCACTTCTCGCGCTGGGCGGCGATGGTGGCTTCCAGTTTGTCGATCTCGACCCGGACGTTCTCCTTGGCGACGCCGAACTTGCCGCGCTCCTGGGCGATCTCGGTGGCGCGCTCTTCCTCGATGACCGTGTTGATGGTGTCGCGGAACAGCAGCAGGACCAGCGGGTGGGCGATGGTCAGGCCCATCAGCACGGCGACGATCAGGCGCAGCGAGAACTGCGACAATTTCCGCCACCACGAGAGGAAGGGGCGGTAGCCGGCGAGCAGGGCGCGGTCGATGGTCAGGATGATGAAGGCCCAGACCATCGCGACGCCGTAGATGACGCGGGGATTGTCGGTGAGGGTCGAGAGGGCGTAGGCGCAGGCGATGAAGGCGAAGGCGCAGGGGACCAGCACGGTGGCACCGAAGGCGACGTATTTGCGCTGCTCCCAGTTCGGGCACTGCTCGAGGGTCTCGGTGCCAGCGCCGGACAGCCAGAAGAAGAGGCGCTTGAAGAATGGGGACCGGTTCATGGTTTTCGGGATGAAAGCGGGGGATTTGGCGGATGGCGAGGACGCTGTGAGGGATTGTGGCGGAAACGGATGGGGAATTGGGGATCTCTCAGGGGGAGGGGGTTGTTTTTTCTGGATCGAACCGCGGAGGCGCTGAGGTCGCGGAGGTGAGCGCGGAGACGGAGGGGGAAAGGCAGGTGACGATACTGACGATACTGACGGGATTGACCTTGGTGACCTTGTTGAGGCGGAGTTGTCCGGATCTCGCGGAAGTTTCTTACTTTGCGTTCTTCTCTGCGACCTTCGCGTCTTTGACCGAAGATTTAAATTGGATCGAGTCGGTCCATCTCCGCTGCGCTCCGGTTGCGGTTCGTGCCAGCCCCACCTTGGCGCTCGCCATGCCGGGCCGCGCCCGCTAGGGACAGCCGCGATGCCCAACCGCTTTTACGGCGCCTTCGATACCGAGCGATTCTCCGGGAAAGCCGACACCGGCGATTTTCGCACGCCGTTCCAGATCGACCGTGACCGGGTGCTGCACACCCCTGCCTTCCGACGTTTGCAGAACAAAACGCAGGTTTTCTGGAGCGGGGAATACGACTTTTACCGGACGCGGCTGACCCATTCGCTGGAGGTCGCGCAGATCGGGCGCTCGATCTGCCACTGGCTGAAAGCACCGGGCGGGCTGCTGGAGGAGGACTTTTTCATCGATCCGGATCTGGTCGAAGCCGCCTGCCTGTCGCACGACCTCGGCCACCCGCCCTTCGGCCATGCGGGCGAGCGGACGCTAAATCACCTAATGGCCCCGTACGGCGGCTTCGAGGGCAATGCCCAGACGCTGCGGCTGCTGACCGAGCGGATCTTCTCGGCGAAGCGTGCCGGGATGGACCCCTCCCGAGCCTTTCTCGACGCGGTGCTGAAATACAAATCGCTGTGGAGCGAGCTGAAGGATGGCGGCAAGCTGCCGGAGCACCATTTCCTCTACGATTTCCAGCACGCGTGGCTGGACTGGGCGATGGCTGGCAACGACTTCCCCGCTGAGCTGCCGCCGGGCAAGGAGCGCGACTCGTTCAAGTCGATCGAGTGCCAGGTGATGGACTGGGCGGACGACACCGCCTACTCGCTGAACGATCTGGCTGACAGCGTGCGCGCCGGTTTCCTGCGGATCGAGCGGATCGAGGCATGGGCGGAAAAGCACGGCGAGTCCGTGGGCGAAGGGACGCCGCTGGGTGAGCTGATCGCGTCGATCCGCAAGCGCAAGGTCGACCCCTTCGTCGGCTCGCGGATCGGCAAGTACATCCGCGCGACCACGCTGGTCCAAGACGTGAATTTCCTCAGCGGCGCGACGAACCGCTACCGCTTCCGCCTCTCCATCGATCCCGGGTTCAAGGCGGAGTCGAAGGTCTTCAAGAAGCTCGCGTTCGATGTGGTGTTCCTTTCCCCGCAGCTCAAGCAGCTCGAGCACAAGGGCAATCACCTGCTGCACGGCTTGTGGGAGGTTCTGGCGAAGCGCTACGTCACCGGTGACAGCATCGACGGCCAGACCTTCCAGCTGCTGCCGGAGGATGCCGCGGCGGAGATCGGTCAGGCGGATAGCGAGGAAAAGAAAGCGCGGCTGGTCTGCGACTTCCTCGCCGGGATGACCGATGGCTATGCGGCGCGGATGTACAAGCGGCTGTTCACGCCGGACTTCGGGTCGATCGGGGACTTGATCGGGTGAGGCTCAGGATCCGCTTCAGTTGGTCACGACGCGCAGCCCGGTGGGGGCGGTGGGCGGACCGCCAGCGGCCTGAATGGTGATGGCCGATGTGGTGTGCGAGCCGGTTTGGGCGAAGACGGCGAGATTGGCGAGGGAACTGGCAGAGGCCTGCTCAATACGAAAGGCGTAGTTGTTCGCGATGGTGACCGCGCTGCCGCCGGGCGGGGTGACGGTGGCCGAGTAGGTGCGGGTGGCCACGTTGACCGTGAGTGCGACGCGGTAGGTCACGCCGGCCTGGTAGGTCAGGGGATTGGCTGCTTGGAAAGCGCCGCCATTGCGGGCGTCGAACACTCCGGAAGGTGCGCAGCGGATGGCCACGGCGAGCTGGGTAAAGGCGGAGGCGCTGGTGGTGGAGAGGCCCGTGATCGCATCGATCCCGGTGGCGGATGGGCGCATGTTGAAGGCGACGGTGAAGGTGCCGGTTTGGGACGGGATCGAGCGGTTTTGCCAGCCGCTGCCGGAGACGAGGTATTCGGATGCCGGAGCCGCGGCGATCGCGGTGCCGTCGATCCATCCGGTGAGACCGTTGTCGGAGTAAACCTGCCACCATGTCTTGCCGCCGGCGTCGGTGGGACCGGCGAGTATCGTGCCGAACGAGGCGGCGGGTAGGGAGCCGACCAGAGCCGAAGTCGCGGAAGCCGAAGCGTAGAGCGGGGCGGAGGCGGCATTGGTGACGCGGGCACCCGCCACGAACGCCGGCGGGTTGGGATCGGGGTCGGGGCCGCCGCCGCCGGGGAGATCGTGGAAGGGGCGGAGGACGTCGTCCCACAAGGAACGATTGTAAATGAAGCCACGGCTGGCGCTGTAGGACGGGTAGTCCACGGTCGCCTGGGCTTGGCCCTTGGCGTAACCGATGTAGCCCTTTTCCGCCTTATACCAGAGGTCGGTGTTGCCCACGCTCATCAGCGAGACGGCCTGGTTCGCCACGGTGCTGCCCTTGGTCCAAAAGCCGGCGACGATCAACGCGAGCTGGTTGGTCAAGTGCGGCCGGTAGCCGTCGAAAGCATAGACGAAAGAGCTGCGCGCCCCGTTGGCATCGACCGCGTCAAATTCCTTCAACATCCCGTTCACGCCCTTGTTCGGCAGGGTGTCCGCGCCGCTGACGATCTTGCCGGCTCCGCCGATTCCGGCCCCGTTGTTCAGGCCGGCGGTGACCTTGCGGCCGTAGGTGTCGCTCACCAGGGCCTGATAGATCTTCATGTAGTCGGTGAGCGTCGATCCGTAGTATTCGTAGTTCTCGATTGCCGACTTGATGGAACTCCCGCTCGGGGCTTTCGACGTGGGGTTTGCGACCTTCCAGTTGAAGGTTTCGCGGATGTTCGGGAGGTTGTTGGAAGTGAGTTCCGTGACAAAAGCGGCGTGGTCGTAGCTGGTAAGGATGGTCTGGGCTGGAGCGGCACCGCCAAAGTAGGCGAGGCCGGTCAGCACGCCGCCGATCATGCCCTCGCGGTAGTTCGGGTTCCAGTCGCGGTTCAGGTTGCTATCTCCATCCAGCGCATATTCCTGGGTGTTGGCTTTGACGAAGGGATTGTTGTCGGAGGTGGTGAAGGCATTGGCGACGAGGGTTGCCTTCATGATCAGATCGATGCGCGCCTTTTCCGCGGCGGTGAGTTGCTCCCAGATCCGCGGTGTGTTTTTGACGATCACGAACATGCCGGTGGCATGGCGCTCGTGCTGGGCAGGGTAGCCGCCGTTCGCGGTGGGCTCGTTACCCGGGGTCAGCGTGTGGCGGATCTGTTCGAGCAGGCGCGCGTCTGCGGTGGTGTTCCCCGCGTGGCTGGCGACGGCCAGAGTGATGGAGGCCCCGCCGAACCACGCTCCATTGGTGTGTGCCCCGCCGGAAAAGCTGCGGCGGAAGGTGATCAACTGGGTGCTTACGGCCGCGTTCACCGCCGGCTGAGAGGGGCTTGCCAGATCGGCTCCGTGGGTCGGCAGGCATGGGATCAAGCAGAGAATTCCCAAAAGTCCCCGTCTGAGGCGAAGCTTTGCATTCTCGAAATTGAAAAAATACATAGTTCTTAGAAACAACAGGAGACCTGAATTTTCAAGTCACAACTTCCTACTGTTAGGAGCGGGGCTGGGAGGTGTCGCCATTCTGACCGTGGCTCGCCGTTCGCATGGAACCCCGGCTTGACCGCTGGGGTTTCCTCCGTTCATCTGAACAAGTTTATGTCTTCCGCCGCCCCGAAAGTCCTGACCCAGACCCCGCTCGAAGCGCTGAAGAAGCACTTCGGGCACGGCGGATTTCTCGACGGGCAGGATCGGGTGATCGAGCAGATCGCCAGCGGCCGCGACGGGCTGGTGGTGATGCCGACGGGCGGCGGAAAGTCGCTTTGCTACCAGTTGCCGGCCTTGTGTTTCGAGGGCGTGACGCTGGTGGTTTCGCCGTTGATCGCGCTGATGAAAGACCAGGTTGATGCGCTGGTTTCGAAGGGGATCCCGGCAACGCTGATCAACTCGACGGTGGCGTGGGAAGATCAGAAGGAGCGGCTCGATGGCATGAGAACAGGGCGCTACAAGCTGGTCTATGTCGCGCCGGAGCGCTTCCGGGCGGAGTCCTTTCTCAGTGCGTTAAAGGGCGTGGAAGTTTCTCTTTTCGCGGTCGATGAGGCGCACTGCCTGAGCCAGTGGGGTCACGATTTCCGGCCGGACTACATGCGGCTGGGCAAGGCGCTCGACAAGATCGGCCGGCCGCAGTGCGTGGCGCTGACCGCGACGGCGACTCCCGTCGTTCGCGCGGACATTCTTGATGTGCTAAAGCTGCGCGAACCCTTCGAGGTGGTCAGCGGCTTCGCCCGGCCGAACCTTTCGCTGGGGATCACGGCGGTCGAAAAGAAGCAGCAGAAATACGACCGGATCCGCGAGATCATCACGGCGAACAAGACGGGCATTGTTTACTGCGCGACTCGCAAGAAGGTCGAGGAGGTGGCGGAAACTTTGGCAGCGTGGCGGATCAAGGCGATCGCCTACCACGGCGGGATGAGCGACGTCGAACGGGAGAACGCCCAGAACATCTTCCTCCAGCGCAAGGCCGACGTGGCGGTGGCGACGAATGCGTTCGGAATGGGGATTGACCGCTCCGACGTGCGCTTCGTGATTCATTTCGAGGTGCCGGGCAGCGTCGAGGCCTACTACCAGGAAGCCGGTCGCGCGGGTCGCGATGGCGAGGCGGCGACTTGCGAGCTGCTGTTCAACTACGCCGACACCCGGACGCAGGAATTTTTCATCGAGGGCGCGAATCCCGGTGCCCACACGATCCGCGAGGTCTATCAATACCTGCTGAACACTGCGGACAAGGAGTACGAGGTTCATCGTACCATCGAGGATATCACGGAAGGCGCCGGCGTGAAGAATTCGATGTCGGTGAGCAGCGCGCTCGCCGCGCTCGGGCGAGCCGGTTACATTGAGCGCTTCGACATTCCCGGCAAGCGGCTGCGCGGGACGCGTTTGAAGAAGCCGGACGTCTTCGCCCGCGCGCTGGAGCTGGACGAGGCGGCGCTGGAAGAGAAGGAGCGGCGCGACCGCGACAAGCTGAAGTCGATGGTCGAGCTGTGCTATGCGCGGACGTGCCGCCAGCAATGGATCCTCGGCTACTTCGGTGAAGAGGATGCCGACGTCTGTGGCAACTGCGACATTTGCCGCGATAGCGAGGGCAACGACCAGCGCGCGCCGACCGAGGAAGAGAGCCTCATCGTGAGGAAGGCGCTGAGCGGCGTCGCGCGGATGTCGCGCAAGACGACGGAGGGTTGGGAAGGCCGCTACGGGCGGGGGAAGATCGTGCAGATGCTGTGCGGCAGCCGTTCGCAGGAGATCCTGGCTGGCGGGCTGGACCAGCTCAGCACCTACGGGATGTTAAAGGAGCAGGGCACGGGTTACTTGAACGCGTTGATGCGGGCGATGGGCGATGCTGGTCTGGTGCGTGTGGATGCCGGCGAATACCCGCTGCTGACCTTGACGGCCCTGGGCGAGAAAGTCATGCGTGGCGGGGGCAAGTATCGCTTGGCCTGGCCTTCGAAAAGCACCGGCAGCGGCAACGTCGATTCGCTGGCCGACCAAGGCTTCGACGGCGGGCTGTACTCGGTGCTCCGCGACCTGCGCGCCAACCTGGCGAAGCGCGACGAGGTGCCGCCTTATGTGATTTTCAGTAACAAAACGCTCGAGGCGCTGGCTCGCTACCGGCCGACCACGGTGGCGGAAGGACTGGCGGTGCCGGGAATCGGCGAGGCGAAGGCGCAGCGCTACCTGCCGGCCTTCCTTGATGTGCTGAAATCGTGGCAGTGAAGGCCATCACCGGACTCGCGCTCCTCCTCGGCGGGCCGTGACTTGAGCGGAGCTTGCTCGCCTCGGCGGAGACCGGGCAGCGGTCCTCGGACTTCAAATACGTGAGCCTTAAGCCATGAATCGCGCCCTGGGTCTCACCATGCCCTGCCTTGACCCGGCGGGCATCGGTCTTCATGGTGCGCGTGATGTCCGCCAGCAAATCGGTCCTTTTCCTCTGCACGGGAAATACCTGCCGCAGCCCGATGGCCGAGGGCATGTTCCGCAAGGCAGTGGAGAAGCGCGGTGATTTCACGGTGGCCTCCGCCGGCATCGCGGCCTATCCCGGCGACGAGGCGAATCCGGAGACCGTTAAATTCCTCGCCGGCCGCGGGATCGCTTTTGACGGGTTTTCCAGCCAGCCGGTTTCGCCGGAGTTGCTGGAGCAGGCGACCCATGTGTTCGCGATGACTTCCAGCCATTTGGAAGCGCTGGAGAGCCTGTTCCCGGAGTTTTCGGACAAGTTTTTCCTCGTCTGCGAATTCGTGGAAGTCCCCGGCCGCGGCGTCGCAGCAGACGTGCCGGACCCCATCGGAATGGGGAAGAAGGCCTACGAGGAGGTCGGCAAAACGTTCGACCTCGCGATTCCCACGCTGATCGCGTTCATCGACCAGACCTGGCAGGGCGGAAGTGCCAAGTGAAAAGTTCCAAGTGGCAAAGGAAGCCCCCGAAGGTGCCGTCTGAACAGAGTGTCCGCCTCTTTTTGACACTTGGCACTTTTCACTTGGCACTTGGGGCCTCCGAGCCAATTTCCGTCGCGCCCCAAGCGACCATCATGAGCCAGAAGTCCCTTCGCATTGCCCTCGGCGCCGATCACGGCGGAGTTGATCTCAAGAACGCCCTCGTGGCTCGCCTCGAGGCCGCGGGCCATCAAGTCACCGACTACGGAACTCACGGGACGGAATCCGTCGATTACCCGGACTACGCGAATTTGGTCGGACGTTCGGTTTCAGATGGAACGATGGATTTCGGCATCCTTTGTTGCACCTCCGGCGTCGGCATGAGCATCGCCGCCAACCGCCACCGGCACGTTCGCGCCGCGAATGTCCGCACGGTCGAGGAGGCGGTGATCACCCGTCAGCACAATGATGCCAACGTTCTTTGCCTCGGCCGGAAGGAAGTCGATGCCGCGACGGCGGAAGCGATGGCAGACGCCTTCCTCGCTGCCACTTTCGAAGGCGGCCGCCACGAACCCCGCGTTTGCAAGTCCTCCGGCTCACGGATCGCGGAGACGGATCCTGCGATCTACGACGCCATCGTGGCCGAAGAGCGCCGCCAGCGGAACAACATCGAACTGATCGCCTCGGAGAACTTCGCCTCGCCTGCTGTAATGGAAGCCCAGGGCTCGGTGCTGACCAACAAATACGCCGAGGGCTACCCGGGCCGACGCTGGTATGGCGGCTGTGAGAATGTCGATGTCGTCGAGCAACTCGCCATCGATCGCGCCAGAAAGCTCTTCGGTGCGGAGCACGCGAACGTCCAGGCCCACTCCGGCTCGCAGGCGAACACCGCCGTCTATTTCTCGGTGCTCAAGCCGGGCGACCGGATTCTCACGATGGACCTGGCGCACGGCGGTCACCTGACCCACGGCCACAAGGCGAACTTCTCCGGCAAGTTTTACGACGTGGTCCACTACGGCGTGAGCCCGGACGACGAGCGGATCGACTACGACGCCCTGGCCGAACTCGCCCGCGAGTGCAAGCCGGCGCTGATCACCTGCGGGGCCAGCGCCTACTCCCGCGTGATCGATTTCGAACGCATGTCGAAGATCGCCCGCGAGGTCGGGGCCTACCTATTCGTCGACATGGCGCACATCGCCGGACTTGTCGCAGCGGGGGCTCATCCGAGCCCGGTGCCTCACGCCGACTTCGTTACTTCCACCACCCACAAGTCCCTGCGCGGTCCGCGTGGCGGGATCATCCTGTGCAAGGAGGAGTTCGCCAAGAAGATCGATGCCCAGGTCTTCCCGGGCATCCAAGGCGGGCCGCTGATGCACGTAATCGCGGCCAAGGCGATCTGCTTCGGCGAGGCCTTGAAGCCGAACTTCAGAACCTACCAAGAGCAGGTGATCAAAAATTCACAAGCACTTGCCGCACGACTCACTCACCACGGTTTCCGCATTGTCTCGGGCGGATCCGATAATCACGTGATGATGGTCGATCTCCGCCCGAAAGGGCTCAACGGCTCTGATGCTTCCCACGCCCTCGACGAGGCCGGCATCACCGTGAACAAGAACTCGATTCCCTTCGACACGGGCACTCCGATGAAGCCGAGCGGCATCCGCATCGGCACCCCGGCGGTAACAACTCGCGGGATGAAGGAGAAGGACGTCGAGCAGGTCGCAGACTTCATCGCTGAGGCGCTCGCAGCGACCGGTAACGAGGTCTCGTTGCACCTGATTCGCGAGAAGGTGTTCGCCTTCAACCGGGCATTTCCGATGCCAAGGTGAGGGAACGTCTGAAACCTACTCGATCGGAGGCAGCACGCCTGATGATCCGTCGTCGTAGATTGCGGGCTCTTCCTCGACCTTGAGCGGGCGGAATTGTCCGGAATAGCTGTCCACCTGGAAACGCAGCTCCATCAGGTCTCGGTTCGTCTCGCCGATGCGGTCCCGGAGTTCCTGGTTCTGCTCCACGGTGCCTTCGAGCAAGGTCAGGAGCTTTTCCATTCGGCTGTCGGTTTCGTGTGACGCGGCGATGGGCTTCACCGCGGGGCCCGTGGTCGCTTCCTCGGGTTTGCGCACTTGAGCGAGGAATTCCTTGGCCTGCTTGGGCACGCCCTCGTCCGGCAAAGGGGCTGGTTTGAAGGGTTGGGCTTTCGCTGGCGCCATGTCGGACGGGATGATGGCCGCCAGGGTCGCCATTTCACGGACTGAGAACCAGTGAGAGCCGGCGGCCCCGGCCATCAAAGCGAGGGCTGTGCCGCAGGTGATCGGAACGAGGTTGGATTTCATCGCTGCTTTTTAACGGGTGAAGGCTCCTTGGCAGGGGGGGCTTCGGGGGCAGCGGGCAGAGAACCGAGCAGTTGTTCGAGGCGCTGGATTGCCTCGGTCATCTTGAGTGAATCTTCCTCCATCCGTTCGACGGAGTCGCTCAGGATAGCGCTCATGGTGCCGTCCTGGCTGTAGCGCAGCTCTGGGACGTAACCCGGCTCGGTAACCGCGAGGACGTCATGACCATCGGCGTCGGGGACAAGCAGGTGGGGACGGATCGAGAGTGAAATCGTGGTGCCGTTGGCCAACTGGACTTTTTCCACGAACGGGGGAACGTCGTCGGGATGCTCGATCCGCCAGCCGGCGGGTGCCTGGAAAAGCGGTTTTGCGGCAAAGGGGGCGAGCAATTTCACCGCCGCGGCATCCACCTTCGCGAATCCATCACGGCCGGACTCCACGTTGATCGTGACGCCGTCCGGCTCCGGGGAAGCGGCAGGTTCTTCTTCAGCCGCATCCAAAATGGCTTCTTCCTCAGCCGACGGGGCGTCCACTTCCTCCGATGTGGCCCCCGTTGCGTCTTCTTCGAAGACGGGAGAACCGGTGGCACTGATGTCCACCGTCACCGAGGGGATGTCGTCTTCAAAACCCTCCGTCAGGGCCGAGATCATGGAATCGCGCTCCGAATCTTTAGGGGCGATGTCCTGAGCGGTCGCGGCGACCGACAAGAGCGCGATGCAGGTGGAAAGACGGCGGATCGGGGTCATCGGTTCTGGATTTCGATGGCTTGGGTGCTGTCGAGGCCTTCGGTGCCGGCCGCTGGCTGGAGATCTCCGGTCAAAGACGGGCTGTCTGCCCGCAGGACGGCGGTGGGGATCGAGTTTCCGACCAGTGCGTTCCACTCGGCGAGCAAGGAGCTTCCCTCGTTCCGGAGCATGCGGGAGTTCTCCTGGTAATTTCCGATCCGGACCATCAGGTCGCGAGCTTTGGCGACTTCTTCCGGGGTCCAGCGCAAGGCGCGGCTGCGATAAAGGACGGGCACCTTGAGATCGATCTTCCCCAGGTCTTCGCCGTTTGGGCCTTGCGCCTTGAGGACGTGCTGAATTTGGAGGTTGGTCTCCTCAAAAGCGTTTTCAGGCCCGGCTTTGGAGGAAGCAAGTCGTCGCGGATCTGCAGGCTGGGGCTTGCTGATGTCACCCGGCAGCGCGCCCGCGCGGGGCAAGAGCGAATCGGTCGGCTTCGGCTGGGTAAAGGCGAAGGCGGGAGCCGGGGAATTCGCGGTGGCTGCGGGGCCCGGTTGGCGACCGGCGACGATGACCGGCTTGGTCATGTAGAGACCGCAGAAGAGTGCGGCAAGCGCGGTGCTGGTAAGCAGTAGCCAAGGGTAGGCGCGTTGCACCGGGCAGGCGGCAGCCCGGCGGTTCGAGGCCGGTGAAGTCGAGTTGCTCAGCGGTCCAAGTTCCAAGGTCTGGGGCGCGGCAGCCAGCGGCGCGGGTTTTGCGACCAAGGGTGCGGCGTGGGTGGTGGTCGGCAGCGGTCGCATGGCATCAAGGTGCGGGAGATTCTTCCCGGGGATCGGTGGCAGGCTGCTCAGCGGGGGAGGGGGCGGCGAGGATGGCATGGGTAATGACGGTCTGGTCGGAGACACCGGGGAAGACGGTCAGCGTCAAAGAATCGCGGGTCAGCCGGAGGTGCTTATGCACGCCACCGTGGTCGCTGGTGGCTTGCACGCCGGGAACCACTTCGAGCGGTCCGCCGGGAACGCTCTGCTGGCCGATGCCATCGGAGCGGTAAATCGTGAAGGACGACCAGCCATCGGGCTGATTGCTGGTGGAAAGTCGGACCGTCACCCCATCGGTCGAAACCGAGAGCTTGAGGGGCTTGATCGGGACCTTTACCACCTTGCCATTGCCGGTGATTTTCGTCTGGCTGCGGATGACATAGTCTCCGAACGAGCCGAAATCCTGGTCCCCGGCCTGCGCGGCGAGCGCGAAGGCGAAAGCGGCGAGAAAGGCTCTGGAGGGAAGTTTCATTCGCCGACGTCCCACAGGGAATCCGTGGTGGTTTTGGAAGGGTCGTAGCGGGTGCCGGAAGTCCCCCCGCTGGTCGTGGTCATGTAGGGCGGGGACACGTTGACCCGGGCGTAAAGCGTGGCGCTTTGTAGCGACTTGGCGGTCGGGAAGGTCGGCGGATTGTTAGGGAGATAAGGCAGCAACATGGCCGGCGTGAGTGAGGTCAGCGGCACGGTCGGATTGTCGGCCAAATAGGTCCGCTGGGCCACGTAGGCAGTGCGGAGCGTCTCGGACGCGTCACGACCGAGTTTCCATTCCCCGACGACGTTGTTGACGTAGAAGCCCGAAGTCATCATCGCGAGCAGCACGAAGATGACGATCGACATTTCGATCAGGGTGAAGCCGCGTGAACCGGGGCCTGTGGACTTGGTGGAATTCATGGGAACGGAAGGGACGTTAGAAAACCAAAGATTAATTGAAAAGACGGAAATGCGAAGCTTTGCGGAATCTGGAGGGTAGGGCGGGGCAGGGGGTCAGCCCTTGAGGATCTCGAAGGCCTCCGCGACGTTTTTGCGGAGTTCGGGATTGGCCCACGCCAAGCGGCCGAGATGGACGACGAAAAACACCACCACCAGTGTGATGCCGAGCCAGATGAACCACCAGGTGATCGACTTTCCGCTGGGTGCGATCAGGGGGACATACCAAGTCTCCCGGTCGACCACGCGGGTGGTGAACATTTGGTTGCCGTCGCGAAGCGACTCGATCAGCGCGCTGACCGCGCTGTCGCTGCGCAGGATGAAACGGTGCTTATATTTGCGACCAGGGGATTCGGGCAGTTCCTCGGCGATCACGCCGGCGGGCACGGACTCCGGGAGCCGCAACGTGTAGATGTGTGTTTCGTAGACGTAGCGTTCGCGCAGCCAGCGGTCGAGTCGGGTCAGTTGCATGGCGGTCGTGAGGTGGGTGGTGGAGACAGGTCAGATTCCGCTATTCATCATCTTCGGTCCCATCAGGAAGATCGGCAGGAAGGTGCCGATGAAGACCGCGGCGATGAGACCGACGGCGATCAGGAGGACGAGGAAGCTCACGGTCGCGGTGAAGGCCGCCATGTGGTTCGTGGAGTCTTCCTCATACATCTGGGCGAGCATGCCGAGCTGGCTGTCGAGCGATGCCGATTTCTCGCCGATCGAGAGCATGTGAACCACCTGGGAGTCGACCGAGGTGTATTTCGCGAAGGCGGTCGATAGCGGCACACCCGAGTGTTCGTATTTGTCGGCGGCGTCGCGCAGTTCCTGATAGAAAGGAGTGCCTTTGACGCTGTTGGCGGAGACCCGAATCGATTTTGCCAAATTGATGCCGTTGCCGTGGAGCATCTTGATCGTGGCGAGGAAGGTCATCTGGCGGAGGCTTAGGATCATCAGCCGGAGCAGCCGCCACTTCGACATCCCGAGACCGAGGAGCAGGTTTCGGATCTTGTCCGAGCGCCAGATCGTGATGCCTGTGGCGATCACGCCGAACAATACGAAGGGCCAAACCGCTTTGGTGAAAGCACTGACCTTGAAAGCGATGGCGGTCATCCCGTCCGGGGTCTGGCTGACCTGCTTGAGCATGTCCTGAACCTGGGGAACGATGCTGATCTGGGAGAAAACGAAGGCAGCGCCCAGAACCGCGATGATCACTCCGGGCATGACGGTCGCCTTCTTGATCGCCTTGTTGAAGTGCATCTCGCTGGTGAAGCGGGAGGCAAGTGAGGTGAAGGCCTCGTGGAGCTGGCCAGCATCGCTGCCGGCCTGGACGAGGCCGATGACCATGTCGCTAAAGCGGCCGGTGCGCTTGAATGCCTCGTGGATGCTGACACCGGCGTTGATGTCCTCGCGGATTTTGACGAGGGCGTCCGACATCACCTTGTCCTGAAGCCCCTGGCCGTAGTATTTTAGAGCGTCGGCGGTGTTGATCTGTGCCCGCAGCATCGAGCCGAGGCCGCGGAACAACGAGATCAGTTGCTTCTTGGTGAACGGCTTGGCCTTTGCCTGTTTTAGGAAGCTGAACGAGCCCTGCGCGGCATCCGCCTTGGACGGTGTCGCGGAGGTTCCGGGTTTGGCGGCGGTGGTGGCGCTACTCATCGGTGTATGTCATGTCGATGACCTTGGAGACGGCTTCGATGTCGGTTTTTCCCTCGCGCAGCAGGCGCAGGCCGCTGCGGCGGAGGTTGGGGAGCTTCCCTTCTTCCTGGATCTTGATTTCCAGGTCGTAGGGGGAGATCTCGCCCTTCGACAGCATGTCCGAGGTCTTCGGGGTGATGGGGATGATTTCGAGAATGGCGGTGCGGCCGCTGTAGCCGGAGTTGCGGCACTCGGCGCAACCGCCGGACTTGGCGGAAAACACCGGGATGGTGGCCCAAGAGTCGTCGAGATTGAAGGTCCGCCGGTCGTGGTCGGAAATGCCGTCGCAGGCTTCCTTGCAGTAGGGGCAGAGCAGCTTGACGAGTCGCTGGGCGCAGGCGGCCTTGAGGGTCTGGGCGATCTTCCAGCGTTCGACGCCGAGCTGCTCGAAGCGCTCGATGATCTGCGAGGCGCGCGGGGTGTGGATGGTGGTGAGGACCTTGTGGCCGGTCACCGCCGCCTCGATGGCGAGTTCCGCGGACTCGATGTCGCGCACCTCGCCCATCAGGATGATATCGGGGTCGGACCGCATGAACGAGGCGATCATCGGTTTGAACTCCTTCGCGCTGCGCAGGTCGCAGTGGGTGATGCCGGGGACTTCGTCTTCCACCGGGTTTTCCAGCGTCAGGATATTGACGTCGGGCCGGTTCAGCTCGCGGAGGATGGCGTTGAGAGTGGTCGATTTTCCGGAACCGGTGGGGCCGGACATGACGATGATACCGGCCGGCACCTTCATAACCTTGCTCAGTTCGAAAAGGGTTTCCTCGTCGAAAGCTAGGGTGCCTTTGCCGAGGGTCACGTTGATGTTGCTCTTGTCGAGCAGACGCATCGTCACGTGGTAGCCGCGGTAGGTGCGGTGGCGCTCGTAGCGGATGTCGATGGGGCGGTGGAAATAGGAGATGGTGAAGCGGCCGGAGATGCCGGGCGCGGTGGCTCGGATCTCGGTGGGGAGCTTCATCAGGTTGAGCAGGAAGGCATCGAGCCGGTCCTTCAGCTTCATCGGGATCTCCACTTTGTTGCCGATGTCGCCGTCAACCCGGTAGGCATAGTAGAATGACTCCTTCTCGACCTTGAAGTGAATGTCGGAGGCGCGGGTCTTGACCGCGTCAGCCATGACCGTGGCGATCAACTGCGCCATCGGTTCGGTGTAGTCGGTGGTGACGTCGAAGTCGCGGATGCCTTCGTCGTTGTCCTCGACATCGATGGCTTCGAGTTCGGAGCGGCTGGGGCCGGAGTTCGTGGCGACGGACTCAATGGCGCGGGCGATCTCCGAAGCGAGGGTGACGATCTTGACGATCTCCAAGTCGGGGAAGCGCGGCGCGAGGTATTCGTCGGGGAGCGGGCTCCAGGGGTTGGCGACGGCGACGATCAGCTTGTCGCCGGTGATCGAGAGCGGACTGAAAAGGCCGCGGGTCAGGACGGTGGGGTCGCAGTAGGTGTGGAGCGAGCCGTCGCAGAATTCGGCGACCTTCGGAAAGAAGGCGAGGCCGTTGATCTTGGCGACGGCACCCATGAAGCAGAATCGGGTGACGCGGTTGGCCACCTGGTCGTGCGAGAGTTCGCCGTACTGGGGGTCGTGGTTGGCCAGCGCGCGCATGATTTGCCCGCTGATCAGCTCGTTGAAGGACATGGAGTCGAAGTCGATCACAATCCGAAGTGTTTGCGTGAGAGGAAGCTCCAGCTTTCGTAGTCCATGCGGACGGCGGTGACGAAGGGCTTGATGCCGAAGCGGCGGTCGACGGTGGCAAGGATCTCCTCGGCCATAATCCGCGCGGCCACGGGGTTGAGGGCGCCAGTCCCGATGGAGTCTGTATCCTCGGCGTAGATGATCGGGGAAAGCAAGGCGCGTGCGGACTTGTGGAGCTGGTCGAAGGACTCGTAGAAGGCGGACGGGGCGATGAGCTTGCCGGCGAAGGGGACCATCGGCGGCGAGGGATGAATGACCATCGAGACCGCGTGGGTGATCCGCGCGACCTCGATGCCCACATGTTCTTCCTCCGCTCCCTGCACGCGGGCGAGGATCTCGAGGAGATCCATCGGTTCGCCCTGGGACACTGATCGCTCGAAAACCACCCGGGCGCGAGCGATCTCCGTTTCGGTGGCGATCCCGGTGGCCTGAAGCGCCTGGACGGTCTGTTCCATGCAGTCCTTCAGCAGACGCAGGGTATCACCGGGCTTGCGCACCTGAGTTTCGTGGATGGATGGGACGGGGGATGACATAATGGTGGCGGTGGGAAAGCGCGCAGGCGGAGACCGGGTCTCCGCCGGCAGATCACTTCCGGGCCCGGGCGAAGCGCTCCTTCTGGGTAGGCGCGGAGGCAGGCTGGGAGGCCCGGTCGTCAGCCCGGTTCAATTCGGCTTCCGTCGGATAGTAAGGAGCCTCTTGGACCTTCAGGCCGCGGACGCCGCGGCGCAGGTTTGGTTCGTGGGCCGGACCGGGATTGCAGGTGGGATCGATCCAGTCGTGGTCCTGGGTGAGCGAGACATTGCGGTGGATCCGGCTGGACTGGCTGCCGGTGGCGGAACGGCTGGCGGGATCGTAGGAGGTCGGGGTGACGATGAAGACCAAGCTGGCATTTTCCTTCACGGTGTCCCTGCTCTTGAAGAAGAAGTTGAAGATCGGGATGTCACCGAGGAGTGGGACCTTGGTGTTGTCCTTGTTCTCCACTTCGCCGTAGAAGCCGCCGACGACCAGCGAGTGGCCGTCGGGGACGCGGGCGAGCGACTCGATCATCGACTCTGTGACCCGCGGGTAAACGTTGCCGGACTGACCGGTGATCTGCTCGACGATCTGTGCCGAGCGGGGACGGAGGCGCATGCGGATGGTGCCGTCGGGAAGCAGGGTAGGGGTCACCACCACCGAAATGCCGATTTCACGATGCTTTTCCGGATCCTCGGCAATCGTCTTGTCGCTTGAGTCGATCTTGTAACGGACTTCCTCGGTAACGTTGGTGGAGTCGTTCGACTGATTGATCGTGGTGGTGATGATCGGGATGCGGTCGATGATCGAGATGGCCCCTTGCTCGTTGTCCTCGGTGATGAGGGTCGGATTGGAGACCTGGGTGGCGAAGTTTCCTTCGGCGAGTGCGCGGAGCACGCCGCTGAGCTGCATCGGGGAAAGCACCACGTTGCTGGCGGCGGCGGTTTCGCTGGCGATCAGGCCAGAGCCGGTGGATCCGCCGACGGTTTCGTAGATGGAGTCGATCCCGAACACGCTGTTGAGGCTGCGGGCGATGCTGAGGGAGGTGCCAGTCTCACCGAGGGAACTCGACCAGTTCACACCGGTGCGCTCCGCGGCGGTGCTGTTGACGCGGAGGATCTTGGTTTCCACGACGATCTGGCCTTTAGCCTGGTCAACGCTTTGGAGCAGGGACTTGGCTTGCTCGATGCGATGGGCGGTGTCGATGATGATAACCGCGTTGGTCTTCGGTTCGAAGTTCACGATGCCGGTGCCCGGTGTGAGCATCGGCTGGACGAGCAGCTTGATGTTCGCGACGTCTTCTTCGCTTGTGGCGCGGAGATACTTGAGGTGGTAAGTAAACTCGGCGCTGGGGAGCTGGCTAAGCTGAGCCTGGCTGAGGGCGTAGATGGTGTTGCCCTTGGTGTAGAGCGTGAGGCCATACATGAAGGCCAGTTCTTCCATTTGTTGCAATGGGTCGCCGTCGTTGAGGTGACCGGTCACGCGGAAGTCGGGCGCGGCGAGCTTCGCGTTGTGGAAGTACTGGCGGCCCGCCTGCTTGGCGAGGAACTGGAAGATGTCGTTGATCGGCGCATCCTTGATCAGGTAGCCCTCGTCGGATTCTTGGATTTCCTGGTTGACGCCGGCAGCCGGGTCGGCGGCCGGAGCCCCGGCGGCATTGAGGTCAGCCGGAGGGGCGACGGGCTCGACCGGAGGAGCGACAGGTAGGCCAGGAGCCGGGAGGTCTCCGGGAAAACCCGGAAGCCCGGCGGCTGGTGCCGGAGGCGGCTCGGGTGCGGGCGCGGGCGGCGGAAGATCCGAGATGCCGGTTTCGGCCGCTTCCGCGGGTCCAATTGCGAGGGTAGCGTCCTCTTGGGAGAAGGCGCTTGGGAATGGCAGGGCCAGCAGCGTGGCGACGGCGATTGCAGGCTTCATGACAGGTGTTGGTGCGGTGTGGGTGTGGAACAGGTGTGAGAGAGCAGTGGCATCAGGGATTGCCTGAAACGGGTGTGACCGGATCGATGAGGATCGGAGCGTCGCCACCGGTTGGCTGCACGCCGGGAGCGGTGATGTTACCGACACCTCTGGTCATGCCGGGTGGAGTCATCAAAAGACGGAGGGTGGCCGTTTCACCGGTTTCGACGTTGCGGAAATTGACCTGGCTGCTGGAGACGGTCACCACTTGGGTTTTGACCACCTTGCCGCTTGGCAACATCAGGGAGATCACATCCTTTGGTTTGCACGGGCGATCGCGGCCTTCGATGATCACCTGCTGTTTGTTGGCCATGGTCACCTTGATGCCCGCGATGATATCGGCAAAGGCGGTCGGGGCGGTGGGTGTGTAGGTCTTGTTAGGCGACTTCGAGGCTAGCGGCATCGGTTTGGGAGCCTTGAAGTCGGGATCCTGGTAGCGGCCGAAAGGGTCGGTGGCGCGCTGGCGGATGGAGAATCGTAGGGAGAGCGCTTGCACGTAGGACAAGATATCGTCGCCTGCATAGCGCGACGGACCGAGGTCGGTTCCAGCGGCGGGAAGTTGCAGCTTTTCCGCCGGCTTGGCCGCGGGAGTGGGTTCGGCTGGGGCCACTCCGGACGTGTCAAAGCCTTCCGCGGACTGGGCCGAGGAAGGCAGGGAACCAAGGATGAGCAAGGCCGCGACGGCTGCTTGCAGTGATGGGGACGACGGGTGTGTTTTCATTTTTCCCAAGCGGTGTAGGTGACCTGGAAGTTCAAGGTGGAGGTCGACGAGGAGCTGGGGTCGATCTTAAGATCCTGGAGCTGGAGCTGGGGCATCCGGGTTTCCAGTTCGATGAAGGCCTTTTGCATCGACCGGAAAGTGCCACGGAAGGCGAGTTTCACTTGCGAGGAGTTCTGGGCGGAGGCGGAGGCGAAGCCAGTGGCACCGGTCGGGCGCTCGAAGGCGGTCTGCTGGAATTCCTTGGCCGGGAGAAGGTCGCCGATCTCTTTAAGGTGGGAGGTGATCGAGTTGGCCGTCTCCTTTTCGATCTGTGAAATCCAGCGCTCGACGTGCGGGCGCTTCTTGCTGACCTGGGCCTCGATGCCGAGGGCTCCGATGCGGTTCGTTTCGGAGCTCTTGTAGAGTGCCTGCTTCTGGTGGAACGAAGCCGCGGCTTTTGCCTTGAAGGCGACGCCGCCGCCGACGATCCCGGCGCATACCACGAATGGGAGCACGAAGCCGAAGAGGACGATGGATTGACGGTAGAACATGAGCTGCGGGGAGTGAGGGTGGAGTGAATCCGCTGAGGGAGGTCAGGGTGCCTTGCCCGACGTTACGGCCATGGGATCCGCGGATTCGAAGCGCTGCTGGATGGAGAGGTCGAAAGAGAACGGGTAGGTGGACTCGTCGAGACGCGCGAGGTCGTCGATGGGTCCTTGACGGAAGCCGCTGTTCTCGAGGGTGCGGACGTTCACCACGAGGCTTCGGTTCGGCAGGTCAGAGCGGAATGAGGTATTACCGGTGACCGTGGCGACTCCGTTGAAGATCGCTGACATGCCGTCGCGGGTATTGAGGATTGCCAATCGCTCAAGCGCTTCCTCGCGGGCCAGGCCGGTAATCTTCCACTCGCGGACGAAGCCGACCTTCGCCTGACCGGGCGCACTGTCCGTGCGGATGACGTGGCTGAAGCTCTTTACAAGGAATCCGCTGTTGTCCGGGAAAAGTCCGCCGATGAGTTCCATCGATGCCCAAGCCTTGGACCGGTCTTCCAGAAGGTTGTCCCAGTGGTCGATGCGGGCGCGCTCGGTGGCGAGGAAGGCAAGCCGCTGCTGCTGCGACTTCCCGTCCTTGGCATCGAAGGCCCACTCCGGTTTGCGGATCATGTCGACCATTTGGAGCATGGTCCAAGCTAGCGCCAGCAGGCCGACGGAAGCGAAAGCGAGACGGGCGTAGCGGGCGGAGCGAAGTAGCTTCATCTCGCCGCGAGTCGGATAGACTTCGGACGCTTCCTTGGCGACGGGAATGAAATCCTGGACCGCCCAGCCATCGGCACGCAGCACGGTAAAGGTGTGGGCGGAGGCGAGCGGAGAATCAGGCGTGATTGAAAGCGCCGTGGCGATCATCGGTTCCGGGCAGCCGACTCCGGTGGACGAGAGCTTGTAAGGCGTGCCCGACCAGTCGATTTCGTGGATCGAGGCGGCGGGGAAGACCAGTTGCAGATCGGCCGCAAGTTGGGGGTCGGCTTGTTCGCCGATCGTGAAGAGAAAGACTTCGGGATCGGAAAGCTCAAGCGCTGCGGCGGTGGTGGACGCGGCGTGGCGGAGGTTCGTGGGCCGGCGCTGTCCGCGGTGCTGGAGAGTGCGGAGGAGCCTCAGGTCGCCGTGTTCGTTGAAAAAGGCGAGTAGCGTGAAGCGCGGGTAGGGCAGCACCGCGATCAGCGGGCGGGTGAGTTCGTCCGTCTTGAGATCGGGCAGCGCCAATAGGCAGACCAGAGGCGCGCTGATGGCGCGGGTGACGAGGGGGAAGTTCTTTTCCTCGCCGATTTTCCGCAGTTCATCGAGGAAGCCGGACCAATGCCGACTGATGCAGGCCGTGGTTGCGATGGCCTCGCTGCCAGCGGCAGGGTAGGGGATCAGCCGCCAGGAGGATTCAGTGGCGGAGACCGAGGAGTCGTCGAGGACCGCCTTGGGGTCGTTTTCGACGGTGGAACGCAATTCGGCGAGGGCGCCGGGATTGTCCAGCTCGGGTTTGAGTTCAGAAGTGGCGAATTCGTCGGCGATGTGGAGGATGACCCCGATCGCAGAGGTGCCGGCCTTCTGGGCGCAGCCGATGACTTCGGCCGCGAAGGCGGGGACCAAGGTCAGATCGGTGGAAAACTCCTCCTGGATCGCGGGGCCGGCGCTCCATTGCTTCGAGCGGGCGTCGTAGAGAAAGGAGTCGAGGCGGGTGCCGTCGACTCGGAGATGGAGCTGGAGGTCCAGCTCAAGGGCGCTTTGATACCAGCCGGAATTCGCGGCACGGCTAGTGCCGCGCAGGATGGCACCGGCTTGGCGGAAGCGCTGAAGGGGATTGAGACCCGCGGGATGTTGGTAGGCGACCAAGGGACGAAGGGTATGAGGGTGCTTGCATCGGCGGGGGGAGAAAGAGGCGTGGGAAAGGGAGGTCTCCCGCCCGCCGGAGCGGACGGGAGACCAAGGCTGGTTCCGGAGGTCGACCTTGCGGGACGCTCCGGAGTGAGCGGATTACCAGTCGTTGGTGGTACCAACGGCTGGAGCGTACTCCGCATCGGAAGCGGTCAGATACAGGGTGCCGACGACCGGGATGGTGGTGGCAGCAGCGATGGTGTAGCTGAAACCGACACCGGCGGGGTGGCTGCCGGCGGTCGGGTCGTTCTCGATGAACTTGCCGGCTCCGAAGATGTCGGTCTGGAGGGTGGCGACGGTGTCACCAGGGTTGTGGCCGTTCATGTTCGAGAACGAGCGCACGGCCTGCTGGACGTTGCGGATCGTCAGGATCGAGGCAGCGCGGTCGGAACCCTTCTTCCAGGCGCGGGCACCGATGAAGAGGATCGAGATGAGTGAGAGCAAGACGAGGATGACGACCGTCAGTTCGAGGAGCGTCATGCCGCTTGCGCGCTTGGTGTTACGTGTCAGTTTCATGTTTGGTGTGTTGTCTTTGGGTGTGTTTCTTGTTTGTCTTTTTGTCGGAGGGAGAGCGCCCGGATGAATCAGAGAATCTCGGATTCGTCGCGATTCATTCGTGCGTTCTCGAAAGTGTGTTCGGTGATGAGGCCCTGCCGCATCAGGCGGCGCAGGTTGGCGTCCCACTCGATGTTGCCGGCCCGGCGGATGACGTCTTCGAGGGATCGTGCACCGCCGTCGTAGTTGGCGATCGCGGATGCGACCGCGTCGTCGTTGTTCTGGAGGAACTCGTAGGTGAGGACCCGGCGCTGGATGCCGTTCAGGAGGCCCTGGGAATGGATGAAGATGAGGATTTCGGAGAGCCGGGAGAGGATCGAGAGATGGCTTTCCTTTGGATAGAGCTCAAGGATACGGCCAATGGTTTTGACGGCACCGGTGGTGTGGAGGGTGGAAAGCACTAGGTGACCGGTCTGGGCGGCTTCCATGCAGGTTTCCATCGCCTCGCGGTCGCGGATTTCCCCGAGCAGGATGACGTGGGGCGCCTTGCGGAGGACGTCCTTGAGGCCCTGGCGGTAGGAGTGCACGTCACGTCCGACCTCCTGCTGGGTGACCACGCTGGGGCAGGGGATGCGGCGGCCCGGATACTCGGGGTCGTCCATGTCATCCGGATACTGGTATTCGATCGGATCCTCGACGGTGACAATGTGTTTGCCGTGGTTGCGGCGGAGCCAGTCGATCAGGGCGGCGAGGGTGGTCGACTTGCCGGAGCCGGTCGGACCGGTTACGAGGCAAAGGCCGGCGCGCTTTTGGACTGCCTGGCGCAGGACCGTGTTGGTATCGGGATCGATGCCGAGACTTTCAAGTTCCGGAATGTAGTCGTTGAGGATACGGCAGGTAATGCCGAGGCCTGAGGAGCTTAAGTGGGCTTGGATGCGGAGGCGACCGGAGCGCTCGCCGTTGTTGCCCATGACGATGCCGTTGCAGGAGAAGTCGGCGACCTTGCGCTCCGAGAAATCACGGATGGCGTTCTGGATCTTGTCTTCCACCCGCTGGCCGAGATCGTCTTCCTCGCCGAAACCGTGGCTGGCGCTTTCTCGGTTGGTGATGAGTTCCTTGAGGATCTCGTCCAAATGGCGGGCGTTGAGAATGCCGAGGAAATCGAGCTTTTCGACGCCTTTGTTGGTGTGGATATAGACCGGGCGGTCGGAGCGCATCTGGATGTCCGATACGCGGACTTCCTTGCAGACCCGGAAGATGATTGCCAGCAGCGTGGCTCCGTCCATCCCGGCAACGAAACGCGGGGCCACGACCGGGCCATTGCTGACCGGAAGTGGTGGCGGTTCGTGTACGGCGGTGAACATGATGATCGGGAGGTGAGGAGTGTATCCGAAAGTTATCGGGAATTGGCAGCCTGGTCGTGCGAGACGATGGAAAGCCGTTGAATCGTGGCCGCGGCGGCTTCGCGGACTTTGGTGACGAAGGCGAAGCGATCGAGCATCTCGCCCTGGCGGGCGGGTGAGAGGCGTTGGAAGTCACCGGATTCGATCCAGCGGGTCGCTAAGGTGCGATGCCGGGATAGCGAGTAATCCAAGATCTGGAGTTGTGCCTGCATGTCGGCGATTGCGTAGTTCTGCTGATGCAGAAACATCAGCTCCAAGATGTTTCCGGCGGCCGAAGCGGCGGTGAGGGCGGGGCGGGGATCAGAATCTTCGCGGAGTGAGTAATCGATGGTGAGGCGGGCCAGCGACATGACGCGGTCGGTGAGCACACGGCGGGTGCCGACGGCTGGCTCGGTGAGGAAGAGATTGTAGGAGTTGTAGTTCGCGTAGTTGGAAGGATCCAACTCGTAGGCGAAACGCAGGCGGTCCTCGACTTGGCGGCGGAGATAGAACTTGTGGCCGCGGGTGGCCGGACGGGGGTTCGTCCGTTCGGTGACGGCTCCCTCTATCTTTCCAATGAAGGATTTGTCGCCCGCAGGGGTTTTCTGAGAAGTGGCGCAAGAATTTTCCTCGGCTACGTGGTCGTGACCGCAAGCGCAGCAGGCATGATCTCCAGTGCGGGCTTCCGTGCCGTGCCAGTCAGAGTCAATCCCGCCTTGGACGGCAAGGGCGATGACCTGACCGTAGGGGCTCATCTTGAGGCCGAGAGGGTTCGGGCGGTAGTCGAAGTCCCCTTCGGTTGCTAACCGGTTGGCACCATAGGACCACAGCGCGACGCCTGTGACGGCGAGCGAGATGTTGATCGTGATGCTGCGAGGATTCATGGTGGAGAGGGATGGAAGGTGATGCTTCGGATCAGGCCGTGGCGCGGACGCGGAAGACGAGGCGGGAGATCAAGGCGTGGACCAGCATGATGCCGCCGAAGTAGGCGAGCAGGAGCGGGAACTTGTCCCAGGCGATTGCGCCGAGCTTGTAACGGAGGCGCTCGGTCGGGTCGGCGAAATGGTAGTGCGGCGAGGTTTCCCAGATCCACTTGAGTACCGAGTTGCTTTCGAGATTCGCCAGTAGCTTGAGGTAGCCGACTCCGTAGAGTCCGTAAATGGCGAGGGTCGCCGAGGTCAGGAAGCCGGTGATGCTGCCGAAACGGGATGCCACCGCGGTTGCCAATGCAACGAGCGGCGCCATCACCAGCAGGAAGAGGATGGCGTATTGGAGGTTGGTCGCGATCCACATGCTTTGCTCGTCAGGTAGAGCGGGACTTGCGCAGAGGATGCAGATGCCGGCGGCGATGAAAGGAAGTGGTGCAAGGTAAGTGAAAACCGACAGCCACATTTCGAACAACTGGCGACCGGCAGTTACCCCGGTGGTAAGGAAGTATTCGCCGAGACCGGAGCGTGCGTTGGAATCGCCTTGGTTGGCGGCGGTGAAGAATCCCCAGAAGATCGAGGAAAGAAGCGCCATTGCCCAAGTGGCCTGGGCGATCGCCGGCTTCAGGAGCGCGGGGTTCTCGGTGCCGCTGGAGATATACTGTAGGAGAAACGGAAGGATCCCCACGGCGAAGGCGCAAATCACCCACGACTTGCGTCGGAACAGCGTGGCGGTGGTGAGGCGGTAGAGTCTCATGGCTTGCTTCAGTTGAGCTGATGCTTGAGTTGGCTCCACGTTTGGTCGCTGCCGACCGTGTGACGAATGCCGCCGTCCTGGATGACCAGGGCGCTGGGCATTCCCATCGAATCGTAATCCGGGTGACAGCTGACGAGGCGCAGCACTTGGTCCGAGCTTGCACGCCAGATGTTTTCAAAAACTTCCCGGGCGTAGGCATCGAGTCCGCTGAAGGGTTCATCGAGCAGCAGGATGTTCCCCGATGAGGAATCGACGGAGTTTTCCGCGACGATGAGGTGGGTTTTCCGGCGGTTGCCAGTGGAGAGCTTCCCGTAAGCTTTGCGGACATCCAGCTCGATCGAGGCGGCCAGGTTGGTCGCGGCTTTGAGATTTGCGGCGGGAACCAGGGACTTGAAAATGCCGGCGACGGTGATCTCCGGGTCGAAGCGAAGGTCTTCCGGGAGATACTGCGTTTTCCCTGAGGCGAGGAAGTCGCCGTCAATCTGCTTGAGTGTTTTGGCCAGCGTCCGGAGCAACGTCGTCTTGCCGCGACCATTGCGGGCGATGAGGAAATGAGTTCCTCCTCCGAGAGAGATGTCCTCAGCGGCAGAGGCGAGAGCTAGGCTGTAACCGATCGTTAAGCCAGCTTGGAGCTTCAGCTGTGGTGACTGCAGATTCATTCGAGTGGTTGCGATTTCGCTGCTCTTTCTAGTGATTGCGGCCAAGTATTCAAGATTAATTAAATATCGGGCGCTCCGTTGCTTCTGGTGTTATTAAGTTTTTTTGGAATTGGCAATAAATTTTTGAACATTTTCAAAAGAGCTTGGTCTTCAAGGGTTAAAAGAGGTCAGGAAACCTGTTCGAAATCGCCTGTCGGCCCCTGTGGTGGTGGCATTTGGGGAGTTGACGAAGGGCGCGAAGGGATTTCCCGATTTTCCGCGTGACGGTCCGGGGTCCGCTGTTACAACCCGCGCATCGACCGAAGCATGGCAGGAAAGCTGACTTACCAGCAGGCCGGGGTGGACACGCGCAGAGCGGCCGCCTTGGTAGGGGACATCAAAAGTCACGTGGCACGCACGCAGCAGAATCGTAAGCTTCTCGGAGCATTCGGTCTCTTCGCTGCCTGTTATGACCTGAGTTCCTACCGGGAGCCCGTGATCGTGACCGGTTGCGATGGAGTCGGCACCAAGCTCGAACTGCTGCTGGAACACGATCTCCTCGAAACCGCGGGGAAAGATCTGGTAGCGATGAGCGTGAACGACATCCTGACCACGGGCGGGGATCCCTTGTTGTTCCTCGATTACATCGGCATCGCGGCATTGGACGAAGACAAGATCACCCGGTTGATTGGTGGCATGTGCGACTATCTTGCGGACTGCGACTGCATTCTGGCTGGCGGAGAGACCGCCGAAATGCCGGGGATCGTGCCGGCGGACGTGATTGAGCTTTCTGGGTTTTGCATCGGCTGCGCGGAAAAGCCCGGGCTGGTGGATCCGTCAACGCTTCAAGTCGGTGATGTCCTCGTCGGATACGCGTCAGACAGCATCCACGCGAACGGTTGGAGCCTGGTCCGCCGGGTCCTGCGCGAGCATCCCGGCTGCGTGAGTGATGAAGAATTGCTCGGGTTCCTAAAGCCGACCCGGCTTTACCACGACGTGGTTCGCGACATCAAGGCTGCCGGAGTGAAGCCGAAAGCCTACGCCCACATCACGGGTGGCGGCTTGCCGGAGAATCTGGAGCGGCTTTTCCGGGGATTCGGTGCCGACCTGAAGATCCCGGCCTGGGTCCTTCCCGGCATCGGGAAGTTGCTCGCCCATGTCGATTCCGAGGATCGCTTCCACACCTTCAACATGGGCATCGGTTGGGTGGCCATCGTTTCGCCGGCTGATGCGGACGCGATTCTTGCGGCCGGGCCCGGCGGAACTGTTTTGGGACGCTTGGTTGACACCGAGGGGGTCCGGGTGAAGGTCCGCGGCGAGTGATCCCAAGGCACCCATGAGCGACTTCCTCACCCACGAATGCGGAATCGCTGCCGTCCGGCTCCGCAAACCGCTGGCCTATTATTACGATCGCTACGGCACGGCTCTGTGGGGATTTCAGAAGCTTTTCCTGCTGATGGAAAAGCAGCACAACCGGGGCCAGGACGGGATCGGGATCGGCTGCACCAAGCTTGATATGCCGCTCGGGCAGCCCTACGTGTCCCGGCGGCGGGACAGCGAGCGCGATGGGCTGGCAAACGTCTTCCGGAAGGAGATGAAGTCCTTCCACAAGATGGTCCGCAAAGGTCTGCTCAGCCCTGATCGCCCCGACTCGATCAAGGAGCACTACGATTTCGGCGGCGAGGTGCTGATCGGCCATTTGCGCTACGGCACTTCCGGTGAATTCGACGAAGGTTCGTGCCACCCTTACCTGCGCCGTAGCAACTGGCCGACCCGCACGCTCATGGTCATGGGCAATTTCAACATGACCAACGCCGACGAGCTCAACCAGGTGCTGATCGAACGCGGTCAGCATCCGGTATTTGGCACCGACACCCAGACGGTGCTTGAGGAAATCGGTTTCCATCTCGACGAGGCCCACACCGATCTCTACCGCAAGCTGCGGGATGAAGGCGTGGACGGCCGTGACATGCCGGAGCGGATTTCTTCGCAACTGGACCTCGCACGCATCGTCGGCGAGTCCGCGCAAGCGTGGGATGGCGGGTATTCGATCTGTGGCGTCGTAGGAAATGGCGACATGTTCGTGATGCGCGACCCCCGCGGGATCCGGCCCTGTCACATGCTGGTGACGGACGACGTGATCGCCTTTGCTTCCGAGCGGGTGCCGCTGATGACGGTGTTCGAAGCCGACGCGTCCCAGGTGAAGGCGGTGGATCCCGGCAGTATCATCACCATCAAGGCGGACGGCACCTTTACCGATGTTCAGTATTCTCCGCCCCAGCGCTATACGCCTTGCTCGTTCGAGAAGATCTACTTCTCCCGCGGCAACGATCCCCAGATCTACCGGGAGCGGAAGGCGATGGGAGCTTCGCTGGTGACGCAGGTGGTTGATTCGATCGGTGGCAGTTTCGACAAGGCGGTCTTTTCCTTCATCCCGAACACCGCGGAAACCGCCTATTACGGGCTGATGGACGGGCTCCGGCTTTACCGCCGTCAGGAAGTCCGCTCGGCGATTCTGGAGGCGCAGGCGAATGGCACCCTCACGCCGGAAGCCCTGGACGACCTGATTCTCCGGAATTGGCCGCGTGGCGAAAAGGTCGCGCACAAGGATATCAAGATGCGGACCTTCATCGCCCAGGAGAAGGGCCGCGACCAACTGGTCTCCCACGTCTACGACATCACCTACGGGGTGGTGCGTCCCGACGACGCGCTGGTGATGCTCGACGACTCGATCGTCCGCGGCACCACCTTGAAGAAATCGATTCTCAAGATCCTGACCCGCACCCAGCCGCGCAAGATCGTGGTCTGCTCGACCGCGCCGCAGATCCGCTACCCGGACTGCTACGGGATCGACATGTCGGAACTCGGGAAGTTCATCGCTTTCCAGGCCGCCGTCGCCTTGCACCGCCGGGCGGGCCGCCAGTGGCTGCTCGACCGGATCTACGATGAATGCCGTAGCGAACTCGCAAAGCCCGCGGCGTTGATGACCAACCGGGTGAAGGGGGTCTACGAGGCATTCACCGACGACGAGGTCTCTGCGGAGATCAGCCGAATGGTCACACCCGAGGACATGGATTGGGATGGTGAGGTGCAAGTGATCTTCCAAACCATCGAGAACCTCCACGCTTCCATCAAGGGGCCCTGTGGCGATTGGTATTTCACCGGAAATTATCCGACGGCCGGTGGTTACTCGATGGTGAATTCGGCTTACGTCCGCTGGTTTGACGGGGTCGGCGGGCGCAGCTACGGACTGCAACTCTGATTCAGAGGCCTCCGGCAGCTTGCCTCCGACCGATCTGGGCCGCGGACAATCCCCCCGCGGCTCTTTTTTGGAATTCGGGTAAGGCTATAAATCACCGAAAACTAAAGCATCGGGATGTCCTGATGATCCGCCATTAAAAAATTTTCACAAAATTTGGAAATCCGGTCAGGTCGATTGCGATTGGTTCAGTAATGACGAGCTTCCTCCACTTCCAAACCTCCTCGACCGGCACGCAAGTTCCGGGGGGTGCTTTCGGGACGGCCGGGGATGCAGGACGGTTGAAGCTCGTGGCACCGCGCGGTAGCGAAAGCTCCCCGGTGCCGACCCTTTTCCAGATTTCGGCCCGAACGACGGGGGGAACGGCTGCGAAGGCGAACCAAGTGACGGGGAACGGGACCGGGGGGTCTTTTCCACGCACTGGCAAGTCCCGCACCGTCTGTCACCGGGCCGGTCGCACGGGACCGACGCTTTACGGCCGGGGGGCCGGAACAAGCGTTGGTCCCGACACTTTCCAGGTTATCGGTTGACGTAGTATTCCAGCGCCGCCGGAGCCGGGGGGCTCCGGCGCGCTGAAACCGACTTTCACACACGCATTACCGGCTCTTCAGAAGACCGGGACGGACGATCCGGGGGGATCGGGGGCCGTCCCGGTCTTTTGTTTTCTAGATGGCGAGGTCCGGCATTTCCCGGTAGAACGCGAGTGTTCGCGAAAGCGCCCGTCGTGGTGGCACGGCGATCTCCCCCTTTGGCATGGACCTTCTCCTCAGGATCAAATGGCGGCCTGAAATCGGCGACCCGACGTTCATGGGCTGGTTTACTGTAGTGGCCTATGGCGTGGCCGCCTTGCTGGCGTGGCGCGCGTGGTCGGCCCGGCGCGAACGGATCTGGTTGGGCACGGCGGTGCTGATGGTCTTGCTCTGCGTGAACAAGCAGTTCGACTTGCAGTCTCTTTTTACCGACATCGGCCGCGAGATCGCCCGTCATGGCGGATGGTATGAGGACCGGCGGCTGGTTCAAAAGGGCTTCGTGCTGGCTGTTCTCGCGGGAGCTGGCGTTTTCGGGTGCTGGTTCGTCTGGCGATTTCGGGAATTCCTAGCGCATCACAAGCTGCTCGTGGCTGGCTTGTTCCTGCTACTGACCTTCATCGTGGTGCGGGCGATATCGTTCCACGGCGTCGATGTTTTTCTCAAGAGTGGGATCGCAGGGCTGAAGATGAACTGGCTGCTGGAACTCGGGGGGATTTCGCTGGTCGGCGGAGCGGCCTTCCTCGATGGCTCCTCCAAAGTCCGTTAGGCTGTAGGGAGCGGAGCGGGGAGCGCGAGAACCCGACCTGCGAGTCGAAAGCCCGCGAAGCTTGATTGTCGGCTCGACCTTTTCGTTTCTTCGGCGACTGTCCCCGCAATGATCCGCCGCTCGCTGACCGCCGCAATCGCGTGTTTTACACTTTCTTCGGGACCGGCGTTCGCTGGCAAACGGGAGATCACCGAAAGCCGCCATCCGACGGCAATGGAGAACCGGCGCTACCGCGCCAAGGTCATCGCGCAGATGACGGACGATGGGTTCAAGCCGATGCCCCGGATCATCGGCGGGCAGGCGGCGGCGAACGGCGAGTACCCTTGGATGGTCGGCTTGATCGATGCGGCGGAGGTGGACAACTACGACGGCTTTTTCTGCGGCGCATCTCTGATTCATCCCCGCTGGGTCCTAACCGCGGCGCATTGCGTGTTGGGCAGCCGGGCGGAGGACATCGAAGTGCTGGTCGGCGCGACCAATCTCGCGAGTCCGGGGGCCGCCCGTAGGATCGCTGTGGCGGAAATCATCATCGCCCCGGGTTACAATGACTTCACAAGTGACTCGGACTTCGCGCTGTTACGGCTGGAGGAGGCGGCGGATGGTACGGTGTTGCCACTGGTTGACGACCCGGCGCTGGAGTTGCCGGGGGTGATGTCGACGGTGACCGGTTGGGGCGACACCACCAACGGCGAGAGGGATTTTCCGACGCGCTTGCAAGAGGTCGACGTGCCGATCGTCGATCTAGCCTTGGCCAATGCGAGCGAGGCCTATGCCGGCACCCTCACGGAGAACATGCTAGCGGCCGGCTTTGCAGGTGGCGGCAAAGATTCGTGCAGCGGTGACAGTGGTGGCCCCTTGCTCGTGCCCTCGCCCCTGGCGCCGGGGTGGATGCAAGCGGGGGTCGTCAGCTTCGGTGCCGGCTGTGCCTTGCCGGGCGTCTACGGGATTTACACCAGAGCCGGAAACTTCCGTGACTTCATCACCGGCCACATCCGGCCGAACTACGCGCTGTGGGAGTTGGAGAATGACCGGGTGGGAGAGGGGCGCGACTTGGACGGGAACGGGCGGACGAACTTCGAGGAATTCGCCCTGCCAGACGGAATTGTTGAAAAGGAGCTTACGGCAACAACGCTCAAGTTGCGCTATCTCAGGCCCTACCATGCGCCGGAGGTGAGATATGTCCTGGAGCGGGCGGCGAGCGGGGCTGGTCCTTGGTCGGCGGCCGGAGGAGTCATGCTGGAGAAAGAGCCGCTTGCAGGCGGAATGGCAAAGGCCGTTCACGAGTTTCCCTCCAGCTCGGATACCGGTGTCTTCCGGGTTCGGGCGGAGTTTTCGACGGATCTCGCGGCCGGACCGAGGCCGCTGGAATTCCCGAGCGGGGCGGTCGGCCGTCTGGACCCATCGGACGAACTCCATCCGACCCTGTCCGGTCGCAGGACCAAGCTCTATCGGCTCGACGGCGCGCCGGTTGGGGCGCCCGTTTCGGTGGCTCTGCGGTCAGCGGATTTCGACGCCCGGTTGGAGGTGCTTGATGCCGCCAGCGGCGCGGTTTTGCAAAGCCTGGACGCGAACCAGGGGCTCGGCCGCACGGGTGGGGATGAGATCCTTTCCCTGACTGCGGCGAGCGGCGCTGCCTACCTCCTGCGCGTCACCACCTCGGCCCAAGGCGCGCTCGGGGGCTTCGAATTGAACGCATGGAATCCGTCATCTGCGGGCACTTTTCCGGAGTTGGCGGCAGGGCAATCTTCGGCTGGCACGCTGGTGACCACCGACTCTTTGGATCCTTTCTTCCTCCCCGGGGGGACCTATTACAAGGATGACTACCGGCTCGGCACTTCCGCCGTGGCGACCGGTTCGCTGATCGAAGTCACGATGAAATCGAAGGGTAGCGCGGCGAAAGGAATTGATGATTTTCTCTCCCTGATCGACGCCGAGAGCGGCCGCCTGATCGCTGGTAACGACAATTTTTCGGGCAAGACCAACGATGCCGGGATTCGCTTCATCCCAGTGCCCGGCAAGACCTATGTCCTGCGTGCGACTTCGGGCGTCGAGCGCGATGTCGGAACCTACAGCCTTGCCGCGAGGACTCCGGTGGCGGGTATTTCGTTCGGCTCCATTGGGATCGGCAGCACCGTGACCGGCAAGCTGAGCGCGGCCAGCGAACTCGATGAACGCTACTTCACCTTCAAGCGCGACCACCTGCTGGCGCCCGCGTCTGCTGGGCAGGAAGTTTTTGTCACGCTCTCTTCCGTCAAGTTCGATGCTTACCTGATCATCCTCGACGCCTCCGATCTCACCGTCGTCGCGGAGGGTGATACTGGCGGGCCTGCCGGCGGCAGGGACAATGCCCGGGTGACCTTTGTGCCCGAAGCCGGTCGCCGTTATCTGGCCCGAGCCACTACCTATGATCCGAACGAAAAGGGTGCCTTTTCCTTGAGCACTGGATTGGTCCCCTGAACCCCGCCCGAGATGCTTGAGAATCCGCTGTTCATCCCCGTTTTGTTAGGGGCCTTGGTCGTCCTGCAGTTGTTCGTAATTGTCTTGTTGATCCGGATTTCTGGCCGGGTGTCGCGGCTTTCGCGGGTGCCTGCTCCAGCAGTCGCGCCTGTGGGCAGGGATCTGGCGGACAGGAAGGAGTCGAACGCGGATCAGAAGAAGTGGTTCGCCCAGTTTCTCGCGGAGGATCCGGAGCGCGCGCAACTCCCGAAGAAGGAGCAATTCGCCGCCTTCCGCCGCTGGCGCGAGGAGAAGGGAATGAATTGGAAGAGTCCGGCGGAGTCGGATTGATCAAAGTCACGCACCACGCGTTAGCGGCGGTGCTTCCCGAACGGCTGGAAATCCTAGCGCAGCGGAGCAACGACCGGTTCGCGCAAGCGACGGGGATGAAATTCATTCCAAGGGTGGATGAGGCATTGCTGAAAGCCTGGACGATTCTGTTTCCGAGGTGCCGGCGATTGAGGCGATGCTTGACCAGCGGGTGGCCGATTAGAATTGGGAATGTATTCCGCAAAAGCACCATGAGATCCGTGCGGAAATTCGGGTCGCAAGGGGAAGTTTGGAGTTTTTGGGAATCCTGTGGTTTTTCCGGTTGCCAGCGGAAGGTCGGTTTGCAAACTCCCTGCCCGCGCCGGAACAACCACTCCACGGCGTCGAAAAGAGCTTGTGAAAAATTTCACAAGCGTCCAATTTCTCGCCGCCGAGCATTCCGACGCATCACCGTCATGGCCAATTTTTTCCCGCGCTGGACCAATTTTTTCCCGTTAAAAATCGCCATTTGTGCAGGTGCGGTGGCCGGTGGGGCCGTTCTCGCCTTCACCTACTACGCGACGCCGAAAACGCTGGCCGCCGGCTACATGCCGTCCCAGCCGATCCCCTTCTCGCACAAGATCCACGTCGACCAACTCGGTCTCGACTGCCGCTACTGCCACTCTTTCGTCGACGTCGCCGGCCACTCGAACGTCCCGGGCAATAACACCTGCTGGAACTGCCACCAGCACGTCCAGAAGGAGAGCCCGAAGCTCCAGCCACTGCGCGACCGGATGGATCCGACGCTCAAGCACCCGGACTTCGGCAAACCGATCGAATGGGTCCGCGTCCACAAGACGCCCGACTACGTGTATTTCAACCACTCGGCCCATTTGAACCGCGGTATCTCCTGCCAGAGCTGCCACGGCCGGGTCGATCAGATGGAAGTCGTTTACCAAGAGAACAGCCTCTCGATGGGCTGGTGCCTCGAATGCCACAACGCGCCGGAGAAACACCTTCGCCCGCTCGAGGAGGTCTACAACCTCAATTACGACCCCGCGAAATACATCGCCGCGAAGGAGAATATCGCGCTGATGGACAAGCTGGGCGTCAAGACCACTGAGGACCTTGGCATGAAGCTGCGCGACCACTGGCAAATCGCCCCCAAGGCGACCTGCGCCACCTGCCACCACTGATTTCCGCCCTTTTCTCCTGATTTCCCGCCCGCCCCATCGCCCATGAGCAAACGCATCTGGCAACACCCCGAAGTCCCCGCCGACGAGACCACCGTCTCCTGGCGCGGTCTCGGTCAACTCGAGGATACCCCCGCTTTCCGCACCTGGATGGAGCGCGAGTTTCCGCAGGGAGTCGGCGAAATGGCCGACGAGGCGGATGCCGAGACTTCCCGCCGTTCGTTCCTCAAGCTGATGGGCGCATCGACCGCCCTCGCCGGCTTCGGCATGGCCGCTTGCCGCCGCCCGGAAAGCTACATCGTCCCCTACAACAAGGCGCCCGAGTGGGTGATCCCGGGCAAGGCGACCTACTACGCTTCCAGCATGCCGCGCGCCGCCGGGGCCACGCCGCTGGTCGTCACCACCTTCGAAGGCCGCCCGACCAAGCTCGCCGCGAACACCTTGCATCCGGATGCCGCCGGTACCGATGCCTTCGCCCAGGCTTCCGTCCTCGACCTCTACTCGCCGTCGCGTTCGAAAAAAGTCCTCAAACAGGGCCAGTCCGCGACCCGCGCCGACTTCGACGCCCTGATCGCCGGCCTTGCCGCCGACAAGTCCGCCAAGATCGGCTTCGTCTTCGGTCACGATGTCTCGCCGACCCGCGCCCGCTTGGTCAAGGAACTGACCGCCAAGTTCGCCGCTGCGAAATTCTACGTCTACGAAGCCTTCGAAAGCCCGGCCGCCAAGGTCCTCGGCGACGGGGTCCGCGCCGTGGCCGACTTCTCGAAAGCCGACCGCATCCTGTCGATCGACTGCGACTTCGCCTCGCTCGATCCGCAAGGCCCGGTGACCCCGTTCTTCGACCGCCGCAAGCCGGAAGGGAAGACCTACTCCGCCAAGCCGGACGCCGCGGGAATGAACCGCCTCTACACGATCGAGAGCGCTTTCTCGATGACCGGCGGCATGGCGGACCACCGCCTGCGTGTGCGGCCGAGCCAGTTGCTGCAAATCACCGCGCACATCGCCCGCCGCCTCGGGCTCAACGCCCAGGTTTCCCAAATTGAAACCGTCACGGACGAGAAGCACCTCAAGTGGCTGAACGCGATGGTCGATGACCTGCAAACTTCGAAGGAGAAATCCCTCGTGCTCGCCGGCTCGCGCATGCCAGAAGCCTTCCAGGCTCTCGTCGCAGCCATCAACGACAAGCTCGGCAGCGTCGGCAAAGACAAGGCCCTCCGCTACGTCAGCACCGACGCCCAGGGCCTCGGCAGCCTGGTATCGCTCAAGAACGACCTTGAGATCGGCACCGTCGAAACACTCATCCTGCTCACCCCGGCCAATCCGCTCCTCGATGCCCCGGCTGATCTCAAGTTCGGCGAGGCCCTCGCGAAGGCGAAGACCGTGATCCACCTCGGTGCCCGCACCGACGCCACCGCCCACGCTGCCACCTGGCACGTTCCCGCCAGCCATTATCTCGAAAGCTGGTCCGACGCCCGCACAGTCAACGGCGTTTACACGGTCGTCCAGCCGATGATCCTGCCGCTCTATCCCGACTGTGCCAGCGAGTTGGAAATCCTCTCCGCCCTGCTCACTGACGACGGCAAGCTGGTCACCGGCGAAGGTGCGGAAGGCACCCCATCGCCCGCCCACGACGCGGTGAAGAAGACCTTCGAAGCGATCGGCGGCAAGGGCAGTGAGCCATGGCGCAAGCTGCTCCGCGAAGGATTCCATGCCGGTACGACCTACGAAGTCGCCGAAGTCAAAGTTCCGAACACGGCGGTCACCGCTCCGGCAGCTCCGCCGAAGGACACCTTCGACGTTATGTTCGCCACCGACGCCTCGGTCTACGACGGTCGCTGGATCGACAATGGCTGGCTCCAGGAAGCTCCCGATCCGATCACCAAGCAGTCTTGGGATAATGCCGCATTGATCGCGCCGCAGACCGCGAAGGAGATGGGGATCTACGACGAGATCGTCGCTCTTGAAACCTGGAACGGCGCGAAGGGACCCGACGGCGAAGGCGAAGGCCGCACCGCCCCGGTGATCAAGCTCAAGGTGAATGGCACCGAGATCGAGATCCCGGTCATGATTTCCTTCGGCCAGGCCGAAAACACCATTGTCATCCCGCTCGGCTACGGCCAGGGCTTCGACGGTGAGGACACCTTCAACCGCAATGCCAAGGGGAACGCGCCCGCCAGCCACGTCGGTCAAGTCGGCGTAAACTCCGGTTTCAACGCCTACCCGCTGCGCACCGCCGCGACCGCCTATTTCGCCACCGGTGCCACCGTTGAGAAGACGGCCAACCGCTACCCGATCGCCGTCGTTCAAGAGCACCACGCGATGTATGGCCGCGCCCTGGCTCGCGAGATTTCAACGATCGACTCCGGCGACCACAAAGGCGACTTCTCCGAGCAGCTCCACAACGTGAAGCTCCAGGGCAACGATGCCCACGCCCCGCCGAACATCTCCCTCTATAAGCAGGAAGACCGCGCCGGCAAGCCGCTCATCAACGACGAGATCCACCAGTGGGCGATGACCATCGACCTGTCGTCCTGCATGGGCTGCAATGCCTGCCTCGTCGCCTGCCAGTCGGAGAACAACATCCCGATCGTCGGCAAGAAGCAACTCGCGATGGGCCGCGAAATGCACTGGATCCGCATGGATCGCTACTACGCGGCCGAAAAGGCGAACGATTTCGACCCTGGCAACCCCGCGTTGGTTCCCCAGCCGGTCGCTTGCATGCAGTGCGAAAGCGCCCCTTGCGAGACCGTCTGCCCGGTCAACGCCACGATCCACGACGAGGAAGGCCTCAACGTGATGGCCTACAATCGCTGCATCGGCACCCGCTACTGCGCGAACAATTGCCCCTACAAGGCGCGCCGCTTCAACTTCTTCGACTACAACAAGCGCAACCCGCTGGTCGCCCACAACCTCTACAAGGGTCCCTTCGGCGAGAAGCAGGTCGGCACCGCGCCGCACCTCCAGCGCAACCCGAACGTCTCGGTCCGCATGCGCGGCGTGATGGAAAAGTGCACCTACTGCGTGCAACGCCTCAAGGACGCCAAGATCCGCCAGAAGCGCGGCCAGAAGCAGGAAGCGCTGCTCGCCGGCAAGGTATCGGCCGACTCCGCGGTGACCACCGCCACCCTCCGCATCCCGGTCGATTCGGTGAAGGTCGCCTGTCAGGAAGCCTGCCCGGCCGATGCCATCACCTTCGGCAACAAGCTCGACGGCGACAAGTCCGCCATGATGCGCGCCAAGGAGGTCGAGCGGAACTACGACCTGCTCCACTACATCGGCACCCGCCCGCGCACCAGCTACCTAGCCCGGGTGAAGAATCCGAACGCCGCCATGCCCGATCACCAGTGGATCGGCAAAGCCACCATCCACATGCATTGAGACGCAAGACCTCAAGACGCAAGATTCAAGACTGGAACCTGAAGATGACCGACACCTCACCGAACACTTCTCGCGCATGGACCTCGGGTCTTGCGTCTTGAGTCTTCAAGTCTTGCGTCTTCTCCCCGCCTAACTTTCCGACTAGCACACCATGGCATCCACCGCCACCGAACACGCCCCGAGCAAAACCCGCCAAGGACCGAAACTTCCGGTCCTCGAGCGCGAGAAGCTCATTCTGAACGGCCGATCCTACCATTGGATCACCGAACGCATCTGCGGGGTGCTCGAGAACCGCCAGCCGATGCTTTGGTGGCTGCTGTTCATCCCGTCCGCGCTAATCGCCATGATCGGCGTCGGCCTCGGGTTGACCTACCTCGTGTCCACCGGCGTCGGCGTCTGGGGCATGTCGAACCGCGTGTTCTGGGGCTGGGACATCACCAACTTCGTGTTCTGGATCGGTATCGGCCACGCCGGAACCCTGATCTCCGCGGTGCTCTTCCTGACGCGACAGAATTGGCGAACGTCGATCAACCGCGCCGCGGAAGCCATGACGATCTTCGCGGTGATGTGCGCTGGCATTTTCCCGGCCTTCCACGTCGGCCGCGTCTGGATGGCCTGGTTCCTCGCGCCCATCCCGAACGCCAACGCGATCTGGCAGAACTTCAAGTCGCCGCTGCTGTGGGACGTGTTCGCCGTTTCGACCTATTTCACGATCTCGCTGATCTTCTGGTATCTCGGCATGGTCCCCGACCTCGCAACCATCCGCGACCGCTGCAAGCCCGGCCTGCGCAAGATGCTTTACGGCATCTTCTCTCTCGGCTGGCGCGGCGGCAACCGCCAGTGGAGCCACTACGAAATGGCCTATCTCCTCCTGGCGGCCCTTTCCACCCCGCTTGTGCTCTCGGTGCACTCGGTCGTGTCGTTCGACTTCGCCACTTCGATCGTCCCCGGCTGGCACACCACCATCTTCCCGCCCTACTTCGTCGCCGGTGCCATCTTCGGCGGCTTCGCGATGGTGCTCACCATCATGGTTCCCGCCCGCCAGCTCTATGGCCTTCAGGACCTGATCACCATGAAGCACATCGACAACATGGCGAAGATCATCCTGCTGACCGGCACCATCGTCGGCTACGCCTACCTGATGGAGCTCTTCGTCGCCTACTACTCCGGCGCGAAGTATGAAATGGATGCCTTCAAGTTCCGCATCACCGGTCCCTACTGGTGGGCCTACGTGGCGATGATGTCCTGCAACGTGCTCTCCCCGCAGTTCTTCTGGTTCAAGGCCTGCCGCGAGAACCTGTGGGTCGTCATGGCGGTCGCGATGTGCGTGAACGTCGGCATGTGGTTCGAGCGCTTCGTCATCATCGTCGGCACCCTCTCCCGCATGTTCCTGCCCGGCGACTGGAAGACCTACAGCCCGAGCTGGGTCGAGATCTGCCTCTTTATCGGCACCATCGGGATGTTCCTGGCGCTCTTCCTTCTCTTCCTCCGCTTCCTGCCCTGCATCAACATCGCCGAGGTGAAATGGACGCTCAAGGAGTCCGACCCGCATCACGACGACCATCACGACCACCCCGACCACGGCACCGAGGTCGTGGCCGCCTACCAGCACGAGCTCCACGGCAAGGGCGCCGTCGAAGCCAAAGCCTGACCCGTCTTCTTTGGCACTTGGACCTTCTTACTTGGAACTTCAACAGTGAGTACTACCCGCAAACGCGTCTACGGCTACCTCGCCGAGTTCTCCAGCGCCTCCGCCCTCTACAAGGCGGCCGAAAAGGTGCGCGATGCCGGCTTCCGCAAGTGGGACTGCCACACGCCGTATCCCGTCCACGGCCTCGACGGCGCGATGGGCATGAAGCGCTCGATCCTTCCCTGGTTCGTCTTCTTCGGCGGCATGCTCGGCACCGCCACCGGTTTCGGCCTCGCCTACGTGACCCAGGTCGAGATCTACCCGACCGTGGTCCAAGCCAAGCCGGTGAACATCTTCACCGTGCCGGCCTTCTTCCCGATCATGTTCGAGCTGACGATCCTGTTCTCGGGCTTCACCACGCTGTTCGGCCTGCTCGCCCTGATGAAGCTGCCGCGCTTGAACCACCCGCTGTTCGCCAGCCGCCAGTTCCACCGCGCCACCGACGACGCCTTCTTCATCGCCGTCGAAGCCCGCGACCCGAAATTCAGCCCCGACGGCACCCGCAAGTTCCTCGAGGACATCGGCGGCAAGAGCATCGAACTCGTCGAAGAAGAGGACTGACGGGAATCCCGAAGTCCCAAATGAAAAGCTCCAAGTTCCAAGTTTCAGATCCGTGAAATACTTCTTCCTCGCCTACGCGATCATCGCGGTCCTGTTCATCGGCCTCATGCCGACGCGGGGCGCGAAGTCTCCGAACACCCCGATCCGCCTGTTTCCGGACATGGATGAGCAGGACAAGCTCAAGGCCCAGAAGCCGAGTGACTTCTTCGCCGACGGCCAAGGCTCGCGGCAACCGGTCGCCGGCACCCAGGCGCTTGGCTTGAATGCCACCGGTGCTCTGGAACTCGGCGGCATCCACGATCTCGAGTTCGGCGGCGGTATCGGCTACCACGCCAGCGGCGGAATCGATGGCTACTTTGCGAACGGCATGCCGGAAGAGCTCAAACTCACCGCCGACAATGTCTCCGCCTTCCTCAAGCGCGGCGAGGAAGTCTACAACATCAACTGCGCCATCTGCCACGGCACCTCCGGCGACGGTCTCGGCGTCACCAGCAACTACGGCGTGCCCGGCATCGCCAACCTGACCCAGGAAAGCTGGTTCCCCGCCGCTTACCCCGACGGCCGCCTGTTCCACACCATCTCCAACGGCAAGGGGAACATGGGCGGCTACAAGCACAACATCGCCCTGCGCGACCGTTGGGCCGTTGTCGCCTACATCCGCGCTCTCCAAACCGCCCGCAAGGCTCCCTATGACGCCGTCAAGGACGCCTACGACAAGGGCATCGCCACCCAGGCCAAGTAATCTCCCGCTTTCACCACCGAAATGGCACACCACTTCGTAACCTCAGCCGACATCCCGGTCGACGGCGAGCGCCTCGTCAATTCCAAGGTCGAGTCCGCCAAGCGCCTCGCCGGAGGCACGGCCGCATTGACTGGCTTGGTCAGCATCTACTTCCTGTTCCTGGCCCCGGACAAGATCACCGCGCAGTTCGCCTACTCGTGGCTGTTCGCGTTCTTTTTCTTCTTCACCCTCGCGGTCGGCGGCTGCTTCTGGACGCTCCTTCACAACGTCTCCAACTCGGGGTGGGGGACTTCGGTCCGCCGCGTCATGGAGAACCTCGGTTCGGTCTTTCCCTGGATGGCCCTCTTCGCGATCCCATTCGCCTGTCCGCAGGTGCAGCGATTCCTCTTCGAATGGATGAACATCCACCGCGAGGCGGGCGGCGGCTACTTCGACGGCTTCCTGGCCGGGTTCTACGGCAGCGACTCGATGAAGGCCGCCCTCGAGGCCAAGCATGAAGGCCTGCTGGTGAACAAGCTGTGGTACATGAACCTGTTCGCCTGGTATGTCCGCTTCGCCTTCTACTTCATCGGCCTCGGCCTCGTGATCCGCACCCTGCGCAAGTTTTCCGTCGCCCAGGACACCGATCCGAACCCGACCACCAAGAACCTCTTCAAGGCCCGCTTCCACTCGACCTACACGCTGATCATCTTCGCGATCACCATCACCTTCGCCGGTATCGATCTGCTGCAAGGAATGAAGTACGAGTGGTTCTCCACCATGTGGGGCGTTTACCTCTTCGCCGGTGCCGCGCTGAACTCGATGGCGGTGATCATCATCACCTGCGCACTGCTCCAGAAGGGCGGCTACCTGAAAACAGTCACCGGCCCCGAGCACTTCCACATCATGGGCAAGCTGCTGCTCGCCTTCACCATCTTCTGGGCCTACATCGCCTTCTCGCAGTTCTTCCTCATCTGGTATGCGAACATCGCCGAGGAAACCTCCTGGTATCTCATCCGCAACACCGAAGGCTGGAACACCGGCAGCATCGCCCTGGTCTTCGGCCACTTCGTCATCCCCTTCGTCATCCTGCTCCAGGCTTGGCTGAAGAGGAACCCGAAGCTGCTCAGCATCATGGCCGGCTACACGTTGGCGATGCACATCCTCGACCACTACATCATCACCATCCCCGAACGCTCGATTTCCCTCTACCGGATGGCGAACTTTCCCACGGCGGACTGGATGAAAGATCTCGCGGTTTTCAAGGACGTGACCACCTCGGTCCCCGGTGCCTTCTGGTTCGATATCTTCGCCTTCATCGCCATCGGCTCCGGCTTCCTGTTCTTCTACCTTCGCGCGCTGACCCAGACCGCCGTCTATCCGCACCGCGATCCCCGCATCCTCGAATCCGCCAACGTCTCGAACTGAGTCGTTACGGTGAACTTCAAGACTCAGACCTCAACACCGCCACGATTCTTCACTGATCACTGATCACTGATCACTTGGCACTCTGCATTTCCCAATGTCCTCATCCAGCGACAATCCCCTGGTCCGTTTCGCCGCCTTTTGGTGGGCACTCGGCGTTTTCGCGCTCTTCGGTTTCAGCCTGCTCCTGGTGAAGCTCTTCGCCAGCTCCGGTGAAAAGCCGAACGCCCTCGAAGAAGCCGCCGCCGCGAAACGATACGAAGTCCGCGCGACGGTCGATGCCGCCCAGGATGCTGCGTTCAAATACAAGGAAGTGGAAGCCGGCAAGGTCGTCCAAGTGCCGCCGCACGATGTCTTCGCCCACCTCGGCCAAGGCCTCCTTTCTGCCAAGCCGGTCGCCGTTGAGAAGCCGGAACAGATCGTCCCCAATTCTGATCGCATGTTTGACGGGGCCAACGAACCGAAGGCGGATGTCGCTGCGGTCGACGCCCTCACCCCCGGACCGGATGTCCCGGTCGATCCAGCCCTCATCGAAGCCGGCAAGGCGCAGTACATGGGCGGCGGCACCTGTTTCGTCTGCCACGGCCCGACCGGTGAAGGCGGCCCGATCGCGCCGACCCTTGCCGGTTCCGAATGGGTCACCGGCCCGGTTTCGAATCTCATCCGCATCCAACTCCGTGGCCTCGGGGGGCCGATCCAGCTCAAGGGTGCCACCTACACCCCGCCCGTGCCGATGGCCGCCCTCGCCCACCAGGACGACAACCAGATCGCCGCGGTGCTGACCTACGTTCGCAACAGCTTCGGCAACAAGGCTTCCGCCGTGCTGCCGGAACAGGTCAAGATGCTCCGCTCCGAAGTCGGCAAGCCTGCTCTTAAGGAAGCCGACCTGATCAAGCCCTGAACTTCCACGTCCCACGGCCCCAAGTTTTCCCATGTCCCAAGCCTCTTCCACCAACCCGGCGGCCGACGCGGTCCGCCGCGCGGAGATCGACCGCTCGCTGCGCCACCCGGTGATGTTCTTCTTCACCAGCGGCGCCGCGTGGCTGGCCGTGGCCATCCTGCTCGGCATCATCTCTTCCGCGAAAGTCCACAGCCCCGGTTTCCTCGATGGCTTTTCGTTCCTGACCTACGGCCGCGTCCAACCGGCGCACATGAGCGCGCTGATCTACGGCTGGGGCTGCCAGGCCGCCTTCGGCATGCTGGTCTGGCTGATGGCCCGCCTGTCCCGCCAGGAGTGCCGCGCCGCAGGCCTGATCTTGACCGCCGGCCACATCTGGAACCTCGCCGTCTCCGTCGGCCTGCTCGGCATCCTCGCCGGCAAGGGCACTGGCATCCCGTGGATGGAGTTCCCGACCTTCGCCTGGGTTCCCATGCTGATCGCCTACGCCGCCATCGCCATCTGGTCGATGATCCAGTTCAAGGTCCGCCCGGCCGGCCATGTGTTCATCTCCCAGTGGTACATCCTTGCCGCGCTGATCTGGTTCCCTTGGGTCTTTGCCACCGCCCACTTCCTGATCCACGGCTTCTCCGGCAGTCCGCTGATGGCCGCCGCGGTCAACGCCTGGTATCGCTCCGCGCTGATCTTCCTGTTCTTCGTGCCGACCGCGATCGCCGCGGCGTATTACCTGATCCCGAAAGTCACCGGCCGCCCGGTTTACAGCTATACCTTGTCGCTGCTCGGCTTCTGGTCGCTCGCGGTCATCGCCCCGTGGGCTGGCATGCAAAAGCTCGCCGGAGCTCCAATTCCCGCGTTCCTCCCCTACCTCGGTGCCGCCGCGACCATCCTGATCGCCATCCCGGCCATCGCCGTCAGCATCAACCTCCTGAAGACCGCCGCCGGTGCCTGGGACACCGTGGTCAACAGCCCGGCGCTCCGCTTCACCGTGACCGGCGTGATCGGCCTGCTGGTGCTGGGCTTCGCCTGCACCTTCCTCAATGTGCCGGCCATGCTGCCGCTGAGCCAGTTCAGCCTCTCCGGCTACGGCTTCGACATCCTGGCGCTCTACGGCGTGTTCAGCTTCATCGCCTTCGGCATGATCTACTTCATCGTGCCGCGGATCACCCGTCGCGAGTGGCTCTCCAGCCGGCTGATCAAGATCCACTTCTTTCTCTCGCTCTACGGCGTCGTGACCGTCGCGCTGGTCGCCGTCTTCGGCGGCATCATGCAAGGCCAAGCCCAGGAAGACTACAAGCAGCCCTGGGAGAACGCGATGACCTACGCCTACCCCTACGCCGTCGCCGCCACCTTGTCCTGGTGCTTCCTCCTCTTCTCGAACGTCTTCTTCTTCTTCCACCTCGCCCTGATGTGGCTCCGCCTCGGCCGCCGCAGTTCGCACCCGACCCTGCTCGGTCACGTTCACCACGACGACCTCCACGATGCTACCCACGGCCCCGAGGGTGACATCGACAACGCCGGCCCCGGATCCGCCCCCGCCCACTCGCACTGAGGATTCCCCAATATCCCAATTTCGAATCTCTCAATTCTTTCTTCCATGTCCTTCCGCCAATTTGCCATCGGACTCACCTTCGCCTTCCTCCTCCCGTGGACGGCCCTGGTGATCTACCCGTTCTTCTCGATGCGCACCCAGACGCCGGTGTCCTTCGATGAAATCGCCGACGGCAAGACGGGAATCTACCATCCCAAAACCACCGGCCGGGTGACCAATGGTGCCGAGGTGTATGCCGCCAACGGTTGCTACCTCTGCCACACCCAGCTCATCCGCCCGACGTACGCCGGCAACGACCTCGGCCGCCCCGACTGGGCCGGCCTCAAGGCCGACGAAACCCGCGGCGACACCCGCCGCGAGTCAAACGTCTTCGACTACCAAGGCGAGAAGTTCGCCCAGATCGGCTTCAGTCGTCTCGGTCCCGATCTCTCGAACATCGGCCGCCGGGTGGAAGGCATCTACACCAAGGAATCCGGCGCTAGTCCCGAGACGTGGCTCTACCTGCATCTCTACGATCCCCGCGGCAATCCAGAGCGCCCGACCTCGACCTGCCCTTCTCATCGTTTCCTGTTCGAGGAGAAAAAAATCACCGGCCAATTTCCGCTCGACGCCTTGCCCGTCGCAAGTCCTGAAGGAACCTACGTGGTGCCAACCGCCGCAGCCGAGTCCCTCGTCGACTACCTGCTCTCCATGAAGCGCGATGACGCGCTTCCCGCCTCGATGAATCCATCCCCGGTCAAGCCCGCCGAAGCGGCACCCGCCGCCGCCCCTCAAGGCTGAACCGAATTTTCTTTTTCCGATGATCGATCCTTCCAAGCCCGACCTCGAGGAATCGGTGAATGTCACCGAAGCCCACGACCGTGTCGTCCGCGGGGCAGCCGCCGCCGCTCGCGAGAACAAACTCAAGGAGAACGGCGCGGAACCCGTCTCCCTCACCGTGATGCTGCTGTGTGCCATCCCGCTGCTCTCCGCCGGCTGGGCGCTCGGCAATGCCGGCACGCTCTTTTCTTACAAGGACACCATCAAGGACGGCTACGTCCGGATGATCCCGGCCGATGGTGAAGATGAAGGGGTTCCGCCGAAGGAAGCGCTCGCCGCCTACATGGCCAAGGGTGCCAAGCTCTACAGCAAGTGCAGCGGCTGCCACGGTCCCGACGGCAAGGGCGACGGCAATGCCTATCCCTCGCTCGCCGGATCCACGTGGGTGACCGGTGAGACCGAGCGCCTCGCGATGGTCATTCTCAATGGCCTCGGCGGACCGACCTCCACCGGCAAGACCTACGGCGTGATGCCCGCCCAGGGGTCCGGCATGAAGGGCGAGGACCTCGCGGCGATCATGACTTACGTCCGAAATTCATTCGGCAACAAAACCGGCGACGTGGTCACCAAGCAGATGGGGGCCGCCGGCCTTGAAATCTCCGAGGACCGGCCAAAGGTCGGCACGGCGGTCAACAGCGACGAGCTGGCGGCCGATCACATGAAGAACCTCGCCGGGGACTCTCTCGATCCGAAGACGATGCTCGACCCGATCACCCTTGAACCGGCGGAAGCCAAGTAAGTTCAGCCCACACCATTTCCAAGCATGAGCTCACACGCTGCCACTGCGGACCATCACGGTCACGACGACCATCACCACGACCCGGGCTTCTGGAAGAAGTACGTGTTCTCGACCGATCACAAAATGATCGGACTCCAATACGGCCTGACCGCCATGGTCTTTTTGGCCTTCGGTTTCTACCTCATGATGGTGATGCGCTGGAGCATCGCCTATCCCCACCAGCCGCTTCCGGAATGGATGAGCTGGCTCTTCAGCGATAACTGGAAAGCGCGCTGGCTGCAGGATGGCAAGGTTACAGGCGAGACCTACAACATGTTCGGTGCCATGCACGGCACCATCATGGTGTTCCTCGGCATCGTGCCGCTCGGCTTCGGAGCCTTCGGCAACTACGTCACCCCGCTGCAGATCGGCGCGGTGGACATGGCCTTCCCGAAGTTGAACATGACCAGCTACTGGCTCTATCTCGCCGGCGGCCTGACCATGTGCGCCTCGTTCTTCATGGAGTCCGGTGCCGCAAAATCCGGCTGGACGAACTATTCGCCGCTCGCCGGATTCGCCGACGGGCAGATCGTCAACCAGTGGCTGGCCGGCCAGACCCAGTGGCTGATCGGCCTCGTGCTGCTGATCACCTCATCGCTGCTGGGCGCGGTGAATTTCATCACCACGATCATCAACCTGCGGGCCCGCGGGATGACCTGGATGCGCATGCCCTTCTTCGTCTGGGCGATGCTGGTCACCGGTTTCCTCCTTCTCCTCGCCTTCCCGCCGCTGGAAGCCGCCGGCATCATGCAGTTGATGGACCGCGTCAGCCACTCGTCGTTCTTCATGCCCTCCGGTCTGTTCTCGGCCAAAGAGGGGATGGCCGACCTCTCGGGTGGCGGCTCGCCGCTGCTGTTCCAGCACCTCTTCTGGTTCCTCGGCCACCCGGAGGTCTACGTCCTCCTGCTGCCCTCGATCGCCTGCGTCGCGGAAATCATTCCGGTCAACACCCGCCGCCCGCTGTGGGGCTACAAGCCGATGGTTTATGGCGTCCTTGTCCTCGGTTTCCTCTCCTTCGTCGTGTGGGCCCACCACATGTATCTCACGGGGATGGGTCCGGTCGTCTCCACCTTCTTTCAAGTCACCACGGTGCTGATTTCCATCCCGTCGGTGATCCTGATCACCTCCATGCTCATTTCGCTGTGGGGTGGTTCGATCCGCTTCACCCCGGCCATGGTGTGGGCCTGCGCCTTCCTGCCGATGTTCGGCATCGGCGGTCTGACCGGACTGCCGTTGGCGTTCAACCTGGTGGACCTCCATCTGCACGATACCTACTACGTGATCGGCCACTTCCACTACGTGGTGGCACCCGGCATCTTGTTCGGTCTCTTCGCCGGGGTGTATCACTGGTATCCGAAAATCACAGGTCGCCACATGAGCAACACGCTCTCGCACATCCATTTCTGGCCCAGTCTGGTGTGCATGAACCTGATTTTCTTCCCGATGCTCACCCAAGGCATGGCTGGCTTCCATCGCCGCTGGTACAACGGTGGTGACGCCTACCTGGCGAAGGCGAAGGACAGTGTCAACGTCTTCGGCAATACCGTCGCCGAGAACATCGACCTGAACATCATCATGTCTTGGGCCGCCTGGATTATGGCGCTCGCCCAGGTGCCCTTCGTCATCAACCTTTTCCTTGCATGGAAATTCGGTCGCAAGGTGGAGAGCGACAACCCCTACCACGCCACCACCCTGGAGTGGGCCACCCCGACCCCTCCCGGCCACGGCAACTTTCTCACCGAGCCTGTCGTTTACCGCGGCCCCTACGAATACAGCCGCCCGGATTGCGACGATGATTACCTGCCGCAATGGGAGGAGCCGAAGCGGGGAGCCGAAGTGCCCGCCGAAAAGCCGACCACCCCATCTGTTCACTGAGCGTCAGCCCGCCTGAAGCCGGATCCCTGATTCTTTCCCCATGGAAATTCCTTACATCGTCACCCCGCGCAAGGACACGGGCCTCTTCAACTCGAAGATCGCCATCTGGCTGTTCCTCGCGTCGGAAGTCATGCTCTTCGGCGGATTCTTTTCCGCCTACATCTTCCTCCGCCTCGGCGCCGATTTCCCGTGGCCGGAGCGGACCCTTCCGGTGCTGCCGGGCCTGATCAACACCTTCGTGCTGATCGGTTCCTCGGTCACCGTGGTTTTCGCCTGGGCCGCGTTGAAGATGCGCCAGTGGGGCAAGTTCCAGTTCTTCATGAGCGTCACGATCGCCTGCGCGGGGATCTTCATGGTGCTCAAGGGAATCGAGTATAACGTGAAGTTCCACCACCAGGCGCTCCGCCTGAAGGACTACGCGGTGGTCGAAGGCCACCTCGGTTACAAGGTGAAGGACGGCGTCCATGTCGAACACGGCAAGGAGCCTACCGAAGACCAGCTCGCCAAGGATTCAAAGGGCAAGAAAATCGAGGAGAACGTGGTCAATTTCGAGGCAGCCGAGATCAGCTTCAACACGGTCCGCTTCGAACGTCCCTGGGTGGAGGCGATGATCGCCCGGGCCACCGAAAAGAATGCGACCATCAAGCTCGCGTCGAAGATCGAACTGAAGACCGCGCCTGACAAGGTGGTTACCTTCGATGCTGGCACGGAGCTGAGCCTTGCTCTGCTCGGCTCGATCAAAGAAGCCCATCTCGCCGCTCGTAAGAACAACGGGGCCGTCCGCACCGACAACCTCCGTGAGCAGTGGGTCAAGGCCCACGAGGCGAACCCGGGCAAGCGCGACTGGGAACTCGCCGACCAAGTGGTCATCGATACCGCCGCCATCGCCGACAAGCTGATGCCGGAGCAGTCGGCGGTCGCCTTCAAGGTGGAGCCAGCCACCGTTTTCCAATACAAGCCCCGTGACATCCAGGAGGCCGCCGAGTCCGGCACCCTTCGCGATGGAACCGCCTTGAAGGGCAAGCTGCAGGAAAGCCCGATGGTCTTCCACTACGTCGATGCCATCGACTTCCGCCACCTCGTGATGAAGGCGGAAGAGAAGGGGATCGACCCCAAGGTCGCCATCGAGAATTCCTGGCTGCTCAAGGAAAACCGCGAGCTGAAGGAGATTTGGGACAAGCAACAGGTCGCATTGGCCCAGCTCACCGCCGAACTCGCCACCCACGACCGCGTCCCGACCGACAAGGACAAGTACCGGATCGGCTGGCAAGAGATGGCCTACTACTACAAGACCGCGATCAGCGACGTCAAGATCACGCCGAAGAAGTACGCGATGCCCAAGGTGAAGGAAGAGCTCAACGAGGAGTTCTTCGGCCCTGACTACAAACTCCGGACCTTCCCGCATCTCACCGTCCCGCGCGGTGAAGTGCAGTTCGCCTCGAAGTTCGCGCCGGCTTGGAACACCTACTATGCCGTCTATTTCACGATGACCGGCCTCCACGGCCTTCACGTCATCGGCGGCGCGCTGGTGCTCGCCTACTACCTGTTCTTCGGCAAGAAGATGTATCTCAGCAACCCGGAGTGGCTCGCCAACCGGGTGGAAATCGGAGGCCTGTTCTGGCACTTCGTCGACTTGGTCTGGATCTTCCTCTTCCCGATCCTCTACCTCATGTAAGGTTTTAATTTCAGCTTTTCAGCATTTCAGTTTTCCGCATTTCAAATTATGGCCGATTCTCCCGAAGCTCTCCAGAAGTCGCTCCGCCTTTACAAGTTGATCGGCGGCGTGCTGTTCGCCGGCACCGTGATCACGGTGATGGTGGCCACCATGCCGTGGCTCGATGTCGGCAAGCACGGCTTCGATACCATGGACATGGTCCTCGGCCTCCTGATCGCGACCGTAAAAGCCTCCTTGGTCGCGGCGATTTTCATGCACCTCAACCACGAGAAGCGCCTGATCTACTGGCTGTTTGGCTTCGGGTTGGTGGCCGCCTTTTTCCTGGTCGCCCTGATCGCCCTCGCGAAATGGGACCCGATCCATTACAACGGTTTCAAGACCGGTGTCCCCGGATCCGAGCAGGATGCCCACTGGTAACAGCCCGAAGTTCCAAGTAGGAAGAAGTGCCAAGTGGCAAATCAAACCGAAGATTCCTGAACCTCACCTTGCCCGCCGTCCGTTCCCGCCTTTCTTGGCACTTGGAACTTCTCACTTGGAACTTACCACCACCATGTCACTCCGCGCTTTCCATATCGTTTTCGTGACCGTGAGCACCCTGCTCTTCGTATTCCTGGCGGTATGGGCGTTCGTCCTCGCCACCGACCGCACGCCGATCATCACGGCCCTAGGCGCGGTGAGCGCCGCGGGGGTTCTGGGCATGCCGGTTTACGGCGTGTATTTTTACAAGAAAGTCCGCAACATTGTCCTTTGACGGCCATGAACGATTCCTTCCTTGCCTGCCTGACCTGCGCCAAGAACTTCGCTGATCACACCAATGCCATCGGCTGGTCGATCTTCGCGCTGCTGGTCCTGATCGTCACTCTGCTGGGCGGCGTCGTTTTCTTTATGGTCCGCCTCGCCCGTCGTGGCGAGGCTTCGCTTGATCCAGAGTTGCGGGATGAAGTGGTTTCCACCGTCTCCGCCCGCTAAAGCTTTTCCAATCTCTCCATGAGTCCCTCGAAATTCCTCGGCATCCCCGAAAACTTCTCCGCCCACGGTGGCCGCGTCGATCACCTCATCGATGTGACTCACTGGTTCATGATCGCGCTTTTCGTGGGATGGACCCTGTTCTTCCTCTATTGCCTCGTCCGTTTCCGTGCCTCGGTCAACCCGAAGGCATCGTATCACGGGGTAAAGAACCACATTTCCAGCCACCTCGAGATCGCCGTGGTGATCATCGAAGCCGTGCTGCTGCTCGGCTTCGCGATCCCGCTGTGGAAGGAGCGCACCGACACTTGGGAGAAAGTGCAGAAGCTTGATCCGGTCCGTGTTCGTGTCATCGGCTGGCAATTCGGGTGGACCTACCACTATCCCGGCAAGGACGGCAAGTTCGGGCGCATCGACCCGCTGGTCCGCACCAGCAACAGCGATGCGGCGATCGATTTCAACGATCCAAACGCCCAGGACGACTTCACGTCGCCGATCCTCAAGATCGCCAAGGGCCGTCCCGCCATCCTCAATATCGGTTCGAACGACGTCATCCACAACTACGCCATTGTCCCGATGCGCATCCAGCAGGACGCCGTTCCGGGCAAGGAGTTCCCGATGTGGTTCACGCCGAACAAGACCCTCGAAACTTCTGTCGTCTGCGCCCAGCTCTGCGGCGAAGGGCACGGCAACATGGTCGGTCAGATGGAAGTGATCACCGACGAGGCCTACCGCACTTGGGCCGATAGTGAGTCCGATAGTGCTCTCAAGGCCCGCGCTCCGAAAGCTGTGGCGGCCAGCCGCTGAGCGACATCACGATCTTCAGCGGGGAGTTCACACGGGCTCCCCGCTTTTTCGTGTTCATGGGCCAGCGGTTTTCAATGCGCTTAAATGGTGGAACCTTGCCGACGCGCGCCGAAAGAATCCCTCGCCACGGCTGGTTCAGGCGTCGTAATTTGCCTTTGTTATGAAACGCCGTTCCCTCTTCGCCATGGTCCCCGCCGCGTCGGCCCTGCTCGCCCTCCGTTCGCAGGGCAAGCCAATCCCTGCGGCCGCGCTGACGCCCGCCGGATTCACGATTTCCGTCCAGTGCTGGTCTTTCAAGGAGTTCACCTTGTGGGAAGCAATCGAGATGGCCGCCGCCGCGGGTGCCGGCGGGGTTGAAGTTTATCGTGGACAGAAGATCGGTGGTGAATTGGGCGATACCGTGCTCGATCCTTCCCTGTCGGACGAGAACATCGCCAAGCTGCTGGCGCACGCGGCGAAGAACGGCATCACCCCGGTGAACTTCGGCGTGCTCCCGATTTCCAAGGACGAGGCGGAAGCGCGCAAGATCTTCGAGTTCGCCAAAAAGATGGGCCTCTACGGGGTGACCACGGAGTCGCTTGATGCCATCGACACGCTGGAGAAGCTGGCGAAGGAATACGACATCAAGGTCTGCTTCCACAATCATCCTCGTCCGACCGCGCTGTGGAATCCTGACACCATTTCCAAGGCGATCGAAGGCCGCCACGCGAACATCGGCTTCTGCGCCGACCTCGGGCACTGGGCGACCTCCGGACTGGAGCCGCTAGAGGTGATCAAGAAGATCGCACCGCGGGTGCTGGCCTTTCACATGAAGGACCGCGAGTTGGTTGGCAAGGCGAGCCATGACCGTCCCTTCGGCACCGGGGTGATCGACAACGCGGCCATCCTCGACGAGGTCCGCAAGCACGGCTTCGCCGGTAACGTGTCGATCGAGTATGAGCACAACTGGAAGAAGTCGCTGCCGGAAGTCGCGCAGTGCGTCGGCTTCTTGCGCGGCTATTCGAAGATGAAAGCTTGAGCGGATTGAAACCCGGCGGGGAATTGGAACGGCAATTCCTTTCCTTGCCGCGCCGGGTTTGCTACTGGAGTCCCCTATGGAAGATCCCTACACCCCGCCGTCGTTTCCCGAATCCGCCGCGCCGCCCGCTGTCATTGGCTTGTCCAGCGAAGAGCGGATGTGGGCGATGTTCGGTCACTTGTCCGCCCTGACTGGCCTGCTTACGGGCGGCATCGGTTATATCGTCGGCCCGCTGATCATCTGGCAGGTAAAGAAGGACACCATGCCCTTTGCGGCGTCGGAGGCGAAGGAGGCTCTCAACTTTAATATTTCCTGGCTCCTCTGGGCCCTGATTCTCGGGGCGGTGACCTTCGTGCTGATGCTTTTCGTCATCGGCGTTCTTCTGCTCCCGGTACTGGCTGGCCTCGGTATCGCCTGGGTGGTCTTCACCATCATCGGCGGCTTGAAGGCGAACGAAGGAAAGCCCTACCGCTATCCGTTGACGATCCGCTTCATCTCGTGAAGCAGTGCCACGTCGTCAGCGGGCCGGCGGGCGCGGGCAAGTCGGTCCGCGCCCGGCAACTGGCGGCGGAACTGGGTGCCTGTCTGATCGACAGCGATATTGCGACCGAGCGGCTGGTCCGTGCCGGGCTTTCGCTTGCCGGGCTGGATCCCGACGACCGCGATTCGCCAGCCTACAAGCAGGCTTATCGCAATGCGGTTTACGAGGCGATGTTCGACATTGCCGTGGCGAATCTGCCGCTGGTGCCGGTGGTGCTGGCCGGGCCCTTCACCCGCGAAGGCGGCGAAGCGGATTGGCCGGAGCGGCTGGAGCGGCGGCTCGGCGTCCGACCGGTGATGCACTTCGTCTGGTGCCCGCCGGAACTGCGGCGCGAGCGGATGATCGCGCGCAGAGAAGAAAGGGACCGGCCGAAGTTGAGGGATTGGGAGACGTATGCCGCGTCGTGTCGGGAAGAACGGCCGGTGTGGGAGCACGTGTACTGGACCGCGGATCTTTAGTCCGCGTTGGGGATTTCGAGCGGACTAAAGTCCGCGGTCCAGTACACTCGTCCGTTAGGTCACCAGTTCCCGATAGACGGCCAGCGTGCCTTCCAGCATCGCCGCAAGCGTGAACGGATGCTCCTTCGGCACCGGAGGCGGATTCTCTAACAGCCTGCGGATCACCCCGACCGCCGCGGCGGGATCGTTCGGCGGGATCTTGCCGGCGGGATAAAGCAGATCGAGCTGCTCGCCGATGCCGCCGTGATCATAACCCGCCACCGGGACGCCGAGCCCGATCGCCTCCAATGTCGTGCGGCCGAAGGATTCCGGCTGGGTGGTAAGCGAAAGCACCAGAGTGGAGATGGCGAGGATCTCCCGCAGGTCCGACCGGCCACCGGTGAAGGTGACGCGCTCTAACAATCCTGCCGCGGCGAACAGCGCCTTCATCTCGTCGAGGTAGGACGTCTTCCGCGGATGGGCCCCGCCGGCGATCACGCCGTGCAGGCTTTTATCGTCGGCCAGCTCTTTGAGGATCCGCGCGAAGTCCTCGTGGCCCTTCAATCGGGTGATGCGCCCCGGCAGGGTGATCAGCCGTTTGCCGACGGTCGCCGGGAACTCGCGGTGGAAGCTTTCCAGCCACTCCGCGGACGGCCGGTAGCCGTGCGGATATTCTGCGGGATCGATCCCGCGGTGGACGACCCGCAGCTTGTCCGGTGCGACCCGCGGGTAGTGCTTCAGAACATGGGCGCGAATGCTTTCCGAGACGCAGATCACGCGCTCGCCGCAGGTCATGATCTCGGAGTAGCGGTTGACGGAGTTGAAGCCATGGACCGTGGTGACCAGCCGCGGTCGTTTGGCCGGGTTCATGCCGCGCCACGCGAGGAAGGCCAGCCATGCCGGAACCCGCGAGCGGAGGTGGAGGATATCCGGTTTCTCATTCGCGAACAGGCGGCGCAGCTTCGGCACCAGCAGCAGCGACGACAGCCGCTTGCGGCCGACCGGCATGGGGAGGTGGCGGGTGCCGCAGGCTTCGAGCTGCTTCACCAGCCTGCCGCCGCCGGAAACCACGAGCGATTCGTGGCCGCCGGCACCGAGATGCCGCGCGAGCTCCAGCGTGCCGCGCTCGACGCCGCCGGACTCCATCTCGGGGATCATCTGGAGCACTTTCATGCAGGTAGGAGTCGTTCGAGCACGATGGCCGCGCAGCGATCTGCCTCGCGCAGTACCCGCGGTGGAGTGGCGAGGCCGGCGGCAGGCGACCAGTCGGCGAAGTGGGTGACGAAGCCTTCTTCCGCGAGCTTCGCGATGCCCCGTGCGACGCGTCCCGCCTTCTTCAGCGACGGCACCGGCAGCAGCCCGACCCGCGCGCCGCTACTAAGGGCCTCGTAGATCATCGACACGCTGTCCTCCGTCACCCAGACCTCCGCCGCTTCCGCCAGCCGTTGCGGCAGCCAGTCGCGACCGGTCTCGGCGTGCGGGTAGGCGGCAAGGGCGGGGCACGCGCCGGTCAGCGATTCCAGTGTGCCCTCGGGCGAACGGCGCGAATCGGTGACCCGCCACGGCCGGTCCTTGCCGGCGATCACGATGGCTTCGACTGCCGCTCGGATGGCATCGCCATCCCAACCGTGGGAGGATGAAGGACCGCCTAACAGAATCAGTCCGCCGTGCCGCGGTGCATCGCCCGGCGGCGGCACGCGGTTCAGGGCGCCAAGCGTCGGGATGACATGGCGCGGAGGTTCAGAGCCGCCGAGGTCGTGCTCCGGGATCAGGCAGAGATCGAAGAACGCGGCCGGCAGGGTCGGCTTCATCATCAGCACGCAGGGCTCGCCGGACTTTCTCTTGAGGCCTAACAGGGCGACGTGGGTGGCATGGCCGGCACCGATCAGCAAACGGGGAGCGGGGAGTCCGGCGCTTCCTTTCCAAGCAGTGCGTAGCCGGGCGAGCGGACCGCCTTTACTCCCGAGCTTGATCTTGGAAATCCGCACCGGCCGGTGGCGGCCGATCGCTTCGGCGAGACCGAACGACTGGTTCTCGTGGCCCGGCTTGCCGTCGGAGAGGATCCAGATGTCGAGCGGGTCCGTCATGTCGCGCGGTTTTTGCGGGTGAGCACCAGCTCGGCGGCCAGGTTCCGCCAGCCCGCGGCATCGACGGGCACCGGATAGCATCGGGTCCACGCCTTGCCCTCGACACCGGTGCCGATGACCGCGCGCAGTCCGAGCCGTTTGGCCGCGAGGGCGAGGTCGGCGTTGCCATCGAGCAGCAGGGCGAAGTCGAGCGGTGCCGGATGGGATTCGTCGCACCGCTCTAACAGGCCGGCCAGGTGTTCCACCGGCACGCCGCGGTCCCAGGGGAAAGGCACGATGCGCGGGTCGTCGGGCAGTGGCGCGAGATCGCCGGAGTCGAGCACGTCGATCCGCGCGTCGGGCCGCAGTTCGAGCAGGGCGGTGAGGCATTCCACCGCGGCCGGATTTCCCGGCGGCAGGGTCGCGACGAGGCGGGTCGGGATGGTGGCCGTCCGTGCCGCTTCCGTCGGCACTTCCTTGGTGAAAAAGCTCAGCGGTCGGATGCTATCGGCACGCCAGCGGTCGTGGAACCAGAACACATCGGTAAGGCGGTCGAGCATCGCGGTTTCGAGGTGGCGGAGGATTTCGGGCGTGCGCGCCTTGTCCGGGACGGGCCGGATGGTGAGCTGCCATTGGCCGGTGGAAAGCGAGGTGATCGAGATCGTGACCATCGCCGCGCCGGTCCGCCGCGCCAGCAAGCCGGGCAGGGGAGTGCAGGAGGAGAGCCGGCCGAAAAAGGGGCAGAGTTCGCCATGGCCGCCGGCGCGCTGGTCGGTCATCACGCTGACCACCCCGCCGCTGCGGAGAATGGCTGCCGGCCCGTTGAAGCCGTCGTGCTTGTTGAAAAGGACGGCACCCTGCTGGGTCCGCCGCTGGACCGTGAGCCGGTCGAGCAGCGGGTTCTCCAGCGGCCGGTAGATCGGGCCGCCGCGGACCGTCGGGCCGAGCACGGGGACGAGTTGCGCGAGGACTTCCCAGTTGCCCATGTGCGACCAGACCACCACCACCCCGCGGCCGTTTTCGACCGGGACGCGCATGTGTTCCAAGCCGGTGATCGCGATGTGCTCCCGCAATTCTTCCGGCTGCATGGTGACCGCGCGGATGCTGCCGAGCATGTTGCCGCCGGCGCGGATGAAGGTTTCGCGGACCCGGCGGCGGATTTCGGCGGCATCGGGAGCCTCGGCGGCGGTGGCGATCCGCAGGTTGCGGGTGACGAGGCGGCGGTGCTTGGGCGAGAGGAACCAGGCGGCGTGGCCGAGGATCTCGCCGACGCGGTTCACGGTGTCCAGCGAGACCAGCCCGAGCACGCCCTCCGCCGCCCGGTAAAGGGCATATTGCAGCCGGTGGGCCAGGGTGGGCTGCTTTTCTTCCTCGGGTGCTTCGCTCATCGCCGTGTGGACTTTCCATTGCAAGTTCCCCCGCGGCAAGCCCCGGGGCTTGCATCGGCCAGCGGCAACGCGACTTGGCCAAGGAGCCTCTCGCGGCGGGCTTGTTTTCGGCGGAAGGTCTGGCGAGAATTCAGCCATGACCCCGCGCCCTTTTTACCGCTCCCGGCTATTCTGGCTTGGCCTGCCGGGATTGGTGTTCCTGCTGTGGGGGTGGTGGATTTCGATGGGGAACATTTCGTCGATACAGGTTGGGGCGGGAATGGGCTGGGGGATCTGTCAGTCAGCCGGCGACGTAATCGCGATTTTCGGGGGTCCGGAGAGGTGGCCGGATTTGTCGAGATTCAGCGGCGGGCACGAACCGATGTCGGTGGAGAATGCGCGCTCGTGGAAAGAGGCTCTCGCTGATCATCGGGAGGATCCCCCGACTTACCGCCACGTCATCGTCCCCTATTTTGCGATGGTCCTCGCCTACCTTGCGGCTTGGCTTCTCACTCTTGCATTGTGGCAGCGCCGCAAGTCCCGCCTGCTGAAACTTCACGCCGAGCTATGATCCGCCCCCTCTACCGCTGGAAAAGCTTTTGGCTTGGGCTTTTCGTTTTGGTGTTCTTGGGGTGGGCTTGGCGTGAGTCCTATTTGAATTTTCCGACGATTTCCCGCGATCGCTCGGGCAACGCTATCGAGGTCTCCCGTATGCGGGGAGTAACCTATATGGTGACTGGACCAAGCGGGGCGTTGAGAATCCTTGCCGGCGGATGGGTAGTGGGTAGCAAAAAGTTTTTTCAGCCCACAGACTGGGAAGACATGTGGGCGCTTGGCCATGCGCACGGTGTTCGCGTTTTTAGAGTTCCCGACTCCCTCGTTTTCTTTTCCTACTTGGGGCTTTGGGGCGGCTGGCTTGTTTGGCGTAGGCGTCGCATGAAACGGTTGCAAACAGAAGTAAGCCCATGACGCCGCGCCCGCTCTACCGCTGGAAGTCGTTTTGGTTTGGAATCCTTGTGCTTGGGTTCCTTGGGTGGGCTTGGGGCAGCGCGTTGGACCAAACGTCAACGCTGGTGATCCGAAAAGGGGGTTACGCTTATTCCGCCGGTGCCGGAACCCTCGGCGTTTATATCGTTGAGACGGGCTTTTTCGAGGCGGGAATATTTCGCGGAAACCCCGGCTCTTCTCCCTTGTTTCCTCCCTTTGTGGAGAAAAAGACGGAGGTGTGGTGGACGGGTTTTCTGGTCGCCTATTGGTTCCTCATTCTCCTCTTCCTCGTTCCGTGGTCCGGCTGGCTTGCTTGGCGCTGGCGAAAAATCAAGCGGCTTTCAAAGCCCGGCACGCAGTAATGATCTTTATACACAAATCCCCCAGCGCCAAAGGCGCGCTCGATACCAGCCTAGGCCGCAGGCCTAGGTTTAGAGGCGCAGCCATTCGCGAGGGCCAAGGGTCCGTTCCATATCGGGAGACGGTCCGTGGCGGCGGATAGGGCGGGCCGTTGGCCCTTCAAATCTCCGGACGGACGCCTCCTAGGCCTGCGGCCTAGGCTGGTATGGGATGGGCCCTTGGCCCTGAAATCCCACTTCCGTGCCTGCGCCGATCCTCAATTGAGTGTAAAGGTCAGTACTGCGTGCCGGGCTCTTTTGAATCGTCCCGTTGAGGTCAGCACTGGGTGCCGGGCTTTTATGAATCGTCCCGTTGGGACGCAGACCATCCATTCGCTAAAGGCATTGGGCTTCAGCCGGACGAACCACGGGCGATGCGGTCGCTTCGAGTCAAGCGGGCTCCGGGGGACCATGCGTCCGGCTGAAGCCGGGACTACGTACAACAAGGGTCCAGCTCCTTCGAGAAGAACGGGCTTCATCGCGTGATTGCGCGGATCCCAGCGGATTTCCGGCTTGCTTGAGCTTTGTCAGACCGGGAGAGTTCCCCGCCTTTGGTCCCCATAGTTCAACGGATAGAACATCGGTTTCCTAAACTGAAAATCTGGGTTCGATTCCCGGTGGGGATATTCTCTCTTTCAAGCCGGGAGGATCCCGACCCTCAAGGCAGGGAGACCGGCGGCGAGACGCCCCCAGGACGGACTGGCGCGAGACGCGCCAGCTACGGGCGGAGCCCCCGCATGGCAGGGGAGCTGCCGCGCCCTAGCCCGGCGGCCAGGCGAGGGGGCGGCCGGCGAGGATGTGGACGTGGAGGTGCGGCACGGTTTCGCCACCGTGGGGGCCGTTGTTGATGACGAGGCGGAAGCCGTCTTCGGCGAAGCCTTGTTCGCAGGCGATTTTACCCGCGGTGAGGAGCAGGTGGCCGAGGACGGTTTGGTCTTCGGCAGTGGCTTCGGCGATGCGCGGGATCGGCTTGCGCGGGACGACGAGGAAATGGACCGGAGCGCCGGGATTGATGTCCTTGAAGGCAATGCAGAGGTCGTCCTCGTGGAGGATCGTGGCGGGGATCTCGCGGGCGATGATCTTTTCGAAGAGGGTCATGACGGAGGCCTAAGTTCCAAGTTTGAAGTGCCAAGTTCCAAATTCAACGCGGCGCTTGCTTGGGCAGCGCTTCGGCAGCGCTTCTGAATCTAGACATCTGCTTCTGGTTGCGACGCGGCATGGTGCTGGGCTCCGCAAGTCATCGGATTTCCATCCACGATCTACCATCTACCATCTGCCTTTCCTCACCGCTCCGAGTCGACCTGGAGTCGGAGAGGCCGGCGGAAGTGGCGGTGCTCGCGGTCGAGGTTGCCGAGGAAGTTGCGGATCTCGAACAGGACTTGTTCGCAGTGGTTGTTCCACTTTTCGGCGGCGCAAAGGATCTGGGCGGCATCGCGCAGACCGGTGAAGCGGATGTCCTCGGCCCCGACTTCACGGAGGTGGGCGAGTTCTTCGCGGAGATGACCGAAGAATGCGAGCTCGAAGCCGTTGCCGGCGTCTTGCGCGAGGCGGACCAGGGAGAGGGTGACCGGCGGGGCGAGCGGCTCGAGCTTGTCGGCGATGGTTTCACAACCAATGCGGACCAGCATGTGGCGCATCCGTTCGTAGAGATCGGAAAGGGGGAGAAGGCGGAGCGGGCACTTCGTTTCGAGATACTGCTCGATGCCGAGGCGGATCTCGTCGACGAAGGGGAAGTCCTCGCGTTCGGCGGCCGAGGCGGCGCGGCGCAATGCCACGCCGAGCCACGAGGTGTCGTAGTGGATCACTTGATATCGTCCGACCAGGATGGCCGGGCGGGTGCCGATGAGGGAAATCACGTGGTGTCAGGGGGCGGGAAGGGAAGTGGGGAAGGAGAGCGGATGGAGGGAGCGGCGAGCGGGAAAGTTTTCAGTCCTTGAAGAGGCGGCGTTGCATCGGATCACGCGCCGGGCGCCGTTCCAGCGCCTGGATCTCGCGGATGAACTCGCCGACGTCCTCGAACTGGCGGTAAACCGAAACGTAGCGGACGTAGGCGACCGGATCGATCTGGTGGAGCTTGTCCATGACTTTGGCGCCGATCGATGACGAGGGGACCTCGGTCAGATGGTCCTGATGGAGCTCGGTGAGGATTTCCTCCACCGCGCGGTCCAGCCGGTCCATCGAGACGGGGCGCTTCTCGCAGGCCTTGATCATGCCGCTGATGATCTTCTCGCGGTGGACCGCCTCGCGCGTCCCGTCGCGTTTGACGACCCGCAGCTCGGTGCGCTCGATCTGCTCGTAGGTGGTGTAGCGATAGGTGCATCCGAGGCATTCGCGGCGGCGGCGGATAGTGGTGCCGTCCTTCGACATCCGGGAGTCGAGCACCTTGTCCTTGAATGATCCGCATTGCACGCACCGCATGGGGTCTAAAAACGATGCACAGGGAAATAATTACTACAGGCGGTGGCGTCAATTTGAAAACTATGGCATATTTAGTAGGTTGGGCCAAATGATCGGGGGATATGAAGGGTGTTTTTTAGTAAGAGTGAGCTGGAGGATTACAGCTCACGCCGGGATACAAAAATAGGTCCTATATGACCGATAGGACCTATTCCGCTAAGAACGAACTCAGCGCCGGCATTTCTGCAAAAGCGCGCCCAGGAACCAAGTGATTTGCTCCATCGCTTCCACATGTTCGCTGCCGGGCAGACCGATCAGGTGATCGCGACAGGTGCCGAGCATGTTGACCGCAGTGTCGACCGCGGACTCGATGGCACCTTCGTATTCGGCGATGCCAACCAGCACCGGAAGGTCCAGTGGTTGCTGCTCGATGATCCGCTTGGTGAGCTTCGAGCGCTGCGACTCGCTTGAACTTTCGAGGAGATTGAGGATCGGCAAGGTGAGCTTGCCCTTCTCGAGGTCTGTGCGGAGGGTCTTGCCGACGTCCTCCTCGCTGCCGACGAGGTCGAGGCAATCGTCGTAGATCTGGTAGGCGGTGCCGAGTTTCAGGCCGTAGTCGAACAGCTTGGCTTCGGTTTCCGCGTCGGCACCCGAGAGCGCCGCGGCGATCCCGGTGGCGGCGGAGAACAGGGCACCGGTCTTCATTTCGATGATCCGGAAGTAGTCGGCCTTGGTCAGCGTGAGGTCCCAGCGGCGCTGGGTCTGGACGATCTCGCCTTCACAAACTTCCCGTGAGGCGCGGCCGACCTTGCGGCAGATCGTGATGTCGTTGAAGTCGGTGGCGAGGGCCAGGGCGTGCGAGAAGAGGGCGTCGCCGAGCAGCACCGACAGACCGGAGCCCCACTTCGCGTTTGAGGTCGGGATCATCCGGCGGGTGACCGCGCCGTCGATGATGTCGTCATGGACGAGGGTGGCCATGTGGATCAGCTCGAGGATCACGCCGATTTTCAGGTGATCGTCGTTCACTCCGCCGAGGGCACCGCCGACGAGGATCGAGAGGGCGGGGCGGATCCGCTTGCCGGAAGTGTTGCAGACGTAGCTGACGTAGGGCTCGACGGCCGGGTCGAAAGCGCGGACCTGGTCGCGGATGGAGGCCTCCACGCGTTCCAGTTGGGGCCGGACAAGTTCGAAAGGAAACCGCTCGCTGCGGCTCTGGGGAACGGTGGTGGTGCTCATGGTGGAAGCAGCGGGATCGCTTGTGAAAAATTTCACAAAGTCCGGGTTGGCGCAACCCCGATGTCACGGAAGGAGGGAAAGATTGCGTCCGGAGTGGCGTTGTGACACCTGAATTCATGCGTGCACTTCATTGGACGGCGATGGCCGGCTGCCTGGCAGTCGGGAATGTGGCTTTGGCAGCGGAAGGCTTTGGCATCAAGCCGGGGACTCCCGAGATCCCCGGGACCCCGTGGCAGGTCCATGACGGGACCCGGCCGCAGCCCAAGGTGATCGAGACCGGCGGTGCCGTGAGCGTGAAGGCCCCGGCCGACGCGAAGGTGCTTTTTGACGGCAAGTCGCTGGATGCCTGGAAGTCCGGGGACAAGCCGGCGGGCTGGGTGGTGAAGGACGGCATCCTCGTCGCCTCGCCCGGGAACATGACCACCAAGGAAGAGTTCGGTCCGGTGCAGGTCCACCTCGAGTGGCGGATCCCGGCCGGTCGCAAGGTGAACGGCCAGGGCGGCGGAAACAGCGGGATTTTCCTGATGGGCCTGTATGAAGTGCAGATCCTCCAGAGCAACGGCAACAAGACCTATCCTGACGGCACCGCCGGCGCGCTTTACGGCCAGACTCCGCCGCTGGTGAATGCCACCGCGCCGCAGGGCGAGTGGCAGAGCTACGAAATCCTTTTCACCCCGCCGAAGTATGAAGGCGAGAAGGTGGTCGAGCCGGCCACGGCGACCGTGATTCAAAACGGGGTGGTGCTGCACAACGCACGGAAATTCATGGGCCCGACCCAGTTCCGCAAGCTCGCCAGCTACCCGCCAACGCATCCGGCAACTGGCCCGCTCTCCCTCCAGTTCCACGGCGATCCGATCGAGTTCCGCAATATCTGGGCCCGGCCGATCGGGAACTATGATGAGGAAAAGTGAGGCCTGTCGGGTGTATTTTAAAGGGAAGCCGACGCGAGCCAGCTTCCCTTTTCTTGTTGGCGGATCCGCCGGGGGGATGGTTCACGGAGTCACGTCGCGTCGGGATGTCCGGCGAAGTGCTCGTCGAGGTATTCCAGAAGTTCCTGCAGGGAGACCGGTTTCGAGAGGAAGCGCAGGCCGCCGAAGCAGCCGGCGCGCGACTCCACCTCGGAGTGGCGCACCGTGGCGGTGAGGAATATGACCGGAACCTGCTTCAACTGCGGATGGCCGGCGAAGCGGTTGGCAAGATCGCCGCCATCGAGGCCGGGCATCATCACGTCCATCAGGACCAGGTCCGGGTGAAAGGCGATGGCGGTGTCGATGGCGGAAAACGGGTCGTTCTCCATCTTGACGAGATAGCGACCGGTGGCTTCGAGGTTGATCTTCATCAGCCGGGTGAATCCGGCCTCGTCGTCGATGACGAGGATCCGGGGGAGGCGGCCGACGACGCGGTCGGCGGGTTTGAGGAGTTGCGTTTGCATGGCTTGTTGCGGTTCGGGTTCATTTCGCCATCAGAACCGCGCCGGCGGAGGAGGAGCTTGTGGCTTTCGGCAAAGCGGCGAATGTCAGGGTCACTTCCAAGCCGCCGCGGGGGGAGTTCTGGAAGTGAATGAATCCGCCGTGGAGATCGACGATCTTCTTCACCACCGAGAGACCGAGTCCGGTGCCGGACCCGACGGACTTGGTGGTGAAGAATGGATCGAAGATCCGGGAAAGTTGGTCTTCGGGGATGCCGGGGCCGGAGTCCCGGATCGTGAGGATGACGGCAGGGGAGTCCGGTCGCAGCGGACAAGGAGCGTCGCCGCGCTGCGGGAGGATCCGGTCGAGGCAGCCGCAGGTCGTGGTGATGGCGAGCGTGCCGCCGCGGTCCATCGCCTGGAGGGCGTTGCTGATCAGGTTGATGAGGACCTGCTGGATTTTCGGGGTGTCGATGGCAACCTGCGGGAGGTCACCGGAAAGGTTCTTGCTAACGTTCACCCCGGACTTTGTGAGGTCGGTCCTCAGCAGCCAGAGGGAGCGGTCGAGGACCGACTCAAGGTCGGCCGGTTCCGGTGTGAACTCGGTGGCCGAGGAGAAATGGAGCAATTCGCGGGTGATGCCGTTGGCGCGCAGCGCGGCGTCCCTCATGTCGCTTAGGGTAAGGCGGGTTTCGTCGCCCTTTGGTCCTGCCTTGGGCGTCACCTGGTCGAGATAGTCGAGACCCATGATGATGATCTGAAGCGGGTTCTTGACCTCATGGGCGACGCCGGCGGCGAGCGTGCCGACCGATTCCAGCTTCGCCGCCTGGATCAGTTCGAGCTGTGTCTTCTCAAGCTGATCATGCGAGGAGCTGAGGTCGGCGAGGGTCGCTTGAAGCTGGGTCTGGCTGATCTGGAGTTCGTGGTTGGCTCGGCGGAGCTCCTGCTCGGCCTGCTTGAGTTCAGTCAAATCGACATGGGACCCGGCCATGCGGAGCGGGCGACCCTGGTCGTCGCGCGCGGCCACGCCACGGGCGAGGATCCAGCGATAGCTGCCGTCCTTGTGACGGAGGCGGTGCTCCAACTGGTAGCTCGGGATCTTGCCTTCGAAATAATCCTTCACCACCTGGCCGGCGCGGTCGCGATCTTCGGGGTGAGTGAGCGCCTGCCACGCGGCGAAGTGGTTCTCGATCTCGTCGTCGTCGTAGCCGAGCATGGCCTTCCAGCGGGGGGAGAAATAAACCTCGTTGGTGATGATGTTCCAATCCCAGATGCCGTCGTTGCTGCCCCTAATGACCATCGCGAGCCGTTCCTCGCTGGCCCGCAGCGCTTCCTTTTGATGCAGCATTTCTTCGGTCATCCCGGCGGCGAGGGTGCAGGCCCGGCTGCTCGTATTGGCCATGGAACGAGCAATACCCGCGATCAGCAGGGTCATGCCGAGGCCACCGGTGGCGAGGATGCCGACCGGCAGGAGGCCGGGAGCGTCGACGATGCCGGAGGCCGAATAGATCCGGAATGTCCAAGGCTGCCCGAACATGATGAGCGGGGTCTCCTCCACCAGTCCGTGGGGCGGTGGCGGACGGACTTTGCCCGAGCTGCTGCAAAGAAGGTTCTCCGCAAAAGGGGTGGAGCCGTCGTAAATTTCGTATTCCAAGAGGATCCCGGTGATTTTGTGGACGCCGGTCATCATGTCCCCGATCACGATGGCGGCGTAGACCCAGCCCTCGAGCAGGGCGCGGCGTCCGTCGATCGAGTCGGGTTCCGACCCATCCGCGTAGACCGGATGGAACAGGATGGCGGCCGGTTTCCCCATCGCTTGCATCAGCTCGATCTTCGCGGAGAGCACGGGCATCCCCGAGTTCCCGGACTCGACGGCCGCCTTGCGGCGGTTGGCTTCACTGCCGACATCGAATCCGAGGGCGGCGCGGTTGGACTCGAGTGGCTCGACAAAGCGGACCACCAGATAGTCGGAGCGATCGCCCGGCGGCCAGATGCTCAATCGGGTGTCCGTCGCTTCCGGAGCCGGGGCGAGTTGTCGCAGGTAGTCATCGCGTTGTTTGCGATCGACCTTTTCGATATAGCCCAGCGCCCGCATTCCCGGGTAGCTGGCGGCGCCATCGAGGCTGCCGACGTAAGCGCGGAACTCGGATCCCGTAACGGTTTCACTGGCCGCGAACAGTCCGTGGACGCCTTGCAGGACCTGCGCGTAATGGAGGAGGCGCTCGACCATCGCGTTCTTCAAGATGGCCGCGTCGGCCCGGAAGCGGACCTCCCGCGCGTCTTTCTGGAACTGCCAGGCCTGCTGGCAAACGACAGCGGTGGCAAACAGCGACAGTGCGAGCACCACCCGCGGTGCTCCGCAGAGGGTGAGGGTGCGGATAACAAATCGCACCCACCTCGAAGAATGGCCTTGAGCCAACTTCCCTGGTGAAGGGTCGGACACGGGAGGTTTCGCCGGTTAAGGCGAGCGGAAAATCGCGCTAATAACAAAAGTGGACCCGCGGCAGATGTCAAATCATGATCTTCCCGTGGCGGGCGATCATGGAGCTCCGTCGAAGATCGAAAGCGGCCGGAGCTCGTGCCCGGGGAAGACCTTGGCGAGGTCGGTGCCGGGAGCCTGGCGGGCGAGGATGGGGGCGAGGAAGTCGCGGTAGTTGTTAAGCACCGGGAGATCGCCGGGGCCGGCGAGCTGAGTGGCGAGGTCGGGCCACTCGGCGTGAACTTTTCCGCCGCGGATGCCTCCGCCCAGTAGGAACATGACTCCGCCGCGGCCGTGGTCGGTGCCGGCGGCGCTGTTCTCGGCGACGCGGCGGCCGAACTCGGTAATGACGACGATCTGGGTGCGTGCGAGTTCCTCCGGGCCGAGGTCGGTGACGAAGGCGTGCAGTCCCTGGGCGAGGCGTTGCATCGGCGGGTCCATGATGACCGACTGGGTGATGTGGGAATCCCAGCCGCCGAGGTCGAGGGTGGCGGCTTGCAGGCCGACGCGGCCCTTAATCAGGCGGGCGACCTGAGTGAGGCCGGCGGCGAAGGAATCGGCGGCGTAGGTGGCCCCGTGGGACGGCGCGTATTTCGTGCCGGTGAGCGATTGGATGCGGTCGAGCGCGGAAAGGGCATTGCGACCGGCGGGGCCGAGTTCGCGGGGGGCGGTGGCGTAGAGTTTCGCGAGGCTCTGCAGGAAACCGGGCGGCACACCGGGGCCGAGGCCGAACTCGTCAAGCGACTGGATGGCGGCGCAGGACGGCGCGCCGCGCAGGCACTCGGGCAGGGTGGGGCCGATGGCGACGGCGGTGAGCGGCGATTGGCCGGCATCGGGCCGGGTGCGGAGGAAGCGGCCGAGCCAGCCGCCGGCGGCGAGTCCGCCGTGTTCCATGAAATCCTGGGCCTCGAAGTGGGAGCGCGACTCGTCTTCCGAGCCGGCGCAGTGGACCAGCGAGAGATCGCCGGCTTGCCACCAGGAATGGAGCGGCTGGAGATGGGGATTGAGGCCGAAGAAGCCGTCGAGGTCGGCGAGATCGGACTTTCGGATGCCGAGGCCGGGGCGGGCATTGTAATAGTGGTCGTCGCCGTGGGGGACGACCATGTTGAGGCCATCGGCCCCGCCGCGGAGGAAGACGATGACGAGGGTGCCGGCGGGGTCGCGCTGCTCGCTGACGAAAGTGGTGAGCTGGCTTTTCACGGCGATCAGAAGATTTGGAAAGCCGGGCTGGCGAGCAGCAGGGCGAGCGGCGCGCCGGATGCGGTGGCGGAGGCCATTTCGTCCGGCGACGGCGTGCGGCCTAACAGATGGGCGGCGAGTGCGGTCTCGCCACCGGCGGCGCGGGTGAGTTTTCCGGCAGGGAAGGTGGTGCCTTCGAGCTTTCGGTTCGCGAAATCGAGTGCGAATTTCCAGCGCCAGAGCAGGGTGGCCATCCACGGTTGGGCCTCCTCCGGGTAGCCGTCGGGTGTGGGATATTGGAAGGGTGCGTGGCCGAGGCGGAGCAGGTGATTTTGCAAGGCGGGGCCGGCATTGCTGCGAGCGAAAGTGGCGCGAAGGGTGGAGACGACGAAGTGGAAGGGGCGCTTGGTCTTGCCGCCGCGGGAGGACCAGAAATCCGGGGTGTCGAAGAGCGCGGCGAGGGTCGGGCGGATCTCGCCATTGGACTTCTGGAAGGCATCGGCGACCGCGGTGACGGCGGATGCGGGCGGATCGTCGGCGATGAAACGGCGGCAGAGTTTCTCCGCGAGGTAGCGGGCGGTGGAGGGGTGATGCGCCACGATTTCGATCACGCGGTCAAGGTCGCCGGCGCCGAGTCCGGCGGGAATGGCGGTGCCGAGCACGGTCTTCGGGCCATCATCGTGGAGGTCCTTGCGGAACTCGACCTTGCCGATTGCGAAGCCCGACTTGGCGCGTTCGCGGACGGTCCAGCCGGTGAGGCAGCGGGCGACTTCCATCACATCCTTTTGCGTGTAGCCACCATCGACGCCGAGTGAGTGCAGCTCTAACAGCTCGCGGCCGTAGTTTTCATTGGGTCGATCGCTTTCGTCGGTGCGGCGGTTCACGCGGCCGTCGAGATACCAGAGCATCGAGGGGCTGAGCGCGGAGGCTTTCAGCATCGCGGGAAAGGAGCCGAGGGCGTGGCTGCGGATGACTTCACGGTCGTCGGCGGGCTTCAGCCATTTCGAGTCGCCCTTGGAGGGGTCGATGTTGAAATGGTCCGACCAGAAATCGACCATCACTTCGTGGAGCTGCCGTTTCGAATGAACGGCGTGGAGGATTTTTTTGCGGGTGAGCTGGTCGAGCAGTTCGCGGGCGTCGTATTCGAGCAGCTCACCGAGCGGCCAGGCGCGGAGGGCTTCGAAGCGGGCGGCGCGGGATTCGATCCAGCGGTCGTCGATGGAGGCGGGATCGAGCTGTTGGGTGATGAATTCGCGGGCCCCGAGGGCGGTGATTTCCGCGTGCTGGCCGGGGCGGGGGCCGAAGGTGAGGCGATTCAGGACGTGGGAGGCGTCGTCGATGTCCTTCGCGGCGGGTGGCTGGAAGGCGGCGAGGCCATCGTCCGCGCCGGCCATCAGCGGGGCGAAGAGCTGCGACAGCGCGCTGAAGCCGCCGAGGCCGGCGACCGCACCACCGGCGGTGGCGGCTTTCAACAGCGTGCGGCGGGAGATCGGGCTCACGGTTGGGGATGGGGTGGAGGCGCGACGGGAAGCGCAGCGGGAGCCAATGCTGGTGGAATGGCAGCGGGCTTGCGGGCGAACCAGGTGAGGATGCTGGCACCGACACCGCTGGCCAGGACCAGCGGGATGACGATGAGCTGGCCGAGGATCGGCAGCAGGAAGGTCAGCGCGAGGGCGGTGCCGCCGCGGAGGACCCGGCGCCACGGCTGGGCTTCATCGACCGGAGCGGGCATCCCGCAGCCGACGCGACGGGCGAGGCCGGCGGTGCCGAGCAGGCCGGCGAGGATCGGGACGGCGGTGATCAGGATGCCGATCCATTTCAAGGCCGGCGGCGCGACCTTCGCGATGGTCAGGCCGACGGCGATCGGGATGACGGTGAAAAGAAGGCCGACGAGGGTGGTGACGAGCGGGCGTCCGAATTGCACCTGACACTTGGCGACGTAGTCCGGGAACAAGGAGGCGGCGACCAGCCAGTGGCTGAGGAAGACGAAGTAGAAGGCGACCGTGAGGAAGACCCAGAGCAGGACATTGGCGGTGGTGAGGTAGTCCATAAGAGGGATCGATGTTGGATGGAACAAGCCGTGGGCGTGGGCGCGAAGGCTTGTGAAATCGTAGGGAGTACGAGGTTCTGGCGACCTTGGTTACAGCGCCGAAGTGCCTTTGTGAAATCCCGTCTGCTTTGGAATTGCCCCGGCTTCGTGGATTTCCGTAGGTTTCGCGGGTAATGAAATCGTATCGCACTTGGTGGTCGGTCCTCCCCGCGTCCGCGCTGGTTCTGGGTTCTTGTGGTAAAAAGGAGGAGAAAGCTTCCTCATCCGCTCCAGCCGAGGTCGCGGGAGTTCCTGCTGCCGGCACTCCGGCAGCCGTGCCGGCCGAGGCTCCGGCTCCGGTGGTCAAGGCCCTGACGCCCGGCGAGCGCGCTGCGATGCTGGGCATCGTCGGCCACCTTTCGAAGGACACCGAGAGCGTGATGTCGATCCTCGACGGCAAGGAGATCGTGAAGCGGCTGAAGTCGCTCAAGAGTTGGGACTTCATCCGCGAGACCTCGAAAGAGCTGGGCGGCACCGATCCCGAAGAAGAGATTGCCGAAGGCGCGACCGAGGCCGGGAAATTCCTCGGGCAAGAGATCTTCCTTGCGACCGGCAAGGGCACCGTCCCGCAGTTCGGCAACCTGATCAAGCTGAGCCAGCGCAGCAATTATTTCCAGATGAGGGTGATGACCCAAGCTTTCGCGGCGGGTGCCAAAGAGGGCGATCTTTCGGGCATGGATACGGCGACCCAGGATGCCATGATGCAAATGGCCAAGGAACTGGGGAAGGAGATGGCCCTCATCGAAAGCGCGGCGATGCCACCGATGCTGCTCGGGGTAAAAGCGGCCGATGCCGAAGCGTTGGGAATGGCCCAGGAGAACCTGGTGGCCGGGTTGGAGAATCTCCCGTCGGCGATCGGTGAAGAAGGTGCGAAGGCGATCGAGTTCACCCAAGGCGGCGTGGTGTTCAAGGGCTACAAGATCCTCGGCGAGTTCGTTGCGACTTCGATGGAAGAAGGCCGCGCGGACATGGAAGAGATGCTCGAGCCTGCCGACATCGACCGCCTGATCGCGGCGGTGAAAACCAAGAACCTGGTGATTGCTGTGGGCACGCTGGGTGACTACGCGATGCTCTACATCGGCAGCGACGAGAAGTCCTGCCCGCTGGTCGACAAGGTGGAAGATTCCTTGGCGGCGAACGAAGGGATCTCCTTTGTCGATGGATACCAGGGTAAGAAGCTGGCCGGCTTCATTTACGGCGAGCAGGGCCTTGCCAAGGCGCTGGTGGTCGGTTCGCTGAAGGACATGGCGCTGGGCGTGCGTGACGGACTCGCGGGTTCGGAAGGCTTCGGCGATACCCGCGAACTGGCCAGCTTGCTTGAAATGGTCGGCGATAAGGAGAACTCGCTGCTGGGTCTGGCCAAGACCGAGGCACTGGGCGGATTGATCGTGCTGGAGGACGGCGTGAAGTTCGAACTCTTCGGCGGCACCGACCGCGGGGGTGTTGATTTCGCGGCCGTGCATCAGTTGGGCAGCCTGGGTGACAGCGACGATGTCCTGCTCTTCGCCAACTGGGTCGGCACTCCCGAATACTCAAAGCGGATGCGTGAATACGGCGAAGTGATCGTCGAGTCCGCCTATGCGATGGCAGAAAAGGTGGCCGGGTTGGAGATCGAGGACTCGGAAGACCTTGCCCAATTCCAGCAGGGTTTCTCGATGTTCAACGAGAAGTTCCGCACGGACGCGCTCGAGATGTGGGATGCGATGTCGACGGCGGATTCCGGTCTCGGGAACGAAGCCGCGCTGGTGGTGGATCTCAAGGGCAGCATGCCGCCGCTTCCGAGCGTGCCGCAGGAGTTGGTGGATGGCGGCCGCTTCGTGCGGGCGTCGTTGCTGGCTCCCGTGACCGACCGCGACAAGCTCAAGGCCTCCTGGAGCAAGCTCGACGGATCCTTGACCAAGATCATGAAGACCGTCAGCGAGATGTCCGGCGAGGAGATCCCGATGCAGAAGCCGATGACTTCCGAGAAGAACGGCTTGATGACTTACTTCTTCTCGTTCCCGTTCTTCACCGATGACTTCATGCCGTCGGTCACGGTGGGTGACAAGTGGTTCGTGGCCTCGACCTCCAAGCTCCAGGCGTATGATCTGGTCGCCGCTGCGGAGGCTGCCACTCCGGGACCGCGCAGGGGCACATGGATGGATCTGGATTTCGATGTCCTGCGCAAGTTCACCGCCGAATGGGTGGCGCTGATGGAGAAGAACGGCGAGGCCGCGCTCGGCGGGCCGGAGCAGTTTGCCGCCTTCAAGGAGCAGCTTCCCCGGATCCAGAAGGGCCTCGCGGCCTTCGAGGAGTTCGACGAGATGAGCTTCTCCGAATACAAGGAGGGCGGCAAATTGCGCACCTCGCTGCACTTCAAAATGCGTTGAACGGAATCACGCAAGGGCCTCCCGCGAGGGAGGCCCTTTTTTCGTGCCCGGATCAAGCGAGGCGGATGCGGTCGAGGCGCAGGGTGCGGGATTCGCGGCGGAGTTCGCAGTGGCCGCGGACGTAGATCCGGCCGCCGGGGCGGAGGCGGAACAGGCTTTCCGGCCGGATCACCCGCAACGCGCCGGGGGTGGAGCCGCCGAAGTAGTAGAGCGGCACCCCGCGGTTCTCCATCAGGGCGCGGAGGAAGACCTGCGCGACAGGATCGCGGGATTCCTCGAGCGGGATGGGGTCGGATGGCTCCGGAGCAGCGGGTGGCTCCGCGGCCGGAGAAGGGAGGGATTTGAGAACGAGAAGCCCGGAGATCCAGCGGCCGAGCGAGCGACGGGAAATGTTTCTTTCCATGTCCGCAATTTGGCGGCGGGGGTAGGACAGGCGCGGGGCGAGCTTCGGGATTGGCAGATGAAAGGCGGGCTGCTAGAACCTCCATCATGGCAAGCCTGCGTGACACCGTGACCGATCTGATGGCCGAAAAACCGAAGCGGGCCGGGATCACCCGCCGGCCCTACCAGCGGATGTTCGCGATCCACCGCGCGATCAGCAAGGGCGGCTACCCGAACTGCTCGACCCTGGCCCAGGAACTGGAAGTCACGCCGAAGACCATCCAGCGCGATATCGACTTCATGCGCGACAACTTCGGGGTGATCCTCGAGTACGACGACAAGCGCCACGGCTTCCACGCGGTGAACGGGCTGCCGGATTTCCCGGGCTTCGTGATGGGGGCGGAGGAACTGGCGGCCTTGTTCCTGACCCGCACGGCGCTGGAGGCGATCCGCGGGACATCGCTGGAGAAGACGATGCGCGAGGTCTTCGCGAAGTTGATCCGCCCGATCGAAGGAACGGTCCATCTTTCCTGGGCGGAGATGGATGAGGCTTTCACCCGCAAGATGCCGGAGATGAAAGCGCGCGATGTTGCTCTCTTTGGCCAGCTTGCGGAGGCGGTGATCAAGTGCCGCGAGATTTCATTTCACTATCGCAAGCTGGATTCCGACAAAGCCGCGCCGCGGCGGATCCGGCCTTACCATCTCGGTGAGGTGGAGGGCGCGTGGTATCTCATCGGACACGATGTCGAACGCGGGGCGCTGCGGACTTTCGCGCTGCCGCGGATGACGAGGACCAAAGTGCTGGCCAGCAGCTTCCAGCGGCCGGAGGAATTCGACGGCCGCGAGCATCTCCGCCGTTCCTTCGGGATCTGGCACAGCGCCGGCAACCGGATTCATCTGGTGCGGGTCGTCCTCAAGGACTACGCCGCTCGCCTCGCGCAAGAACGCCGCTGGCACCCGACCCAGGAAACCGAAGTGTTGGACACGAAAGGCAACAAGGTGGAGGTCCGCTTCGAAGCCGGTGCACTGGAGGAAGTGCTGCGCTGGGTGCTGAGCTTCGGCAGCAAGGCGGAAGTCGTGGGCCCGCCGGAGCTCCGGCAGATGGTGCGGGAGGAGCTGAAGCTGATGAAAGGGTGATCGCTAGCCCTTAAAATGGAGGGCCAGCCAAAGCGCGTCGGCGGAGGTGCTTTCGACCCGGTGTTTCTGGCGGGCGGGAATGAGCAGGTGATCGCCGGCTTTCAGCGGGATCGGTTCGCCATTTTCAAAGCGCAGCACCGCCTCGCCGCGGGCGAGCAGCACCCACTCGTTCACCACCTGGTCGAACCAGAAGCCGGCGGGATTCTCCGACTTGTTAGAAACGATCCTTTCCAGCCGGAACATCGGCTGCTCGACCAGGGTCTCGAAGATCTCCCCGCCGTCCGTCGAGCTGGCAGGAGCGAAGAGATGGCGGACCTCCGGATGGTTCATAGGCGGAGAATCGACCCGCGGGCGGCAATCCCAAAGACAAAAGCGAACGTTGCTTGGGTCGGGCCCGAAAACCCTGCTTCAAATCTTGAGAGGAACCAAGACGAACGGGGGAGAAAGTGGCTCGGGACGGAATCGAACCGCCGACACGTGAATTTTCAATCCACTGCTCTACCGACTGAGCTACCGAGCCTTTATCCTCCTCGCGGGTGGGCGGGGATTTAGGGGGGGACCCCGAGGTTTGACAACCGAAAAGTTGGACGAAAATCAGGCCTCCGCGGAGGCGCGACCATGGGTCAGTTGTCCGCCCGCGAGAGGCGGCTCAGGCCCCGCTGCACGAGCTGTGCGTCGACCGCGTCCGAGACAGCCTCGTCGAGGTGGACGGAGAACTTTTCCTCGTCGAACTCGATCTGGTCCATGCCATCGGCACCGGGTTGGGCGAAGGCTTCGATCAGCGACTTCATGTCCTTGACGTCCTTGCCGTTGACCTTGGTGACGATGAGGTTGCGCAGCGGCTCGTAGCCAACGGTGGCCGGGGTGGCGATCACGCCGGCGAGGAAGACGATGCGGCGACCGCGGGATTCGTATTTCTGCGGGTTTTCGTGGACGTCGAGAAGGTTGAGCGGGGCGCGCGACGACCATTCCTCGCCGAACGCTTCGAGCAGTGGACGGGTGAGTTCCTGGAAGACCAGGCCGCCCTTGACGAGGTAGGACGGAGCCTTGCCGAAGGTGTAGGCGGGCACCAGTTGGTCCTGTTCGTTGCGGCGGTCGAGCACGGCTTCGACGGTGGTTGGCTGGCCGTCGCGGAGCAGGTCGAGCTTCACCGTGTCGCCCGCGCTCTTGGCACCACGGACGAGATGACTCCAGTAAAGGCGGCCGTAGTGGGCGTCCTCGAAGTAGCCGAGGCGGTCGATCGGATGGCCGTCGATGGCTACGATGACATCGCCCTTTTTCAAGCCGGCCTTTTCAGCAGCACCGCCGACCTTGACGGTAGAGACGTAGAGGCCGCCATGGTCCTCGGTCAGCTTGAGCCAGGCCCGGAAGTTGGCGTCCTCGGTGCGGCTGATCGAGATGCCCAGCGAGGGGAATCCGGCGTAGTCACCGTCGGCCGCTTCTTTTACAAAGCGGGCGACGAGGTCGGTGGCGGTGACGTCGCTGATCTGGTCCTTGGAATCGTAGCTGGTGAGGAGACCGGCCAGCTTGCCGTCGTGCAGTACGGGGAGTGAGAAGCTGTTGGCGGCGCTTTGCATCGAGGCCTTGACCTCGTAGGTCAGGAAGAACTGGCCGGGGAGGAAGTTCGAGACGACGTCGACACTCTGCAGGCTGCCGGGGGTGACCAGCGGCGTGCCGTTTTCCTCGACCTGGACGATGTCGAGCGTGTCGCCCAGTTTCGGCGGCACTGCCATTTCCAAGGGCTTGGTGCCGTCGAAGAACTTCGCATCGGAATCCGACTGCAGACCTAACAGCGCGAGGTTCGCTTCGAAATCGACGGCGATGACCTTCGCGGGTGCGAGATGTTTGCCATCGGCGGATTCGAGTTCGATGTAGGTGGCGTCGGCGGCCATTTCCGCGGTGGTGAGGACTTGGCCGGGGGCGACGATGGCACCGAGCGAGCGGCGTTTGCCGGGCGGCTGCTTTTCCCAGGGCTGGCCTTGGTTCCAAGCTTGCTGGGTGGTGCTGATGCGGACCACCGAGGCGAGGATCCCGGCGGGATCGGGCGCAGGCACGGTGGTTACGAGCGCGGCAGGAGCCGGGGGCGGAACTTGAGCTTCGTGACGCTCGCAGGCGCCGAAGATCAAAAAAGGAAGAAGCAAGAGCGGGCGCATGGCGGAAAGGGGTGCGGGAAGTTTCACTCTTCGAGGTTGGAGAGTTTCTGGATGTCGTAGGTCTTGCTGACGCGCTCGTTGGCGGCGGCGACGGCATTGCCGGCGATGACCACCGGGCGGGCGGCACCGAACAGTTCGATGACGAAAAACTCCGGCGGCGTGGCGGGGTTCAGCAGTTCGTGGGCATGCTTGAGGCTCTTGACCAGGGAGCCGTTGATCTTGTCCACGGCCAGGCCGGTGAAGCCGGAGAGCTGGCTGTTGACGGGATCGCTTTCGACGCGGGTCAGCAGGACGATGTCCTCGCGTTCGGTGAAGATCCCCTTCGGCACGAAGTCGGAATAGAGGCGGCGGACGTTGACGTCGTCCATCTTCACCGAGGCGAAGAGGTTGGTGTCGAGAGGCTGGAAGACGAGGCCGGCGAAGACGGTGTAGCGCGGCTTTTTCTCATACTGGATGGCATACATCCGCGAGGGTGGAAGCGTCTTGAGGGCGACGTCGAGGTCGTTCCAAGTGCCCGCGCTTTGCCAGCGGAGGGCCACGGTGTCTCCTGCGAATTTGCGCTCGACGACTTCGTTGAGGTCGACCTTTTCGCCGTCGAGCAGGATCTGGCCGGCGCTGTCGACGGGGTGGCCGTCGATCGAGACCAGCACGTCGCCCGGCTTGAGGATGCCGTCGCAGGCACCGGTCGGGGTGACGTTGGTAACCAGCACTCCCACGCCGTCGTCGGGGAGCTTGAGGGCGCGGCGCATGGCGGGGTTGAAGAGCGGGAAGGTGGCGACGCCGAGGTCGACGTAGTGGTCATAGCGGCCGTCCTCGATGTCCTTGAGGAAGCGGCGGATGACCGGGGTGGGAATGATGTAGCCGGTATTGTCCGCCGAGCGCAGGCCCTGGAAGGCGACGCCGACGACCTTGCCGTCCTGGACCACCGGGCCACCGGAGTTGCCGGGGTTGATGGCGGCGTCGATCTGCACAATCAGGTGCTGGTCGGCGCGGGAGTGGGAGTAGGAGGAAAAATCGATGCGCGACACGACCCCGCGGGTCACCGACAGCCGTTCGCCGCCAACCGGGTAGCCGATCACCCGGACCTGGCTTTCGAGGCTCGGGACCTCGCCGATCGAAAAGACCGGGAATTTCTCGAAGTCGGCGAAGTCCTCGACTTCCAACAGGGCGAGGTCGCAGTCGTGGGCGATGAATTTGACCCGGGCCGGGTATTTCCGCGGGCTGCCATGGACGGTGACCAGCAGGCGGCTGGCGTTGGAGACCACGTGCGCATTGGTCAGGAACTGGTTTTTGCCGATGACGAAACCGGTGCCGATGCCACCGGTGAAGCGGCCGCTGTTCCAAGGAGTTGAGTAGTCGGGAATCTGCACGGCGGCTTCGATCCGGACGACGGAGCGGTAGATGTCCGAGACCGCGGCGGCGGGGCTGCCGGGAAGTGCGGGTGCGGCGGTCTGGGCCGGCAAATGACCTGCCGTCAACAGGGTGAGAGTGAGAATGGAACGCGTGAGCATTTCCGCGAGGCTAGGGGGGAAGCGACGCCGTGCAAGGTGAATGGCGAGGCTGTTGGAAAGGGGTGGAAAAAACTTGTGAGTTGCGAAAGGAGCGGGTAAATGTCTCATATGAAACAAAAGGTGAGCTATCGGGATGCGCTGAAGAAGGGAGCGGTGAAGCGCTCGGCGGCGCCGGAGGGACGTTCCGCCATGGATACTCCGCCGGACCATGGACTGGGATTCTCCTCCGGTTCGGTTCTGGGAGAACCGGAAGCGGCTTACGTGATTGAGAAGGTCCGGGACGGCTTGCCGCTGGCGGAGTTCCACTCGCTGCGGGAACTGCTCGGGCTTACCGAGGAGCGCCTGGCAGGACTGTTAGGCATGTCGCGGGCCACGCTGCACCGGCGCAAGGCGGACGGCACGCTGGACCGGTCGGCTTCGGACCGGCTGGTGCGCTTTGCGAGGTTGTTCTTGCGGGCTGTGGATGTGCTGGGCGGGGAAAAGGCGGCGCGGTCCTGGCTGGCGGCACCTGCGGTCGCGTTCCGCGGTGAATGCCCTTTGGACTTCGCCGACACGGAGATTGGGGCCCGGGAGGTGGAAGCTCTGTTAGGAAGGATCGAACACGGGGTTTTCTCCTGAGATGGCGCTTTGGTATCGGATCGTACAAGCCCGCTGGGCCGCGAGCGCCATGGACGGCGAAGGGGCGCGTCTCCATGGCGGGCGCTGGAATCCCCCGGGACTCGCCGCGGTCTATTTGGCCGAGTCGCGGGCCTTGGCGGCGCTGGAGATCCTGGTCCACGCGCCGCGCGAGGCCTTACGGCTGGAGTGGTGCGTGATCGCAGTCGAAGTGCCGCACGAGGCGATCAAGGTGGCGTCGGCCAAGCAATTACCGGACGGGTGGCGGGACCAGCCCTCGTCGCCGGGTGCCCGGCGCTTTGGTGCGGTTTGGTTGGCGAAGGAGGGAGAGCTGGCGATGGCGTTGCCGAGCGCGATCGTGCCGCAGGAAAGGACGCTGCTGGTGAATCCTCGGTATCCGGCGGCGGCGCGGCTGAAGGGGGCGAAAGCGGAGCGGTTCATGTTTGATCCGCGGCTGTGACGGGGGGATGGCTTGCGGCAGACCCACATCGCTAAAGCTACGAGGGGCGAGGATGCCTCAGCCACTTTTGGATCACTTGCTGACGTTGAAGCGGAACTCGATCACGTCGCCGTCTTTTACGACGTATTCCTTGCCTTCGATGCGCAGCTTGCCGGCTTCCTTCGCGGCGTGCTTGGAGCCGAGCGCGACGAGGTCGTCGTAGTGGACGATTTCCGCGGCGATGAAGCCGCGTTCAAAA
>JAYTLR010000098.1:0-25162 GCA_043729195.1 Akkermansia sp.
TGAGGACCGGCGGTCCCGGGTGGACCATCTTCGCTGTCCCGATTGCGGGTTGCCCGCCGCGCGGCAGAGCCCTAGTCTCCGCGCCCCGCCACCATGAGCGATACCTCCGACAAGCCCGTCCGACTCTACGACACCACCCTGCGCGATGGCACCCAGGGTGAAGGTTTCCAGCTCTCGATGCTCGACAAGCTGCGAATTGCCGAGCGCCTCGACGCGTTCGGGGTCGACTACATCGAAGGCGGCTGGCCCGGCTCGAATCCGAAGGACGTCGAGTTCTTCCAAGAGGCGAAGAAGCTCAAGCTGGCCCACGCGAAGCTCGCCGCTTTCGGTTCCACCCGCCGCGCCGATACGCCGGTCGAGCAAGATCCGCAGGTGCAGCTTTTACTCGATGCCGGTACCCCGGTAGTGACGATTTTCGGCAAGAGCTGGGAGCTCCAGGTGACCGAGGTCCTGCGCACCACGGCGGAGGAAAACCGCGCGATGATCCGCGACACGGTGGCCCATTTGAAAAAGCACGGCCGTGAGGTGGTCTATGACGCGGAGCACTTTTTTGACGGCTACAAGGACTCGCCCGAGCACGCGCTGGCATCGCTGGAAGCGGCGGCCGAGGGTGGTGCCGATTCTTTGATCCTCTGCGACACCAACGGCGGCACGATGCCTTCCGAAGTGATGGAGATCTGCGCCGCGGTGATGGCCCGGATCCCCGGTGTGCCGCTCGGCATCCACACCCACAACGACTGCGAACTCGGCGTCGCCAACGCCATCGCCGCGGTGAAAGCGGGGGCGGTCCAGGTCCAGGGAACGATCAACGGTTACGGCGAGCGGACCGGGAACTGCAACCTGACTTCGGTGATCCCGATCCTCCAGCTCAAGATGGGACTTCAGGTGGTGCCGGACCTCACGAAACTCCGGGAACTCTCGTACTTCGTCGACGATGTCTCCAACAACCCGCACTTCGCCCGCGCCGCTTTCATCGGCCGCACGGCTTTCGCCCACAAGGGCGGCATGCACGTCAACGCGGTGCAGAAACTGGCGCGCAGCTACGAGCACATCGTGCCGGAAAGCGTCGGCAACGCGCAGAACATCCTGGTGTCGGAACTCAGCGGCCAGTCGAACATCCTGATCAAGGCCGAGCAGCTCGGGATCCGGCTCGACAAGGGCTCCGACGAGGCCAAGGCGGTCTTACAAAAGGTCAAGGAGCTCGAGAACGAAGGCTACTCGTTCGAGGCTGCCGGCGGCTCGCTCGAACTGCTGATCCGCCGCGAGCTCGGGCAGTACGCGAAAACTTTCGAGCTGAAGGAATTCCACACCAGCTTCCGCCAGTATCGCGACGGCCACGACCCGGTCTGCGAGGCGACGGTGAAGCTCTACGTCGGCGAGATTGCGGAATACACCGTGGCCGAGGGGCTTGGCGTGGTGAACGCCCTCGACAAGGCGCTGCGCAAGGCCTTGCTGCCATTCTATCCGGAGATCGCCGGCGTCTCGCTGGTCGATTACAAGGTCCGGATCATCGACGGGCACGACGCCACCGCGGCGAAAACCCGGGTGCTGATTGTTTCCTCCGACGGTCAGGAAAATTGGGGCACGGTCGGGGTTTCGGAGAACATCATCGAGGCCTCCTGGATCGCCCTGGTGGACGGCATCGACCTCTTCCTTCAGCGCCGGCGTCCGGCCTGACCAGATCTTTCGGGAAAGACCTTCCGATGGGCTGCGTATTCGCATTATGAAACGTCACCTGCTGCTCGCGTCCCTGATCTTTTGTAACTTCGCCGCCGCTGAGCCGGAGAAGGTCTTCAACGGCACCGGACTTGAAGGTTGGAAGCTGCAAGGGGCTGCCTACTGGACTGCGGCCGACGGTATCCTGACGGGCGAGAGTGATGACAAGAAGCAGAACTCGGTGCTCTGGACCGAGAAGAGCTACAAGGACTTCACCGTGGAGTTGGAGTTCCGCTTTTCCGGCGATGTCGATTCCGGGATCTTCCTGCGCCACGAGAACGAGCAGATCCAGATCGGCACCTCCCGCTCGCTGAAGCGCGACATGACCGCCTCGCCTTACATCGGCAGCAAGCGCGGCTATCCTCAGGAAGCCAGCGGCGTGAAGGACCTGCTGAAGATCGGCGAGTGGAACAAGATGAAGATCGTGGCGAAAGGCAAGACCTACACCGTGACCCTGAACGACAAGCAGGTCATCGAATACGTCTCCGACACCGCCAAGGAATCCGGTCCGCTGGGCCTCCAGGTCCATCCCGGGGTCAAGATGAAGATCGAGTTCCGCAGTGTGACGGTCAATCCGCTGTGACCGACGATTGCGGTGCGCACCGGGCCCTGTTTCCCTCGGCCGTCGTTCGAACGGAGCGCAACGTCCCGAGCTAGATCTCAGGAATCCATTTCGGATTTTTATGATGGCAATTAACGTCCAAGCTAGGTTTTGAAACGAATGTAGTAGATCAGAGGGCCGAAAATCGGAATCGACAGGACGATCAGTATCCAAATGAACTTCCTGATGGGTTCGATTTCCTGTCGGATAGCGCTGATCGCTGATAATGTGCTAGTCGCGACGATTGTGATTGCCCAGGATCGCACAAACCAATCAGGATCAATTGTGATGGATAAGAAGGGGGCCACCGGTGTTACTGATAATAATTGGTTGAACTTCTAAGACTGTCTTTATCTGGTCGTAGGATGGCGGACGGACAGTTGACAGGCAAACGCATTTTTCTGTCACGGCCCGGCCGCACGTTTCCGCCCTGAGGTGCTGGCGCAGCTATCCGATGAGCGATGCCATTTCGGACCAATAGAAGATTACGGGTAGTTTCTCAGGCGTCATGTCGTCCGGCACGCCGATTGCTGCCGAGAAATCTGTGTTTTTCGTGACCCACGGGGGGATTGACGCCCCGGGGAGCGCATGCACAATCCCGCCCCCGGCGGCAAATGGCTTGCCGGACCACCGGCTGCTCCCTGCGGCCACCACGACCTACCATCATGACCACCATTGCCATCAACGGGTTCGGGCGCATCGGCCGCCTCGTCTTCCGTGCCCTCGTCGAGCAGGGCCACCTCGGAACCACCTTCAACGTGGTCGCCGTGGGTGACATCGTGCCGGCCGACAACCTCGCCTACCTGCTGAAGTACGACTCCACGCAGGGCAAGTTCGCCGGCACCGTTTCCTCCAAGAAGTCCAAGCCCGAGCTCGAAGAAGACGACGTCCTCGTGGTCAACGGCCACGAAATCAAGGTCGTCAGCGCGCGCAGCCCGGAAGGCCTGCCATGGCCCGAGCTCGGCGTGGAAATCGTGATCGAATCGACCGGCCTCTTCACCGCCGCCGACAAGGCCCGCGGCCACATCACCGCCGGTGCCAAGAAGGTCATCATCTCGGCTCCGGCCCAGGGTGAGGACGGCACTTTCGTCCAGGGCGTCAACGACGAGCTCTACGATGCCGCCAAGCACCACATCATCTCCAACGCGAGCTGCACGACCAACTGCCTGGCCCCGATCGTCCACGTCCTGCTCAAGGAAGGATTTGGCATCGAGGAGGGCCTGATGACCACCATCCACTCCTACACCGCGACCCAGAAGACGGTCGACGGACCGTCGAAGAAGGATTGGAAGGGTGGCCGCAGCGCCGCGATCAACATCATCCCGTCGACCACCGGTGCCGCCAAGGCCGTCGCGCTGGTCTGCCCTGCCGTGAAGGGCAAGCTGACCGGCATGTCGTTCCGCGTGCCGACCCCGACCGTGTCGGTGGTCGACCTGACCGTGAAGACGACCAAGGCGACCTCGCTCGCCGAGATCAAGGCTGCCTTGAAGAACGCTTCCGAGACCTACCTCAAGGGCATCCTTGCCTACACCGAAGACGAAGTGGTTTCGTCCGACTTCATCCACGACGCGCACTCGTCGATCTTCGACGCCGGCTCCTCGATCGAGCTGAACCCGACCTTCTTCAAGCTGGTCGCCTGGTATGATAACGAGTGGGGCTATTCCAACCGCGTCATCGACCTGCTTACCGATGTGGTGAAAAAGGGCATCTGAGCCGCTTCTTTCGCTGAACTTTCAAAGCGCCCTGTCTCATCCGAGGCAGGGCGCTTTTCGTGGGGGGTAGAGGGAGTGCTGGAGGATGTCCCATGGACTCCAAGGATCGGGGGCTTCCCCTCAAGCTCGGCCCGGCAGGGTCATGGCGCTGACTTCGTGCCAGTCGTGGGGGATGTCGCGCATGATCAGGGCGTGGTCGAAGACAGCGCTGGCAGGAGGAAAGGCAGCGGTATCGTCGAAAAAAGAGGATTCGACCTTGTCCACGGTGAGGTTCCGGACCTTCCAGTGGTGGGTTTCCAAGCGGATGCCATCGAGGCGGCAGCAGTCGCGGGTGACGGAGAAGCCGACGCTGCCGGGCTCGAAGAAGGCGGAGGATTCCTCCAGCGAGCGGAAGCAGGAGGTTGCGGGGAAGTCCGGGCTTTCGCGGGCGGCGAGGCGGATGCTCATCGACTGGTCGCGCGACTGGATCGAGAGGTCGATGCGGCCGTCGCGGTCGGTGATGTCGAAGTCCGCAAAGTGGTGCTCGCCGGGAAAGACCCGGCCGCCGGCGAGATGGTTCGGGAGGGAGCCGGTGTCGCGGCGGGGGATGAAAACGCCTTCCTTCTCGCTGCCGTCGGCATCGGTCCAAAGCACGGCGATGCGGTGGGCGGCGTTCTCGCTGGTGATGCCGGCCCAGGCCGGCAAGAAGCGCGGACGGATTCCTTCGAGACGGATCAGGCAGATGCCGGCGATGGCGTGGCCGTCGTGAAGCTTCGGGCGGAAGCGGGACGGCAGGATGCTTTCAAGCGCGGACGGATCGACCCGGTAGTTCACCAGCAGGCGGCGGCGGATCAGGCCGGTGATGGCGGGGAGCTTGAGCATGCGGGAATGAAGCAGAAAGCCGCGGGTTGTCCCGCGGCTTTCTTTCGAGAGAAGGGCTGCCGTGCGCTCAGACAGGGATCAGGCCCTTGACGGCTTCGCGTTCTTCGAGGAGTTCGCCGATGGTCGCGTCGATCTTCCCTTGGCTGAAGGCGTCGACCGGGACGCCATCGATGACTTCCCAGGTGCCGTTGGTGAGGGTGCGGATCGGCATCGAGGCCATGATGCCCTTTTCGATGCCGTAGTGGCTGCCGTCTGAGTAAACCGCCACGCTGTGCCAGTCGCCGGCCGGAGTCGGATTGCAAAGGCTGACCACGGTATCGATGGCGGCGTTCGCGGCGGAGGCGGCGGACGAGGCACCGCGGGCGGCGATGATCGCGGCGCCGCGCTGCTGGACGGTCTTGATGAAGTCACCCTTCAGCCAATCGTGGTCGGCGATGGCTTCGGTCACCGGCTTGCCGGCGATCTTCGCGTTGGTGAAATCGGGATACTGCGTGGCGGAGTGGTTGCCCCAGATGCAGAGGTTGGTGACCTCGGAGTGGTGCGCGCCGGCCTTGGCGGCGAGCTGGCTTTTCGCGCGGTTTTCGTCGAGCCGGGTCATCGCGAAGAAGCGGTCCTTCGGCACGCCGTCGGCATTCGAAGCGCAGATCAGGGCGTTGGTGTTGCAAGGATTACCGACCACCAGGGTTCGGACGTCGGCGGCGGCGTTGCGGGCGATCGCCTGGCCTTGGCCGGTGAAGATTTTGCCGTTGATGCCGAGCAGGTCGCCGCGTTCCATTCCAGCTTTGCGCGGGACGGAGCCGACCAGTAGCGCCCAGTTGGTGCCGCGGAAGCCTTCGTCGAGGTCGCAAGTCGGAACGACTTCGCGCAGCAGCGGGAAAGCACAGTCGTCGAGCTCCATCACCACGCCCTGGAGGGCGGCCATGCCGGGTTCGATTTCGATCAGGCGGAGGTTCACCGGCTGATCGGGGCCGAAGAGGGCGCCGGACGCGATGCGGAAAAGGAGGGCATAGCCGATTTGGCCGGCGGCGCCGGTTACGGAGACGGTGATGGGAGCATTCATAAGGTCGGAACGGATGATGCGGAGGAGGTAAGCCCCGACTCCGCGGGTGGTCAACCGTGGACGACGCGGAGATCATTCCTGCGCGGAGAATCGGCGAAGATGCGGTGGTCGGACCACGCATTTTTTCCTGTCCGCGATGATTAAGGGATGCTAACCAACTCAAGACGAATGGCCGGACGGCAAAAAAAGACGGTAGGGGTGAAGTTGAAGCGTTTGGAGGCCCAAACGCAGGTGATCCATGCTTTCAACCGCATCGTTTTCGGCGTGCTGGGGCTGGTGCTCGGGATGGCTGTGGTGGCCTCGGCGCTGCCGCAGAAGCGCCGTTTGACCGATCTGGAATTCGAGCTGGCGCGGGTGCTTGAGGCTGAGAAGGCGATCCTGGCGGAGAAGGAATACCGGGAAACCGAGTATCACGCCTTGAAAGGGGATCCGGAATTCCTGGAACTCAAGGCGATGGACCGGCTGAATCTTCATCGCGAGGGTAACAAGGTCTACCGGATGAAGCGTGACAGCGAGTAGGACGGGACTTGCCGCTTGATCGGAGGCCGGGGAAGCGTGAAAGCTCCGGCATGGAAGACGACATCGACCGGGTGCTGGTGGACGAGCAGGTGATTCACAAGCGCCTCGACGTGATGGCAAAGGAGGTCCGCAAAGATTTCCCCGGCGAGGTGCTGGTGGTCGTGGTGCTCTTGAAAGGTGCGCTGGTGTTCGCAGCGGACCTGCTGCGGCGGGTGCCGCGGATGCTGGAGATCGAGTGCGTGAACGTGGCGAGTTATCACGGTGGCACCGAGAGCAGCGGAACGGTCAATTTCCTCGATCACAAGCTGCCCGACGTGAAGGGGCGCAAGGTGTTGCTGCTCGACGACATCCTGGATACCGGACGCACGCTGCGGGCGGTGGTCGATCGACTGTTAGAAGAAGGCGCGACGGAAGTGAAGACCGGGGTCTTGCTGGCGAAGGACAAGCCGCGGGCGGCGGAGGTGGAGGCGGACTACGTCGGCTTCCTGATCGCGGATGAATTCGTGGTCGGCTACGGGCTGGATTACCAGGGGCGCTACCGGAATTTGCCGTATGTCGGGGTGCTGAAGACGGAGGCGCAGTGATGTTCTAACAGGGCGCGTACTGGACCGCGGACTTTAGTCCGCTCGAAATGCCTTTTCCCTGCGGACTAAAGTCCGCGGTCCAGTAAACCGTCACCTTGTTAGACGACGCAGGGGATAGACACTCACATCGACGTGATCGACCCAGAGGGCGGACGGCGCGGGGAAGGCGGGTTGGGGGAGTCCGTCCCAGGCGGCGGGGAGAGTGGACCATTCCTCGCACTGGGCCGGGGCGAGTTGATAGGGATCGTGGTGAACGCGGCCTTCGAACAGACTGCCGTCTTTGCCGGCGGAGTAGAGCAGGTAGCGTTCGGCGAGAAAGAAATCGAGCGAGCCGGGCTCTGCGGCTTGGGCCGGGCCGGCGGGGCGGTAGTGGAAGCAGGCTTCTTCCGCGGCTCCGCGGCGTTGGCAGGTGTATTTCGTGCTGCGGCCGATGGTCCGGCAGCTCATCGAGGCGTGCTGATAGGGCAGGTGGAAGAGGTTCCGCGCCAGTTCGACGGCGATCGGCTGGTTGCAGTCGAGCGAGTGAAACCAGACGCCGGGCATTCCCTTGTCGTCATGGACGTAGGTGCGGACATTCAGTTCCAGAAACCACGAAAGCCCGGGGACCACGGGCAGGAACGAAGGCCGGACGCGCTCCATGAAGAACGGGACAATGCCGAGCCAGGCAGCACCTTCGTGAAGGTCGAGATGCAGGCCCGGCGGCAGCGTCGCGCGCAGCAGGGCGGGGTCGACCTGCCAGTGAAGGAACAGGATCCGCGACCAGCGCTGGCGCATAACCGCGAAACCGGGCGGCTTTTCCCGGCAGGTGAGGCGTTGGTCGAGTGTTGGAAGGATCACGCCGGGATCATCGCACGGATTGGCATCGCGGGAAGCGCGGGGTTTCAAAGTCGTGGGAAGTTCTTCATCGCCTGGCACGTTCTTCGCGGTATGAATGCCGCCATGCCATTTCTAAGACCCGCCTTGAAATCCCTCCCGCTGCTTCTGCTCGCGATCGTTTGCGGTGCTACGATCGCTGCGGATAAGGCAGCCATTCCCACCAGCCACGAGAACCGCAATCTCGAAGGTTGGAACATCCGGGTGGACCGGCGCTTGCTCGAAGGGGAGGGGACGGCACTCGGTGACCAAGCCCTCAAGCTGCTCGGAGCGCGGCTGGTTGCGATCACCTACGTCGTGCCAGAGAAGGAGCTGGCCAAGCTGCGCAAGGTGACCATCGAGCTCGACCTCGACTACAGCGACATGAAGGCGATGCAGTATCATCCCGACGCCGGCTGGCTGAAGAACAACGGCTATGGCGAGAACCTCGCGAAATGCGTCCACATCCCCGACGTGAAGGATTTCCTCTCACCAGAGGAGAACCTGCGGATGCCGTGGGTGGTGCTGCACGAACTGTCGCACGCTTATCATGACCAGGTGCTCGACTTCGAAGAGCCGCGGGTCATTGAGGCGTGGAAGAAATTCCGCGATGGTGGCAAATACAAGTCCGTGCTCACCAGCCTTGGCAAGCAACGCGAGCACTACGGGCTGACGAACCACAAGGAGTTCTTTGCCGAGATGACCGAGTCCTATTTCGGCTCCAACGATTTCTTTCCGTTCGTCACCGGCGACCTGAAGCAAGCCGAGCCCGAGATCTACGCCTTGATGAGGGAGATCTGGGGTCCGCTGCCCGGCATGGACTGAGCGCCCACCGTAACTCAGAGCGCGGCGGCGATCTTCTCCATCCGTTTGCCGTATTCCACATAACTGTCGTAGCACTGCTGCCAATCGACCTGCGACTGGTCCTTGACGTGGAAAACGGTGGCGACGTGAGGCTCGATCGCGACCCAGCCGTCGTAGCCGCGTGACTTCGCGTCGGCGAGGATGTCGGGAATCCGCGCCTCGCCTTCACCGGGCATGGTGTAGACCGGCTCGACGCCTTCGATCGTCGGGCTGATGCAGTCCTTGATGTGGATGTGGGCGACGTGGTCGCGGACCTTCGTCCAGAACTCCCACGGGTCCTGCCACGGGCTCGGCTCGGGCTTCGAGCGGTCGCGCTGGAAGAGCGGATTGCCGGTATCGAACACCAGCTTGAGGCCGGGAATTTCCTCGATCAGGCGGAGCGTGTGGTCGGCCGAGAAGCCGCCCCAGTTCATGCAGTTCTCGTGGACGGCTTGCAGGCCGGCATCGGAGAAGCGCTGGACGATCTCGCGGAGGCGGCGAAAGCGTTCCTGTTCGTGCTGGTCCTCGCCCCAGGGTTCCTGAGCATAGGACATCACGCGGATCAGCGGGGTATCGAGGCGCTTCATGCGAGGGATGGCGCGGCCGATCTCGGCGAGGGTGATCTCGAAGTCGCTGGAGATCTTCTTGCCCCAGTTCCCGATCAGCGAGCCGAACTCCGGGATGTGGATGCCGGCCTCGTCGAGGCGGTCGGCGACCTGGTCGAACTGGTCCTGCGGCAGCTCGTGGAGATTGGAGCCGTTCACGCCGCGGGCGGAAATGGCGGACCATCCAAGTTCGCGGGTGGCTTTGATCTGGGTTTCGAGGTCGCGGGCGGCCTCGTCGGCGAATCCGGTGAGTTTCAAAGTGGACATTTGTTAGAAAGTGACGCGTTCGTAGAGTTCGGAGAGAGGTAGTTCGGCCTCGATCTCGGGGAGAGCGATGACGGCATCAAGCCCGCGGTGCTCTTCTGCTTCAAAACCGCCCGTGGCCTTGCGGCGATAGACAATGACGCGGGCCTCGTCGGGCTCGATGAGGATGAGCTGTTTCAAGGTCCCGATGGCGAGGTAGGCGTCGCGCTTTTCTGTCAGGTCGATCCGCCGGGTGGACTCGCTGAGAACTTCCACGATCACGACCGGGTGGTCTTGGTAATGGGCGGCTTCCGGGCCCCGGCTGCAGACAACCATCGCGTCGGGATAGTAAAAGCGGGTGTGGTCCGGCAGCTCGATCCGGACCTTCATGTCGCTGTTGAAGGGCTGGCAGGGCTTTCCGCGGAGTTGAGCGACTAGGGAACCCACGGCGCTGGTTGAAATCGCGCTGTGCCGGGCGTTTCCGCCCGCCATGGCATGAATCACCCCGCCGAGGTATTCGTGCTTTGCGTCGGCGAGCTCTTCGCCGGCGAGGTAATCGGCGACGCTGACGGGTGAAGGATGCTTGAGCGCGGTCATGCGACGTAGGCTAGCGGATGCTTCGGGCCTCGGCAACGTCTCAGAGTTCCACCCGCTTGCCGCCGTTCTGCGCGCTTTCGTAGATCGCGCGGATGACGGCGACCGGCTTGCGCGCTTCGGCGGCGGAGACGGTGGTCTCGCGGCCTTCGGCGATGGCATTGACGACCTCCTCGAAGTTCCGCTGGTGCTGGTAGAAATTGATCGCCTTGGGATCGTTCGCGCCGAGTCCGGCGGCCTGACCTTTCATCAGGGTCGAGCGGATGCCGGCGTCTTCCGGCTTCTCTTGCATGAAGTCCCAGATCTCGAAGGCCTCGTCGGCGAGGAAGACCGAGCCTTCGGTGCCGGAGAGCTGGACGCGGGCCGGGTGGCCGTCCTTGGACCAGGTGCAGGTGGAGCCTTCAATCACGCCGCGCGCACCGCTTTCGAACTCGACGATCGCGACGGCGATGTCTTCGACCTCGATGCGTTCGTGGGCCAGGCAGGCCATGCTCGCCTGCACGGCTTTCACCGGGCCGGCGAGATAAATCAGGGCGTCGATGGTGTGGATCGACTGGTTCATCAGCGCGCCGCCGCCATCGAGTGCCCAGGTGCCGCGCCAGCCGGCGGAGTCGTAGTAGGCCTGGTCGCGGAACCATTTCACGTAGCAGGACGCGGAGGTCAGCGTGCCGAAGCGGCCTTCGTCGGAGGCTTTCTTGAAGGCCTCCATGCCGGGGTGGAAGCGGCGGTTGAGCACGGCGGCGAGGGTCTTGCCGTTGGCCTTGGCAGCGGCCATCAGGGTGTCGATGCGTTCGACGGTGACTTCCAGCGGCTTCTCGCAAATCACATGCTTGCCGGCGTTGAGCGCGGCGAGCGAGGGATCGAGGTGGGCACCGGACGGGGTGCCGACGGTGACGATCTCCAGCTCCGGATCGGCGAGGAAGGAGGCCAGGTCGGAGTAAGCCTTCGCACCATATTCGGCGGCCAGTTTTTCGGCGGCATCGGCGCGGAGGTCGAAGACGGAGTGGAGCGATCCGCCGCTCATCGCGGTGATGGCCTTGGCGTGGAAGTGGCCGATCATGCCGGCGCCGATGATTCCGAATTTCATGGATGGTTTGCGTTGGATGTTCAAAAGAGTGGGACGACTTTAATCGCCTGAGGCTCGGGTGAGAGATGCTGAAGACCCGAATCAAAAGTTGCCAGAACCGCGCGGTTCGCGATGGCGAGGCGGATAAGAAAGGCATCGGTCACTTGCCGGTAACCTTGGCAGCGGCGGAGGATCTCCGGGAGAGGATCGGATGCGGGTGGGGTGCTGTTGAGATCGTGGTGATTGGATCCCGCGAAGTTGCCGGTGAGAAGCCGCCAAGCTTCCAGCGGGGACTTCGGATGGGAAGTGATGTGAGGGTTTCCCGAGAGGCGGACAAATCCGGAAATGGTGAGATCGGTGGTGGCCCACCGCTTGTCAACGAGAGAGGCCCGCCAGCGACGGGCGGCCGCATGGTGCTCATGATCGGCGGTGAACATGGCAAGCAGCAGGTTGACGTCGTAAAGGAACATGACGGGTTAATCCACACCCTCCTCTGCGATTGCCCGGCGGACATCTTCGCTCCGGATCATGCTGCCAGTCGGGGGGAAAGTGATGAAATCAAAGCCGTCGTCCCCCGCCGCATGCAGCATCGTGGGTGGGGTCTCGATCCGCTGCCTCAGCAGTTCGCTCACGACTTCTCCCAGCCGCTTGCCCGAGCTTTTTGCCATGGCATTCACGGTCTCGTAGATGGAATCGTCCAGCGTAAGCGTCGTTCTCATGGTGATACGGTGATACGGTGATACTTTGATGTCAAGGAGCCGGATCCAGCGTGTGATTGAGTTCTAGTCGCGGCTACGGGCTGTATGACAAGATGCCCATAGACGTCGTGACGGCGAGAAAACCTGTCGTAGCGGTGCTTGTCGAGAACGGGCTTTCCGGGGGCTCGCTTTCAGGCTTGCCGGATGGCGTCCGGCACTTTGGAGTCCGTCAACCTCAAGCCTGAGCCCCAATGAGCAACTTGTCCGACAAATCCAATCCTTCTGCCGATGGCTGGTGGTCGCAGCTTAAGCCCCACCAGCGTCTCGTGTTCATCGTGGCGACGCTGGCTTGGCTGTTCGACTGCCTCGACCAGCAGCTCTTCAATCTGGCGCGAAATCCCGCGATGGCGGCACTCCTGGAGCCGGGCGCGGATACCAAGTTCTACGGCGGGATTGCCACCGCAATCTTCGTGCTCGGGTGGGCCACCGGCGGGATGATTTTCGGGTCGCTCGGGGACCGTTTCGGACGGGCGAAGATGCTGGCGGTCACGGTGCTGCTTTACTCGCTCGCAACCGGCTTGTCGGCCCTCGCCGGCTTTCCCAACCTCCCGACAGTGGCCCAGGCGCTGAACCTGAACGCGATTCCCGCCCTGAAGGATCTTTCGCCCCACTATCTTGATTTCACCATTTTCCGCTTCCTGACCGGGCTCGGCGTCGGTGGTGTCTTTGGTCTTGCGGTCGCCTTGGTCGCGGACACGGTGCCGGGTCATGTCCGGCCGCGCGCGCTCGGTGTGCTTCAGTCGTTTTCCGCCGTTGGCAACGTGGCGGCGGGCATCATCGGCTTGGTCATCGCGCTCACCGCTCTCGGCAAGGATCCGAACTATTGGATGTGGCTTTTCGTCATCGGGGCGCTGCCGGCTTTCCTGGTCGCCACGATCCAGCTCAAGATGAAAGAGCCGCAGTCATGGATCGAGGCCCGCGACCGGGCTACGGCTCAGGGCAAGAAGTCGGGATCCTACGGTGATCTTTTTTCCCATCCGACCTGGCGCCGCCACTCGCTGCTCGGAATGATCCTTTCATGCGCCGGAGTCATCGGTCTGTGGGGCATCGGAGTGTTCTCGACCGACCTCGTCAGCGACATCATTGCCCAGAGCTTCAGTGCCAGCGGCGCGACGCCGGAAGAAGTCACCAAGGGGAAGCAGGTCTGGGGCTCCTTGAATCTCCTCTTCTTCAACCTCGGAGCTTTCGCCGGCATGCTTGCCTTCACCCGGGTGACCGAGCGCCTCGGTCGCAAGCCGGCCTTCCGGTTTTTCTTCATCGGCGCGCTGGTCGTGACCGCTTTCGTCTTCCAGATGCTCGGCAAGGTGGGCGGCAAGTGGGACATCTTGTGGATGGCGCCGCTCATGGGTTTCTTCCAGCTCTCGGTGTTTGCCGGTTTCTCGATCTATCTGCCGGAACTTTTCCCGACCCGCCTGCGTGCCACAGGGGTCTCGTTCTGTTACAATGTCGGCCGCTACGTGGCGGCTTCCGGGCCGCTCACCTTGGCCTACCTCGCCAAGGAGCTGGGGGAACAAGCCGCGGCGGAAGCCACCAGAGCCGGTGAAAATGTGGCCCTTGCCAGGATCGATGCTTTCCGCGACGCCGCGTCGTGGATGTGCCTGATTTACCTGCTCGGCATCATCGTGCTGCCCTTCCTGCCGGAGACCAAAGGCCAGCCGCTGCCGGAAGATTGATTTCACCGGGAGCGCGGAATGAATTGCCTCCGGCCATCTCCGCTTCGCTCCGGTTCCGCGCTCCCAGTGGGCCTTCAGGCGAAGAAGCGCCGCAGATTCGCCAGACTCTCCATCGCGATCGCTTCCGGACTCGGAGTGTAGTCGAAGACTTCGACCGAGATCCAGCCGTCATAGCCGGTTTCCCGAAGTGCATCGACGATCGGGCCGTATTCCACTTCGCCCATCCCCGGGCCGCGGAGGTTTGGGTCGTTGGCGTGGAAGTGGATGGTCCAGTCCTTGCTCTCGCGGATCACCTGGCCGATCGGCCGGTCCTCGTAGCTCATCGCCTTGACGTCGAGGTGGAGCTTGCAGGCAGGGTGATCGACCGCCTGGCAGAGACGGATCGTTTCCGCCGCGGAGGTCAGGAAGTTCGTTTCGCCGGGGCCCAGCGGTTCCATCGCGATTGTCACGCCGAGCGGTCCGCAATGCTCGGCGGCGGCGCGGAGGACCTCGGCGGCCCGGGCGAAGGCGTCGTCGTAGTTCCAGCCGGGCTCCAGCGAGCGTTGGAGCGGGCTGCCCCAGACCATGATCGAGCCACCCATCGCGTGGCAGAGGTCGGCGAGGTGCTTCGCGCGGTTGGCGGTGGCCGTTCTAACAGCATCGTCCGGCGTGGTGAGGTGGAAGCCGGTGGTCTTCGCCAGCAGCCAGTGGAGGCCGATGACTTCGACGCTCTGCTCGCGCACCTGGCGGCCGAGGATTTCGGCGTCGTGCGGGGTCACCGTGGCCACGTCGTCGGCCAGCGTGAAGGGCGCGACTTCCAGGCCGGTGTAGCCGATCCTCGCGGCGAGAGCGGCCGCTTCGGCGAGCGGGATGGAGCCGAAGGTTTCGTTGCAGATGGCGTAGCGCATGGCGGGAGGAAAGCAGGAGAAAGGTGCTGCGCCTATAGCGCGGTTGGGGGATGTTCGGAAGTGGTGCAGGGGCGCTCGACTTGTTGACGCGGAGTCGGAATGAGGCTCGGTAGTTGGATCTCAACCGCTAAAGAACGCGAAAGGCGCGAATTTTGAAAGCCCAAGAAGCAAGGGCTATCTGGCTGTGTAGGGGAAATTGCCACCGCCCGTGGCGCGTCCTCCGGCCTCACCGGCCGATCCGTCCCCGCGAATCCGCGAATCCGCTCGTTGCCAGTGGCGGTGCCGTGGGCCGGAACTCGCCCTGCCCCTGCGGGAGCGGCCGCAAGTTCAAGAAGTGCTGCGGGGCGTGATGGCAAGCAAATGCAACCGGCAAGGGTATTCCGTGTCTAACAGATTCAAAATTCAAGGACAGCCCCCCGGGAGACGCCCAAGGGAAGCAGGCCGCGTGCCGGTCCAGCGTGGCACTACGAGATTTATCGTAGTTCATACCAAGGGCGCTGGAGCCGTCGCGCAAGTCGATGCCGTCTGTGAGCATGGCCAGCGCGGTGGGCTTGAGCACGAGCTTGCGGCGGTCGCCCTCGATGTCCTGCGGCCAGCTGAAGCGGCCCTTTTCAAGCCGCTTCGCCACGACCCAGTAGCCGGAGTTGTCGAAGTAGAGGATCTTGATGAGGTTGCGGGACTTGTTGGTGAAGAGGTAGGCCGCGCCGCTGAGCGGATCGAGGCCGAGATGGTTGCGCACCATGGCGGAGAGGCCGTGGAAGCTCTTGCGCATGTCGCAGGGTTCCAGCGCGACGTAGACCTTGAGGTTGCCGTTGAAGGTGAGCATGGCGGTGGGCCTCAGGCGAGTTGGCGCAGGAGTTAGGCGAGCAGCTTGAGCTGGGCGGGTCCGGTGGCGCCGGCCACGGCTCCGCCGGGCAAGCGGACCTCAAGCGTCTCGCCGAGCTGGGCATCGCCGATCTCGGCGAGCAGGAAGGCTGGCGGGGCCGGCAGTCGGTGGACGGGTCCGCTCGGCGAGCTTCGCCGCCGCCCCGCGATCCATGCCGCGAAGGTCGGATACTTGATTGACGCCACACTGCATGGCGAAGGCGGGCGCGCTGAGGCTGCTGGACTCGAAGGCGTCGAGCACCTCGCGCTTGTACTGGGCGGTGTAACGGGTGCGGTCGGTGCGGTCGCTCTTGATGATGATGGTGCCGGCGGAGGAATCGGTTGGTGTTTCCATGGACCCGGACCTTACCGCAATCGGGCGGCGGTCCGGTAGAGGGGTTCTGTTGACCGCTTACGTACAAAGCCATCATCAATCGCTTTCTTCTCAAAGGCGGCGACTGAGCGAGGGCGGACGATTGCGATGCAAAGCCACGCCGCACGACGATTCAAAAAACCCAGAGGTGTTGAAATGCGCATCCTGTTACCTCTTCATTCACACGAAATGTCAGCTCGCGTGACCCACTAGAATTTCCAGCCCCCCCCGAAGACAGACGCCCGAGGTAGCAAAAATGTGATTTTGCGAGAACCGACCCCAAACACCCCAAACACCCCAAACACGCGACCCCAAACACGGGTGGCGGCGGCGGAAGTGAAGCGGATCTTGACGGACATGCGGGAGGCGGACGCTAGGAAGACCCGGCACGGGACGCAAGACCGGTCACCTGAACATCAGGAATTCTTCCATCAAAGACTCCTTGCTCTCCGGCTGCTTCTCGATAGCCATGGTGGCATCATCGTCGTGAGGCCCGCGCTCTTTGCCGGAATCGTCACTTCATCTTCCTTCATCTCGTCCAGATCTTCCTCTCCTCTTCCCCCATGACTCTCTCGCATCTCCCCCCCCCGCATGCCTCGCGCTGATCGCCGGGCTCCTCGCTTCCGCCCCGCTGGCTGAGGGCCAGCTCGAAGCTCCTAGACTCGCCCCGTCCACCGCAGACTCCACCGAATGCGCTAATAGGGTCAGTCAATGGGACCAGTCCTCACAGATCAAAAAATTGGCCGATAATGTTAAAGCATGAGGACCCCATTGACCAGAATCCCCCTTTTCCCCCGCAACCCCATTTTCCCCGCCCTCCGGACCGGCCCAACGGCTGTTTCAGGAGCATCCCGCCGAAAGCAAATTCCTAGCAGCCGAAAGCAAATTCCTAGCAGCTCAAGGTCTTCTTCAACGAGGACGTCTCCGCCTAAGGAGTTGCGACATTCCTGTCGCAACCATTCCGCCTGCTTCTGTCGCGACACGAATCTCGCGACCCCTATCCCTTCAGAGCCAGACACTGGAGGGCTGTGCATGGCCCCACAAACCGCTTGGATTCCCAGCCTCCAGCGTCCACAATCCTCACATGAAGGAGGTCTTTATGGTCTGTGGGTCCGTGTTGCCTTTGCCCCTGACTCACAAACCGGTTGCTGAGTAACCCCAAGCCCAACCGGTTGTTAGGCGACTCAGCGACAGTTCCCGAATGACAACACGATTGATACTAGCTTTGCTGGCGTCGCTACTCATGATGATGCCATCGAGCCCAGCATCTGAGCGAGCAGCCGCTCGCGGCGTTGCTGTGGGTGCCATCCGTTGGGATGCGTGGCACGGTGAAGGGAGCGAGATTGGTCGCGCGGTGCAGAAGAGCCTTTCCCCGAAACAATGGCAGTGGCGACTCCCGTTCTTTGCCGAGGTGGCCAAGGATGGGGCCGTGACCATCGCCGGAGACTCCGATGCGGTCATGACGCGCGAGATTGATTATGCGCTGGCGGCGGGGCTCGACTACTGGGCCTTCTGCGCCTACGACGTCGAAAGCCCGATGAGCCGGGCACTGAAACGTTATCTGGCAAACCCAGCCTGCGACAAGGTGCGCTTTTGCATGATTGGCGACGCGAGTCATTGGAGGCCGGACAATTTGGAGTCAGAAGCGGCACGATTTGCCGACCTTATGGCGCGACCAAACCACCAAACGGTCCTGAACAGACGTCCGCTCTTCTATATCTTGAATCTGGCCTCGGAGGCCAATGAGTTGGCATGGGCAAAGGCCGGTGGTTTTCGCAAGGCAGTCGGCGCGCTTCGCGCCGCCGCCCATGCTCGGGGGCTGCCGGAACCTTATTGTGTGGCGATGGTTCCGTGGCCCGACAAGGCCAAGGCGTTTGCTGACGCCAGCGGCTGCGACGCCATCAGTGCCTATGCGGTGCAGGCGGGTGGCAAGGATGCTCCTTTCGCGGACCTGACAGACTATGTCGAAGATTTCTGGAAGCGCAGCATGGACACCGGAGCCCAGGTCGTTCCGCTAGCGATGACCGGCTGGGATCGTCGACCGCGAATCGAGACCCCCGTTTTTTGGGAGCAAAACGAAGGATGGGGTGCCGACATTGAGAGGTTCTACCAACAACCCAAACCTGCGGAGATTGGCAAACACGTCAGGAAGGCCGTGGAGTGGACTCGCAGTCATCCCGGCAACGCGGAAGCACAGGCGGTCATTATCTACGCGTGGAACGAACACGACGAAGGAGGATGGCTTTGCCCCACGCGGGGCGAAGGAGACGCCCGCGTCCAAGCCATGGGCAGCGCCTTGGCACAGCCATGAAGTCGCCAAACAAAACAGATGCAGGCAGCGCTCGAATGGCTTCTGTCGTCTCATCAACGCTTCCCGCTCGCCGTCGCCTGATCCGAAACGTTGACCATCTCTCGCTCCATCCGGGGACACAGTCCGGCTATCCGCAGGGCCCACCAAAGTGCCCTGATCCCCCCGGATCAGGGCCTTTGCACGGAGCGGTTACATTCCTGGCATCAGGTTTCATCGTCCGCCGCCGAAGACACCAAAGAGTGTGCTGACTCCGTTCATCCTCCAGCGCCGGACTGGAGCCGTCATGGGCCGCGCCAGCGAGGCCGGAGGGAAGTTCAAAGCGTAATGGAGTCGCGACATTCCTGTCGCGACAAAGCCGCGTGGTGGTTGCGACAGGAATGTCACAACTCCATATAATCCCCAAACGCCCCGCCGCCCACAATCGACTTGGATTCCCAACCTCCAGGGTCCAGAGTCCCCCCATGAATGAGGGAGCCAAACTCCGAAAGTCCCGGTCGCCTTTGCCCCATAGTCATAGCCACCGACCGGGCGGTGAGTAGCCCCCAAACCCGACGTGTCGTTCAACAATACTGTTAGGCTAAAATAAAGAAAGTACGAACCATGAAATCCACGCCGCAAGTCAGTCCCCAAAGTGTCAGTAATTCAATTGCCGTCCTCGCAACTGTGTTCGCCTTATGCGGCTTCGCATTCCTCGCTGTTCACGTATCAACCGCGAACCCGATGCTCCCAAAGGCGCTTCGTGACTTGCCACGCCTTCTCGGAGTCTGCATTGTTACATGGTATCTTTTGCGGGGCGCTCCATGGGCACGTTGGGTCGCTCTGGCAGTGAGTCTTGCTGCCGCAGCCCTTCTTCTCTGCGGATTTCTCGGGTCATTCCATGTGCCTTCCGCTGAGATGTCTTTTGGTCCTTTTCTCTACTGCATCTCGCGACCAGCGATTGCCATTTGTTACATTATCGTCGCGGCGATCCTTCTTCTTTACCGCCCCGTAGTCACTCACTTCCGTCAGCCGCCAGTAATTACAAATGCCCGCAACACCTAACCATTCAATGGTGGAACCTACGGGAAGCATCGTTTTTTTGCTTCGCTCTGTAAGTTCTTTTTGCGCCGTAATACACCTTTGACGTCAGGCCCAGTCACATGAAATTCCTAATCGCTCATTTCCAGAAACATCGTGAACGAAAACGATTCGATTTTTTGTGGCGTATCACCCTAGAGAGCTTCCTACTGTCATGCGTTGTCTCCGCACTAGCTAGTATTACTCAATTTGAAGAACGAGAATCGCCCGAAGAGTCTTTTTGGTTATTGGCTGTTTCGGTAGTCATTGGAGCGCCATTTCTTGAAACAATTATATTTCAGATGATTCCAACCGAGATCTTGCGCCTACTAAAAACAAAGATATGGCACCAAATTGCAGTCTGCACCGCTTTGTTTTGCATCATGCATGTGTTTGAAGGTATTGTCGTCGGACTGGCAGCGGGCTTGGTTGGCGGATTTTATTTAGCTTTCACCTACGTTCATTGGCGGGATCGAAATTGGTGGACAGCCACATGGATGACCATGGTGTCTCACGCCGCCAGCAACGCCGTTGCACTCACGTTGATGACATACGGGGCTTCCTGATCCGAAAGATGAGCAGGTAGCGAGAATGTAAAAACAGGCGTAGCAATACGCTCCATCCAATGGGGATCCGCCCTTCAAATTGAATTCGAGCTTGCATCCCGCCGTGCGTGGCCGATTGGTTCGAGGTGAGAAAATACCTACCATGAAATATTTACAAACAATTGCTGTTCTCGCCGCGCTGGCATTCCTATCAGCTTGCAACGTGGCGACGGATGCGGCAACCCGCCTGGCCTACGACTTGGAGGCTGGAGCAAAGAAGCTCAATGAATCAGGAAAGAATGAATTGGAAATCGAGCATCGACCTCTCGGCTCCCCCGAAGGGATCAGCGGCGATTACACGATCCTGTTGCAGGCCGTGAAAAGCGGTGATCCGGCGAGTGGGTCCTTGGCGGTGGGCGCGGTTGGAGGGAAGCGATACGGAACCTCCTATCATCTTAATTCCATGACCGTGCCAAAGGAGTTAAGTATTCAAAAGGCGAAAGGCGATCCGACTTACTTCATGCTTAGGAAGACGGGCGTTCCCGACGACGGCAATTTGCGCGGAAATAAAGCAGTCGAGGTCATCTCCATCAGGTGATCGCAATTCTGGAGAAAGCAGAGCCTCTTGGCCAACAAGTCAGCCGTGGTAACGGCGGGTAAGGTCTCTCATACTTTCCGCTCAGGACGTCTAATCTCCGCCGGTGCCTCCAGATTGAACTTTCAAGAACCGAAACTCTGCGTTTATGACATTCATTCTGCTGTCGCTCGTCGTGAATGTTCTCGTCGCAGGCTACATGGGCTTGGCATGGCAATCGGGTGAATGGGGTCAGTGAATGGGGTCAGTTCTGAATGGCGCTGACTTAAGAGGCTTTTGGGATGGATGAGAGGGGCTTTCGCCGGCGCACTCCCGGCACGGTTTCCAGGATCAGCGTCTGGGTAATCTCCCGCATTTCCCGCACGATCTCCTCAAGCTGCTTGTGATTGTCGATGGCTTCCAACATTTGCTTCGCCTGCTCTTCGGACAGGGCGACGCACGCGGTCTTTCCTTTTACCTTGAAGGTCCATCGCCACGAGTTCGGCGGACAGCTCGCCACGCTGCCCTGACTCACCGGTCCGAGCTTCGCGAGTTTGTCTTGCAGCGCGGCATACCTGCGGTGGAGACGGGATTTCATCTGGTAGTTTCGGTACGAAATCCCTGCCGAATTGCACGGCTTTCTTCTCGCATGTTTCGTGTTTGGGGTCGGTTCTCGCAAAATCACATTTTATCCTCGCTGCCACCGGATTTGACCGGGGATCCTCGGGGTGGGCTTGAATCTGTTCGGCTCCTGTTTGGGGCCCGGGCTCTCCGATTCCCGTTCTCGGTGAAATGCATGCGCAGGGTAAGCGGGCTCGCACCTCGGGTGCATTGAAGTCCGAATGGAAGCGTGAGGATTTTGCATCGATTCAAGGTTCAACGAGCCCAGATCATCAGGTGCGAGCGGGCAGGGAAATCCCCCGTTCAGAGGCGCGGGATCGTCAGGCCGCCATCGACCATGATGATCTGGCCGGTGGAGTAGGGGAAGTTCCCGGTGGCGAGGCTGGCGACGGCCTTGCCGACGTCCTCGGGGAAGCCCCAGCGCGGGGTGACGCAGAGGCCTTCGGCGATGAGCTTGTCGTATTTGTCGGTCACGCCGGAGGTCATGTCGGTCTTGGTCACGCCGGGGCGGACTTCATAGACGGGGATGCCGAACTCGCCGAGGCGGGCGGCGAAGAGCTGGGTGACCATGCCGAGGCCGGCTTTGGAGACGCAGTATTCGCCGCGATTCACGGAGACCACGGTCGCGGAGATCGAGTTGACGTTGATGATGCAGCCGTCGAACGCGGGGTCGGCGTGGCGGCTTTCGATCATCCAGTTCGCGGCGGCCTGGGTCAGGAAGTAGGGACCCTCGAGGTTGATTCGCATCAGGCGCTGGAAGGATTCCTCGGTCGTCTCTAACACATCCTTGCGCTCGGCGGGGGCGACGCCGGCGTTGTTGACCAGCACGTGGAGGCGCGGAAAGCGGGAGCGCAGGGTGGAGAGGATCGCGGCGCGACCCTCGGAAGTGCCGACATCGCCCTGGCAGTAGATCACCTCGGGTGCTCCGGCGGCGCGGAGTTCGGCGAGCACGTCGGCGACCTCGCTCTCGGCACGGATTCCGTTGATGGCGATGGCATGGCCGGAGGCGGCGAGGGCCTTGGCGCAGCCGAGGCCGATGCCGCGGGAGCCGCCGGTGATGAGTGCGGTTTTCATGGTTTGTTAGAGGATCGGGCAAGAGAGCGAAACGAACCCTTCTTCGCTAAAGCTACGAAGGGCAGGCCGCGGAGGCGCGGAGGTCACGGAGGGGGTCGCAAAGGAGGGTGATCGGTGCTGACGACAGGATTCAAAGCGCGGACCGACCCGCAACCCTGAATCGTCATTCAAAAGGGCCGGGCTGGCGATGCCGGGGATCACTCGGGCTTCTTCTCTTTTGCCACGGACTTGGCCTTGAGCTGTTTAATCTCCGGCCGGCTGTAGCGCTTTTCGTAGTCGTCGGTCCGGTCGCGGAACTGGCGGAGGATTTCGGAATGGCCGGGGTCGGAGGCGAGGTTGGTCAATTGGTCGGGGTCCTTATCGAGATCGTGTAGCATTTCGAAGACCGGAGTCTGTTTCACATAGCGGGCGTAGGTGTATCGCTTGCCGCGGATGCCGAGCCATTCGGAGATCCGTGGGTTGGTGGAGTGATGCTCGCAGAAGAACTCCTCACGCCAGTCGGGCGGGGTGGCACCTTTCAGCAGCGGAAGCAGGCTGCGGCCTTGGTATTTTTCAGGGATCTTCACGCCAGCGAGGTCGAGCAGGGTCGGCGCGAGATCGACGTTCAGGGCCATGGCGGGATGAACCGTTCCCGGCTTGGTCCTGCCGGGCCGGGGATCGTGGATGATCAGCGGGACACGGAGCGACTCTTCGTAGTGCAGCCACTTGTCGGCGAAGCCGCGGTTGCCCATGAACAGGCCGTTGTCGGCGGTGTAGATGACGACCGTGTTGTCGGCCAAGCCGCGGGTTTCGAGTTCCGCGAGCACCCGGCCGATGACGGCGTCCATGCCGGTGATCATGCGGTAATAGGCGCGCATGTTGATGCGGTATTTCTCCGGCGTGTCCCAGCGCCAGAACCAACGGTCGCGGTTCATGGAATCCCGCATGAAGTCCGGATGCATCGCGTGGATCTTCGGATCGCCGAGGCGGGGCGGGGGAGGCTCGATGTCCTCGTAAAGCCCATCGGCCGATGGCGGCCAGGGGTAGTGACCGCTGCCGGGCCGGTGGTCATCGTCGCGGGCGTGGGCGATGTTGAAACTCAGGTAGAGGCAAAAGGGTTGGTTTGCGGGTTGGTCGCGGAGGAAGTCCACCGAGTGATCGCCGACGCGGTCATCGCAGTGCCGCTTTGATCCGTCGGGCATCGGGACGAAATGGGGTCCACCCTGATAAAGCCGGTGGTCGTCATAGAGCCGCTTCATCGCGGGGGCCTGGCCTTCGGTGAACTTCAAGTGGAGCTTGCCGTAGAATCCATTCCGGTAGCCCGCCGCACGCAGCAGGGTGGGGAAGCTGGTGTCGATGTCCGCTTTCAACAGCGGGATCGCGGGCGGGCCGCCGCCGGTGTAGCCGTGGCCGGTCTCGGTCATGCCGCTGAGGATCGTCGCCCGGCTGGACATGCAGATCGGAGTGGTGACGAAGGCGTTGCTGAAGCGCACGCCCTGCGCGGCGAGGCGGTCGATGTGAGGGGTGCGGATGTGCGGGTGTCCGGCGCAGCCGAGCGTGTCGTTGCGCTGGTCGTCCACGAGGATGAAGACGAAGTTCGGCGCGGCGGCGGGCTTTTCCTCCGCGGACGACGAGGTCGCCAGCATCGCGGACAAGAGCAGCGCGCGGATCATGGGGACGACGGGGTGATTCATTTCGGCTGGAAGGCCTCGTGTTTCGGATTTCCGCCGGAGACCAGATAGGCGATCAGGTCCTTGAGTTCGTCGGCATTCATCCCGGAGATGGTGCCGGGTGGCATCATCGAGGTCTGGGAGAACTCGATCTTCGTCACCTGGTCGGCGGGTGCTTTCTTGAACTCGGCGTTGTTGAAAGGGTTCGGCGCGACGGCGATTTCCTTGTCGTTCCGGTAGATCAAACGGCCGTGCAGCGAGCCCCCGTCTTTCAGCGTCACGACGCTGGCCATGTACTGCTCGGAGATCGACTGGCTGGGCTCGCAGACGGCGACGAGGATGTCGCGGATCGAGAAGCGCTTGCCGACCGACCCGAGATCCGGCCCCGAGGTGCCGCCCGAGCCGCCGAAGCGGTGGCAGGCGATGCACAAGCCGCCGGAGAACATCTTCTTCCCGTTCTCGAAATCCCTGCCGTGGAGGTCGGTCTCAAAGAGCTTCATCGCCGACTCGACCGTCCACGCGACCGGCGGTCCGGCGGGGGTCGGCAGCTTGGAGAGATCGATCGTCCCGATGTTCTTGAGGAGTCCTGCCACCGCGGCGGCGTCCTTCGGATCCAAGTGTTCGATGGCATCCTCCCGGATGGACCGAATGTAGCCGGTGAAGCTCCTGCCGCCGCTGTTTTCCAGCGAGTCGTTGAGCCAGCCAAAGTAGTATTGCCGGTGTTCCAGCGTCCAGCCTTGCTGAACCCGCCGCAGGCAATAGGCGTAATGGATATTCCGGGTGTTCGGCGTGTTCGCCATCATCTTCAGGATATCTTCGCCATACTCGTGGCGTTCCAGCATCTCCTTGTCGTAGTCCACTGTCTCGGCGCGGGTGGTCTTCATCAGGGCGATGGTTTTCCCAACGACGGAAGGTGCGTCGAGGTAGGCGAGGACGCGGCAGAGCTCGGCGTTCAAAGTGTCGTCTTTTGCCGGGTAATGCGGATCGAGCTTCCCGATCACCGCCGCGAGTTGCCCGCCGGCCGGTTTGCCGAGACGCATGAAGGAGAGCGAGTAGGCGCGCAGCAGGGCGAGGCGCTCGTCGGGTTCGAGAGAGTCCAGTGAAATCCCGCCGAGCAGGTCGAGCACGCGGCCCGAGAGGGAGGGATTGGCATGTCGGCAAAGCGCGATGGCGGCGTAGTTCGCGGCGCGCGGATTCTTCTCGGTGAAGACCTTTTCCCGCCAGAGGTCGAGGCTCTGGTTCTCGATCGCGAGCCGTGCCGCGTAGCGGATGGAACGATCATCGTGGGCGAGGTGAGGCCACGCCTTGTCCACTGCTTCGATGCCGCCCGCACCGCCGTCGTGGTAGCGTTCGAGCGAATGCCTCAGCGACCGCAGCTCGCGGTTGGCAAGGAGGGTCTTCGGCGTGCTCTCGTCCTTCTTTCCGGTATTACGGACGCGATAGAGCCGCGAGGCCGTGGTGCGGCCGCCGGTGACGAAATACATCGCGCCGTCCGGGCCGAAGCGCATGGCCGCGATGTTC
>JAYTLR010000099.1:0-48485 GCA_043729195.1 Akkermansia sp.
CGATTTCGAGCCCTACCCCGACCACGTCATGCGGGACAAACGGCGTCGTCAATCCCCCGTGGAATCAGGGATCCGGGCCTTAACCTGACGCGAATGCCATCATAGGTAGAGGAGACGGTGACACCCGTGAACACCCCCTCCGCTCGCAACTGCGGCGGCAAGGCCATCTGCACGGTCAGCACCGCAACCAGCGCATGGGTGAGCAATTTGGAACGACGAAGGCGTGACTGAAGGCTGGAGCGGTTCATGGTTTTCCTTCTGGGGTAGGTGCTGGAAGTGTGGGAAGCGGCGGCGTGACGTAAGTGGCGAGGCGCTGAGCCGCCTGCTGGCGGATGGAGTCCTGGATGGAGTTAGCCTGCAATTTGCGGAGCATGGTCTTCGCCGCCTTCTCATGGCCGTAGCTCTGATGCAGCAGCGCCAGATCAAGCTGGAGCCATTCCCGACGCTTGATGTCCTTCTCGCTCTCCAGGGCAAGATTTCGGTTCACCACCTCCAGATTCCGCACCGCCGACGAACGCACCTCGGCATACGGTGAAGCAGCCAGCGTCTCATAAAGCTTCTTTGCCTCCGCCCAGTCACCATTACCAACGATGTATCCGCCAATCGTCAATTGCGTCCGCGCTGCGACATGCGGGTCTTTCTCCGCCGCGACCTCGGCCATCAATTCCTGGAGGCGCATCTCTTTCTCGGTGCTGGGCGTTTTGCGAGGGGATTCTGGAGGATCGGGATCAAGAGGCGGTTGCGAACCTGGAACTGGCGCTCCCTTATCCCCGGTCACTTTCAAACGACCGCCTTCAGTTGGCGCGGGTTGGCGCGGAGGCATCGGGGGAGTACTTTTGGAGGGACTGGAGATGGTAGGGATGCCATTCAACCTAGGAAGAGCAGAATTGACTCCATCACCATATTTGGTCGAGTCAGGACTAGCCGCCACAATGGGGTTGAAAGTCGGGCGAGGCGCTTTCGACTCGGGATTGGTCAGAACTGCTTGCTCACCTAGTCCATCCTTTTCGGTGCCAGATCGGAAGATCATCGCCGCAATACCCGCAAGGAGAACAATGAGAACCACGGCTGCCGTGGCTTTGGATAGAGGAGGACGTGTTTGCATGGTGAGCTGTGGCGGGAGGTGTCTCAAGGGTCTGATAGTCGTTAGCGGAATCCCTAAGGATGGCGAGAAGGGAGTGGGGACGAATTCATCGGATGCAGGTGGCGTGCCGGGACGGGGGAGGATCGAGGGTCGGGGATTTTGGCTGTGAGTTATGGCATCCGTTTGCTTAATTTCCGGTTGTGACTGTCCCAACCGCGTGGTGGAGTGGCCGGCAGCTAGGGTTTCCGCGATGAAGTCAAGGAAACCACCGGCGGGGTGGCAGGGGAGGAAATCGACGGGAACGAGCAGCTCTCCGGCACGGACGGGGTTCTTGTCGTGGGCATCGAGGATGCCGAGATTGTCCTCCGGCCGGTAGCAGGCGACGGTGGTGAACTTCGCTTTTCAGCAGCGGACCCACACGGTCTGCCCATTGACGGAGGTCTTCCTTCTGCCGGGCGAGAGCGGGCGGCCCAGAGGAGCTTCGATCTGCCGATAGGCTTCATCTGAGCAAATCGAGCGCCGCACCGACAAGATCCGCTCCATCTGCTCCGCGCTGATGAGCGGGCGGACGGGAATCCGGAGGGGTGCTGGTTTCGCGTTCACTGATCATGAGGTCAATGCAGAGCGGGAGAAGGGACATGCTGGGATCTCACTCGCCGGTGGAAGAAAGCTGTAAGGCCTGCCGGGCAATGGATACGTCGATGCGGATTTTCTCGCTCCGGCGGATGGTGTCGGTAATGGCAGGAAGGGCGGCGGAAGTGGGCAGAAGACTCGCGGTTTTCACCCGAGCGCGGACCATTTCCGGGTAGCAGGCAGGGCGGCGGCGGTTGGAAGAAGCGGAAAGCGCCGAGTGAGAAGTAAGAAGTGAGAATTGGGAGGTTTTGGGAATCTTGTTTGGAAGAGGGAGAGATCGCGTCCTCGGGCTTGTCGTAGATGCCATCGGGGACGACGACGTAGGAGCAGGCGGCGAGTTGTTGGTCGAACTCGGGCAGGAAGTCGGGATTGCGGCTGGCGCGGTAGTCGGTGATGGGGAATGGGACGACGGCGGCGAAGTCCTTTTCCAAGGCAGGCATGATCAGATCCTCAAGAACACCGGAAGCGATGCTGTCCGCGCCTTCGCAGAGGCCGCGGATGAGGCGGAGGGTGGGCCGCTTGTGGGAGTAGAATTTGGCGATGGCGGGAACCGGGCGCTCGTTCGTGGCATCGTCCAAGGGCGAGATTTCCACCAGCCGCCAGCCGATGACGCTGAAGACATCGAGGAGGCGGTTCCGGACGATTTCGGTCTGGGCGCGGTCGAGCTGGCGCTTCCCTGCGAAGCCGACCCGGAGAACGAGGTCGGGGGCGAGCGGGGAATTGGAAAAATTCGGTGAAGAAGAGGATGCGGCGGGAGGGGTCACAATGCTGCATTAGGGACTAGCAGGTTCAGGGAGGATGGCTAGCTACGAAGCGCAACAAATTCCTCGGACGCAGGTCGTGTGGCGGGATATGAGAATGATTTGGAGCCGGCGCACCAGTCGGGGGGTAAGAAATTCTGTGGAAGCGCATTTCGCCGGTGTTCCTAAAACACTGACCGGAAAGCCACCACCATGAAACCAGCTACCAAAGACGGGTCATCGTCATGCTTCTCGGCCTCTGTTTCCTCGCCGCCTGGATCTTCAGTCCGCGCTATGGCGTCATCGCCCGGCGGATGAAGTGAGCGGCTCCCTTCTTTTCACGGCTTGTTGGGCCCAGCGCAGGGGAACGGAATGAACCGCTTCGGGGCCTTGGGAGCGGCCTTGCCCTCAAAGCGCTGTCGCCACTCCAGACCCTTGTCCGGACGATCTGCGATGCGCAAATCCACCATCGCTTGTTGGGGGTTGGGCACGGACTTGATCTTCCCGGGCGGGAGACGGAATCGCTCGCTCCCATAAACAATGGCAAGCTCGCGATTCGTGTCGTTCGTGAACTTGGTCTCCGCGATTTGCCCTTTGACCACCGGTTCGATGGTAACTCCGGCAACGGGCGGCTTCCCCGGATTGGCGGGGCCGACGCCTTGCCCGGGTGAATGGGCTGCCGCCAGAAAGAAGCACAGCGATGCCACGTGGCGGAACGTTTCTCTTTTGACGCTCATGGTTCGAACGTGGGAAATCGACGCCCGGAATGAAAGTCAGAATTCAGTCCTGCAATTCTCGGACAAACGGGCAGAAAGCAGCTGCACAAATACGGCAGTACTGTTCTCCGGCAGGCCGGCTGTGTGCGGATTTCCACACACGGCCCCGGAGTATGACGGGTCGGGGTGTTCCATTCCTCACTCACCAACTCGGCAAGAAAGTCCCCGCCGATGACTCGAAGCGCAGATCCCCGCCCGCTTTGTGCCGGACGACGATCTTGTGAATCCCCGTCTCCAGGCGGACCCGGCCGTCCTTCACCGGCTGGCCATCCACCCACACGCCGAGCGGCGGCTGAGGGAACTTCAGCGTGACCTCGCTCGCCTCGGAAAGCTCCACGCGAGCCCCGGCGAGAATCTCGGTCGCAGCGCCGGCGAACGGCGCGACGTCTCCGGCCAGCAATGTGCCGTTCACCGTCCCGTTGATCGGGATCCACGGCAGCGCGGGGTCGCCCTTGAGCGCTGTCTCCGGAATCGCACCGCTCAGCGGCATCACCGCCCAGACCCGCGGCGCGCGGCTCTTGGTCGCGTCGAAATCACCCGGCTTGCCGAGCTGCGACAGGAACTTGAAAAGATCGTGCTGCTCCTGCTCCTTCAGCCCCGCGATCAGGTTCGCGGGCATCAGGCTGCCGGAATCGGTGCGCTTGACGATCGCCGAGTCGGCCAAGGTGATCTCCTGCCCCGCAGCATCGCTCAGCACCACGCTGCCACCGCCGCTGCGCAAAAGCCGGCCCATCAGGGTGCGACCGTCCTTGGTCTCGATCACCACCGAGTGATAGCCCTCTTTCACCTTCGCACCGGGCATCAGGATCGACTCCACCAGGTAGTCGAGCGGCGCGCTCGCTCCAATGGAAGTCATGTCCGGCCCGACCTTGCCCCCCGCCCCGCCGATCGCGTGGCAGGCGATGCACGCGAGGCCCGGCTGACGGTAAATCGCTTCCCCACGGACGGCGTCGCCCTTCTCGGCAGCCAGCTTGGCGAGGTTCAGGATCGACTCCGCCGTCGGCCCGCTCATCGCGGCACCTCCGGCCTGCTGGCGCAGCACGCCTAACAGCTCGGCGTGCTCGTCGATGTCCGGCACCGCCGGCAGGTTCAGCGCGGCGACTTTCGGATCGAGCGCTTGCTCGCGGAACGCCTTCGCCAGGTCACCCGACAGTCCGCTCAGTGAAAGCGCCTGCTGCCAGAACGCACGGCCCTGCACCAGATCATCGAGCCCCGGCAACAGCGCGCGGATCGACCCAAGCGCGGCCGTCCGATGGTGGCGGACCAATCCCAGCGCCGCACCGCGCTTCACCTCCGCCGGAGCATCGGATCCCGCGACCGCGACCAAGGCATCCCGTGCCGCGTCGGAGGCGAAATGCGACAGCGCGTCGATCGCCGCCACCCGCAAAGCTGGAAGCCCGGATGAACTGATAGCGACCACCTTCATCGGCTCCAGCAAGCCTTCCACCCGCAGTGTCCCCGCCAAGCGGAGGGCTGCAGCCGCGGTGTCCTGCGCGGGAGAATCAAACAACCCGCGCAACCGCATCGCATCACCCGGCAGCCCGACCTGTCGCTGGCTGACCGCCGCTTCCAATCCGCGCAAGGCAGTCGCCGCGGCGGGAGCATCGAAGCCACCTTCTAACAACTGAGTGTAAATCGCGCCCGTCATCGCCGGATCCGCCGTCTTCAAAGCGAGCCCGAGCCACGGACCCGAACCGTCGCGCGGCAAGGGCTTCGGCAGCAGCTTGCGGATCCCTTCGATCCCCTTCTCCGCCGGCAGGTTCGCTAGGACGAAATCCAGCGCACTCTCCCGGCCGGCGAGGGCAAGCCGCCCATCTAACAGAGCCTTCAGCCACTCGTCGCCACGATCGCGGACGTTCAGCCACAGCGCGTAGTCGAGAAAGCGATCCATCGGCTGGCGCAGCACCTGAAACGCGAGGTCCATCGGCTCCGGCCCGGACAGCTTCGACAGCACCCGCACCGCTTCCAACCGGACCCGCGGATGAGGATCGTTCGCCGCCTTGGCCAGCCAGCCAAGCGCTTGCGGGCCGTTGAGGCTGCCGATCTGCTGCCCCAGCACCCGCACCCCCGCCGCCCGGATCCGTCCGTCCTCGTCGGCGAGCACCTGACCTAACAAACCAAGCTCCGCCCAATCCGCCGGCATCCCGAGACCTTCGCGCAGCCACAGCGCCGCCAGCCGCGTGCGACCGTCCTTTGCCTGCGCACTCCAGCTTTGAATCGCGGCATTCAGCTCCGGCGTCATCTTGCGCTCGACCAGCACGGTCATCGCCGTCTCGCGGTCGTGGCGATGGTCGCTGGTCAGCATTCCTAACAGCTCGGCATCCTTCGCCGCCGCCAAGCTCCGCGATGCGGTGACCGCCGCGCCCTTCTTCGATACCCGCCAGATCCGGCCGTGCACGCGGTCGCGCCGCGGATCGCGGAAATCGACCTCGCCGTGGTTGATGATCGGGTTCGACCAGTCGGCAATGTAAAGCGCGCCATCGGGGCCGATCTTCACGTCGATCGGCCGGAAATTCACATCGCTGGTCCGCAGCAGGTCGCCCGACTCCTGCGCCGCGTAGCCCGATGCCTGCTCGGCCACGGAAAAGCGCACGATGCGATGGGCACGGAAGTCGCAGGTGATCATCGAGCCCTGCCACTCCGCCGGGAACATCGGTGACTCGACGATCTCCAGCCCGCAGAACTTCGGATAGGATCCCGGGCTGATCCCGCCCAGGATCTTCTCGGCCCGGGCGTAGGTGAAATACATCGCACCCGGCACCGCCCAGTTGATCCCCGCACCGCCCGCCCCGTCCGTGACAAAGGACTGGCCGTATTTGTCAAACTGGTGACCCCACGGATTGCACCAACCGTAGAACACTGTCTCGATCTTCTCCGTCCGCGGGTCGAAGCGCATCACGCCGCCACTCCGCAAGCGCAGCAGGCCGTTCGGCGTCTCGACGTCGCTGCGGGTGTAGATGCTCTGGTTCATCCACAGCTTCCCGTCCGGCCCGCGGCGCAGGGTGTGGAGATTGTGATGGGTGTCCTCGGTGCCGAATCCGCTCAGCACCCGCCGCTTGGAGTCGGCCACGCCGTCGCCGTCGGTATCCTTGAAATGCAGCAGGTCGGTGCTCTGGCCGACATAACATCCACCGTCGCCCGGCAGCACCGCGGTCGGCATCATCATACCCGAGGCAAAGACCTTCGAAGTGTCCGCTTTGCCGTCCTGGTTCGTATCCTCCAGCACCACGATTTTATCATCCGGCGTCTGGCCGACCTCGATCTGCGGGTAGGTCTCCGAGCTGGCGACCCACAGCCGCCCGCGCTCATCGAAGTTCATCTGGGTCGGCTTGTGCAGCATCGGGTTCTCGGCCCACAGCGTGACCTCGTAGCCATCGGCCACCGTGAACTCCGGATAGGGCTGCTTGGTCTTCGCCGCGAACTGCGACTCGACCCGCGCGGGCGGTGCCGGAACGATCACGTTCTTGGAAAGATCGCGCATCCGGGCGATCCGCGCGTCTTCATCGGAGACCAGCTTGTCAAAGGCCAGGATCTCCCCGGCGTTGCGGCCCTGCTCGCCTTTCCGGAAGCCGAAGATATAGGCCATGTTGGCCGGCCGTGAGCGATGGAAGAACCACTCGTTCTTGCGCAGGATCGCCTGCCGCAGCGCCTCGGCGGCTTCACCTTTCTCCCACTTGCTCTCGCCGGGAGCCGCCGTGGTCCATCCCAACTGGCGCTCGATCGCGCCCGCCACTATCCGGTAGCCCAGCGACGTGAGGTGAATGCCGTTGTCCGAATGCAGTTCCGGATGGACCAGCCCCGCGAGGAAATCCAGCGGCACGAAGACATGCCCACGCCGCTCCGCAACCTCGCGCAGCACCGCGTTGATCGCCGCCAGCGAGGCACGATGCGCTTTCACCGATTCCTCCGTCTCCCCCGGCCGGAGAAAACGCGGTGGCGCACCCAAAACCACCACCCGGACCCCGCCTTCCAGCTTCGCCGCGCGATCGAGCAGTCGTTCGAAGTCCCGCTTGAACTCCTCCGGCGTCTGCCCGCCCGGCAGCGAGGCCGCCATGCCGTAGCCGGTGATCAAGACGTTCGGCTTGTAGGTCTCCAACTGCAGCTCGAGCTGCTTCCAGCCCTCGTCCGCCGGCTCCAGCCCGGCCTGCAGCGGGCTCAGCCCGTTGCGCGATGCCCCGGCCGGAGTGTCGGCGCTCCAGCCGAGATTGCGGAAGGTCACCGCGCGATCCGGAAAAGCGGTGGTCATCGCCAGTTCGATCCAGCCCTCATACTGCTCGCGCTCGATGAAGGCATCGCCTAACAGCGCGACGCGGTCGCCTTCACGGAATTCAAAACGGGACTCGGCGAAGGCCGGGGCATGGACGGCAAGGCCGGCAACAAGTAGGTTACGGAACATGGGTTACGAGGGAAGCTGGGTGAAGGATCGCAAGCGGAGAATCGATGCGTTTCCGTAGGATCCGGTTGCTGGAATGCGGGCTTTGTATCCGGCAAGCGTCCGGAATCTTTCATCAGGTCGCGTCCTCTTCGTCGAGCACGCCCATCGCCTCGTCCGCTTCGCCCGGTGAAAGCCCCAGCCGCAGCAAGCCCTGCCGCGCCGATCCGTCGTCCAATTCCCCCGCCTTCCAGCCCGCCAGGATCCCCGCCGGAGTGGACGCCCCACTTTCATCCGCCGGATCGATCTCCACCCCGCCCTCGAACAGCTCGATCGCCGTCTTCGCGACCTGCGCCGTGTCGAAGTAGGCGTAACCCGCCACCCCGACCGCCCCGAGCACCGGCACCCAGCGCGACACCGCCTTGCCCAGCGCCCGCTGCGACACCTTGATGCCGACTTTCTTCGCGATCGACTGGAAGGCTTGCAGCGACACCCGCTTCACCAAATAGCGCCCGCCCACCCGCACCACCAGGTCGCGCACCGCCATCGCCGCCCCGTGGCGGAACAGGCAATACGTCATCTGTTCCCGCGACAGGCACGCGGTCTGGCCATAGACCCCGGCAAGGTCCGCCACCATCTGCGTCTGGATTTGCCACACCTTCATCATCTCCGGGAAAATCGTCAGCCACCCGATCGGCCCGGCCGGCAACCCCAGCGTCCCCGCCGCCGCGGCCGCCTTCAACGCCGCATGGTGCGCGATCCCCCGCGCCGCCTCCGCCGGCATCGGGCTCTCCGCCAGTTGCGTCGTCGGAATCCGCGTGATCGAGCCCACGATCGCTTCCACGATCTTCTGCGCCAACCCGTCCTGCTCCACCTTGATCGGCATCTCGCTCATGACCGGATTCAAATCGCTCCATCCCCACTCCGCAAGCCGCCAGCCCCGTTCCAGGATGGCAGATCGTGGATCGTGGATGAATGCTCTCTCTTCCACTGATCACTGATCACTGATCACTGATCACTGATCACTGATCACTCGGCACTCCCCCCACCGAGAAATTCCCCGAATTTTCACATCGCGACATCCCCCGCTGACGCTATGCTCTCCAGCGGACCATGGAAACTCCCTCGGACAAACTTCGCGACGCGTGGACTCGTCAAGCGACCACCGTGGCGCGCAAGATCAACCTCGCCTGGTGGATCGAGACCCTCTCGACGCCGCTCGTCACCGTCGGCCTGATCGGTGCCTGCGTCCTGCTCCTAATCCGCCGCGAAATCCCCGATTCCCAACCGTGGATCCTCACCCTGTCCGCCGCCGCCACCGTGCTCGTCCTCGGCGGCATCGCCTGGGCCGTCGCCCGCCGCCGTTTTGAAAAGCCGGAGCAGTCGATGGTCCGCATCGAGGCCTCGATGCGTCTGCGCAATGCCCTTTCCGCCGCCCGCGCCGGGGTCGCCCCCTGGCCCGAACTTCCGCCGCGTGTCGATGCCGGCGTCGATTGGGCCTGGCAACGCGTCATCGTCCCGCCGCTCGCCGCCCTCGCCTTCCTTACCGCCGGCCTCTTGATCCCGGTCTCCGCCCGCAGTGCCGCCGCCGACGATCATCCCGACCAGCCGCTCGCGTGGGAAAACCTCGAAGCCGACCTCGAACGCCTCGGCGAAGAAGAAGTCATCGACGAAGCCTATCTCGAGGAGATGCGCAAGAAACTCGAGGAACTCCGCGCCCAGGAGGAGGAAGACTGGTTCAGTCATTCATCCTTGGAAGCGACCGACACCCTGAAAAAGGAGCACTCCGGCCAAGTCGAAAAGCTCGAGCGCGAACTCGGCCGCGCCGACAAGGCGCTCGGCGACCTCCAGAAAGCCGGCGGCATGCCCGCCGCCGAGAAGGAACGCCTGCTCAACCAGTTCGACCAAGCCCTGCAAGGCCTCCAGAACGGAGCCCTCAAGCCGAACCCCGGCCTGCTCGACCAACTCAAGCAACTGGATCCAAAAGACCTCGGTGCCATGAACCCCGAGCAGCTCCAGCAGCTCAAGGAGAACATGCAAAAGGCCGCCAAAGCCTGCAAGGATTGCCAAGGCGGCGGCAACAACGGCGGCGAAGGCGCGGGTGGAGGCCAGGGAGATGAGTGGCTCGACGAACTCCTCGACGGCGAAGGCAACGGCGAAGGCGAAGGCAAAGAAGGCGGCGGCGACAAGGAAGGCGAAGGAGCCGGCAAAGGCGGCGTCGACCGCGGTCCCGGCCACGCCCCCGGAGTCCTCGGCAAGGAAGGCGAAAAGATCGAACTCGGCGACCTCACCGGCCTCGAATCCAAAGACCTTTCCCGCTCCCTCCCTGGCGACCTGCTCCAGCTCCAGGACGGCGAGCACGATGTCGACAAGACCCCCGTCGGCCCCCGCGCCGGCGGTGCGGCCGGGGCCACCGGCGACGGCGGCGACCGCGTCTGGAAAGACGCCCTCGACCCCGAGGAACAGAAGGCGCTCAAGAAGTTCTTCGAGTGAGATAGGCCGACATAAAACTACTTCTCCCGCGCTGCTCCTATCCCCAACCGCCGCCGCCGGGGGTGCGGATGATGACGCGTTCCCCGGCCGCGGCTTGATAGGTCACGGCACCGGGCAGGACTTCCGCGCGGCCGTCGGGGTGGATCCGCGTCTGGCTCCCCGGCTGGCCGTCGCCACCGCCCGCCAGACCGCGGGGGCCGGTCGCGCGGCGTTCGGTGAGGAAGGACACTACCAACGGTTTGAGGAACTCGACCTCGCGGAACATGCCGTCGCCGCCCCGATGCCCGCCTTCGCCGCCAGAATTACGACGAATCTCGTACTTCCACAAGCGGACCGGATAGCGGTGCTCGAGCAGCTCCGGATCGGTGATCGCGGTGTTGGTCATGTGGACGTGGCGGCCGGAACTGCCGTGGTGATTCGGACCCGCACCGGAGCCGCCGGCCAGGGTCTCGTAATAGCCGAAGCTGCCGTCGCCGAAGAGGAAGTTGTTCATCGTGCCGGGACCGTTCGCGGCGAGGCCAAGCGCCTCTAACAGCAGGTCGGTCAGCCGCTGGCTGGTCTCGACATTGCCGCCGACCACCGCCGGGGCGGTCGCTGGATCGTCGCCGAAATCGGGCGAGAGCAGGCCCGGAGGGATGACGATCTCCACCGCATCGAGCAGCCCTTCATTGAGCGGAACATCCTCGCCGAGCCACAGCCGCAGGGCAAACAGGACCGCGCTGCGGACAATCGCCGGGGTGGCGTTGAGATTGCGCGGGTGGACGCCGCCGCTGCCGGTGAAGTCGAAGACCATGCCTTGTTCCTCGCAGCGGAAGAGAAGCTGGAGCGGAGTGCCGTCGTCGAAGGTGGTGCGGACAAGAACGGGCGGGCCGCCCGTTCCCCTCTTATCACGGTTCGAGCGAAGCCGCGCGGCCATCAGCGCGGCGGAGCGGTTGAGAATGCCGCGCAGTTCATCGCGGACCATATCCCCTCCATGCTCCGCGGCGAGTCGTTCGAGCGCACGGCTGCCGTGATGGATCGACGCGAGCTGGGCCTCGAGGTCGGCGATGTTGTCGGAAATCCGCCGTGAAGGCCAGGGCGCCTCGCGCAGCAGGGCTTCGACTTCCCCGAACAAGGGCTCTCCCCCGCGGACCAGCAGGCGCGGGGCGATGACCACGCCTTCCTCGGCGAGGAAGCGGGCATCGGCCGGCATCGAGCCCGGTGCCTTGCCGCCGATCTCGGCGTGGTGCGCACGGTTGGCGACGAAGGCGACGCGCTCCCCTCGCCCATCGAAAACCGGCGCGATCAGGGTGACATCGGGCAAGTGCGAGCCGCCGAAACCCGGGTGGTTCGTGATAATGACGTCGCCCGGTCCGGGGTCGAGGACGCGCAGGACTTTCCGCACGCAAACCCCGAGCGCCCCGAGGTGGACCGGGACGTGCGGCGCGCTGGCGACGAGGTGGCCAGCGCCATCAAGCAGGGCGCAGGAGTAGTCGAGGCGCTCCTTCACGTTGGTGGAAAGCGCGGTGCGGCGGAGGCTTTCGCCCATCGCGCTGACGATGCCTTCGAAGCGGGAACGGAAGAGGGCGGAGGAGATGGGGGAGGAAAGGCGAACGCCGAACATCGAACTTTGAACATCGAACGCCGAATGAAGAGAGGTTTCGGCCGACTTTTCTAACAAGAGCGAGCCGCGGGTGCCGCGGCGGATTTGCCAGGAGGCGGGGATGACGCAGGTGGAAAAGCGGTCCTGGAGCAGGACGGGGCCGGACTCGGCGGCGGCGGGAAAGGCTTCGGCGGAGGAGGGTGCGGCACTTTCCTCGGCAACGACGCGCAGGGCGACGAGTTCGAGCGGCCGGTTCGCGGGCGGTGGGTAACCGTAGAGCTTTTGGTATTCGTCGGCGAAGCCCCGCGTGAGATGCGACGCGGGACCGGCGGGATCCTCGGCTTCTACCGTGAGAAAGCTGTCCTGACCGGCGAGGCGGAGGTCGGCGAGCCAGCGAATTTCAGCCCCGCGGATCGACGACGCGGCATCGGCGGCTAGCTGCCGCCAACTGTCTGTTAGATCCTCGGTGGCTTGGAAAGGCTGCAGGATCTGCTTCACCCGCTGCTCCTGGCAGCGGGCTCGTTCGAGACCCCAGGCACTGAGGAGGCCGGCATCGGCGGGAATCAGCACACGATCGACGCCTAGCTTTTCCGCAACGGCGCAGGCATGCTGCGGGCCGGCACCGCCGAACGCGAGGAGGACGAAGTCCCGAGGGTCGCAGCCTTCGCGCACGCTGACCCCGCGGATCGCCTCGGCCATGGTCTCGACGGCGATGTCTCGAAGTCCGACGAGCAAACCGGCGGAGGTGGTGGCTTCACCGGCGTCGCACAATTCTGTTAGAAGCTGTTGGAGCTGCACTTCCGAGGCGGCGAGGTCAAGCGGGATACCGGCTTTCGCGGGGTCCATCAGGCCGAGCAGCAGGTTGACATCGGTCAGCGTCAGCGGCCCGCCGCGACCGTAGCAGGCGGGTCCGGGGTCGGCCCCGGCGCTTTCCGGACCGACCTCGAGCCGGCCGTGGCGCCAGCGGCAGATCGAACCGCCGCCGGCCGCCACCGTCTCGATCTTCAAGGCCGGGGCGAACACCCGGGCCGGTCCGATTTCTTGCTCCTGCCGCCAGGTGAAAGGCCCGTCGATCCGCGCGACATCGGTGCTGGTGCCGCCCATGTCGAAGGTCAGCACTTTCGGATATCCCGCCGCGCGGGCGAGCTCGGCCGCACCGACCAGTCCGCCGGCCGGGCCGGACAGCAACGAATCCTTCGGCCGGAAGCGACTCGCGGGCACCAGCCCGCCGGCGCTGGTCATCAGCCACGGCTCGGAGCCGCCGAGCGGTTCCGACACGCGGCGGACGAAATGCTTCATCACGGGGGTCAGAAAGGCCTCCGCCACCGCCGTTTCAGCGCGCGGTAGGAGACGGATCAGCGGGGCGACGTCGGACGAGAGGATGACCTCCGCGAATCCGGCAGAGCGCAAGATCTCCCCGGCTCGCTGCTCGTGGGCCGGCTCGCGCCAGGCGTGGAGAAACGCCACCGCGGCGACGGTGCAGCCGGATTGCAGGGCTTCCGCGGCGGCAAGGCGGAGAGCGGCTTCGTCGAGCGGCACGACTTCGCGGCCCGCGGCGTCGTGGCGGTGAAAGCGGGCAGGACCTCGGGAACCGGCTGGTCGAGCGAGAAAAGCCGGTCGCGGCGCTGGTCGCGGATCACCAACAGGTCGCCGAAACCCGCCGTGGTGAAGAAGCCGAGCGTCGCGCCTTTCCGCTCTAACAGCGCGTTCGTCCCGCGGGTGGTGGCGACGCGGAAATCGACCGGCGGCAGCGGCTGTCCCGCCGGGGTGCCGGTGAGCAAGCGGGCGACCGCGACCGGGGCTTCATCGCCGCAGCTCAGCTCGATGATGTCGCCCGGCGCGAGATTGAGTAATTCATTCCCGAACTTCAGCCATTTCGCGCCGTCGCGGCTGTTTGTGACTCTTGCCGAGCCACAGCTCCAGCCGACCAGCGAACCCTCAGGCGCGACCAGCTCAGAATCCGTGATCCACCCCTCCCCTTCCCGAGCCACCAGCCGGCAGCGCAGGGTGCCGTCGGACAAGATCTTCGCGCGCCGTTCGACGCCATCCGGGCCGATCGCCCAGGCGTCGGTGAATGTCCCGCCGGTATCCACGCGGATGCGCCACTGCATGGCGGGAGTGGAATGCGGAACGCAAGGGACGGGAAGTTTGGAGTGCGGCGGCACGACGTCGCTTTGGCTTTGTGGACGCTTGGTCCGTTCGCGAGGAATGGATCGTCAAACGGGTCGCTCTGCAAGGGCCGTTCCCGGTGGTGATCGCCCCAAGAGCTGCCGCCCGGAGTGCCGCGGCTGGCGGTCATCCGGCCCGCACAAGCAGGCACGCCGAACCCGCAGCGAAAGCGATGTCATGCCATCGCACTCCAGCTCCTAACGCACCGCCTCGAGCTTCTCCTTCAGCTCCTCAACCTTCTCCGGATGCTCCTTGGCGAGGTTCTTCGTCTCGCCGGGATCCTTCGACAGATCGTAGAGCTGGCCAGCCGGTTCGTTGCCGAGTTCGGTGCCCGTGTTCTTATTCCTCCGCTCCCCCTTGCCGCCGGGGATGAACTTCCAATTCCCCATCCGGATCGAGAGGTTGCCAGCTTGCTGGATGACGTGGTCGCGCCCGGTCTCCGACTCGCCGAGCAGGGCCGCGCTTTGGTCGAGGCTGTCGGGAAATTTCGCCTCCACGCCGGCGATCGTCGCGAAGGTCTTCGCGAAGTCGATCTGGCTGATCATCGCGGCGCTGGTCTTGCCGGGCTTCACCCGCGCCGGCCAGCGGAGCATCGTGCCCACGCGGGTGCCGCCGTCGAAGCTGCTGTATTTGCCGCCGCGAAACGGACCCGCCGGCTTGTGATCGCCGAGCTTGGACACCGCGCCATCCTGGTAGCCGTCGTCGAGCACCGGGCCGTTGATCGAGACATCGCCGAAGCCGAGGTCGTCGGCGTAGAACAGGACGATGTTCGGTTTCTCCGCGGACAGAAGGGAAAGCGGGAAGGCGGCGAGCAGGCAGAAGAGTTTCACGGCAGGAGAATACGGGATCCGCGGGCGAAACTTCGAAGATCAATCCCACCAGCCGCAGCACTCGTCCTGCGGCGCGCAGGCGATGTCGGCCAGGCCGGGGATTCCGGCGCGCAGGGTGGAGATCGCTTTCTCCGGATGATTGCAATCGCGGCTGAGGTGGCCGAGCACCACGCGGCGGAGTCCGGCGGGAACCAGTTCGGCGACCAGCGCGGTGGTCTGGGCATTGGAAAGGTGGCCGTGGCGCGAGGAAATGCGCTGCTTCGTCGACCACGGTCGCCGGGTGTCGGCTTCTAACAGCTCATCGTCGTAGTTGGCCTCGACGAACAGCGCCTGGACGCCGCGGAGCCGCTCGGTGATGAGCTTGGTGACGTGGCCGGTGTCGCTCAGCAGGCCCAGCGATTTCTCCTCGTGGCGGAAGACGTAGCCGACCGGCTCGACGGCATCGTGCGGGACCGCGAAAGACTGGATCGACAATCCGTCGAGCTGGAACCCGGCGCCGGATTCGAAGATTTTCCAAGTGGCGCTGTCGACGCCGCTGTCGCGAACGACGAGCGAGGTGGCGGGCGTGGCGAAGACCGGGACGGCCAGCGATTTCATCAGCACCCGCAGGCCGCGGATGTGATCGCCGTGCTCGTGGGTGAGCAGCACGCCGCGCAGGCTGGCGGGATCGATGCCGCTGGACTTCATGCGGCCGACGAGTTGCTTGGCGGAAAGCCCGGCATCGACCAGCAGACGGACGCCGCCGGCCTCGATGACCGCCGCATTTCCTCCGCTGCCGCTGCCAAGAACGATGAACCGCACGGGGGAAGAGAAAGTTCCAAGCCGCGAAGTTCCAAGTAGGAAAGTTCCAAGTGCCAAAGAAGAAGAGAAGGACGGGAGTCCGACGGTCCCTTTCCTCAAGTTGGAACTTGGCACTTTCCTCCTTGGAACTTCACGCACTTGGCACTTGGCACTTCAGAACTTGGAACTTCCAGCATCTTCCTTGGCACTTGGCACTTGGCACTTCGAAACTTGGAACTTCCCGCCGCTCTTTGGCACTTGGCACTTCCCTGCTTGGAACTTCATGCTCCGGCACCGCCATGAGGAGGATCCGCATCATCCACAAACTCCGGACGCTGGTCGCCTTGGTGGGCTTCTGCGCGGTGATGGCGGCGGGTGGCGGGCTGTGGTGGGCGAACCAGACCGGCCTGCCGGATTCGTGGCGGGGCGAAATCGAGAAGGCACTGGCGGTCCAAGGGCTGCACGCTGACATCGCGGGACTGCGCTACTGGCCGCTGCAAGGGGTCGAGGCGGATGAAGTGACCGTCTATGCCGACGAGACGCGGAAGCGGGTGGTCGCGCGGGTCCGGGAGGTGATGGTCGATGTGGACCGCACGAAACTGACGCGCGGCGAGGTGCGGGTGGAGCGGCTGGATTTAAAAGGTGGATCCCTGACGCTGCCGGTCGATCCGGATGATCCGAACTCGAAGGTTCTCGAGGTAAGAAACGCCAGCGGCCGGGTGCTGATGCCCGGTGGACGGCGGCTGGAGGTGCTCGACGCGCGTGGCGAGGTCGGCGGCATCCGCTTGGAGTTCGAGGCGCTGTTGCTGAGCTACCGGCAGCGGCTCTCGGTGAAGGAAGAGGAAGCCGAATTGGCCCAGCTTCAACGGCGGAAATTGCTGACCCAGGTGATCGGGATGTTGGAGCCGTGGAAATTCGACAAGGATGCCCCGCCGGTGATCCGGATCCGGGTGGAAGGCGACCTGGAAGATCCGCGGACCGTGCGCGCGGACCTTTTTCTGCAGAGTGACGGGCTCGAGCATGGCGGCGTTGAAATCACGCGGCTGGAGGCGAAGGGCGAGATGCGCGGACGCTTGCTGGTGCTGGAGTCGCTGGAGGTCGAAGACGGCGTCGGCTCGCTCCGGGGGCGGGTGGAATACGACCTGGCGACGAGGTCGGGGCGCTTCGACGCGCGGTCGAACCTGGAGCTGGCGGCGATGCTGCGGGAGCTGGACGCGGTCGGCTGGCTGGACAAAGTGAGCTTTGAATCGCGGCCCGAGTTGTCGGCCCGCGGGACCTTCGAGTGGCCGGAGAACGGGCCGCCGAAGTTTCAGGTGATCGGGCACCTGGTGGCGGAGGATCTCCGCTTCCAAGGCCATTCCGCGTCGCGGGTGGAAAGCGACCTATCGTGGAACGGCAGCAGCGTTTTCCTCGAGAATCTGGTCGTCACGCGGAAGGACGGGACCCTGCACGGCCGGCTGTTGGCGGAGCCGGACCAGATCCGCTACGACGTCTCTACCGACCTGCGGATCGGGGTGTGGCGCGGCTTTTTCGACAAGCACCCGCTAAGCAAGTTGCTGGCGGATTTCAGCGACCGGGACGATACCGAGGTGGAAGCGCGGATCAAAGGTCGGATCAACCGCCACGACCCGCACGATTGGAAGGCGGCCGGGGAGGCGAGGGCGACTCACATGACCTACAAGGGCACCCCCTTCCGGAAGGCGAGCGTGACGATGGATTTGAACCACCAGAAGCTCGACTTCACCCATGGCGTGGTGGAGTTCGACTACGCCAAATATGCCCTGCGCAAGGCCCATGGGGGACCGTCAAGCGGCACGGCGACGGTGAAGCAGGTGCTCTATGAGCGGGAGCCTTCGACCGTGACGATCAAAGGCATCGAAGGCAGCTTCTGGCCGGCTCCGGTGCTGCGGATGTTCCTGCCCAAGGTGGCGGACCATCTGGAGGAGTATCGCTTCCACACGCCTCCGCGACTGGAAGCGGAGGGCGTGATCGGGCTGTTCAAGGGAGGGCCGAAGACGGACTTCAAGGTGAAGGGAACCACCCCGGGCAAACTCAGTTACAAGTTCGCCGGAACCGATCTGGTGCTGTCCGGCCTGAGCACGACCGTCCTGGTGAAAACCGTTGCCACCGAGGTGCGTGACCTGGAGTTCGAGGTCTTCGACGGACCGGCGCGCGGCCGCTTCGACGTGCTGCCGGACAATGGCGGCCAGCGGGTGAAGGGCGAACTCGACTGGACCCGCTTGAGCTTGCCGGAGATCTCCACGGCCTGTGGCTTCGAAAAAAAAGCGAAGGGCTTTGTCACCGGTCGCATCGACTTCGATTACAAGGGCCAGGCCGCTGCGGGCCTGAATGGCGAGGGGCTGATCGCGCTGGAAGAGGGCGAGCTTTTCTCAGTGCCGATTTTCGGTCCCCTGTCGCCGGTCCTCTCGGCCGTGCTCGCCAGCCGGAAAGCGGGCTTTCAGGAAGCAAGGGACGCGTTCTGCACCTTCAACGTCGAAGAGGGCGTCCTTCGGACCAACGACTTCCTGACCACCACGCCCTCGCTCGTCTTTACCGGCGACGCGAAGGCGGATCTGAACAAGCTCACGCTCGACATGACGATCCGCATGAACGCGCGCGGTTTCCTGGGGGTGATCACGCTGCCGCTGAAGCCGTTCTACGGGCTTTTTCAATTCCGTGGCACCGGACCGATGCGGGAACCGGAGTGGAACAACGTGATGTTCACGTCCCCTCCTGAAACCGAGAAAGAGCGGCTTCTCGCCCCGCCGAAAGCGGCCGACCTCGGAATTCCCGGGCGCCGGTAAAGCCCGGCTAACGATCCGATTCCGCAGGATCCTACCGCTCATCCTTTACTTGCGCCGGGGGGGCATCAGTGGCAGCGTCTGCCCACCCCGGATTCCGGTTTTCCCATTCCACCCCAAACCATCAAAGTCATGTCAGATACATTTGCCACCAACGCCGGCTCGCTCGACCCGGAAGCAGGCTTTTCCAAAACCCCTTCGGTTGGCCAGGCAGCCAACGATCTGCGGACCGCCGCGGGCGAAAAAGCCAAGGAATTCGCCCATCAGGCGACCGACCAGGCCAAGGCCATCAAGGAACGTGCGGTCGAGTCGGCCCAGCACCTGCGGGAGGTCGCCACCGACAAGGCGCTGGCCTTCAAAACGGCCGCCACCGACAAGGCCGAAAGCCTGAAGCAGTCTGCCACCGAGAAAGCCAAGGAACTGCGGCACAGCGCCGACGAGCAGTGGCGCGAAACCCGCGTCAAAGCGAAGGAACTCCACATCACCACGGAGGACTACATCCGCCAGCATCCGACCCGCTGCGTTGCCGGTGCCCTCGGTCTGGGCTTCCTGATCGGCCTGATCGCACGCCGCTGAGTTCCCGAGCTCTATTACTGCCGCATTTCGCGCGTCCTCCCTGCCGGGAACGTGCGGGCGGTTCTGATACCATGACCGAGGGGCCCGAAACGGATTCAGACACCACACCATCGTGGCGGGAGAGCGCCGTGGAGTTCGTCTCCGCCCGGATGGAGCTGGTGGCGCTGGAAGCCCGCGAAGCCGGAGCCACCGCCGCCCGCTGCGGCGTTTTGGTCGCCTTCATCGGTGGGTGCGCAATGACCGCATGGTTGACGGGCATGGCCGGATTGATCGGTTGGATCGCCACTTCCGGCAACGGCATATCGTGGCACTGGGTCGCGCTGGCAGCGGCTGCCCTCCATCTGCTGCTGGCCGGGATCGCCGCCATGATCCTGCGCCGCCCCACCCCGCCGGCGTTTCCCATCGTCCGTGCCGAACTTTTAAAAGACCGCGAATGGCTTCTCAATTTCAAGGACAAACCGACGCGCTGAGTGCCCGCCTTGCCGCTTCGCGGGTTGCACTCGGCCATGACCTCGCCACCGTCCGGCACCGGCTCGACGTCCGCGCACGATTGAAGGATTCAATTCTTTCGAAACCGATGCTTTGGTTTGGAGGTTCACTCGGCGTGGGATTGCTCGCCAGCTTGCTTTTGAAACGCCCGCGGCCGGCGGCGAGCGAATCGAAACCCTCGCGTTCGCTCTTGAAGCTCGCCCTCGGCGGAGCCTTCGCGCTGGCCCGTCCCGCCTTGCAGACCTGGGCCACCGGGGAGTTCAAAAAGCGCTTTGCAATACCCGGTGATCACAGTACCGGACAATCCTGAACTCCGCCGCAATTCCCGCTTCCCATATTCCGATCTTCCCGCTCTAACCCACGCCCACATGTCCGAGCACCGCGTTCTCGACCACGTTGACGAATATCTCAAACTCGGCCGCGAGTATGATTGTTCCGACGTTCACCTGCCCACCGCCTACCCGCCCGCCTGGCGCCGCTTCGGTCAGCTCCAGCCGATCTGGACCGATCATGCACCGCTGACGGCCGAAGAAACCGAGAAGCTCGCCCGCTCCTTCCTCGGAGATCGGGAGTGGAACCGCCTTCAAGAAAAGGGTGACGTCGACTTCGCCTACTACAACTCGCAAGGCCGCTTTCGCGCCTCCGTCATCAAGCAGCGCCTCGGCTACGACATGGTTTTCCGGATCATCAACTCGACGATCCGCACCATGGAGGAAATCGACCTTCCGGTGGAACACCTCACTCCGCTGACCCGCTACCACAACGGCCTGATCCTCGTCACCGGTGCCGTTGGCTCCGGCAAGTCGACCACTCTCGCCGCGCTGGTCGATTTCATCAACCGCGACCGCGAGGACCACATCCTCACCCTCGAGGATCCGATCGAATACGTCTTTGAATCCAAAGGCTGCCACGTCAACCAGCGCGAGGTTCACACCCACACCGAGTCCTTTGCCAAAGCGCTCCGCGGCGCGCTGCGGGAAGACCCTGATGTGATCATGGTCGGTGAAATGCGCGACCTTGAAACCATTTCGCTGGCCCTCACCGCGGCGGAAACCGGTCACCTGGTGCTTGGCACCCTTCACACCGGCAACGCCCCGCGAACGCTTGACCGCGTGCTCGACGTGTTCCCGGTCGACCAGCGCAACCAGATCCGCATCATGGTCTCGGAATCCCTGCGCGGCGTGTTATCCCAGCAACTCGTGCCGCGTGCCGACGGCAACGGCCGGGTGATGGCGCTGGAACTTCTGGTCAACACTCCCGCCGTCGCCGCGACCATCCGCGACGGCAAGACCTTCATGCTCCCGGGCATCATGCAAACCGGCAAGAACGTCGGCATGATCACCATGGACGAGTCCCTCCGCCGCCTCTACATCAAAGGCTTGATCACCCAGGAGGAAACCCTCTTCCGCTGCGAGGACAAGATCCAGATGCGCAGTTTCTTCCAATCCTGATTTCCCACGACCGCTTCCCATGGCCCGCATCGACGCCTATTTCAAATACCTCGTGGAAACCCGGGGTTCCGACCTTCACCTCGCCGCAGGCCAACCGCCCAAGATCCGGGTGCATGGCTCCGTCACCCCGATCCCCGGCGAACCGATCCTCGCTGGCGACTCGTTCAAGGACATGCTTGCCGAAATCTGCGATCCGAAAGCGTTCCAGCGCTATCTCGACATCGGCGACCTGGACTTCGCCTACGCGATGGACGAGGACTCGCGCTTCCGCTGCAACTACCTCAAGCAAAACAACGGTTTCGCCGCCGTCTTCCGGCTGATCCCGACCGAGATCATGTCGCTGGAGTCCCTCGGGGTGCCGGAAGTGGTCAAGCGGTTCGGCCACATCCGCTCCGGCCTGATTCTGGTCACCGGCCCCACCGGCTCCGGGAAGTCGACGACCCTCGCGGCGCTGCTGGACTACATCAACATCAACTTCAACCGGCACATCATCACGATCGAAGAACCGATCGAGTTTGTGCACCGCAACAAGAAGTCGATCATCACCCAGCGCGAGGTGCCGATCCAGACGCCTTCCTTCTCCGATGGCCTGCGCGCCGCGCTGCGCGAGGACGCCGACATCGTGCTGGTGGGAGAAATGCGCGACCTTGAAACGATCTCGCTGGCCCTCACCGCCGCGGAAACCGGCCTGTTGGTATTCGGCACCCTGCACACCAACAACGCCCGCAAGACGATCGACCGTATCATCGACGTGTTCCCGGCCGACCAGCAGTCGCAGGTCCGCACCATGCTGGCGGCCTCGCTGCGCGGGGTACTCGCCCAGTTGCTTTGCAAGCGCTGCGACAAGCCGGGCCGGACCGCGGTCCACGAAATCATGTTCGCCACGCCGGCCGTCTCCGCGATCATTCGCGAAGGTGCCACCCAAAAGCTCTACGACGTCATCACGGGCGGCAAGGCCGAGGGTATGCAGTTCATGGACGAGTCCATCTGGAACAAGCTCCAGGCGGGTATGATCTCGCCGGAAGAGGCCTACATGAAGGCGATCGACAAGACACGCTTCAAGAAGTTCCTACCCGATGCCTCGTCGCATCTGGGAGATGCTTCCGGTGGAAATCCAAACGAGTAGTCGCTGGGGGAGTGCCAGCGCACCGTTGACGCTACCGGACCGGTCCGGTAGCGTCCTCCTGACACGACTCTCGCAATGGCTGTGGATACCCTCACCTTTTCTTGTCCGCACTGCCAGACACGGCTGACGGTTCCGTCAGCGTTGGCGGGGATCAGGGGACCTTGTCCCAGCTGCCAGGGCGAGGTGACGGCCCCCAGGCCGGAGCCCTTGCCAGAACCAGTGGCACCGCCCGCTCCCCTCGCGGTTCCGAAAGCGGTTCCGAAAGCGGTTCCGGCGGTCCGTGAGATCGACGTCGCTCCCGCCGCTCGTTCCGACGAAGAACCGCAGGTTCCGGACAGCCCCAGGATCCGGCCGGAACCTCGGCGCCGTTCCAAGCAATCGACAACCCCACCCATCAGCATCCGGCAAAGCACCGAAGACCGCCGGACGAGAGACAAAGTCGATAGCGCTTCCGAACCGGGCCGTCGGTCTTACCGGCTGATACACGCCTTGCTCCCCGCCACTTTCCTGGTCATGGCCGTCGCCGTCGTAGGCAGCTTGCTCTACTTCTATGGACCCGGAGCACCCGGCCAGCGGCTCAAAGACGTCGGTCGTCCGCTTAAGGTCCCGCCTTCGACGAAAATCGAGCCCGCCTCGCCCCGTTCCCCCGACAACAATGTCGCGGACTCCGGATCCGCCGCGCCCGTGCCTGCTCCGGCAGGGTCGTCCGACGCCGGATCGGGCGGAAATCGGAGCGAGTCGGCGGCGGTCGTTGCCTATGCCTTGCTTGAGTCCTTCCTCAACGCCAAGGACGCCGCGTCGCGGGTGGACATGGTGGAGCCCGCGACCACCGAACAGGAACTTGTGGCAACCTTGCTGAAAGGCCCTTTGCCGGAGGTCGCCCAGATTTTCTCTGACATCCCGCAGAATTTCCCGGACGAGCAGAGAACCGACTTCTCCTACCGCGTGTCGTTCGTCGTTAAGGACTCCCCCAATGTTGATTTCGCGATCCTCGTGAGCAAGCGCGGAAGCCAACCTCCACGGGTATTCCTGCCGGCATTTCTCGACTTGGCCGGCGGACGTCTGGCCGACTTCACCCGCGAGGCGAACCGACTGCCCCCCACTTCGTTCCATGTCTATTTGGAGCCGATTGACGGTTGCTACGAAAAGGACATTCCCGGAGCGGACCGCCGCTTCACCTTCAAGTTGCTTCCGAGCCCCTTTGGCAAGGAGACAGCCCGAGCCTACGCAACCAACGCGTCGCGCTTCAGGAAACTGGTGGAAGACCCGGCCTATCCCATCCGCTGGGGCATGCGGCGGCGGGCAACCGTGACCCTCGAGTGGAATCACAAGGAAGATCCCGCCATGCCCTTCCTCGAGCTGGTCGATCTCAAATCCCCGGACTGGAACCCTTGACCAGCCCGGCGCGATGAAGCGCTTCCCAGCCCCCGTGTAGAGCGCGGACCTCGGGAATCATGCCCAGATCCAACAGCCGCTTCACGACTTCCTTGCTGATGCCGCAGCCCGCTGTGCCGCAGTAAACCGCAGCCCGGGGCGCGGTCGCCAGTCGATCAAGATTGGCCTCCACCTGTTCCTCAAAGCTGCCACCACCCACCGTCGTCAGGTGAATGGAACCCGGCATACCATCCCGCTTCCACTCATCCTCCGTCCTCGCGTCGATCCAAAGAAAACTTCCCTCCGGCCAGCCGGCTCGCAGGGTGGCCAGGCAGATTTCGGCCTCCGCGATGTTCGCCGGATCGCAAGCAACTTCCCGCGACGGAGGACCTGCAATCATCCAAGTCCCCAGGCCGCCAAGCGCGGCACAACCAAGCACCAGAGCCATTTCGAGGGCGGCTCTCATGGCTTGGCCACTGCTTGAGCGGGCTTCGGCAAGGCATGGCGCACCACCGAAAAAATCCGATGCGACCGATGCCGCTGAACCGTGCAGTCGGTCTCCACGTGGATGACGCCCATGCCTACCTTGTCCGTGCTGGCAGGGGTTACCAAGACTTCGTATTTCTTGCCTTCCTCGATCACCTTGAGCTCCTGCGTGAAGCGGGAATCCGCACCCGTCACCGCCTTCACCCGGATCGGCTCGCTGTGCTTCATGGTCAGGGTGACCGTCTTCGGTGCGGCCTTTTCCCCCGTCTCCCAGATCAAGGTCTTGGGCTCCACTTCCACCAACACCGGAATGATGACCCGGGTGGTCAGCGTGATCGAAGGCTTGCCCTCCGGATCTCCCTTGAGCCAGACCCCCACCGTCTTGTCCTCGGTGCCGGAAAAGAGCGAGGTGTCGAACGCCGCGCGGATCACCCCGGTCTCACCCGGCTTGTAAACCAGCTGGCCGCCCTTGATCTGGGCGTTGATGCAGGTGCAGGCCGCATCGTAACGGTCGATAATGACGTCTTCCGCCGTCTCGTTCTTGAAATTGAAATCGGCGACCACCGAACGCGCGTCTGCGTCGGCACGGATCTCCTTCGTCATTTCTTCGAATTTCAACGAAGCTGCCGAAAGGGTCAACGAAGCGGCAACCCAGCAGAGTAGGACTATTTTCATGGCGGGACTATGGATTCTTCGGGCGGCCGGGCGCAAGCTCCACGGCGATGATTAAGCGACCGCCGCGCCACTCCGGCCCCAGCACCAGCAGCGGCTTGTCCGGTTCCATCGCGGCATCGGTTTTAAGGATCTTCTTGCGGCTCAGCCAGAGTTCAACGTCCAGTCGCATCAATTCCTTGGACAATTTGCTCTGGGCTTCGAAACGCAGGAGGATTTCGTCACTCGGCGGCAAGGGTTGCGCCCAGTTTTCATAGCTTCGGAACAGCGGCTTGATGTCCCGGCCGAGTTCCAGATATTTGGAAAACTTGAGGCGCTCCTCACGGCTCAGGCGTTCCGCCACTCCGGCACTCACTGCCTTGGCCCGGGCCCCGGCGGCCGCCGGATCCCCGTTGGTGGCATAGTAAACGGTCGCGGTCACGGTGCCGATGACATCCTTCCCCGGATCCGTCTGAGCACCCGCCCGGACCGCCAGCAGCCCCAGCATGCCGAACATCATCCAGCGCCGCTTCATGGTGCCGGGACAGGGAGTGTCGCTGTTGCCGTATCCGACGCAGGCTCGCGAATCGAAGCGGTGTCGGGGACTTCAAAGCTGTCCGGGATCGCCGCCACCCCATCGAGCACGATGACCATTGCATCCGCCGGTTCCGACGCGAAGTACGCCGCTTTCACGCCCTTCTCGGGGGTGTAAAGATACGGAGCAAGCGGAGCGGCCACCGGAGCCGGTCCCGCAACTGCCGGCACAGGAACCATCCGGGTCCCCGCCCAAAAGCAAACGACCATGCCGGCCACCGCGGTGGCGGGCAAAAACCAATTCCACAGGCTCCGCGAGCTGGAATAGCTCGGCGCCACCGCCCCACCCGCTTCCCGCGCGATTTCACGAGCGATCCGGCTGTTGAAAAACTCGGCATAAGGAGGGTCCTCGGAAGCAGCCAGCCCCGTTTTCAGCAAGGGAGCGATCTGCCGCGCTTGTTCACGCCGCTCCAGCCATTCGGATTGGGTGGAAGCCCAGGCATCGATCCCGGAGGCCGACGGGCCCTCAAGCGCGTCGTCCACCCACAGGGCCAGCAGTTCGTCATCGGGAGTCGTATTCATCCTTTAGCAGGGATTGGAGTTTCTGACGGGCGTAAAAAAGGCGGCTCATCACCGTGCCGAGCGAGCATTGCATGACTTCGGCGATTTCTTTATACGCGAGTCCTTGCACGTCTTTCAGAATCACGGATTCGCGATGCTCCGGGGAAAGCTTGTCGAGGGCGGCTTCGATTTTGCGGCGGAGTTCGTCCCCCACCATCGATTCGTCCGGGCTGCGGGCCTCGGACGGCAGCGCGACCGCGGCCGGGTCGATGCGGTCGCGGTTGAAGATCTCATCGTTGATCTCTCCCCCGCCTTCCGGACGTCGGCGGCGGGTATGGTCATAGACCGCATTGTGGGCGATCCGGTAGAGCCAAGTGGAGAAGCGCGCCTTTGCCTCAAATCGTGGCAAGGCTTGCCACGCCTTGATGAACGCCTCTTGCGAGAGGTCCCAAGCGTCAGTCTCGTTTTTGACCATATTGCGGATCATGGCGTAGATTCTTCCCCGGTGCCGGGTGACCAGTTGGTCGTAAGCCTTCATGTCGCCCGCTTGCGCACGCAACACCAAGGATTCGTCCTCCTCCGCCGCTGGCTCTTCCGGCATTCCAGAAGCTCCACCGCCGGACTCGGCTGGTCCCAGCAGGCCATTGGACGACAGGCGCTGGAAAAAATTCATCGCCATGGATCTCTGCCTCGCATTCCGCCTCTCACTCCTTGTCCTTCTCCTTGTCTTTGCCGCCCTGGTCCTGGCTCGCTTTGAATTTCTTCTCGATCTCGCGGAACTTCTCCTTGCCGTTCTCCGGCATTTGCTGAGCACCCACCGAACCGAACACCGTGGTCCCTTCGACATCGGAAACCACCACGATCGGCACGAATCCGCCGGCCGCCTTGATGCCTTCCCCCACCTCCTTGGTCACCGGACTGGGCTCACCGGAGAGTTCGTGCGGATTCACCCGAACGATCACGCAAAAGCCCTTCAATTCCTCGATGGCGTCATTGGTGAGCTGCACCGAGCCCTCGGCACCCTCCTGGTCACGCTTCTCGCGCGAATCCAGGTCGAGCGGCACGATGAAATAGGCCACCGCCTTCTTCGCTTTGACCGCGGCTTCCCTGGCCTTCTCGATATCCTTGAACTCGAAACTGTCCTTCTTCGGCCAGTCGAAGCCTTTCGCTCCGACTTGGACGGCCCCAAAACAAACCCACAGCATCACGAAGCCGACGACCTTTCGGATCATGGGTGGCACCATGCCCTGCCCCTTTCCCGCTGGCAATCTCATTCCCGGCTCCCGTAACGTTCCCTCAGGAGCTTGGCGGTGTGGGTGGCAGGCTCGCCCCGGACCACCAGCGACGCCGCGATCCCCGCCGACTGACCGGTCGCGAAACAGGTGCCCATCACCCGCAGCGAGGCCTGCGCGCCGTGGTCGCACGACAGGCAGCGCCCGGCCGCGAAGACACTCTCGAGATCGCGCGGCATCAAACATCCCAACGGGATCCCCGCCGCCCGGTCCTCTTCGGGAAAGCGCAACTTCGGACCCCGCGTGGTCTCGCGCGACTCCAGCGGCCAGGCTGCGAGCGCGATATCGTCCCCGTGCCGCGTCCCCGCCAGCACCTCGGCCTCGCTCAAAACATGCCGGCCGATCCACCGCCGGCTCTCCCGCACCCCCGCCCTTACCGGCCAGTGGGAAACATACGCCGACGCCCAGCCCGCCGCCTCGCGCTTGAGGAAATCCACCGCCGCCGATGCCACCTGCCGCCCCCGGACTTCCAGCCGCGACAGGCAACCGGCATCGAGAGGGTCGTAGTCGCCCTCCTCCGCTCCGGACAGGTCGATGCTCCCGAAGATCTCCCCCGCCCGTCCGCTTGAGCGGAAATGCAGCCCAAGTGCTTCTTTCGGCAGCTCCCCGCGCCGCACGCCATCGACGATCCGCCCGGCCAAGGCCAGCCCCTCCTCCGCCGCAACCACGCCTTGCACCCCGAAAACGTAGGCCGGCCGCTGCAATCGCGCCGACTCCGTCCGCTCCGCCGCAGCGCCTAACAAGTCCGCCAGCACCGCGTCGCCACTGGCATCGATCAGCACCTTCGCCTTCAAAATCTTCCGCTGCCCGCGGCACACCGCTTCCACCGTCCAGCCATCGATATCGCGCTCCGCCCGCAGCGCCTCGCTATGGAACAGCACCTCCACCCCGCTCTCGCGGAACAGCTCGTCGGCAATTCGCACGAACTCCACCGGATGCTGCCGCAGCACCCAGACGCGCCCCATTTTCACCGGCCCCTCGTCACCGGTCGCCCGCAGCATCCGCTCCGCCATTTCCGCCGGAAATCCCAGGTTCGCCAGCCGCGGCGGGCCTTCTCCTAACAAGTAGAGCCCGCAAAACGTATGCACCAGCGACGCCGTGCCCATCCCGCCGGCAAAGCCGTGCCGCTCCAGCACGACCACGCGTGTCCCTTCCCGCGCCGCGGTCACGGCCGCCGCCAGCCCGGCGCTACCCGCACCCAGCACGATCACGTCCGCGGTCATGCCAGCCTCCTTCCGATCAACCGCGCCAGTGCTTCCGGCGTCTCCAAATTCTCCCGCCCCGCGTCCTCCGGCCCGATCACCGCGCCGAATCGCTCCTCCACCACCACGATAAGCTGCATCACCGCCATCGAGTCCATCCCCGCCTCGAACAAGCTGCCATCCGCCGCGAATCCTTCCTCCAGATCCGTGATTCCCTCTTCGCGCAGCATCGCCACCACCTGCTCCACCGTCGGCACGTACTTCATCCGCGGAAACGGGAACAAACCGCAGCCCATCCGGCAAGCCCCGTGCGAGATCCTTCTTGCGGCTTCAAGGCCCGGTCCGACCGCCGGGGAGACCGCGGTGAAGCACCTTCCGCATTTCGCCGTTACCTGGCGCAATCCCGACGCAGCATGGAACGCACCGGAGCAGCCTGTGCCGGAACTTTTGCGTGGAAAAGCGCTCACGGATGAAGGAGTGCTTCCCCTCAAGCCCTTGAGCCGGCGCTCCACCGTTACCCATGCACCCCGACCACCTCGCCGCCGCCCTCGTCCTTTGGGACTACCACCGTCTGGACCACACCCTCGTCCCCTCCGACGGCATCATTGTCTTCGGCAGCAACGACCTCCGCGTCGCCGCCCACGCTGCGGACCTCTTCCACGCCGGCCTCGCCCCGTGGATCCTCTTCTCCGGCGCACGCGGCCGGATGACGCAGGACTGGCCGGAAACCGAAGCCGCGGCGATGGCCCGCAGCGCCCGCGACCTCGACGTGCCGGACGATGCCATCCTGATCGAAGACCGCGCGACGAACACCGGCGAGAACATCCGCTTCTCCCGCGAACTCCTCCAGAGCTCGAAACGCGTCCTTGCTACGGCAATCATCGTACAAAAGCCCTACATGGAACGCCGCACCATCGCGGCGCTCGACGTCCAGTGGCCCGAGCTCGCCTTCCGCGCCAGCTCCCCGCCGCTTGACTTCCATCGATACTGCACCGGTGAACTCACACCCGAACTGGTGACCGAAGCCATGACCGGCGACTTCCAGCGCATCCTCGACTATCCCGCGCTCGGTTTCGCCAGCGCCCAACCGTTGCCCCCCGAAGCCCTGGCCGCCTACCGATTCCTGACCGCGGCCGGCCTCACCGGGCAGCTTTTCTGAGCGCTGCCAAACTGGCTTACCAGCCCAACCACATAGTCGCGCCTTGCTTGCGCGGCGGCCCGTTGGAAAGGTGCTTCCCTCAAACCAAAAGAACCACGTCCATGGAAACACGATCCTACGCACTTCTCTTTGTCACCCTCGCCGTCGGTGCCACCCACGGCCAAGACCTCCGCAGCGCCACCGCCGACAATCTGAACCTCGCCGGTGCTTGGGTGGACACCACTCCGCCGACAAACGTGCAGATCGCGACGTGGGACGGCGCAAGCACGCTGGTCAACACCATGGGAGCAAACCTCGCCTGGGGTGGTCTCAACGTGAGCGCCGCGTCCGGTGCCGTCTCGATCAGCGGGACCAATACGCTCGCCGCCGGCACCATCAATCTCGGTGCCACAAATCTTTCGATCACCACCAGCACTGCAGCCAACAGCCTGGCCTTCACCAGCCTGACAGGCACCGGCAATTTCACGGTCAGCAATAGCACTCAAACTCTCGGCCTCACCACGCTCAACACCGCAAACGCGCTCAATTTCAACGGGACCCTCACCCTGCGGGGCGGAAATGCCGCGACCACTCCTGCCGCCGTCGGCACCAGCTTCTTCTACCTCGGGCGCACCGGCATTACCCAGGCGGCAGGCACCTCGTTCGCCCTCGACACGGGATCATCCGCGACCAATGCCAAGGACGTGATCATCGACAGCGGCGCGTGGGGAGGGAAAACCATTCAGCTTTCCTCGCTAACAGGCTTCGGCACGCTCCGCCGCGACTCCGGGGCCGGTGGTGTCCAGGTCGCCACGATCGATGTGAACCAAGCCGCCAACACCGTCTTCAACGGCATGGTGCTTTCGCACATCACCATCCCCAACACCGACATCCGCCGGCTCGATCTCACCAAGCGCGGTGCCGGCAGCCTCACGCTGGCCGGCATCGTCGGCAAGCAGACCCAATCGGCCGGCGGAAATCCCTCCGACATCAACCTCACCGTCTCCGGCGGCACCCTGGTCCTCACGGCTGCCAACACCCGCACCGGCTCCGCCACCATCACCGCAGCGGGCACTCTCCAAGCCGGCAACGGCGGCACCACGGGCGTGATTGGTGGCAGCACCATCACCAATGACGGTGCGCTCGTTTACGACTACGGATCCGGAGCGACCTCCACGGATGCCAACGCGATCTCGGGCAGCGGAACCGTAACCAAGAAAGGAACCGGAGCTCTCGCCCTCACGGGCACTTCGCTCCTCACGGGCATCACCACCGTGGAGGCCGGCCTCCTGAGGATCGGCGGTGCTCTTTCGACTAGCCCGGTGAACGTTGCAAGCGGTGCTTCGATCGGTGCCGGCACCCAGGCTGCTGCCGGCACCGGCTTGGTGAAATCCCTCAGCCTCGCGGCGGGATCCACCTCGACCTTCCGCGCCGGAGCTACCTTCGATCAACTCATCATCAACGACGCCGACGGACTCGTCGCCGCCGGTGCCCACGTCATCACCGCCGTTTTCAATGGCGGCCTTAACCCCGGCGACAAGGTGGCGATCATTGATTACACCGGCACCTTCAACGACTTCGCCAACCTCTCCCTCGCACCCGGCTCCCGCTTCTCGCTCTCTCATAACGTCGCCAACACGACCATCGATCTGGAGTATAGCGGCAGCAGCCTCATCTGGACCGGTGGCGACGGCAATTGGGACTTCAACACCACCCCCAACTGGACCCTCGGTGGAAACCCGACGAACTTCCTTATCGGCGACGCCGCCGTGTTCAACGACACCGCTTCCACCGGCAACGTGGTGCTCGTCGGCACCCTGACCCCCAGCTCGGTTACCATCGGCAACAGCACCCTCGCCTACGCCCTCAGCGGCGGCACGCTGGGTGGCACTGGCACTCTCACCAAGCAGGGCAACGGCAGCGCCACCATCACCGCCGCGACCTCTTACACCGGTACTACTTTCATCGACGAGGGCACCCTGACCTTCGGCGACGGCACCACCAGCGGCGAAATCGGCAGCGGACCGGTCGCCATCCTCGCCGGAGCCACCCTGCGGATCAGCCGCTCCGATCTGCTCGACTACAAAACCAATCAGCGCCTGCGCAACGTCTCCGGTGCAGGCGACATCGGCATCGATGGCGGCGGTACGGTCTTCAACTACACCGGCACCGGAATCGGCTTCTCCGACGCGAACTCCTGGACCGGCTTCTCCGGCAATCTCAGGGTAAAGAACGGCTCCGAATTCCGGACCATCCGCAACGGTTCCACCGCCATGGGCACCGGCGACGTCATCCTCGGCGACGCCACTACCAGCGGCAAGCTCTCGCAGATCGAAGGCAATTGGACCTGGACGAATGACATCATCCTCACCGGTGCCGATAACCGCATCATCAACCGGTCGGTCGGCGCGCCCCGGCTTCTGAAGCTGCAAGGAGTCATCTCCGGTTCCGGCGGCCTGACCTTCGAAGACGCTGCGGCCACGATGACCAACAACCAGACCGGCTTCATCCTCACCGGCGAGAACACCCTCGACGGCACCCTCACCATCCCCGCCGGCGTACCGGTCCGGGTCGGCGGCGTCCCCGGCAACACCGATGCCACCCAGAACGGTGCCGGAATCGCCGGCAGCCTCGGCAGCGCCAGCGTGGTGAACGAAGGCATCCTCACCTTCTCCCGCACCAACGCCCACACCGTCGCGAACACCGTCAGCGGCGCGGGCCAGGCTTTCATCGGACTGAGCACCGGCAGCACCGCCCAGGTCGTCACCTTCACCGGCACCAAGTCCTACTCCGGCCCGACCATCGTCCGAAGCGGCACCCTCCTGGTAAACACCTCCCTTCCCAACTCTCCCGTCGTGGTGGAAGTCGCCGGCACCCTCGGCGGCACCGGCACCCTCGGCATCGCTTCCTCGGTCTCCGGCACCCTCGCCCCCGGAAATGGAGTCGGCACCCTGACCTCCACCGCCGACATCGCCCTTGAAAACAACTCGAAGGTCGCGTGGCAGGTCGGCGATTGGAATGGCAGCGCGGGAACCGGTTACGACACCCTGAGCGTCCCGTCCCTCACCATCGGTGCCATCGCCGCCACCCCAATCACCATCGTCATCACCGGCGAGTCGCTGGTGAATTTCAGCGAGACCGCGAAGACCTTCACCCTCGCCACCACCAGCGGCGGGGTCAGCGGGCTGGATGCCGGTGAGATCATCGTCGACGACACCAATGCCCCGGGCACCGGCACTTGGTCGGTCCAGGTCGCTGGCAACAACCTCGAACTAACCTACACCCTTGGCGATTCCTATGACGCCTTCGAGTCCGCCAACGGAATCTCCGGTGCCGGCGCAAACACCGACTCCGATGGCGACGGCATCCCGAACGGCATCGAATTCGTCATCGGCGGCGATCCCTCAGGACCGGACTCGGATTCCAGCGCCCAGCTTCCCACCGCTAGCGTCGATGCCACGAACCTGAGCTTCGTCTTCCGCCGCACCGAGGCCTCAGCGGGCTTCGACCCCGTGGTGGAATACAGCTCCACCCTCGCCGGTTGGACCGTTGCCCAAGGCGGAGTCGGCGACGTATTGATCACCGAAGACAATAACTTCTACGGAACCGGCACCGACCGCGTAACGGTCGTCATTCCCCGCGCGCTAGCCGCCGGATCGACACTCTTCGCCCGCCTGCGGATCGACTTCCCCTAAACGGGAAAATCGCCCGCGGGGATCGAGGTCAAGAATTCCTCCGTGCGGGCATTTGAATCCAGCGCGCACTCTCCATCTCCCCAATCAACAATCAAAAATCAAAAATCAAAAATCAACAATCAACAATCAACAATCAACAATCAACAATCAACAATCAACAATCAACAATCTTCAATCTTCAATCTCCAATCTCCAATCTCCAATCTCCAATCTCCAATCTTCAATCTTCAATCTTCAATCTTCAATCTTCAATCTTCAAACCTTCCCCACCGACGCTCCCTTCACCACCTCCGGCGTGATCCACGCATTCCCCCCCGGATTCGGATCCCCCTGCACCAGCCGTTCCAAGCGCCGCACCACCAGCTTCGCGACCGCTTCCGGGTCCACCCGGTAGCCGGTGATCTCCGGCACCAGATGATCCAGAAAAGGCTCCCAGGCCAGCGTGATCAGGCTCAGATCCTTTGGCACCCCGATCCCTTGCGTCGCCAGCCAAGTCAACGCCGTCGCCGCTTGGCGCGGACGGGTCGTCAGGATCGCCGTCGGGGGATTCTTGAAATGCAGAGCCCGCGCCAATACCCGCGCCACTCCGCCGCTGGTGCCGTTCTCCACCAGCACCGCCGCCTCAAAGTCCGGCTCGCCAAGGTCCGTCACCCCGCGGACCGCCGCTTCCACCCCCATCAGCGGCTCGGCCGGAGAAAGCACCACCACCCGCCGGTGGCCCACTCGCCAGAGTTGCCCCGCTGCATGCCGAGCCGTCGCATGCCAGTCGACGTCGAGGTGCGGTAGCTCGATTCCCGGATGCGGATAGCCACGGATCAGGCACGGGATGCGACTCTTCATGAACCAGCCCTGCACCGCCGCACTCGATCGCAAAAGCATCCACGCACTGCACGGCTCTTCCTCGACGAGCGCTTCCAGCCGCTTCACCGGATTGCGTTGCTCGTACCAAGACGGAGCGATCACTTGCAGCGATCCTTCCTTATCCGCCAGCGCGTCCCGGATCCGGTCGATCTCTAACAGCATCGGCTGCGGCAGCTTCTCCAACCGCTGGTGCGCCAGCAGCCCGATCCTCAGCGGTCGCGACCGGGGAACTGCCGCCGCTTCCATCGCCGCAGTGATCCGCCGCCGGCTCCCCGCCCCCGCCGCCTCCAACACACCTTCCCGTTCAAGCTGCAAGACCGCCAGCCGGATCGTGTCGCGCCCCACATGCAGGGTCTCCGCCAGCCGCCGCTCACCGGGCAGCAGCTGGTTCCACTCGCCCGCCGCGATTCGCAGCCGCATCACGCGCACGCATTCAGCCACAAGGTTTCCACGGGATGGCATCGGTGCATTCATGGGTTGATCCTCCGATATCCTTCGCCCCGCGCAAGGCCAGACCGGTCGCCCGAGCCGACCAGTTCTCATCCGAAAGATCATTCGCCCACCACCGGTTTCTTAAAATCATGCGCCCCCATTCGCTCGTCACCACCGGCCTCCTTGCTTTGGCTACCCTTCCCCCTGCCTTTGCCGATACCCTCGACCTCTTCGCCGGCACCGGCAAATCCCCGCGCCATACCTACCGCATCCCCACCCTCGCCGTCACCAGGCAAGGCACCCTGCTCGCCTTCGCCGAACTGCGGAAAAACGGGGGGGGCGACTCCGGCGACATCGACACGGTGGTGAAGCGCTCGACCGATGGCGGCAGGACCTGGTCGGAGGAGGAAGTCATGCTCGACCTCGACGAGCACACCCTCGGCAACGCCTGCCCGATCGTCGATTCCGAGACCGGACGCATCACCGTGCTCGCCGTCTGGAACCGCGTCCACGAATCGAAGACCGCGCCCGGATTCGGCGACGATAGCCGCCGCGTCTATCTCACCCGCAGCGACGACGACGGCCTGACTTGGTCGCCACCCGCCGATATTTCCCGTGCGGTCAAACAGCCGACCTGGAGCTGGGTCGCCACCGGTCCCGGCGCGGGCATCGTGCTCACCCGCGGCAAGCATCAGGGCCGCTTCGTTCTCGGCATCAACCACCGCGAAACCGCCGGCGAGGCTCCCGGCTACTATGCCCATACGATTTACTCCGACGACCGCGGCGCGACTTGGAAGTCATCGAAATCCTTCGCCGCCCGCCACACCAACGAGTGCGAAGTCGTCGAACTCACCAACGGCGACCTCATGCTCAACATGCGCAACCACGGCTCGCCGAAGCGCGAGCGCGCCATCGCGATCAGCAAAGACGGCGGCGAGACTTGGGGAGAGACCACTTGGAATCCAACCCTGCCCGAGCCCCAGTGCATGGCCTCCTTCGTGCGCCAAACGTGGCCTCAAGGCAACAAGCCCGGCCTCCTTCTCTTCTCCAATCCCGCCTCGCGGAAAGCCCGCGAAAACCTCACCCTCCGCGGCTCCACCGACGACGGCAAAACGTGGCCCCACGCCAAGCTCATCCAGCCCGGCGACGCCGCCTATAGCCACCTCGCCATCCTGCCGGACGGAACCATCGCCCTCGTTTACGAGACCTGCGGCTACCAGCGCATCGTGTCTACCACCCTCAAGCCCGGAGAGTGGGACGCCCCGTGATCACGTCATGTTTTTCACGCCACTGCCTTCGATCCATCCTGCTCATGACGCGCTGTTCTAGTCTGGCGCGGATCTACCATTGTCCCGAGAGACTGCGGGAGCTCAAGGTAGCGGGCTGAGCTTGCTCCCGCCGAATAGGGTCGACGACCCCAGTCCTCCCGCCCACTCCGGTGTTTCCGCTTCGAAGTTCACCGTCTCACCGCTCCACGGATGCCGGAAAGACAACTTCCACGCATGCAACCCCATCGCCGAAGCCCCCACCGCCAAAGTCTGAGTTTCCCCGCGCTTCCCCTCCGGCAGATACACCGGATCCCCCGCGATCGGAAACCCCGCGTGCCAGAGATGGATCCGGATCTGGTTGGTCCGTCCTGTTAGAGGTCGAGCTTCTAACAACGACGTCCCGTCCGCATCCCGGCGCAGCACCCGGAACTCCGTCACCGCCGCCAGCCCGTCCTCCTCGATCTCCCGCGCCCCGAGCCGCGTCGGTTCATCGGAGATCGGCGCGTCGATCGAAAATTCATCCTCTACCGGATGCCCGTGAACCCGCGCCAGATAGACTTTTTCCACCTCGCCCCGCGTGAACTGCGGCTGCAAGAGCTTCGCGAAATGCCGCGTCCGCGTGCAGACCACCACGCCGCTGGTGTTCGCATCCAGCCGGTGCGCCGGCTTCGGCTTCTCGGGATGCCACGCGGCGTGGAGAAAATGCACCAGCGTGTTCCGGTTGAATCGCCCGCAGGCATGCATCGGCAGCGGCGCGGGCTTGTTGATGACCAGGATCGCCTCGTCTTCGTAAAGCACCTCGATCCCTGCGTCCACCGCCGGCTCGATGGTTCCGGGAAACACCCGCGTCCACTCTTCCCCGGCCCGCGTCGGCTGCTCGGGCAATGCCACCGCGCCGCGCGGATCCAGCACGTTCCCCGCCGCGAAATGCACCAGCCACTGCTCCCGCGGCAGTTGTGGAAACAAGCCCTCCAGCACTTCCAGGATCGTCTTGCCGTCCAGCCACTCCGGCACCCGCACCGGCCGCCGGTTCTCGTACGGAACGCCGCCCGGCAAGGGATGGGTCACCCGCTTCAACGCCTCATGCCGCCGCGCGATCCGCTCCGACATCTTCTCCGCGTCCGATCGATAGCAATGCGGGCACGACACTTCCGGCACATGGCGCGGGTCCTCCTGCTCCTCGGCTGTTAGAGGAGCCTGGCACACGAAGCACACCGCCGAGCCGGTCTCGCGCAGCGCCGGATCGACGCCGACCCGCTGGTCGAAAACGAAGCACTCGCCGTCGTAGTGATCGCCGCCGACTTCCTCGAAGTATTTCAGGATCCCGCCCTCGAGCTGATAGACCTCGCGGAAGCCGGCCCGCTCCATGAACGGCGCGGCTTTCTCGCAGCGGATGCCGCCGGTGCAGAAGGTCACCACCGGCGCGTCCTTCATTTCCTCCGGCAAAGCCGCCACCGCCTCCGGGAAGTGCCGGAAGTGGTCGATCCCCGCGGGAATCGCGTTGCGGAAGGTGCCGAGCTTCACCTCGTAGTCGTTGCGCGTGTCGTAAAGGATCACCGGCTTTCCCTCGTCGAGCCACTGCTTGAGCGTCCGCGCCTCGATCCGCGGCGAGGTGTAAGTGGCGGGGTCGATGCCCTCGACCCCGAACGCAATGATCTCTTTCTTCAGCCGCACCAGCATCCGCCAGAACGGTTGCTCGTCGCTCAGGCTGTATTTCGGCGCGAGATCCTCCAGTCCCGGCAAGGCACGCAGCCAGCCTAACAGACCCTCGATCCCTTCCGCGTTGCCCGCGACGAACAGGTTGATCCCTTCCGGCGCGAGCAGGATCGTCCCCTTCAAGGCGCGCTCCTTGCAAAAAGCGACCAGTTCGTCGCGCAAGGATTTGAGCCCGTCCATGCGGGCGAAGCGGTAGCAGGAGATGTTCGTGACGGCGGGCACGCTGGGACGGTGGGACGGGATGATGACCGGGGAAAAGGCGAATTTTCAGATCACGTTCGCGTTTCCGGTCGCTGAGGCAGAAAAGGCATTCGACCGCGAAAAGACGCGAAAAGCGCGAAATTTGAAAGGCACAGGGCCGGCTGGATTCGCTGTTCCAGATTTCGCGCTTTCCGCGTCTTTTCTCGGTGAAATGTTTTGTAGTTCTCGCTCTCAACGAAGCCCCGTCCCGCTCAAAAGGTAAACCGCGAACGACCCCAGCCAGTGATCGCCTTCATAGTGCCCGGTCGCCACCAGCCCGAGCCCCGCATCGGCGTGCTTTGCCGCGGCATCCAGCAGCACCTTCTTCCGCGCGTCGTCGTCCGCCAGCGCCGATGCAATGCCCCGCATCGTCCAAGCCCTCGTCAGGTTCAGCCCCGCGAGGTGGATCAGGTGGCCATCGGTCGGATCACTCACCGTCACCGGCGTGAGCAGGTTCCCCGCCTTGCCCGCCGCTAGTTCCGGAAAGTAATCCGCCAACCAGCGTCCGAATTCATCCGCCGGCAGCACCCGCCGCATCAGGTCGGCGGCGTTCAGGCCGGGCGAAAAGAAGTCGTTGCCCGAAGGCTCATACGCCGTCGGATAGTTCCGGTCCTTCCCGTAAAACGCCCGCGCCTTCTCTAACAGCAAGCTTTCGAACTCCCGGTCGCCGGTTCCCCGCGCGTAGTCGAGCATCTGCCCCAGCGGAAAGGCCGTCTCCGGGTGGAAGCCGCAGCGGACCGGCCAGTCGAGCTTCGGCAGGTAGTCCTTGGCCAGGCCGGTGATCACCTTCTCCAATGGCATGAAGTTCTTCGCCCACTCCCGACCGTCCGCATCGTCCCAGGTCCTCAATTCCAGCGCCAGCCGCAGCGCCCAGGCCCAGCCATACATCCTCTCGAAGCTGCGGTTCTCCTTGGTCTGGAAATACGCCGCCTCCGCCGCCAGCCCTTCCGCCGTCAGCCGCTGTTTGAGAATGCCCCGCACCTCGAACGCGAACGCCGCGTCCGGATACTTCTTCAGCAAGCGCAGCAGCATCCAGTGGCCGTGCACCGATGAGTGCCAATCGAAGTGCCCGTAAAACACCGGATGCATCGACCGCGGCGTCTTCAAGTCGTCCGGCCCGGTGGTAACGTGCCCGGTCTTGTTCGGAAACTCGCGGTCGATCCCTGCGAGTGCCAGTTTCACGAACCCCGCCGCTTGATCCTCGGTCATCGGTTTTTCCTGACCGAAGCCGGTGGCCACCGCAAGCGCGGCGATAACGATGGAACGAATCACGCGGAGCATGCCGCGAGGAAAGCGCGGCCAAGCCAGGGCGGAAAGCAGGATCTCCAAGGGCTGTTCACCGTGGGCGCGGAGCCTCCGCGCCCCCAGCGGAATCCATCGCTCCCCTCCCACCGATTCGGCGATTGTTAATGCCGCCGAAATAAACCAAAAGAAACCCGTGTCTTCCGAGCCTGCCGTCGAAAAGCCCCGATCCCTCACCGCCGCCTGGGTCGCGCTTGCCCTCCTGTTCGCGGTCCTCGGCGGTTTCAAGTGGAAGTCCGGAAGCGACCGCGCCGCCTGCATTCTCTGCACCCGGAATGTCCAAACAGCCGTCCGATCCTACTGCGGGATGAACGGGCTCAACCCCGGCGATCCTTTCGACCGGCGTGCAATCTTCGGCCCCGGCAAGTTCATCGAATCCGAACCCGCCTGCCCCGCCGGCGGCACCTACATCTGGTCCCCCGTCCACCCCGCCATCGGCACCCTTGCCATCCGCTGCTCCCACCGGAAGCACCAGCTCGACCCGGCCCTGATCAAGGACTGGTAGTCCGCCCGCACCCTCGCAAGAACTCCCTTGCCCCACCGTTTACACTCCTCCATATTGCAAACATGGCCGCAACGAGCACCGTCTCCACCCGTCTCGACGAGCAGGAACTGGCTCTGATCCAATCCCTCGCCGATTTGGAAGGCTGCGACCGCGCCACCCTGATCAAGTCTCTCCTGCGCAAAGGCATGGCGCATCTGCGCCGGGAACACGCGGTCCGCGCCTACCGTGGAGAGGAGGTCACCCTCTCCAAAGCCGCCGAACTCGCCGGGCTCAATCTCTGGGATTTCATCGCCCTGATGGAGCCGGAGAAGCTCGAACTCCACTACGACGTCGCCGATTTCGAGCAAGACCTCCGCCACCTGCCCGCCCGTCCATGACCGTGGTCTGCGACGCCAGCCCGCTGATCTTTCTCGCGAAGCTTGATCGCCTGGCCCTCATCTCCAGCTTGCTCGGTCCGGACGTCGTGGTGGTCGAATGCGTAGCCCGCGAGGTCACCGACATCGAGCGGACGGGCGAAATCGAACGAGCACGACTCGATGCCTTCCTGGCATCCACCACCGTCGTGTCCTTCACCGACAGCACTCTCGCCTCGGGCCGACTCAGCACCTGCGACCGTCAGACTCTCACCTACGCCATCCGGCAAAAACCGGATTTCCTGCTGGTGGACGAGCGCCTGATGCGGCGGATTGCCGACGAGCAGGGACTTGCCACCATCGGCACGCTCGGACTGCTAGCGGCCGCCGTGAATCACGGCTACCTCAGCGCCGCCGATGCGATGCGCGACCTCGACCTCGCAGTTTCCCGCCACGGCTTCAGGATCTCCGTCGCACTCTACCAGCGATTCCGCCACGAGATGGGTGCTTGATCCACTCGCCGCGCTTGAACATTCCCCTCTCTCACAAAAATTCCGTGCCTCACCCTGCACGAATCGCTTTACTGTCGCGCAAGGCGGAGCATTTCCGCCACGTCTTTCCTGCGCGCCACGATGTCCAGCACTGTCCTACTTCTCCACGCCGACCGCATTCCCGCCACCGGCTGCCTCGTCATCCCCGGCCGCCTCGGCCTCAACGAGATCCCGCAACTCGAGAAACTCTTCGCCGGGCGCAAGATCACCTGGTTCATCGAGGAAAGCGCCAAGCTCGATCCAGCGGTCCAGGACCATCTCGAGAAATCCGGCTCCGGCGCGGTGTTCTCGGACGATGACGATGCCCCGGCCGTCGGCGAGCAGCTCATGCCGATGCTCGAAAACGGCGGCGTCTTGATCTTCGTCCCCGGCCGCGCGGTCAGCCGCAGCGCCATCCCCTGCCACATCCCCGGCAAAACCCTGCGCACCCTCTGCTCCTTCGGCCTGCCGGTCCTGCCGGTGCTGATCGACTACCCCCGCGAGGCCTGCCTGAGCATCGAGAAACCCAGCGCCCTGCCCCAGGTCGTCATCTCCATCGCCCCGGAAATCCCCGCCAGGGACGCCAGCCCGGCACTCTACCGCGAACGTCTGCTGGAGCGGGTCGAGGAATCCTTCTCCCGCCGCCCGCTGCTCAAGTCATCCCTCGCCACCGCCCTGCTCCAGGGCTTGAAAAAGCACGGCCGCAACAAGCTGCACGACGGCTCGGACGACTCGTCGATCGGCTTCGACCGCATCCTCGGCGCCGCCCTGGTCTTCTCGAAATACCTCCGCGAATCCACCGACAACCCGCGCATCGGCATCATCCTGCCGCCCGGAAAAGCCGGCCTGATCGCCAACCTCGCCGCGGTCTTCGCCGGCAAGACCCCCGTCAATTTCAACTTCACCGCCGGCCACGAAGCCGTCCGCTCCGCTATGCGCCAGGCTGGGCTCGACCGCTACGTCACCGCCGATCCCTTCGTTCGCAAGCTCGCCTCCTTCCCCTGGCCACCGAACCGCGATCTGATCTTCATCGAGCGCACCCTGCCCTCGCTCAAAAAGAAGATCATCACCTGGACCATCCTCGGCAAAATCCTCCCCGCCGCCGTCATCGCGCCGCTGTTCCGCATCGGCAAAAAGCGCGGCAACGACGAAGCCGTGCTGCTCTTCACCTCCGGCTCCTCCGGCGAACCGAAAGGCGTGCCGCTGACCCACCGCAACGTGCTCGCCAACGTCTGCCAGTTCGGCACCCGCCTCGACCTGGAGCCCGGCGCGGCCATCCTCGGCTGCTTGCCGCTCTTCCACTCTTTCGGCTCCACCGTCACGCTGTGGTATCCGATCATCGAAGGCATCGACCTCGTCACCTACCCGAATCCGCTCGAAACCAAGCGCCTCGGCGAGCTCGTCGCGGAACGCGGCGTCAACGTCCTGCTCTCCACCCCGACCTTCCTCCGCGGCTACATGAAACGCGTGGAGCCGGAGCAGCTCCGCTCGCTCAAGCTCGTCGTCACCGGCGCGGAGAAACTCCCCAACAATCTCGCGGAGTCCTTTCAGGATCGCTTCGGCATCGCCCCGCAGGAGGGCTACGGCCTGACCGAGACTTCCCCTGCCACCAACGTCAATCTGCCCGACCCCGCCCCCGTCGCGGATTCCCTCGTCATCCCATCCAGCCGCCGCGGCTCGGTCGGCCAACTCTTGCCCGGCATCGCCCTCCGCCTCACCGATCCCGCCACCGAAAAGCCGCTGTCCTGCGACAAGCAGGGCCTGATCTGGCTCAAGGGCGCCAACATCTTCCCCGGCTATCTCGGCAACCCGCAGAAGTCCGAGGAAGTCCTCACCAAGGACGGTTGGTTCCGGACCGGCGACGTCGGCCGGCTCGATGACGACGGCTTCCTCTTCATCGAAGGCCGCATCTCCCGTTTTTCGAAGATCGGCGGCGAAATGGTCCCGCACGAAACCGTCGAAGCCGCCATCAACAAAGCCCTCGGCCTCGATGCCGAAGCCGAGCGCAAGATCGCCGTCGTCGGCATCCCCGACGTCCAGAAAGGCGAAGTCATCGTCCTCCTCTCCACCATCGCCGGCCCCGCGCTGGAGCAGGAATGCATCGACCTCCGCTACAAGCTGATGGACGCCGGTTTCCCCTCCCTCTGGTGCCCCAAGGCCATCGTCCCCGTCCCCGAGATCCCCGTCCTCGCCTCCGGCAAGCTCGACCTCAAGGGCTGCGAGGCGATGGCGAACGGGTGATGATCCCCGGACAAAGTATCCTTTCCATCGCGGTTGCCGCCAGCTATCGGTGACCGGTGAAATGCATTCTGACCTCAAATCCCTACGCCAGTGCTCGCCAACCGGAACCACCCCAGCGACAGCCAGCTCGTCGGCCAGAATTGTGAGGAGTTTAAATTCCGAGGCCTACCCGCGAGTTTGATCCCCTAGTTTCTTGAAGCATCGGACAGGATCGGAACAATGAGAGTAATTGAACCCAAATCTTAAACATGCGAGTTCTCAAGTTCCACCCAGACTATATCCGCTCTCTCATGGCGTCCAAAGACGTCTACGACTACAACTTGGGTGCTGACATTGATTCCAGAATTCAATTGGCCTCGGTGAGGCTAGGGTCTCCTGACTACGCCTTGAGCTTGCCGCTCGTCCGGCGTTTGCCAAATCGAATGCTCCGATTACCTCGGACATGGGAGGACAAGCTTTTGATTCGACACGTGAACCGCAAGATTTGTCGAATATACAAAATAAATCCTCCAAACCGGCACACTATCGTCTCCCAAGTCGCTTCGCTCTTGCGCTCAGACGTAACACTTCGCATCATTCGGACCGACATTAAAAGTTTTTTCGATAATGCAAACATTGATCGAATTATCCAGCAGATCCTCAAGGCGGGACGCCTGAGACAACGGGAAGACGATGTTCTGTGTGCGATCAGAGACTCTTGGAATCCAAGAGGAGGCACCGGACTCCCATGGGGGGTATCATTAAGTTCAACTTTGGCGGAGCTAATCCTGGCTGATTTCGATCGGTCAGTGGTAAGAACTCCTGGAGTTTTGTATTTCCGTCGATTCGTAGACGACATCGTCGTAATCGCGCCTTCACGGTCCGCATTTTCTTGCGCGGAGTTGGAGAATCTCCTTCCGGAAGGACTAAGTTTCGGACCTAATAAAACCAGCGACCTGACGGAAACACTAGTCAACGACGGGAGCATTATCTCCGAATTTGACTACCTGGGCTACAGGTTCTTCCGGACACTAAGGAAAAAAAGCGGAGCTACAGCGCCCAAGTCTCGACGGCGATTGCCTCGAATAAGCTTCAAAGACTTGAAAATCGCATAAGGCTAGTTGGACAGGAATTCAAGCAAGACCGGAGCATCCGAAGCCTCGAAGGGCGAATCCGAATGCTCACGGGTAATTATCTCATTAAGAAGACAGGGCACCCAGACCCTATCCCGGTTGGGATTTACTATAATTATCCAATCCTAGACAACTTAAATGGATTAGATCAGCTCGACGAAAGCTTACGAAAAGAGCTGGTATCTCTCAGGATTTTCGCTCGACGACACCATATTGCAACATCGGCCATTTCGGACCTCTTAAAATATAGCTTTCGAGTTGGAAACCAAAATAGAATTATGCATCGATTCTCTACCTCCGATCTAATTCGCTTTAGAAAAGCCTGGGCACATGAGTAAAAAATTAAAAATTGATCAACGAGATCAACTTCGTGTCTTGCTTACCGATCTACTACCTCTTGAGGTGCCGTTGAGATTTTCCCTTGAGCGGTGTTATCGGCTGTTGAAAACGCCAGGGATCTCTGAAGTTTCCTTACGAATTGTTCTGAACGCAGGCTCATTCGCTACCGGAGAAGTAGGACCCTTCATTCCATTTATAAGCAAGATCAGACTGGGAGAAAACAAGATCCGAGAACTAGGACTCTTTCACCCCCACCTTTTGGTTAGATTTGCGAATTTCTACCAACGCTACAGTGATGTAATCGTTAGCCAATGCAGAAAATCTACTTGGAGCGTACGGCATCCTGCGGCGGTTGCTAAAACTTACCGTCCACGATTAGTTTTTTCCGAAGAAGCTCCTATCGGCGCCGCGATCACGGACATTCCTGGACCTGAAATACTAAGCGAAATTCAATCAAACCAATCGACCTATTTTTCCTATCTCTCGTATCGATTCTACTACGAATTTCTTCAATCAAAGGAGATCGAGGATCTGGAGATCCGCTTTTCGAAATGCAAGAAAATTGATGTCGCCAAGTGCTTTCACAACATTTATACTCATTCGATCTCTTGGGCTACAAAGAGCAAGCCTTTAGCGAAATTGGAGAAAAACGCAAAATCTACATTCGACTCAGAGTTTGATTCCTTAATGAGGGCCTCGAATGACGGCGAAACACATGGTATATTGGTGGGCCCCGAGGTGTCTAGGATTTTCGCGGAGTTGATTTTGCAGCAGATTGATGTCGATGCGTCTTTAGAATGCGAACGAATTGCAGGCAAGGAAACCTTCACTGTCCGTCGATATTTAGATGATTATCACATTTATTGTAATGACGACGCGATTGCCGATCAGATTCGAGGATTAATCATGGCCAGCCTGGCAAAATACAAGCTTTACCTAAATGAGGCAAAGGAGGATAATTCGACCCGACCCTTCATTACGAACCTATCTTTATGCAAAGAGGATATCCGCGAGCGCGTCGGTGATTTTTCGCGTCAAATGCAAGTATCACCCGCGCGAAAGATGACTTTATCCCTATATTCGGAGATTCGCAGAATTGTAAAATCACATGGAGTTACTTATTCGGAAACTAGCGGTTATATTTTATCTTCTGTTCATTTTGGGCTTTGTCACGTGTTGGATCAAAGCGCATCGGGCAGCGTTTCATCTGAAGAAGTGGAGCAGGCCATGCACGAAGCTCTGAACGCTGCCTTCACCGTATTTGCTCTTGATCCGCGATTCAGAAACTCTATTTGGGTAAATCGAATTGTTCTTAAATGCGTTCGCACCCTGAAAATGCGGAGCGAACTTTCATTCTCAATTTCGGATAGAGTTCGAGCTGAAGTTCAGCGCCTACTTGCGCAAGTTTGGAATGACCGAGAAGATGATCAAATAGAGATTGCTAACATCCTTTCAATTTTGAGGGAAGTCCCTGACTTCGGACGCTTGCCAGATTGGTTTTTGAGCGATGTCTGCCTGGAAGCTTCATCAAAGGGCTCTGAGCGAAATTACTTTTGGTTTGTGACAATGATAGACGTTTTGTCACTTGATGAAAGTTACGATACTTTTCGCCAGAAGGTTATTAATTGCGCGATATCCCGAATCACTAGCTGCTCGGAAATCAGGCGATCAACGGAGATATTTATGTTGGCACTTGATTTGATTGCTTGCCCACACCTTAGCGACTCACAGCGGAACGGATTGGCCCAGCGTATAGTCTCGGAATTTTCAGAGTTCGCGAATCGAAGCACTGCGGTTTCTGAACTAATTGCCGATTTGTCGAGTGGTCCGGCATTCTTCGATTGGGAGACACAGGATGTGGGTGCCTTGGTTGCGAAAAAAGTGCTTTCATTCACTTACTAGTTTTGTAGGTTAGAGGGGCTTCGCTGAACGCCCTTCGTCAGTGTTTCTTTTGATTCTCTGACGAGGAGGGGGAGCCTTAAAAAGCTGCTCTACACTTCGACAGTTGCTTCTGGGGCACCAGACGTAGCTCTTGCGGGTGAGCCCTTCGGGAGTTTGCTCGCACACACCAAATCGGCGGGTGACCGGAAGTCCTTCGGGGCTTCCGGTCTATCACCATCTGAATGGAGTGCGTTGGATTTTGAATTTACCTGGCCATCGTCTACTTCGCCCGCTGGACGCCGGATTGTCCCGGCAGTCTCATTGCCTTCCTGATCGGACTGGGCCATCCGGACGGTTTCGTCTCCGTGCTCTACCGCTTTGAATCCAACTCGTTCATGGTCGTCGGCCCAGGAAACTACGACTGGCAATCTTCCGTCGCCATCCTCCCTCGGGACCGGGTGATTGGCACGCCGCTTGCCAAGACGGTGTTCCAAACCCTGGACGAGATCTGGCTCCACGATCCCGAGCTGATCGCGTTTGTCCGATCGTCGACGGAACGCGGCTGAGCCGCTTCGAGCGAAATTGACAGAAATCTTTCATCCGATAGATTCCTGTCATGCAAACCACGCTTCGCATCGATGACCGCCTCTACCGCGAGGCCAAGGCGGAAGCGGCCCGGGAAGGAGTCAGCCTGACTCGCTTTCTCGAAGAAGGCCTGCGCCTCCGGCTCGAGAAGAAATCCGCCACACCCGCTGCCCCTCACACCTTCCGGGTCTTCGAAGCCCCGACAGCCGATTCCCGCGAATGGGACACGATTCGCCGGCTCGCGGACGAAGATCAGGAAGCGCACGACCTCGCCAAACTGGGCCTCGCCGCCCGCCCCTCCTGATGGCGCTCTATCTGCCGGACGCCAACGTCTTGATCCACGCCCTGCGCAAGGACTCCGTGGAGCATGAGGCTTGCCGCGCCTGGCTAACAAGTGCGGGCGCCGCCGGCGACGGCATCGGCCTTTGCGAATTGGTGGAGGTCGCGCTGCTGCGGATTCCAACCCTTCCCCGTCTGCAGTTGATCCCGATGACGGAAACCCTCGGTTTTTGGCAGGACGATCTGTGGACCTATCCGGGAACCCGCCGCCTTACGGCCGGAGATCGCCACCGCGGGATCTTCAGCGCCTTCATCACCGACCTCGGTCTGGCTGGGAACGACGTCAACGACGCCTGGCTGGCCGCATTGGCGATCGAGAGCCGAGCGACCCTGGTCAGCACCGATCAAGGCTTCGACCGCTTCCCCGGCCTCGCCTGGATCAATCCGGTGAAGTCAGCCTGATCTCCATCACCAGGCACGCCGTGCGGCCTTACCGCACCACCACCTCGCCCTTCAGCTCGCTCCAGATCCAGATCGCGTCCCCGCCGCGCTCCTCCCGCTTTTCCCAATGGTGCCAGCCGTAAGCTTCGTTCCAGCGGAAATCGTAGCACTGCACCCGTCGGACACGCTTGCCCTCTTCCGCCACCGGATGGATCGCAATCACCCGGCGGATGTGATTTTCCTCAAGCCCGTCCTCAGTTTTGGATCCTTCCACGATCATCGCGATTTCGATCCGCTCCTGGTGGTCCTCGATCAGCAGGTTGATCAGCTTCACCGCGGTCTGCGGCGTGAGGTCGTGATCCGGTTCGGCAGCGAGGCAGGTTCCGGTCGCCAGCACGGCGGCCCCGATGAGGGAGAGGAATAAGTTCATCCGCGATGGAACGGCAGACCGCCGCCGGCTATTCACGGAAACTTGAATTCATCTTTCGACCGGCTTCCGCCCGAGCTTCCCCCTTGCCCTGATTTCCGAACCGGGCATCATCCCGCCATGCAACTGGTGACCGATCAAATCCGGAATTTCCTCCAGTACATCGCCGTGCAGTTCATCGAGTTCCCGGCCGAGGCCCAGCTCAAGGTGACCGAGCTCGGGCCCAAGCGCCTGCGCTTCAAGCTGGTCCTCCGCCAGTCCGATGTCGCCCTGCTGATCGGCCGCAACGGCTTCAGCGCCTCCGCCATCCGCGGCGTCATGAAATCGATCACGGAGCGCGAGGACGTGAACGTCAGCCTCCAGATCCACTCGACCGAAGAAGAGATCGAGATGCTGGCCCGCGAGCGGCACTGACCCCGCCCGAGGTTCTCCTTGCCAAGCCCCGCCACCCCTCGCTACCGTCCCGCCCGCCGCGATTGGCACCTTGGGTGTCGTTCAATGGTCCCGTAGTCCAATGGATAGGACGATGGCCTCCGAAGCCGTAGGTACAGGTTCGATTCCTGTCGGGACTACTCCTTTTCCAAGGGAGTATTCGCTTGCCCCCCTATCTTGGGGCCGACAGCTTGTTGCCCGGAGTTGAAGCAATCCGGCCGCCTCATGTCCCCCCGTTGCATTTTCGCGCTCGTCCGGAATATTCTCGTGTCCGCGGTCTTGCTTCACGGCGGTGCCGGGGCGGCACCGGGCGATCTCGATCCAGCCTTCGGCAACGGCGGGGTGGCAATCGGCGATTTCAGCGTCCCCGGCGACGCCCGGTTCGACTCGGCCACGGCGATGGTGGTGCAGGACGACGGAAAGATCGTGGTCGCCGGACTTTCGGACAATGCCCCCGCCCTCGCCCGCTACTCGACCGACGGCAGCCTGGACCCCGCCTTCAACTCCAGCGGTAAGGTCCGCTTTCCCCTCTATGGCGGGGCGACCTCCGTCGCCCTTCAAAACGACGGCAAGATCGTCGCGGCGGGACAGGAATACCTGATGAAACTGCTCCCGGATGGAAGCGCGGACCCGGGCTTCAGCGGCGACGGCAGGGTCGTGACCTCGCATCCGGAATACCACCTCGGCATCGCCGTGGGGGGGGGGG
>JAYTLR010000100.1:0-35243 GCA_043729195.1 Akkermansia sp.
TTGCCGGGGACCGGGAACTTGTAGTCGGGGATGGAGCGGCCGGTGGAAAGGTTGAAGACGAACACGAGGTCGCCGCGGCGGGCGCAGAGGACCTTGTTGACGGGGTCGAGGTTGAGCAATTCGGCGGGCTCGTTGCCGGGCAGGCCGTGTTCCTTGCCGGTCTCTAACATCGCGCGGTCGAAGGCACCGAGAAAGGGGTATTTGAGCGCCGGATTGTCGGCGAGCGACCACTGTCGGCGGCAGAAGTGGTAGGACCAGCCATTGCCTTCGCGGGGGAAATCGAGCCATTCGGGATGGCCGAATTCGTTGCCCATGAAATTCAGCCAGCCTTCGCCGCCGAGGGTGAAGGTGAGCAGGCGGATGATCTTGTGGAGGGCGATGCCGCGCTCGACGATCACGTCGGGATCGTCCTTGCCCATGTTCCAGTACATCTTCTCGTCCATCAGCCAGAAGGCGAGGGTCTTGTCGCCGACCAGGGCCTGGTCGTGGCTTTCGGCGTAGGCAATGTTGGCCTCGTGGCGGCGGCGGTTGGTGAGCGTGCTCCAGATTTCGCCGACGTCCCAGTCCTCGTCGGGGACGTGCTTGAGGAGCTTGATCCAGAAGTCCGGGATGCCCATGGAAAGTCGGGCGGTGAAGCCAACGCCGCCTTCCGCGACGGGGCGGCAGAGGCCGGGCATGCCGGACATGTCTTCGGCGATAAGGAGTGCGCCGGGCTTGAGCTGGTTGGCGAGGGTGGTGGCGAGCTGGAGATAGAGAATGGCGTCTTCGTCGACGTCGGGGCCGAAGTATTTGCCGTAATCGTCGAAGGACGTGCTGCCGCGGTGCCAGTAGAGCATCGAGGTTACGCCGTCGAAGCGGAAGCCGTCGAAGCGGAACTCCTCAAGCCAGTGGCGGACATTCGAAAGGAGGAACTGGCGGACTTCAGGGCGGCCGTAGTCGAAGACCTTGGAGTCCCACTGCGGGTGATCGCCGCGTTGGTCGGCGTGGAAGTAGAGGTTGCCGGAGCCGTCGAGGTCGTTGAGGCCTTCGGCGATGTTTTTCACGGCGTGGGAGTGGACGATGTCTAACAGCACCGCCAGCCCGAGGCCGTGGGCGGTATCGACCAGATACTTCAGGTCCTCCGGCGTGCCGAAGCGCGAGGACGGGGCGAAGAAGGACGAGACGTGGTAGCCGAAGGAGCCGTAGTAGGGGTGCTCCTGGACGGCCATCAACTGGACGACGTTGTAGCCGCCGCGGGCGATGCGAGGTAGGACGGTGTTGGCGAATTCGCGGTAGGAATGGACGCGGCCTTCCTCGCCGGACATGCCGACGTGGGCTTCGTAGATCAGCGGGACTTTGACCGAGGATGGGTCGAACTCGTTTCTCCAAATGTAGTCTTCGGCGGGCTCCCAGATCTGGCCGGAGTAGTCATGGGTTTCGGGGTCCTGAACGGCGCGCAGGATGCAGGCGGGAATGCGGTCGCGGCGGGAGTCGTCGGCCCCGTGGATGTGGAGTTTCACCCGCTGGCCATGGGCGAGGCTGTCGGGCGGCAGGCGGAGCTGCCAGACGCCGCCGCGGGCGGGGGCGAGCGGGTGGCTTTCGCGGTTCCAGCCATTGAAGTCACCGATCAGCGAGACGGCTTTCGCCTTCGGCAGCCATTCGCGGACCATCCAGTGACCGTCGGGCTGGCGGTGGATGCCGGTGAGCTTGTGGCCGGTGGCGTAGGCGCTGAGGGAGCCGCTGCGGGACTCGATATCGCCCTGCGTGAAATGGAAGCGGTGGAGACGATGCGTGATGGTGCCGGCGTGGGATACAAGCCAGGGATCGTCGCGGACGAGTTGAGGGGTGTCGCTCACTGCCGGAACATGAGGAGGGATCGGACTGGAGGGAAGGGGGGAGTTTGGCTTTGCGTAGGGAGGGAGGGATTTTCGATCCGACTTCGCCGAGGCTACGACGAACAGGTTGATGAAGCTGCCGTCGGGGACCATTCGAGCCGGTCTGAGGACCGGCGGTCCCGGGGAGTGTGATGACCCCTTACTCCTTCTCCGGCACGGGCGCCTCGCGGGTGAACAGGTCCTTGAGGTAGGCGGGGCTGAGGAGCTCGGGGGTGATGATGGGGTCCTTCTCCGGAACGTAGAGCACGTTGACCGGAATGGCGGAGCGGCCGAGTTCCTCGAGCTTCGCGTCGATGGCCGGGTCGGCGTTGGTCTTGTCGGCCTTCATCAGCACGATGCCGCGGGACTTGATCAGCTCAGCGACTTCCTTGGTGTAGGCGCGCTTTTTGTTGAGCTGGCAGGTCGCGCACCACTGGGCGGTGAAGTCGACATAGACCGGCGTGCCTTCATCGAGGAGCTCGGTGACTCGTTCGTCGCTCCACTTTTCCCAGACCAGGTCGGACTTCGGTGGCGGGGCACTGAGCTTGAGGCCGGCGGCGGCGAAGAGGAGGGTCAGGATGATGGCAGTGGTCTTGACGCGAGAGCTGCGGATCGGGGTGTGCCAGCGGCCGAAGATCCAGCCGGCGACGGCGATGGCGGTGAGGCCGATCACCACGTTGAGCATGTTTTCGAGGCCGATCTGGCCGGTGTAAACCCAGAGCAGGAAGCCGGCGGTTGCGAAGAGCAGGAAGGCCATCGCCTGCTTGAAGCTTTCCATCCAGGCCCCGGGGCGCGGCAGGAGATCGACGAAGCGGGGGAAGATCGAAAGCAGCAGGTAGGGCAGGGACAGGCCGAGTCCCATGGCGGTGAAAGCGGTGAAAAACTGGACGGCAGGCAGGGCGATGGCCGCCCCGATGGCCGCGCCGAGGAAGGGAGCGGAACAGGGCGTGGCGACGACGGTGGCGAGGATGCCGGAGAAGAAGGAACCGCTGACGCCGTCTTTCGATTGCAACTTGCCGCCGACCGAGGTGGCGGAGGCACCGATCTCGAAAATGCCATACATGCTGAGGCCGAGGACGAACATCAGGAGCATCAGCACGAGAACGGTCCACGGGTTCTGGAGCTGATAGCCCCAGCCGATCTCCTGGCCGGGACCGGCGGCGGACCGGAGGGCGAACAGGATGCCGCTAAGGACCCAGAACGAGAGCAACACGCCGGCGGTGAAGGCGAGGCCGTGGAGGATGATCTTCTTGCGATCCGAGCCGGCCTGCTGGACGAAGCCCATGATTTTCAGACCGATGACCGGAAAGACGCAGGGCATCAGGTTAAGGATGAGGCCGCCCAGCAGCATGCCGCCGAGGATAGGAAGGAAGGCGGCGAGATCGAGAGGACGCGGCGCGGGGCGTTCGATGGTGACTTCGGGGAGGAGCAGGGATGAGGCGCCGTTGACGGTGTCGAAGGCCGCGTGGGAGGTGAGAATGCCGGCGAAAGCCGTGCCCTGCTCGATCGGCCCGATGACGGTTTCCTTCATCCGCTTGAGGGTGAGGACCCAGTCGCTTCCTTCCTGCGTGATGGTGCCGCCGGAGCTGAGCGAGCCGATGAAGGGCTTGGACGGGATGAAATCGAGGTCCGCGGGCGGAGCAAAATTGCCGGGCGGGGTGAGGCGGAGTTTGACCAGCGGGCCGGCGTTCTCGGCCTTAACGGTCCAGCCGGTGGCGGGCTTGGGAAGCTCGGCGCGGGCGGCGGCGAAGACTCCGGACTGTGCGGCGTCAGTCTCGGCGGCGGCTTTGACCGGCAAGTCGAGGGTGAAGGTGGCGGTTTCGTCCTCGCAGCGTCCGGGCATGCAAATTTGCCACGCGGCGTCGGCTTTGAGAGTGACCGTAGTGCCAGATTGGAGGGTCGCGGGCGGAGTGATCTCGACGAGCAGGACCGGAGTTCCAGAGTAGGTGAAGCTTTTCCCGAAGGCCCCGTCGATCACATGGGGCGTCGGCCACTGGATCGGGCTCGCGGTAAAGCCGTCGGGCAGGGTCCAGCTGAGGGTAATCGTCTTTTCGATGCCGCCGGTATTCCGGTGATAGCTGTGCCAAGGGTCGGGATGGGCGAGGCGGAGGGCGGCGGTGAAGGGCTTGCCGGGGGCGATGGCGGTGACTTCGGGAATCAGGGTCGCGACCGAAGCCGGCTTATTACTGAAGGCCGCAGAATTGAACGGACTCTTTTCCTGCGCGCGGACCGGAGAAATAAAGACTCCGGCGAACAGAGCGGCGTGGAAAAGAGTGGGGAATCGCATGGGGAAGGTGGCGTGCTTGCTCAATAGAGGCTCCGGGGCCGGAATTCATCCGACAAAAATGCCGGGCGAGGTCGTGATGACCTGCCCGGCACGGGAAATCAAGGAATGGATCAGTAGCCGCCGTTGTAGCGCCTGCGGTTTTCCGTGTCTTGGGCATTGCCGATCGCAGCCCCCCCCGCGGCACCGACGCCGGCACCGATCAAGGCACCTTCCCCGGCGCGGCCAGATTGATTTCCGATGACCGCGCCGGCGGCGGCACCGCCGAGCGCGCCAATCACTGCACCGCGTTGGGTGTTCGGGCCTGTGGGGCCGGAGCAACTGCTGAAAAGACCGGTAACGACAAGGGCAAGAATAGTGAGGGATTTCTTCATGGTTTGATGGGTTCTGGTGAATTGGCTCCCGCGGGGTGGCGGTAAGGCCGGACAATGAAGACGATCACGCCGGATTGTTTATTCACAAGGGCAAAGAATCGAGTGAGCGCGCGCAATCTCGGACCAGTCGTGGTCCTTGGAAAATGAAGGCCGAATAGATCTGCACGAGGGAAGCCCCGGCGTTGATTTTTTCGACGGCATCGCGCGCGCAGGAAATCCCGCCGACCCCGATGATGGGGATCTTGCCGCCGAACTCGCCGGCGAAGGCCCGGATCATCTCGGTGCTGCGCTGCGTCAGCGGCTTGCCGGAAAGTCCGCCGGCTTCAGTGGCGCGCGGGTGGCCGGCAACCGGGGCGCGGTCGAGGGTGGTATTGGTGGCGATCAGGCCGTCGAGGCCGCCGTCTAGGAAGACCTTCGCGAGATCGGTGACCTGCGGTGGATCGAGGTCCGGCGCGACTTTGAATAGCAGCGGGACTTGCTTGCCGTGCTCCTTGGCGAGCAGGGCCTGCTCCTTCTTCAGCCGCTCTAACAGGCGGGCCGAAGCGTCGGCTCCTTGGAGGTCGCGGAGGCCCGGAGTGTTGGGCGAGGAAAGGTTGACCGCGATGTAATCGGCGACCGGGTAGGCGGCCTTGAGGCAGGCGAGGTAGTCGTCGGCGGCGTTCTCGTTCGGGGTGTCCTTGTTCTTGCCGATATTGAAGCCGATCACACCGTCGAAGTGCTTCGAGCGGCGGACGTTCTCCACGCCCGCAATGATGCCGGGATTGTTGAAGCCCATGCGGTTGATGATCGCCTCGTGCTCGACCAGGCGGAACAGGCGGGGCTTGGGATTTCCCGCCTGGGGCCGCGGGGTGATGGTGCCGATCTCGACGAAGCCGAAGCCGAGGCGGCCGAGGGCGTCGATGGTGTTGCCTTCCTTGTCGAGGCCGGCGGCGAGGCCGACGCGATTGGGGAAACGGAGGCCCATCAGTTCGACCGGTGCGAGGCATTCGGCGGCGGGGAAGAGCAGGGGAAGCAGGCCGGATTTCTCGGCGAGACGCAGCCCGCGCAGGCTCAGGTGGTGGGCTGATTCGGCATCGAGTCGGAACAGCAGCGAACGGGCGTGGTCGTAGGCGTCGGGCACGGCGCGGAGCGTGGACGGTCGGATGCAGCGGTCCAATCCCGAAGTTTCCGAAGATCAGCTTTGTCGATGATCGCGAATGTTGTTTCGATTCGGTAGATGAATGAAGGTCAGGCTAGTCTCCGCGCCGATGAACCGCTTCACCGCCTCCCTGTTGGTCAGCTTCCTCCTCAATAGCTGCCAGTATGACACCCCGTCGTCCTATTCCATGCCCGTGACCGGCGGGCCGTCGGGCGCGAGCCAAGCGACTCCCAACGCGCGTCCGACGGTCCGCTTTCCCGCTCGGGTAGCGGTGGCGAGGATCGAGGCGAGCCACGGTGGATTCCGGATGATCCCGGAGACGGATGTGGAGCAAGACGAGCACGGGGCCGCCGCGGCGGCGCTGCCGGGAGTGGCGGGGATCGTGAGCCTCAATCGGGTGGCGTTGGTGAGCGAAGTGAAATCGTATCGCGATCTCGACGCGGAGGCCCGCAAGGTGGGGGCGGATCTGGTGGCGGTGTATCGGTTCGATACGAGTGACCGGTCGAACGACCTCTTCGTGCCGTTGACGGTTGCGACGCTGGGATTGGCACCGACGAACAGTTTCAAGACCGCCGCGACCGCGACGTTGATGGTGCGCGACGCGCGAACCGGCTACCTTTACGGCGTGCTGGAAGAGACCGCGACCGGAAAGGGAGTGACGGCGGGGATGGATGTTTACAACGCGACGGAGCGTTCGAAGGAGCGTGCGAAGAGGGAGGCGCTGGACAAGCTGACGGCGAAGCTTCCGGGATTCTGGGAGAGCGTGCGGCGGAAGGGGATGTGAGGACGGGCGTCGAGTGGAGTGTCGCACTGCGGGCGACATGGCCACGGACAGGTGCTTTCCAAGCGCCTGTTTTCCGACGACGTGAAAAGCGGCTGGAAGCCGCTCGTCCGTCGCTATGTCGCCTTCAAGGCGACACTCCGATCAGGCGACTCACGCGAGGTCGGCGGCAATGGGATCGACGAGGGCGGAGCCGGCGAGAGTGAGGGCCAGGTTTTCGCCGCGGGTTTCGGCGAGGCCGAGGTCTTGGAGACGGGCGATGGCGGCGGGTTCGAGGAGGGTAAGGGGCACGCCTTCGTCGGTGCGGAGCATCAGAGCAATGCGTTCGAGGCGGCGTTGGCCGGCGTCGAGCGATTCGCTTTCGGCGATCGCGTTGCCCAACGAGTTCACCATACGAACGTAGGAGGCGGTGTCGGGGATGTTCTTGGTCCGCGTGCCGCCAAGTGTGGAGACGGCGGAAGGGCCGAGGCCGAGGTAATCCTCGCCACGCCAGTAGCCGCGGTTGTGGGAGGATCGCTGGCCGGGGCGGGCGTAGTTGGAGGTTTCGTAGTGCTCGAAACCGGCGGCTGTTAGAAGGTCGTGGGCGAGGTGGAACTGCGAGGCATCGCGGTCCTCGTCGGCGTCGAGATCGCCGCGCTTGAGGCCTTCGAAGAAGGCGGTGTCCTCCTCGTAAGTGAGGTTGTAGGCGGAGATGTGGTCGGGCTGTAGGGCGATGGCGGTTTCCAAGGTCCGGCGCCAGTCGTCGAAGGAGAGCCCGGGGATGGAGAACATCAGGTCGATGTTCACCGCCGACATGCCGGCCTCGTGCAGGGTGCGGACCGACTCCGCGGCCTGGGCGGGGTCGTGCTCGCGGCCGAGGGTTTCGAGGACGTGCGGGGCGAAGGACTGGATGCCAAGCGAGACGCGGGTGACGCCGAGTTCGCGGAACAGCCGGGCTTTCGCGACGTCGAAGGTGGCGGGGTTGGCTTCCAGCGTAACCTCGTCGAGCGCGGGGAGGTCGAGGATCTCGCCGAGGCCGCCGAAGAGCTTCCGGAGGTGGGTGGGCGAGAGCATCGAGGGCGTGCCGCCGCCGAGATAAAGGGTGCGGGGTTTCTCCGGAAGGCTGGCAATGCGCTGGCGGGCTTCCTCTAACAGAGCGTCGACGAACGAGCCGATGGGCGTGTCGCCCGGAGTGTGCTTGTAGAACGAGCAGTAGGGGCAAACCCGGTGGCAGAAGGGGATGTGGAGGTAGAGGAGCACTAGTCCAGCAGCAGCACCTCGGCGTTCTTGGACCGGAGGCGGAAGGTCTTGGCGGAGAGGTCGTGGGCGGCCTTGATCGAGCGGACGGTGCGGCTCTTGACCCGCATCAGGACGGAGTGGGTGCGGGCGATGTTGCCGCTGACCTCGACGCCGCGGAGCAGCGGGCTATCGGAGATGCCGGTGGCGCTGAAGAGGATGCGGTCGCCCTTGGCGAGGTCCTTCGAGAGGTAAACGCGGTCGAGGAGATGGCCGTAGCCTTCTGCGATCAAAACGCGCTTCTCGAGGCTGTCCTTCGGCCAGATCTTGGCTTGGAGGCCGCCGCCGAGGCAGCGCAGGCCGGCGGCGGAGAGCACGCCCTCGGGGGCACCGCCGATGCCGACGTAAAGGTCGACGTTGCTCTCGGGAAGAGCGGGCGCGATGGCGGCGGCGATGTCGCCATCGGAGATCATCCGCAGTTTTGCACCGCTGCGGCGGACGGCGTCGATGTAGGGTTGGTTGCGGTCGCGATCGAGGACCATGACGACGATGTCGCGGATGTCCTTCTCCAGAATTTTCGCGGTGATCTTGATGACCTCCTCGGTCGGGGCCTCGATGCTGATCGGTAGCTTCGGATCCGCCATGAAAGCGCGGCGGACTTTTTCGGGATAAGCGAGCTTGTCGAGGTAGAAGGCGGGGATGTCTTCCAGCGCGTTTGCCTCGCCATCGACGGGGATGGCGGCGGCGATGCAGGAGACGGAGTTGGCCATGCCCTTGGAGACGTTGGTGGTGCCGTCGACGGGATCGAGCGCGATGTGGAACTGGGGGGCGCCCTCGGCCCAGGTGCCGACTTTCTCGCCTTTGAAAATGCCGGGGGCTTCGTCCTTGATGCCCTCGCCGATGACGACCTCGCCGCGCATGTCCATCAGGTCGAACATGCCGCGGATGGCATCGCAGGCGGCGGCGTCGGCGGCCTCTTTTTCACCGCGGCCCATCCAGCGGTGGGCGACGATGGCGGCTCCCTCGGTGGCGCGGAGGAAGTCCATTTCAAAGATGCGTTCGGGGTCGATCATGAGGAGGGGTGGTTGCAGGTTGCGGGCCGGGTCGGCTCAATTGACGATGAATGTTTTGAATCGCTCGTACGCCGGCAGCCACTGGTCGGGAGCTTGCGGCGTGTAGGTCTGGAACTCGAAGGAATCGCGAATAAGGCGCCGGCCGGCGGCGAGGTTCGCCACGTGGCCCGTACCGATCATCTGGACAATGAGGTTGCCGCAGGAGGTGGCTTCGATCGGGCCGGCGATGACCTCGATGCCGAGCGCGTTCGAAGTGGCTTGGGCGAGGAAGGCGTTCTGGATCCCGCCGCCACCGGCGTGGAGGCGTTCGAAGCGCTTGCCGGAGAGCGCGCAGAAGCGTTCGTAAACGACACGGTATTTCAAGGCGAGCGATTCGGAGGCGACGCGCAGGATGGTGCCTTTGTCGGCAGGGACTTGCTGGCCGGTGCGTTCGCAGAAAGCGCGGATCTTTTCGGGCATTTCACCGGGCGCGGAGAAGACCGGATCATCGGGATCGATGAAGGCGGTGAAGGGCTCTGCGGCTTCGGCGAGCTTCGCCATTTCGCCGTAAGAGAGGTTCTCGCCGTCGAGCGCCCACTGGCGCTTGCACTCTTGGATCAGCCAAAGGCCGGCGATGTTTTTCAGAAAGCGAACGGTGTCTTCTGCGCCGAGTTCGTTGCAGCATCGGGCAGCATAGGCCTCCGGGGTGCGGATCGGCTCCTTGCGCTCGAGCCCCATGATCGACCAGGTGCCGGAGGACAACCACAGCGGGTCATCGCCATCCATCGGGATGCCGGCGACGGCGGAGGCGGTGTCATGTGACGCGCTGGCGACGATCGGAATGCCATCCTTTCCGATCATCCGTGCGACTTCCTTGCGGATCGGGCCGAGGACGGTGCCGGGGGCGACGATCTTGCCGAAGATCCGCTGCGGAAGCCCGAGCGCCTCGATCACTCCCCAAGCCCAGTCGCCGGTGCCGGCGTCGAGGAGTTGGGAGGTGGAGGCGATGGTCCGCTCGACCGCTTGCACGCCGCAGAGCCAGTAGGCGAGGAGGTCGGGGATGAAGAGCAGCTTGTCGGCCGAGGCGAGGGCGGGGGAGAAAATCTGCTCCTCGGCCAGGAGGTGGAGGGAGGAATTGTAGAAGTTGGTGGTGATGCCTGTTAGAGAGTAGATTTCCGCTTCGCTCACCTTGGCATGCATCACGGCCGGCATGCCCTCGTGGCGGGCGTCGCGATACTGGTGCGGCATGCCGAGCAGGCGGCCGTGGGGATCGAGCAGGCCGAAGTCGCAGCCCCAGGTGTCGATGCCGATCGCCACGATGTCGTCGCCGTATTTGTCCACGGCGCGGCGCAGGCCTTCAACGATGTCGCGGAAAAGTCCGACGATGTTCCAGAACGATCCGCCGGGGAGGTCGGTGCCGGGATTGTCAAAGCGATGGATCTCCTCGAGTTGGAGGGTTTTCAGGTCGGTGATGCCGGCGATGACGCGGCCGCTGCCGGCGCCGAGGTCGATGGAAAGGAAGACGGGCATGGGTTAGGAGAAATGGTGGATGGCAGATAGAAGATGGTGGATTCTCAGCGGCTTCATCTTGGCACTTGGAACTTCCTCACTTGGAACTTATCGGGCGAAGCGGAGATGGTAGGGCGGGGACTTGAGGTGCGTTTTGGCGTAGGCTTTCGATTCGCGGTCGGTGATCACCATGTCGAGATCGGCCGGGGTGGCGAAGAAGTAGTCGGCTTTGATGCCGCATTTCGAGTGGTCGAGCAGGGCGCAGTTCCAGGCGGACTGCTCGATCATCATGCGCTTGAGACGGGCTTGTTCGGGGCTGGGCTCGCTGACGCCTTGCGAGGGGTCGAGGCCGGCGCCGGAGAAGAAGAAACGGTCGATCTTTAGCAGGCGCAGGGCGGACTCGGTGATCATGCCTGAAAAGCGGCGGCCGCGGGGCTCGTAACTGCCGCCGAGCTGGATCAGCTCGACGTCGTCGCGCGCGGCGAGGCGTTCGACCACGGCGAGCGAGTAGGTGACCACCCGCAGCGGCATGCCTTGCGGGACCTGGCCGGCGAGTTCGAGCGAAGTCGTGGAAGCGTCGAGCAGGATGGTTTCGCCGGGCAAGAGCAGCCGTGCCGTCTCGCGGGCGATCGCGAGTTTTTCCTCAAGCCTGCGGGACTCGCGCTCGCTCTGGGAAAGCTCGCCGAGCGGGGCGGTGGAGTCCATCGCACCGCCGTGGGTCCGGCGCAGATGACCCCGGCGGCCGAGTAGGTCGAGGTCGCGACGCACGGTCTCCTCCGTCACTGCGAAATCGCGCGCCAGATCCGCCGTGCGGACCGTGCCATCACGGCGCACCCGGTCCAGAATCTGGCGTTGACGTTCGGCGGCGAGCATGTGGGTTTTTGTGGGAAATTGCTTGCTTTCCTTGGTTTTGTTCCGCACACCCCGCCCCGTCAATCCCAAACCTCAACGACCCATGCCTGCCGACTTCAAGCACGTGAACTATTCCTGGGACGACGCGCACGCCGCGACCCTCGATCCTGTCGCCCGTCTCGTCTACCGCTCTAACATCCTCGGCGACGACCAGCGCGTCACCAACACCGGCGGTGGCAACACCTCGTCGAAGATCATGGAGAAGGATCCGCTCTCCGGTCAGCCGACCGAGGTGCTCTGGGTCAAGGGTTCCGGCGGCGACCTGCGCACCAGCAAACGCGACAATTTCTCATCGCTCTATCAGGACAAGCTGATCGCGATGCAGGGCCTCTACGAAGCCCGCGCCGACAAGGGCCTCAAGTCGCAGGCCGAGGACGACATGGTGGCGATGTACTTCCACACCACCTTCAATCTCAACCCGCGCGCGTCGTCGATCGACACCCCGCTGCACAGCTTCCTGCCGGGCAAGCACGTCGACCACATGCACCCGAACGCGATCATCGCGATCGCTGCTTCCAAGAATTGCCAGCAGCTCACCAAGGAGATTTTCGGCGGTGAAATGGCCTACGTGCCGTGGATGCGCCCGGGCTTCGAACTCGGCCTCGCGATGCAGGAAATCGCCGCCGCCCAGCCGGACGTGAAGGCGATCATGATGGGCCAGCACGGGTTCATCTCGTGGGATGACGACGACAAACTTTGCTACATCCGCACGCTCGAATTCATCGAAAAGGCCGCCGCTTACATCGAAGCGAAATACGAAGCCAAGGGCGGCGACGCCAAGGCCTTCGGCGGCCAGAAATACCAGACGCTGCCCGAAGCCGAACGTCAGGCCACGCTTGCCGCCATCCTGCCTTGGCTGCGCGGCCAGGTCTCCCAGCAGAAACGCTTCATCGGCACCGTCCAGGACGACTCCAAGATCCTGCGATTCGTCAACTCGGCCGACGCCCCGCGCCTCGCCGAACTCGGCACTTCCTGCCCCGACCATTTCCTGCGCACCAAGATCAAGCCGCTCTATGTCGACTGGAATCCGCAGTCCGAAGACGCCGCCTCGCTCAAGGTGAAACTCGTCGCGGGCCTCGAGCAGTATCGCAAGGACTACGCGTCCTACTACGCCGCCTGCAAGCATTCGAACAGCCCGGCGCAGCGCGACCCGAACCCAACCGTCGTCCTCATCCCCGGCCTCGGCATGATCGCCTGGGGCAAGGACAAGTCGGAGTCCCGCGTGACCGCTGAATTTTACAATTGCGCCGTGGAAGTCATGCGCGGCGCGGAAGCGATCGATGAATACATCTCGCTGCCGCAGCAGGAAGCCTTCGACATCGAATACTGGCTGCTCGAAGAAGCAAAGCTCCAGCGCATGCCCGCCGAAAAGGAACTCGCACGTCAGATCATCATCGTGATCGGCGCCGGTTCCGGCATCGGCAAGGAAACCGCCCACCGCCTGGTGAAGGACGGCGCGCACATTGTCTGCGTCGATCTCAACAAGGAGGCGGCGGAAGCGACTGCCAAGCAGATCACCGACAAGTATGGCGTCGGCATCGGCGTCGCGGGCACCGGCGTCTCCAACTGCGGCCAGGCGATCGGTTTTGCGGCGAACATCACCGACCGCGCCAGCATCCGCGCGATGCTCAATCAGGTCGCGCTCGCTTACGGCGGCTTCGACCACATCTGCGTGACCGCCGGCATCTTCGTGCCGAGCGATACCTCCGGCCACATCCCGGACGACAAGTGGGCGCTCACCTTCAACATCAACGTCACCGGCTCCTACTTCGTCGCCGACGAGGCCGCCAAGACCTGGAAGGAGCAGGGCCTGCGCGGCAACCTGGTGCTCACCACCAGCGCCAACGCCGCCGTCGCTAAGAAGGGCTCGCTTGCGTACGACACCTCGAAGGCCGCCGCCAACCACCTGGTCCGCGAACTTGCAATCGAGCTGGCCCCGCTGGTCCGCGTTAACGGCGTCGCCCCGGCCACCGTGGTCCAGGGATCGGCGATGTTCCCGCGCGACCGCGTCATCGGTTCGCTGGCGAAGTACAACATCCCCTACACGGACGACGAGGCGACCGAGTCGCTGGTCAGCAAGCTCGCCCAGTTTTATGCGGATCGTACTTTGACCAAGGCGCCGATCACCCCGGCCGACCAGGCGGAAGCTTACTTCCTGCTGGTCACCAGCCGGCTCAGCAAGACCACCGGCCAGGTCATCACCGTCGACGGCGGCCTGCACGAGGCCTTCCTGCGCTGAACGGATTTCAAGGTAGTAGTTCATTCTAAACCGGGCGGTTCCCTCGCGGGGGCCGCCCGGTTTTTGCGATTTTCTTCAGCCTCGGAACGATTCGGCGGCGCAATCAGCCTGTCGGAAAATGCCCTCGCCATTTTTTACGGATGAAGTGATAGTTGCGATGTTCCTCAGTGCCATGAACCCGACTCCTCAACAACCTCAGCCACCGGTCTCCATGGTGGAGGAATGGGATAATCCGGCGATGACGGAGTTCAAGCGCCAGGAAGCGGAGGAGCGGGTGGCTTTCGGACACTCGTTGGAAGCGCGGCAATGGCTGGAGTCTCTGCGCAACTCGCCGCCGCCCGATGTGGTCATCCGGGTGGCTCCTAAGGCTCCCGCGAGATTTCCCTTCAAACCGGTGCGACTGCCTTGGTGATATGCAGCCCAGCGCCGAGCGTCCGTTTTGTTTGGAGGACTACCTTCCCTTCCTCAAGTCACTCGCGGATAGCGAAGATGAGAGCGTGTTGGTCGGAGGGTTGGCGGTTTCCGCTTGGGCGGAGCTGTTCCTTGATGAATCGGAGCGACATCACTTCGATCTCCCGATTTTCAGCAAGGATATCGACTTGAGAGGGCGGAAGATGACCTGCCTGGCTCTTACAAAACTCATGCAGCTCAACGGAGCCATCCTCGGTGGAGTGGTGTCGGCCACCCGCAAGAATGCCCCTCACATGGGCCGGGTATTCGCCGCTTCCATCACTTGGCGGAATTTCAAAACCTCCGTCGAGGTTCTGGAACGGCTTCCCGGTTTGGATTCCGGGATTGCCGATGCTCCCGTGGGCACCCCCCTGAGCCCCTCGGAAGATCTCATTCTCCTCGACCCCTGCTCGCTCTTCATCTGCAAGTTGCATGCCGCCAACACCCGGCCGGAAGGCGAGGCGAGCAATGACATCAAGCATCTCGCGATCCTCGCGCGGGTCATACCGAGGTTTCTTGAAAAGCTCCGTACGACTCCGGTTGCGGAATACGACGCGAAGGAGGATGTCACGCGCCTGCTCCGGCAGATCGAAGACAGCGAGGCCGGGCGGCATCCGTTCCAAGTCCCGCTGCCTGCGGATGAAATCGCAAGGCTCTGCGACGCACTGCACCTACATCTGGGGTGAACAGGAGATGCGCTGGTTATCCTAGATTTGCAAAAGGGCGGAACCCTTGCGAGTCCCGCCCGTGAGATGGCGCTGGGCGAGACAGGGAATCAACCCACCTCGCGCAGCGCTTGTTTCGTGTCTTATCAGTTCGTCGAGTCGAAGATGCTCAAGCTGTCGATCGCCGGCTTCTTCACGCTGTGCGGGACGCAGACCTTCACCATGCCGGAGGCACTGCCTTCGAGATCGGAGGCTGTGAAATAGATGCGATAGACGCGTCCATCGCCTTTGCCGGAGCGCTCGGCACGCAGGAGCACCCCGCTGCCATCAATGACGGCATCAATCGCCGTGTCGCCATCGCCGAGGCCATTGGTGGGTTCGTCTTGGGTGACACCGGTGACGGTGATGGTCGCGTTGTTGTCCGGATCGCTGACACCAGTGATGCCCACGGCAACCATCTGGTGGTTCGGCGGCCACAGGCAGGCGATGGTCGGCTGCGCTGCGGAAGCCAGCGGGGGATCATTGCTGTTTTGCACGTGGATGACGACGGTGTCCGTCGCGGTGCCGCCGTAGCCGTCGTCCACCGTCACCTCGAACTCCAGATCCGTGCCGCCGGCACTGACGAAGGGAGCGGTGAAGGATGGATTGACCGTGTTGGCACCGGTGAAGGTGAGGCTGACGGATGGGCCAGCGGTTTGAGTCCAGGCATAGGTCAGCGGGTCGCTGTCGGGATCACTGCTCAGCGCGGCGCTCAGGGAGACGCCGCTGTTCTCATCCACGGTCTGATCGTCTCCAGCATGCGGGATGGGGGCATTGTTGGTATTCGTGATCTCCACTATCATGCTGTCCACCGACTCCGTGCCTGTCGGCAGGAAACCGTCATCCACGCGGAGTTCGAAGACCAGCGTGGCAACGACACCGGGTGCGCCGCCCGCACCGACGATGGGCGCAGAGAAGGTCGGACTGGCCGTATTCGCGCCCGTGAGAACCACCACCGGCGTGCCACCCACCTGCACCCAGGCATAGGTAAAGGGATCGCTGTCACTGTCGTAGCTAAGAGAGCCGTCCAAGGTCACCGGCGAGCCTTCGGCGATCGACTGGTCAGCCCCTGCCGCGGCGACGGGCGGGTGGTTCACATTGACGACGCCCACGCTCACCGTGTCTGTGGATGTTTTGCCGTTGGCTGTGACCGTCAGTCCAAAGCTGAGCGTCTCGCCGCCGACCGCGACCGTCGGCGCGGTGAAAGTCGGACTGGCGGTGTTTGCATCCGTCAGAGTCACTGCGGGTCCGCCGGACAACTGAACCCAGGCGTAAGTCAATGTGTCACCGTCAGGATCGCTGCTCAGGCTGCCATCCAGCATCACTCCTGTCTGCCCTTCGTTCACGCTGAAGTCGGCACCGGCGTTGGCGACCGGCGGCTGATCGGAGGGAACGCTGATCGAGAACGATTTGCTGGCTTGGAGGCCGCCGGGATCGGTGAAGACGATCGTCACGCCGACGGATGAGCCGGCGTCGGCAGGTGCGGGCGTCCAATTGAACGTCGCCGCGAGCGGCTGCGCGCCGCTGGTTCCCGATGGGGGTGTCAGGGTCGCGCCCGAGGGAAGCCCGAGGTGCGTGACGGTGAGATTTCCGCCGTCAGCATCCGTGCCAGTGATGACATTGGAGAAAGGTACTCCAACGGTGGCGATGAATGGCCCCGCATTGCCGGACGCGACCGGTGGGGTATTCAAGGTGCCGTCCACGATGTGGATCATGAAGTCGAAGAACACCCGGCTGGTGCCGACGGGCGACCCCGGATGATTGTCGTTGGCGACCACTTGCACCGCGTAGATTTGGTTCACGGAGGTGAATGAAGTGTCCCATGAGAGAATTCCGCTGCTTGAGACCGAGAGCGTGTTCCCTCCGGCGCTGGCGACTGTGGGGATGGAAGACTCCGCGGCTGTCGCCATGCGGAACGTGACGGGATCGCCGTCCACATCCGCGAAGCTGAGCGGCACGGTGTTCAGGCCGCCTCTCACCATCTGGAGGAGAATCGGGCTGCTGATGACCGGCGAACCTTGGTTGCCGTTGCGCAGATCCACTTCGGAGATCAGGGTCCAAGGCCGGTCGGCCGCATTGACCAAGGTCGAAATGCGGGCGTTACCGGACGCACGGATCGTCCACGGTCCTTCACTCCCGTAGGTATGGTTCACAACCCTCCTGGTCACGACGAATGCACCCGTGGCGTCAGATCCGGAGGCGACAACTGGCGCTCCGGAGGTGTTGAAAGTCGCGCCGTCACCCCAGTTGTAGGTATTAGCTCCAATGAAGGTGCTGCGCCACAATTCAGTGACAGTGACTTCGACGGTATTCGCCGGTAAAGCGAGACGCTTCCACGTGAGGCTCGCTCCGCGGAAGTGGGTGGCGTGCGCGCTCATCGCGGTGAGGAAAAACGCGCCCAATAGCGCGAACATGCGGATCATGGCCGCAGCGCCGGAGCGCGTGGGCAATGGCGAAGGCGGCGCCGAAACGCTCCCTCCGGGGGATACTCGTGTGGATATCAATGTTTTCATCTCGATGGTGTTTCTGTTTGTGTTTGGGAGGGGAACACGCGACGCGAGGCACCCAACTGGGAGGTGGTTGGCTTACGAGCGATTCCAAGGAATATGGTTATGGCACATGCGGCGTGTGGCGTGCAACAGGCATGTCGTGTGGCAAATTTCACTACACGCGGAATGGTAACTGTAGGGGCGGAACGTGTTCAGACCCCCGGCGTGGCAAGCCAGAAGGCGGCGCGCTGGTAAAGTTCGGCGGAGTTCTTGAGGCAGAGCTTCTGTTTGATGCGCGCGCGGTAGCTGTCCACGGTGGTGGTGCCGAGATGGAGCTGGCCGGAGATTTCACGGGAGGTGAGGCCTTCGCCGATGAGTTGGAAGACCTCGAGCTCACGATCGGAGAGCGCGTTCAGCTCCTGCGCCGCAGGCGGCTGATGGCTGTGAATCTGACGGCTGAGGATCGCCTTGGTGATTTCCCTGCTCGCGTAGATCCCGCCATCCACCACCGTGCGGATGGCGATGGCGACTTCCGCGGGGGACTGCTCCTTGGAAATGTAACCATTCGCGCCAGCGCGCAGGGCCCGCTCGGCGTAAAGATCCTCGCGGTGCATGGAGAGCACGAGCGCGGGGAGCCGGATGCGGCGCGCTTTCATTTCCTTGAACAATTCCAGCCCGCAGGATCCAGACAGGGTGAGATCAACAATGGCGGCGTCGGGTTGGGTTTGGCCGAAGAGGATCAGCGCCTCCCTGATGTTTCCCGTCTGGCCGCAAACTGTCATGCCAAGTTCTTGCTCGACGAGTTGCACCAGCATGGCGCGAAACAACGGGTGATCCTCAATGATGATGATCTTCTTTTTTCCGATGGGGAGGGGGAGCTTCATGATGCGGGGGGCTGAGAGGGATTTCACAGGTTAGAATGGTGCCATTGCGGTGGGCCGAGTTGAGTGTGATCTCGCCGCCCAGCGCGCGCGCGCGGTAGCGCATGGAGTCCAGTCCCAAGCCGCGCACCTCGCCGGGCGTGGGAGAGATACCGATGCCGTCATCGGTCAAGGTCAGGCGAACCGTGGTTTCGCCGTGGTGCAGGACGAGGGTGACATGGCGCGCGGCACCGTGTTTTGCGGAATTGCTCAATGCCTCCTGCGCGATCCGGTAAAGGTGCAGTTGAGCCGCCGGTTCGGTGGGCCGGGTTTCCCCGGTTTGTGAAAAAGTGACGTGCATGTCGGTCTGGCGGGATGTGATTTCGGCCAGCTCCTCGAGCGACTGCGCCAGTCCAAGTCCGGCGAGCTTGGCGGGGAAAATCCCATGGGCCAGATCGCGGGCGATGGTAACGGCTTCACCGGACATCACGCTGATCCGGTCGGCTTCGGCGGCAGCCGCCGGGTCGAGCCGGCGCAGCTGGTCCGCCAGGAAAGTAGCGGCATAGCGGATGGCGGCGAGGTGCGGGCCGAGGCCGTCGTGGAGGTCGCGGCTGATGCGTTGCTGTTCGTGCTCGCCGACGGCCAGGATCTGAAGTTCGAGGCGTTTCTGGTAGGTGACATCGCGGGCGATGGCGTAGATCTCCTGCCGATCCAGCAAGGGGCTGGCAGTCCAGCGGAGCCACTTCCAAGACCCGTCCTTGCAGCGGTAGCGGTTTTCAAACGAAAGAGTGGGGTCACCGGAATCGAGCTGATCCATGACGGCGAGCGTGGCCGGGCGGTCATCGGGATGGACGAAGTCGAGAAACGGCCGGGACATAAGTACCGCGTTGGTCCATCCCAGCAGCGGCGACCAGGCCGGGTTGAGGCGCTTGAAGAGGCCATCGAAGCCGGCGATGCAGAGCAGGTCGGGCGACTGATCGAAGAAGTGGATCAGTTCGGCCGCCGTCGGTTGGGCGGCGGCGGGCATGGTTCCGCTGCGGGAGGGCATGACGGGATGGGGCTTGGGGAGGGAGTCTGGATATTGCCGGGTTGCAAGTGTAGCGGGTCTCTTCGATTTACCAAGCAGTCATTTGGTCGCTGGAATCTCCGGTCTATCTCGTGATCTGGCATTCCGCCCTCGCCGGGGTCGAGCCGGACCTCGCCCGTGCCGAAGCCCGCCTCGACTCCGTGGACCGGCTTGATCTCATCGGCTGGCTGGACCAGACGCAGCAGGAGGAAAAGAAGTGGCAGCGAAGGTTCCACGGGCTGCATTCGGACGTGACACGATGGCACGAGCACCTCGACCGCCAGACAAATCCGGAGCCTCCGCGGGAAGGTGAAACGGCGGAACAGGCGGCGCGCCGCGAAGCGTGGCGTGGGCTCTGGCGTTTGCCTGACGAGATCCTGAACGCGGCCGATCCGCTGGCCGCGATCCTCGAAAAGAACAAGGCGGACAACGACGATGACGACGGATGGTGATCAGGCGTCGAACTCGCGGCCTGCGGCTCGGGCGATCTCTTCCTTCTCTAAGATCCGCCACTCCCCGGGGCCGAGGTCGGGCGGGAGGATGATCGACCCGATACTCTCGCGGTGGAGTTTCTCCACGCGGTTGCCGATGCGGTGGAACATCCGCTTGATCTGGTGGTAGCGGCCTTCGTGAAGGGTGAGGCGGGCTTGATGGTCGCCGAGGATTTCGAGCGTGGCCGGAAGAGTGGTTAGACCTTCGGTGTGGAAATGAAAGCCGGTGGCGAAGGCTTCGATGGCGGAGGAGGGGATCGGGTCGCGGGTTTCGACGAGATAGACCTTTGGCACTTTCGTTTCCGGGGCCATCAAGGGCTTCGACCAGTTGCCGTCGTTGGTGAGAAGGATCAGGCCGGAGGTGTTGCGATCCAGGCGACCGACGAGATGCAGCGTATCGCGGTCGGGGTCGTCGATGAGGTCGATCACGGTGCGGTGCACGGGGTCGCTCGTCGCGCTGAGTATGCCGGCGGGCTTGTGGAGCATCACGTAGAGTCGGCGCTCGGGCTTTCGCAGGGGGATGCCGTCGAGTTCTATACCCGTGAAGCGATCCACCTCGTGATCGATCCGCCGGGTCGGCAGGCCGTTCACGCGGACCCGGCCGGCGACGATCAGGGCACGGGCTTTCGTCCGGCCCATCGAGTCGTGCTTGGCGAGGAGGCGGTCCAACTTCACGGAGGGAATCCAAGCGACGGGGCGGATTTCGGGCGAGAACGAAGCTCGATGCTTTCTGCGGAAGGAGCGGAGCCCGGTGCCGGCCCGGTGGCGACTTTTGCCTTGTTCTTGCGCGGCGTCTGGATAGTTGGCAGTCAACGTGCTGCAACCCTTCGCGGGGAGTCGCTCCCGTGAAAGCCCGCTTGGTTGATTCACCTCTTCACGGCTGCTTCCTTGCCGCTCCCTCGCCCCCGATGCCCGCCAATCCATGATTTCGTCGCCGCCAGTTCCTCCACCACCCGCTGTTTCTGCTTCGCGGAAGGAGCGGGCAGTTCTTGGAATCGTCGCCGACGGTCGCGAGCGCTTCGAAGCCAGGCTGGACCTGCCGGATGTGGCGAAGAGGCATTTGGATGCGATTGACCGCCGCTTGGATCGATGGTGCCCGACCTGGAGTCCGCTTGGTATGATCCGGGTGATCTTGAGACGCCGCAAAATGCGGGCTGGAATCTTCCGTCGATACGCGCCCTATTCGCCGGGTCTGCACGGACTTTTCTGTGCGGATCCGAGTGTTTGAGAATCGAAAGCCGCCTCCACAACCTCCTGCTCTGGTTCTGCCATCCCTCCCCGTCATGAAACTCCGTGTCCCCCGATTTTTTCTCTGCATCCTGCTGTTCGGCATCGCTTCCGGCCAGGATGCCAAGCTGCTGGAAGTGCAGAACATCGTGCACGCGACCAAAGGCGCCGACGGGGCATGGACTCCAGCCGCGAAGGACCAGTCGCTGGCGGTCGGCGACCGGATCCGGACGCGGCAGCGCAGCCGGGCGACGCTGCGGTTGACGGACCTCTACACGATGCGGTTGGAGCAATTCACCACGGTTGAGATCGCGCCCGGCCTGTTCGAGGACACGAAGCCGCGGCTCGATGTCGGTGCGGGAGCGGCCTTCATTTTCAGCCGCGAGAAGAGCGGCGAGATCGACATCAAGACGCCCGCCGCCAACGGGGCGATGCGCGGGACCCAGGTCTTCGTGCAGGTCGCGGCGGACGGCAGTTCGCGTTTCCAGGTCCTGGAAGGGCAGGTGGAGCTGGTGAATCTTCAGGGGAAGCTGTTGCTCGGCCCCGGTGAGGCGGGCGAGGCGGCGCCGGGCCGGGCACCGAAGCGCACGGCGGTGATCGAGGCGACCAACTTGCTCCAGTGGGCGCTGTATTATCCGGCGGTGCTGGATCCCGACGAACTCGGCTTGAAGGGCGAGGGGAAATCGGTCGCCGCCTACCGCGAGGGCGATTTGTTAGAAGCGCTCGAACTCCATTCGGGAAGCACGAAGGGAACCAGTGGCAAGCTCTATCGCGCCGCGGTGCTGCTCGCGGTCGGTCGGCTCGACGAGGCCGCGGGGAATTTGAAGGGCGTGCCGGCGAATGATCCCGGCCGCCGGTCCATCGAGCGGATGATTGACGCGGTGAAGTTTCGCGAACGCGAGCCGTGGGCGGATGACTCCTTGAACACGGCCGGCGAGGCGATCGCGGAAAGCTACTACCGCCAGTCGCGCTCCGATTTGAAAGGAGCCCGCGAGGCCGCCCGGGTCGCCACCGAACGCGCCCCGCGCAACGGCTACGCCTGGACCCGCTTGGCGGAGCTCGAATTTTCCTTCGGTCGGACCAAGGCGGCGCGCGACGCCTTGGCGAAAGGCTTGGAATTCACGCCGCGGAATGCCCGGGCCCATGCGCTGCAAGGCTTCATCCTGAGCGCGGACAACCGGATCGAGGAAGCGCGGACCTCGTTTGAACAGGCCGTCCAACTCGACGGCTCGCTTGGCAACGGCTGGCTCGGCCTTGGCCTGACAAAGACCAAGCGCGGCGATCTGGCGGGCGGGCGCGCCGACCTGCAGACGGCCGCGACGGTGGAGCCCACGATGTCGGTCTTCCACAGTTATCTCGGCAAGGCGCTCAGCATGGAGCACAAGTCGGTCGAGGCGCGCAAGGACCTTGATCTGGCGAAACAACTCGACCCGAACGATCCGACCCCGTGGCTCTACTCGGCGCTGGAGCTCCAGCAGCAGAACCGCCCGAACGAGGCGATCGCCGACCTCGAGCGTTCGATCGAGCTCAACGACAACCGCCGGGTCTATCGTTCTAAACTCCTGCTCGACCAGGACAAGGCCGTGCGCAGCGCGAACATGGCGAGGATCTATCAGAACGCCGGGATGCAGGACATCGCCGTCCGCGAGGCGACCCGCGCGGTGGAAAGCGATTACACCAATCCGTCCGCGCACTTGTTCCTCGCGAATTCCTTCGACGCCCTGCGCGATCCCAACCGCATCCAGCTCCGCTACGAGACCCCCTGGTTCAACGAACTCCTTCTTTCGAACCTGCTGTCACCGGTCGGCGGCGGGCCTCTGTCGCAGTTCGTCTCGCAGCAGGAATACTCGAAGCTGCTCGAAGCCGACGGGCTCGGCGGCAGCCTGCTCAGCGAAATCCGCAGCGACGGCGAGTCGCGGACCGCGGCATCGGTGTTCGGCCAGTCGGGGAACTTCAGCTTCGGCATCGATGCCTATTACCGCGACGACAGCGGCGACCGCTTCAACTCCGCCGAGGAACTGCAAGAGCTCTACGGTCAGTTCAAGTGGCAAGTCACGCCGGATGATATCTTCTACTTCCTGGGCAAGTGGCAGGACCAGCAGAGCGGTGACAATTCGGACACGTATGACAACCGCCCGCTCAATCCGCAACTCGACTTCAGCGAGCAACAGGAGCCCGGATTGCTCCTGGGCGGATGGAACCACCGCTGGGCACCGGGTTCCCACACGCTGCTGCTGGCGGGCCGCTTGAGTGCGGAACAGGTCGTGCGGAATCCCAACTCGACGCAGCTCCTGGTCGAGCGCGATGCGGACGGCTTGAGGCCGGGCTTCATCGAGAACGTCGACGGGGTGGACCAGTTCACCGATCCCTCCTTGAACGGATCGGTCACGACCGGTCCCGACGGCGAGTCGCTGGTCTATTCCTCCGACCTGTTGAGAGCGATCCAGCCCTATCTCGGCCAAGGCGACGACCTCAGCGTGAGCGGCGCGCCCTTCGCCTTGGAAACCCGACGCCGTTTCGAAGTCGATAGCTTCGAGGTTCAGCACATCCTCCAGTCGGACAAGAACCTGCTCATCGCCGGCGGGCGCTATCAGTCCGGCGAGTTCGAGACCGATGTGCGGATGCTCGCCGAGCGGCCGAACTTCAACGGAGGCTTCGAGACTCCCGCGGTGCAGCAGCGCTCGGTCGTCGATTTCGAGCGGATGAGCCTTTACGTCTATGACTACTGGCACGTCACGCCTTGCCTCACGCTGATCGGCGGCGTCTCATGGGATCACATCGAGCACCCCGACAACTTCCGCAATCCGCCGGTGAACAACCTCCAGCGTGACGAAGAGAAGTTCTCCGGCAAGGCCGGCTTCACCTATGCGCCGGGCCGCTGGCTGACGGTGCGCGGGATTTATTCGCAGGGCCTCGGCGGTGCGAGCTTCGACGAAAGCGTGCGCTTGGAACCGGTCCAGCTTGCCGGGTTCAACCAGGCCTACCGGACGGTGATTTCCGAATCGATCGCCGGTTCGGTCGAGGCACCCGAGTATGAAATCTGGGGCTTGAGCGCGGAAGGCAGCCTGCCGTCGCGGACCTTCTGGGGTGCCTCGTTCAATGTCATCGAGCAAGACGTGGACCGCAGCCGCGGAATCTTCACCGGTTACAGCGCGGGCGTGTTTCCCTCGACGCCGGCCTACTTCGCCGACACCACGGCGGAACGGCTCGACTACGAGGAGCAGTCGCTCGCCCTGACCGTGAACCAGCTCATCGGCACCCAGTTCTCCGTCGGCGCCGGTTTCCGCCTGACGCGGTCGGAATTGAACACCACGCTGCCGGAACTCGCCGGGGCCGGACCCTTCGCGAATCTCGAGGACGAAGCCACGCTCTCGGAAGTCATGCTCAGCGCGAACTGGAACTCGCCGACCGGTCTCTTCGCGCGGGTCGAGGCGAACTACTTCTCGCAGGACCTGGAGGAAGATCCGTCGCGGCTGCCGCTGCGCTCCGGCGACTCGTTCTGGCAGTTCAACGCGCTGGCCGGCTACCGCTTCAACGAGAACCGCTGCGAAGTCAGCGCCGGTGTCCTGAACATCGGCGGCACCGACTACCAACTGAGTCCGCTCAACCCGCGGGCCGAGATCGTCCGCGACCGCACCGCGGTGCTCCGGGTGCGCTTCAGCTTCTAACAGCCACACGGAATGTCGCGGGGGAAGTGGAACAACGAGCGCGTCATCCGGCTGCTGACAGCGCTGGCAGGCGTGGTGCTGGCGGTGGCGGCGGGCTATCTCGCGTTGTTCCGATTCGGTGCCCCGGTGCTGACGCTGAGTTACGACGTGCCGCTGCTGTTCAACCGGACCGAAAACTCGCAGGACGTGCGGATCGTATATCTGGACGAGGTGGATGGAAAGGTCTTCGACCGCAAGGTGCAGGCCAAGCTGCTCGACAAGCTCAACGAGGCCGGCGTCCGCGCGGTGGTCTATGACTTGATCTTTGAAAGCCCGTCCGAGGACCCGGAGGTCGACCGTGAGTTCGCCGCAGCGATGATCCGTTTCCGCGGCGCGGATGAAAACGGCATGGCCATCCCTGGAAAGCCCTTGCGGCCGGTCGTCCTCGCTTGTGGCCGCGATGTCATCCGCCAGACCGGGGTGCAGGGCGAGCGCTTGATCCCGCCGACCGACGAACTCCTCGCGGCAGCAGACGACTTCGGGTTGGTCACCTTTATTCACGACAAGAAGTTTACCGTCCGCGAACTCATGACGGGCACTCCCGACGAGCCATCGATGACTTGGAAGGCCGCCACGTTGCTCGGGGCTCCGCTGCAGGAAAGCGATCGCAAGAAACCGCGCTGGATCCGCTTCATCGGCCGCCCGCCGGATCCTGACGACCCGGACGCCCGGCCGCCGATCCCGTCGCTGGGAGCGGCCGATGTGATGAACGGCGATGCCACCGGCCTGCTGCGCGACAAGATCGTGGTCGTCGGCGCGAAGCCCGGCATCGTCGGGGCGGCGCTGGGCGTCGATCTGTTCTCCACGCCCTTTCATCGACTCGACATCCGCGGCAACCTGCCGCTGACCAGCGGCGTGGAGCTCCAGGCCACGGTGCTGGCAAACCTGCTCGAGGGCAACTGGCTGACCCGCTCCGACCCGCGTCACGACACCTGGCTGGCCGTCATCGCCGGAGTGATCGCCGGGCTGGTGTTTTCGCGTTTGCGACCCGGTCGCGGCATCCTGGTCGCGGTCCTTCTGATCCTGGCACTCGTCGCCGCGGGAACCTGGTCACTGCAGCACGACGGAATCTGGTTCCCGTGGAGCATTGCCGCCTTCGTGCAAATACCGGTGGCCCTCGGCTGGGGCACCGCCGCGCACTTCTACATCGAGCGCTTCTTCCGCGCGAAGCTCAGCGAGGAGCAGCGGCAACTGCGCGAGGCTTTCGCGAAATACCTCTCGCCGCAAATGCTCGACCGCCTCACCGCGGAAGGTTTCCAGATGCGGGTCGGCGGCGAGAAGGTCGAGGCCGCGATGATGTTCACCGACCTCGAAGCATTCACCGATCTGTGTGAAAAGGTCGGCGATCCCGAGCGCATCGTGAGCACCTTGAACGAGTACTTCGAGCGAACGACGGGTCACATTTTCGACGACGATGGAGTGGTGATCAAATTCATCGGCGACGCGATCTTCGCCGCATGGGGTGCTCCGCTGGCCGAGCCGCAGTCGGCGCTGAAGGCGGCGCGCGCCGCATGGAAGCTCGGCAACACCGAGAAGATTACGATCGACGGCGTGGCACTGAACACCCGGATCGGGGTGCATTTCGGGGAAGTCGTCGCCGGTAACATCGGCAGCGCACGGCGCGTCGATTACACGATGATCGGCGACGCCGTGAACCTCGCGGCGCGCTTGGAATCACTCAACAAAACGCTGGGCACCGACATCCTCGTCAGCGACCAGGTGCGGCAGCGGATTGGTGATGAGTTCCGCACCCGGCTGGTCGGTCGGCTGAAGGTGAAGGGCCGCCGGGAGGTCACGCTGGTGCATGAGTTGTTAGGTCCGCTGCTCCCGGGCAGCGAGCCAGAATGGATTTCGCTCTACCATTCGGCGCTCGACGCATTGGTGGCGAACGAACCGGACCAGGCGCGCGCGTTGCTCCTCGCGGTGGAGGTCAGCAAGGGCGAGCGCGATGGGCCAACCCGCTTTTTCCTCGCCCGGCTGGATGCCAGAGACGTGATCCGGGACGGGGTGGTGGAAATGACGGAAAAATGAAGGGGCAGGGGGTTCCGCAAAGCGCTTGAGCATCGACGAAAGCCCGGGTTTGGCATATGTTGCATTCCGTCACGTGCTTACGGTCTCTCCCCGAGATGAAGACAATTCCCTCCGCTCCTCTTGTCCGCCCCGACTCTGGCGTCGCCGTGACCGCTTGTCGCCAAGCCGGCTATCGAAGCCAAGGCCCTCCGCCCCGCAAGTGCTCTAATTGGCTCGCCGGCTGCTTCACGTCCGGATTTGTCTTTCGACTAACCGGAGACCCACCGGCGCAAGTTGCTTGATCCCCCCTGCTTTTTCCAATCCGGTTCCACCCCGCCTCCCGTCGACATGTCTCGTATCAAGCCATTTCCGGCTTTCCTCGCCCTTGCAGCCATCGGTTTGACGGCCTTCGGAGTGTGGAATTCGACCCGTCCCGAGGCGGCTGCGAATGCATCCGAGGTGCTGCCTGCTACCGCCGAAAGATCCTCGCCGAACTCGGTCTCCGGGGGCGATGACACGATTTCTCAAACTTTCGAAACCATCGGCGGAAAGCTTATCTCGGCCGATACCCTGCAGACTCTGAACGGGCTGCGAGCCACGCTGCTTGCCCTGCCGGATGACGAGGCGGTCCGCCGGATCCGTGGCTTTTTGGAGAGCGGGAAAGACCGCGGCACGGGACTTTCTTTCGGAATTGCGAAAGATGGGATGCTCTCCGAGTGGCCGACTTTCCGGACTTTTTTGCTCGATACGCTGCTGGCGGTCGACCCCGCCGCTGCGGCAGAATTCGGGCGGGCGATCCTCGATCAGCCCACCACCGCGGATGAGTGGGCGCTAGCCCTTCGCAACGTGGCCCGCGGTGACGCGACCGCCGACCCCGACTTTCTCCGTGCGAAAACCGAGGCACTCATCATGAACCCGGTTTGGCAGGCGGATCCGTCGATCGGTTACCTCAATGCCTTCGACGTTCTGGTCCACGTCCAGGCTACAGCAAGCACGCCGCTTCTCTCCGGGCTGATCCAGAAGAAGGACCGCAAGGATCTCGCTCACGCTGGATTCCTAACTCTCGACCGCTTGGTGCAAAGTCAGCCGGTAGATGTCCTCACGCGCTTGTCGGCCGATACGACCTTGCATCAAAGCCGTCCGGAAATGGTCGCCCAGCAGTTCGCCCGCGCCGACCTCCGCGATCCTTCGCAGCAGTCTCTGGTCAAAAACTGGTTGCTCGATCCCGCACGCACCGATGCCGAACTGCGATCCTTCGCCGGGGTGTATCCGAACAATAACCAGTTCGTTTCCAACAACCTCCTCACCGCCCAAGCCGCCGCTCCCGGCGACGACCTCGCGACCCATGATCGCGAAGCGCTGAAAGTGATCACCGCCTGGGCATCGGATCCCGCTTTCTCATCCGTCCAGGATCACCTCCGCACGATGGTTTCGCGTCTCGACGGCTTCGTCGGGAGCCGCGACCGCAGCACCCTCCCTTCACCCCCACCCGAATAGCGCCATGCTTCCCCTCCGCATCGCCCGTAACTGCATCGCCGTCATCGCCCGGATGACCCTGCTTGCCTCCGCCTGGATCGGCTCCGCCGCCGCCGAAGACGCGACACGCTTCACCTGGACTGCCGCTGTTGACGGTGGGTGGAGCGACGCTTCGAAATGGACCGACGACCAGGCCAGCGGCCGCGCCCCCGCGGCGACCGGCTTGGCGGACTACGTCGTCGAATTCGGCGTCGATGGCACCTACACCGCCACTCAGGATCAAAGCGCCGGCTTCACTCTCAACCTCCTCCGCTTCGGCGGCTCGGCGGTGACACTCGATGGTAATGGCCTGCTCTTCGTCACCAAGGGCGCGGCGCTTCCATCGGTCGAGCAAAACGGCGCGACCGAGGCCGCCGTGAACATGCCTGTCAGCCTGCAGTCCGACCTGACCTTCGGCGGGACCGGTGCCGGCACCGTGACCATCTCCGGTGCGATCACCGGCAACGGCGGCCTGACGAAGGCGGGAGGCGGCATCCTTTCGCTAACAGGCACGAACAGCTACCGCGGCAGCACCACCGTGAGCAGCGGCATGCTGCGGCAGACCAAGGCGAATACCGGCAACGACAAGTCGGTCCTCACCCTCGCCGCCGGAGCCACGCTCGACCTCGATTTTACCGGTAGCGACACGGTCGCCGCTCTGGTGCTGGCCGGCGTACCACAGCCGGACGGGCTCTACACTTCCGCAAACAGCGGCGGCGCGATCACCGGCAGCGGCGGCATCCTCGTCGTCACTCCGATCCCTTCGTCGAATGCCGGCCTCGCCTCGTTCGCAGCTGGCAGCACCAGCCTGTCGCCTGCTTTCAATCCGCTCACGGCGAACTACTCCACCAGCGTTTCCAACAGCATTTCTTCGATCACGGTCACCCCAGTGGTGGCGGGCGAAGGCGCCACGGTCACGGTCAACGGCAGCGCTGTCGTTTCCGGCGCGGCGAGCAATCCGATCGCCCTCGCCGTCGGTCCGAACCTCATCAGCACAGTGGTCCGCGCCCAAGACAACGTGACCACCCGGACCTACACGGTGAACGTCAACCGGGCGTCCGCCGCGGTCGTGTCCACCGCCGCCGCCGTCGTGATCGATGCATCCCGCGCGACGCTGAACGGCAACGCCAACCCGAACGGCGCTTCGACCGTCTATTTCGAATACGGCACCACCCCGTCCTTCGGCAGTCGCACGCCCGACCGGGATCTTTCCGGCACCACTTCGCGCGGCTTCGCCGCCAGCTTGAGCGGGTTGAATGGGGCGACGACGTACTACTTCCGCGCCGTACTTTTTAACGCGGCCACCACCATCACCGGCAACACGCTCCAATTCACCACCGTCCCGAATCCTCCGGTCGCTGCGACCGGCGCGCCGGCCAATGTGACCGCAACCACGGCGACCTTCGTCGGCGCGGTGAACCCGAACGGCGTGCCCGCCTCGGCTTACTTCGAATACGGCCTGACCACCGCCTACGGCCAGTCGACCCCCGTCCAGAAGATCCCGGCCGGCTTCAGCACGGTCGGCGTGCAGGCACCGAACCTGCCGCTGATCGCCGATGGCGCCTACCACTACCGCTTGGTCGCCAGCAACAGCGCCGGCAACGCCTTTGGCAACGACGTGCTGTTCCAGGTCCGCGAGGGCGGGGGTTCCGGCAGCGGAGCGCCGACAGCCCCGCCTGAGGTGACGACGGAGGAAGCCGTCGCCGTCGGCACCGAGTCGGTCATCCTTCAAGGGAGCGTCAATCCGAACGGCGGCACCACGCTGGTGCGGTTCGAATACGGCCTCACCGATGCCTACGGCGCGAGCACCGCGGTGCAGGGCGCGGGCAACGGCGATAGTACTGCCGCGGTCGCCATTCCGGTGCAAGGACTGCTGCCCGCGACGACCTATCATTTCCGACTGAGCGCCTCGAACAGCCTTGGCGAGACCGCCGGCAGCGACGGAACCTTCACCACCGACGCTCCGCCGCCGACCGCGGTGACCGGCGAATCGACCGTGCTGACCAGCACCAGCGTCCGGATCGATGGCTCGGTCCGCGCCCGCGGCGCGACCGCCGAGGTGTGGGTCGATTACGGAACCGACGGCATTTCCTTCGACAGCGTGCGCGCCACTCCGGACAGCGTGACCGGCGACCAAAGCATCGAGGTCGCCGCCGAGTTGGCCGATCTGGCCCAGGGCGTGGGATACTTTTATCGTGTCCGCGCGGTCGGCGTGGGCGGGGTGGGGATCGGCGTAACGCGAAGCTTCGAGGTCGCCTCGCTGTCCGGCTTGATCCAACAATATCCTCCCGGCGTCGCCGCTTCCGCCCGTCAGGGAGCGGTCACGGTCACCCTGAATCCCAAGGAGCCCGGCACCGGCTGGCGCTTCGCGGGCGAGCAGTTCTGGCGCGAGTCCGGCGTGTCGGCAACCGGCCTCACCGCGGGGGACCGGGTGGTCGAATACCGCCCGCTGCCCGGCTTCGTCCAGCCGCCCAACGAGGTGGTCGCGGTCGCCAGCAGCCCGCTGCCGCTGGCGCTGACCCGCAGCTACACCGCGACCGCCGAGCCCGGCACCGCGACCTTGATCGTGGTGCTCAAGCCGCAGGATCTGACGGAGGACATCGCACCCGCCCGCTGGCGATTCTTCGGCGAAGGCGAGGCCGACTGGAAACTCAGCGGCGACCCGGTGGGCGGCCTGGTGCCAGGGAATTACGTCATTGAATCCAAGCCGGTCGATGGCCGCAGCACGCCGGCCCCGGTCACCGCCACGCTGGCCGCCGGCCAGACCACCGGCATCACGATCACCTACTACATCGCTGATACCCTGGTCGGCACCGCGCCTTCGATGCGGTCTTTCGCCGAGGTCTCCACCGACACCTCGCTGCCGAACGCTTTTGTCGGCCAGCTCCGCGGCGATGCCGGATCGGGCACCGGCTTCGTCGTCCGCCCGCGGGTGGTGACGACGGTCGGTCACGTGGTGTTCGACGACGGCACGCTGGCCATTACCACCGGCCTCCAGTGGCTGTTCCAGCGCGACCGCGGGGTTCACGACCCGGCGCCGCTTACCCCGCGCGGTCAGTATTTGATGACGGGCTATGCGGCGCAGCGAATCGTCGATAATTCACCCGGCGTCTCCTCGCCGCAGTCGCAAAATCTCGACGCGGCTACCTTGTTTTTCCTCCGCGATGTCGGCCGCGGCGGCTTCAGCGGCTACCTCGCCAGCGACACCTCGACCAATGAGTTCCTGGAGTCCGACGCGCTGAAAACCCTCGTCGGCTATCCGGTCGAGGGCATCGCTGAGGCCGATCTCGACCGGATGCACGCGACGCCTCCGGCCAACGTCACCTTTAGCAAGGCATTCGGCCGCACCTACACTACCGCCGACATCCGCTCGACCGGCGGAGCGTCCGGCGCGCCGCTCTGCGTGCAGGCGGAAAACGGTGCTTACTACCCCGCGGCGATCTACCTCGGCGGCACCGGCCAAACCGTGGTCCGCGCGATCGACAGCGAGGTGGTCCAATTGATCGCCTTCGCCGATGCCAGCTCGAATGACGGAGTGGGAGCCAGCGGCGGATCGTTGGCCAGCGTGACCGAAGCCTACGACGAAGCAGCACTCGGCGGACTGAAGGTCGTCATCGAGCCCGCTGCCGCCCGCGATGCCGGGGCTGGCTGGCGTCTCAGCACGCAGCCGAGCTACCTGACCTCCGGCGCGCAGCTCGATGACCTTGCGCCCGCAGGCTACACCGTCAGCTTGCCGGTGATCGAAGGCTTCGTGCCGCCCGCGCCGCAATCCGTCATCGTCGAGGCCGGGCTGCTGACCACGGTCACTTTCGCCTATGAAGGTGTGGTGATGCCGCCCCTCGTTACCTCGGCGGCAAGCGCCGGCGGCAACCGCGGCGAGGTTTTCTCCTACCAGATCACCGCCAACAACTCGCCGGCCTTGTTCTCGCTCTCCGGCACGCTGCCGGCCGGGCTCACCTTCGACAGCGGCAGCGGCCTGATCGCGGGCACCCTCGGCGCGGCCGGAGTCTTCACCGTCGATGTCGGCGCATCTAACAGCGGCGGCGCGGACAGCCGCAAGCTGACGATCACCTCGCTGCCCACGCTGGCGGACCAGTCGGCGACCCGCCCTTATCTGGTGGTGACCAATTACGTGCTCCTCTCCAGCGAAAGTGGTCCCGGCGTGTCGTGGACCGCCACCGGCCTACCGACCGGGTTGGCCTTGAATTCCGCTACAGGAGTGATTGCCGGCGCGCCGCAGGTCCCCGGCATCTACACGGTTCCGATCACAGTGACCCGCCTCGGCGCGACCTCCGCGGCCACCTTGACGCTGACGATCACCGGCATCCCGCCGCAGTTCACCCTCCAGCCCGCCGCCGCCCGCAGTCTCCAATACGGTGCCACCACCACGCTCAGCGTCGCGGCCAGCGGCTTGCCCGAGCCGGAGTTCCAGTGGTATGAAGGACCTTCCGGCAATACCGACGTCCCGGTGCCCGGCGCGACCTCGCCAGTCTTCAGCACCCCGCCGCTCACCGGCAACACCACCTACTGGGTCCGCGCTTCAAGTCTCAGCGGTAGCGCCGACAGCAACGCGTCGGTGATCACCATCCTGCCCTCGTCGAACGCGAACCTGAGCGGGATCTTCACCGGCGAGGGTGCCATCGCGCCGACCTTCAACTTCGGCATCACCGCCTACTCGCTGACCGTGCCGAACGACGTCCCGGCGATCCAGATCACACCGCTCGTCGAGGTCGCGCAGTCCTCCGTCCGCATCAATGGCGTGCTCGTCCCCTTCAACGGAGCCAGCGATCCAGTCGAACTCGTGGTGGGGCCGAACCTCCTCAACATTGACGTCACCGCCGGCAACGGCACCACGACCAAGCGCTACACGCTGACCGTCACCCGCGCGCTGCCGCCGTCCGTCGCCACGCTCGACGTCGGCGAGGTCACCAATTCGACCGCTGTCCTGCCCGGCAGCGCCCTGCCGAACGGCCCCGCCACGGTGTTCTTCCAATACGGTCCAAGCACCGCTTACGGCAGCGCTACCCCGGGCCAGGAGATCGCCGGGACCAACGCAATCGCGATCGAGTCGCTACTCTCCGGCCTCGCGTCGGAGACTGAATATCACTACCGCATCGGCCTCAGCACCGGCGGCGGCACGATCTTCGGGGCCGACAAGACCTTTACCACCAGCAAGGCCCCGCCGCTGGTCGCCACCGGCCAGGCGATCGACCTCGACGCGACCCGCGTGAAGCTGATCGGCGCGGTCGATCCGAACGGGACGGCCACCGACGTCTATTTCGAATACGGCCCTACGGCCGGCTTCGGCACCGCAACGCCGGTCCAGCCGGGCTTCGCGGGCACCAGCGTGCAGGACGTCGAGTTCACCCTCGAGGGCGTCACCGCGGGCTATGAAATCCACTACCGACTCGTCGGCCAGAGCGTCCTTGGCCTGGTGTATGGCCAGACCGTGAGCTTCATCGTCGGCCAAGCGGACAGCGGCACCGGCACCCCGGTCGCCGCGCCAGAAGCCACCACGCTTGCCGCGCTCGATCCGAACACCTCGTCGGCGATCCTCCAAGCCAGTGTCAATCCGCAGGGCGGCACGACCTTCGTCCGGTTCGAATACGGCACCAGCCTCGCCTACGGCCAATCGACCGTGGTCCGCGGCATCGGCAGCGGCAATCAAGCCGTCACCGCTCTGCAATCCGTCTCCGGCCTGATCGCCGGGCAGAACTACCACTTCCGGGTGGTCGCATCGAATAGCTCCGGCACCACCTTCGGCGGAGACCAGACCTTCAGCACCGGACGGCTCGCACCGCTCGCGACGACCGGTGAGGCGAGCCCGCTGACCGTCAACACTGTCCAGGTCGCCGGCTCGGTCCGGGCCCGCGGCGCGGCGGTCGAGGCGGCCTTCGAATTCGGCACCGACGGCGTGAACTTCCCCAACCGGATCGGCGTCAGCCAGGGCACCGTGGGCGGCGATGCCGAAGTCGCGGTCAGCGCGGTGCTGACCAATCTGCTGCCCGGCGTGACCTATCACTACCGCGCGGTCGCGACGCGGACCGACGATCCAACTTCGACCGGGACCGGCGCGGTGAAGACCTTGGAAAGCGACGCCTTGATCGGCCTCTTCCAGGCATTCCCGCGCGAGCTCGATGTCGTCGAGCGGCTCGGCGAGTTGCAGGTGAACCTTTCACCGCCCGGCATCGGCAAATGGCGCTTCGTCGGCGAGATCCAGTGGCGCGATTCCGGCACCGCTGCGACCGGGATGGCCACCGGCGACCGCGAAATCGAATACCTGCCGGTGGCGGGCCGGCTCCAGCCGGCGCGCGAGCCGGTCGGCGTGATCAGCGGTGTACCGCGGTTGGTGCTCGACCGCGAATACCCGGAATCCGCCACCCCGGGCAACTCCGGCCTGCAGGTCTTCCTTTCCCCAGCCAGCCGCGTAGCCGCGACCCCGACTTCGAACCGCATCCGGTGGCGGCTTGCGGGTCAGAGCGACTGGATCGATTCCGGCGGTCAACTCGGTGGCCTGATGCCCGGCAGCTATCTGGTGGAGTTCAAGTCAGCCCACGGCCTCGACGCTCCCGCGCCGGCAACCGTCGTCGTGGCATCCGGCGAGATCCGCAGCGCGAGCTTCGCCTACAATCCCGCCATCGACGCACCCTCGAGCTCAATCCGCGTGCTGGCCTTCCCCGAAATCTCGACCACCCGCACCTTGCCCTACGCCTACGTCGGCCAAGTCCGGACCGATGCCGGTTCGCACAGTGGATTCGTCGTCAAGCCGCGCGTCGTCGCCACCACCGCGCAGGCGGTCTTTGATGAGGCGACCCTCGCCCAGATCCCCGGCATGCAGTGGGTGTTCCAGCGCGACCGCGAAGTCCACGAAGCCAAGCCGCTGGTGCCGCGCGGCTTCTATGTCTTCGACGGCTACGCAGCCCAGCGCGAGGCGGATAACAATCCCGGCTTCCCCGGATTCGCGGCGCAGAATCTCAATGCCGCAGCGGTCTATTTCGCCGCCGACGCCGGACGCGGTGGCTACTCCGGCTTCATCGCCACCGACGCGGACACCCTGCCGATGCTCGAGGCCTCGGCCCCCAGGATCCTCACCGGTTATCCGGTCCGCGGCGGCAACTCGACCTCGAATTACGGGCGCATGCAGGCATCCCTCGCCGCCACTGGAGCCTTCACCGTCGAGTCCGGCTCGGTCTTTTCGACCACCGTCGTCCGTGGCCTCAGCGGCATGCCCGGTGGACCGCTCTGCCAGCAGCGCAACGGCGGCAGCTACTACCCCGTCGGCATCTACCTCGGCGGCGCTGCGAAAAGTCTCTATCGCGCGATCGATTCCAGCGTGATCGACCTCTTCAACCGAGCCGAGCAAACTG
>JAYTLR010000101.1:0-4506 GCA_043729195.1 Akkermansia sp.
TACATGCGCGAGCACCACTTCCCCAACGTCTACTCTGGCGTCGTGCACTGATCATCTTCGCGAAAGACAAAGAACTCACGGAGAAAGAATCTATCCTCCTTCACCCTGGGCGTCGTCGTCAACACCCGCGGCGAGCGCTTCATCGACGAAGGAGAGGATTTCCGCAACTACACCTATTCGCGCATGGGCGCCGAGTTGCTGCGTCAGCCCGGCGGCCGGGGCTGGCAGATTTTCGACGCGCAGACTTCCGGGATGTTGCCGCAGGAATACCGTGTGAAGCACGCGACACAGATCCATGGAGACACCATCGAGCAACTGGTCGGCAAGCTGGAAGGCGTGGATCGCCAGCGGCTGCTGCGCACGATCGCCGACTACAACGCCGCTGTCGTGCGGGACAAGCCGTTCAATCCTGCCGTGCGCGATGGACGGCGCACCCAGGGCCTGGCCATCGATAAGAGCAATTGGTCAGTGCCGCTGGAGCAGGGGCCTTTCGTCGCCTACGAGGTGACGACCGGCATCACCTGCACGTATGCGGGCCTGGCCATCGACACCGACGCGAGGGTGCAATCGGTGGAAGGGGATTCCATTCCCGGCCTCTACGCGGCGGGGGAATTGGTCGGCGGCCTGTATTACACGAAGTACCCGGGTGGTGTCGGACTGACTTCGGGCGCGGTATTTGGGCGGATTGCGGGCACAGGCGCGGCAGCGTTTGGCGCCGGCGCAGCAATGACCCGAGCTACCTGACGATAACGAGATCTTCCCCGCCTTGCGCGTCTCTTGGCTTCTCAAAGACGAGAAAGCGCACGCTCTGTTTCCCTCATGCGGGATTGGTTTAGTGGCCCAAGACGGTTCTCTCCCCGAGGTCCGACACGGCACGGCGCTTGCATTTAGTGACCGGTGTCTTAACTAGATGGAGATTTCAAAAAAATTGGGGCTCACAACTTGAAGTGGGGTGCTTGAAATCGCTATCCTTCGACTACGCTTGCGGCCATCGTCAGAGCCTTGGGCGGTGGCATGGCGAACTCACAACCAAGAATCGAGTGGCATGACTGAAGACGGGGAGAAGTTGGTGCTGCAACAGACGAAGACGCGGCAGGCGAGGGCGATTCGAGGTGCGCGCTGCACTCTCGGGTCCGCCCGAGCAGCTGTCGGAAAGGCTGGCGTCGGTCTCGCGGTGGCGCTGCTCGTGAGTGGGTTGCCCCTGGGGCGCTCGGCATCGTCTGCCTCGCCCGAGGCAGCGGTGACCACGCCTGCGGAGAGAGGTGGCATGGTTCGGATTCCAGGAGGGAAGTTCTGGTACGGATGCAACGAGCCGGTAGATCGGGACTGCTACCCTGATGAGAAGCCGGGGCGATTGATTGTTACTCCGGAATTCTGGATCGATCGGACGGAAGTGACGGTGGAAGCGTTCCGCGGTTGCGTGTTGGCAAATCAATGCTCAGCCAAGGGCTTGAGCATGCCTTTTTGGAGGGATGAGGAGAGACCGTCATGGGCCTGGGCCTGCAATTGGGAAAAGGAAGGCCGGGACAAGCACCCGATAAACTGCGTGGACTGGAATCAGGCCAAGACTTACTGCGAGTGGGCGGGAAAGCGTCTTCCGGCAGAGGAGGAGTGGGAGCGGGCAGCACGAGGTGCGGCCGGATGGAAGTACCCATGGGGCAATGCCGGCTATGGGGAGGCCGGTCGCGTTGCGAATATCGCGGACGAGACCCTGGGGCAGAATAGACCTAGGTGGCCGATAGCCAAAGGCTACGATGACGGCTTCTACGCAACGGCGCCAGTGGGGAGCTTCCCCGCCGGATCATCACCGGAGGGAGCTCTGGATATGATGGGAAACGTGTGGGAGTGGACATCGAGCTGGTCTGACGCAAGCTTCAAGAATCGCGTCGCGCGTGGCGGCTCATGGGCCAACGCCCCGCAGCTCGTGCGTGCATCGAATCGCTACCGGTTCGATCCGGCCTACCGGGGCGAGACCTTTGGTTTTCGTTGCGCTCAGTGAGTTGCGTTGATTCAGACGGCTAAATTTGGCAGGTACTGCCCTCTCTGCCAGCGTTAACGAGACACCAGCACCCCTTGCAATTACTGTACGGCGATGGAAGGTGAGGACCGATGGCTTGCTCACTAAATCGCAATCGTCGGAGTCTCAAAGTCCTTGACAGAATCCGACTCGACCCGCAGCGGGCAGCCAATCCACGTACTCGGGTTTGGCAGGCAGCGCTGGCAGTGCCCCTTCAGTGGCTCCAATATAGCTTCCCAGCTCGCGGAACGAGTTGAAGTTCTGCACGCCCGGCGGTCGCATGCCTCTTGGCCCCACCAGTCGGTAAGTCATCGTTACTGTTCCCGACGTGGGGGAAACCATCTTTTCCGCTGCCTTGCCTTGTGCTCCACTCGTCACTGTTGCCGACGTGGGGGGATCCATCTTTTCTGCTGCCTTGCCTTGTGCTCCACTCGTCGCTGTTGCCGACGCGGGGGGACCCATCCTGATGTGATAGCCCTGTCTCGGGACTCGCGCCGAAGCACAAGGAGTCCGGAGATATGGCCTTACGCCAACGAAGTCCGACGATTGCTGGAGGTTGACGAGCTGCAACAGCCAGTACGGCGGATAGACGAGTCCAGGGCTCAGAGGGTCCACGATGGAATCCACCTCGGCACCAAGCCCCATCTCCACAATGCGTACCTGAACCTCGCCGAGGTAGACGGCGTATTCAGGCACGAAGTAGAGAGGTGGCAATCGATAACGCAGCCAAGTCGCCGAAGGGGAACCGGGCCTTGCAACCGACCCCAGGGCGATCGTCTGAGATACACCAGCCCGATGGTAGTCGACCTCCAGGTAGGCGGGTCCCGACGGCAGACCCGAAACGGTTGCGGCGAGGACAGCGCTGAAGGAACGTCGGTCCGCAGAAATCGAACCGTGATCAAGCTTCAGCGGTACACGCACCCTTCCGAGTTCGTCCTGCCCGCTGATTTGGGGATCCTTGTAGAACCCTGTGTAGACCACCAGCCTGACTGAATCAATCGATTCCACACCGGAAATCGCAAGTCCTGAGACCGATATGTTCGCCGCCGCACTCACCCGATACGCAGACCATGTATTGTCGACCATCGGCGACGAATAGATCTTCGTGCCGAGGTTCGTCGTGATCTCGAGATCGTCCCACGAGGGCCGCGGCGGTCTGGGCGGCAGATTCTGCATCGCTTGCCAATTGCCCGCGCGCTTGCGTCTTTCCAACGTGGCTTGGCGGTAGCCCTGCGCGAGCCACTCCAGAGACGGACTCGGTTGCCGGGTCCGCGCTCCACTGAACGAGCCTTGCGCATCGAGGGCCTTCTTCTTCGGCAGCAGAAGCGCGACGTGGACCTCGTCCTCCTTAGACAAGATGAGCGCGAGCGGAAGCGGAATTTCCGCCTCTTCGTGAAACGTAGTCTCGGTTGCCAGCGTCAGCGGATCTGCGCCGCCTGCGGGATAGAGGCGCAGACGCGAACCCCCGGCGGTGACGGTGACTGCATAGAGTCCCGACTGCGCGAGCACTTGCCTTCCGTCTGGATCGGTAAAGTGGATGCTGCGCTCGAGGCGCACGGTGGTCGGACTCTCCCCACTGGGTGTTGGGGCGCCGGCCGCGAGAAGGAGGGGCAAGGCTGCAAGAATTACGCATCGTCGAGTCCTCAGAGCCCAGGCCTGGCCGGCGTTGTCACTGCGCCGGTCTTCCGGAAGACCGTGTTCGATGCGCGATCCGCGCCCAGAGTCAGGCGAGGCGCCCTGCTTTTCCGCAGGGCCAGGAAGCGCTGGCTGGGAATCAACGCACTGCATCGCGCAAGACTCGTGTCTGCTGGCATCTAATTCGTAGTCGGAGCCCTTGAGAATCGAGGCCGAACGAAGGCCGGACGATCACGTCCCAGTCCCAGGGCGCTTGGCAGTCTCCTCCGACTCGCTGCATGCGAACTCCCTCCTTATGATGGTAAATATTATGGAGCCTGTCGGACTCAGGCTGATCAAATGAGCGAAAGTGACCATGAATATTGAGGGCGGCAGAGAAAGCGGCAGAAATTTCGCCATGCGGTCGCCTTGGATCGCCTTTGCAGCTTCGCCGACTCGATTATCCGGCCAGCACCGCCATTCTTTTGATATTCCAGGGCTTGTCGTTGGCGGCTTGCGTGAGCGTGGTCGCCACTACCAGCATACTCTCGGTATCGACGGCGGCCTGGGCGTTGTAACTTTGCTCGAAGCTCTTGCCCGGTCCCGGCATGATGCGCGAGTCCGGATCGGTGAGGTTGATCTGATCGGTCGGGCGCACCCCGGTGCTCGGCGGCGCCGGGGGCTTGCCGCGCGGCTTCTTGCCCGTGGCTTCCTGCTTCGCCACCCGCGCGGCTACCTTGGCTTCGAACTCAGCCTGGGCCTGCGCGTCGCACTCGGCGGCGCGGGCTTCGATCTCGGCCTTGGCCTGGCGGATCGCCGCCAAGCGATCCGTGCGCCGCTGCAATTCGTCGGGGATACTCAAACCCGCGGGCAAC
>JAYTLR010000102.1:0-104608 GCA_043729195.1 Akkermansia sp.
CTCCTGTCTCCTGTCTCCTGTCTCCTGTCTCCTGTCTCCTGTCTCCTGTCTCCTGTCTCCTGTCTCCTGTCTCCTGTCTCCCATGCGCACTCTCCCCGTCATCGGCCTGCCCTTGGCCTGCACGGACTACGCCGGGGCGGTCGATTGGATCCTCAAGAAAGCCGCCGATCGTAGTACGGCATTTGCCGTAGAAGCCGCGAACACCCACGTCACCGCCCTCGCCCGATCCGACGAGGCGTTCGGCGAGACGATGAGCCGCTTCGACCTGATCGTGCCCGATGGCATGCCGCTGGTCTGGTCGCTGAATGCCGCCCTGCCTCCCGCCGAACGCCTGAAGGACCGCGTCTACGGACCGACCTTGATGCTCGAAACTCTCAAGGCCACCGACGGTCGCCCGGAGTTCCGCCACTTCCTCTTCGGCGGCAAAGAATCGACCCTGGTCAACCTGAAGTCCGTCTTCGCAGAGCGCTTCCCCGGAGTCTCCATCGCCGGCGTCTATTCGCCACCCTTCGGTGAGTGGCCGGAGGATGAATTCGACCGCATTTGCACACGGATCCGTGATTCGGGCGCCAACCTGATCTGGGTCGGCCTCGGCTGCCCCAAGCAAGAACATTGGATCGCCCGCCACAAGGACCGCCTCCCACCCGGCGTTTACTTCGGCATCGGTGCCGCCTTCGCCTTCCACGCTGGCGAGGTCTCCCAAGCGCCCGCGTTGCTGCAGAAGATCGGCATGGAATGGGCCTACCGCATCGCCGCGGAACCCCGCCGGCTCTTCAAGCGCTACTTCACCTACAACTCGCTCTTCCTTTGGTACACCCTCCGCGACCGAATGAGGGGAGGGGAGTAAGCCATTGAACAGTCCGACGAGTCGGAAGGTCGGAAGGTCTTTGGGCGAAAAGAAGTGGCTGATGTGCGAGCCAAGAGCGATTTTAAAAGACATTCCGACCTTCGACTTTTAGACTTTTAGACACTCTTCCAAATCCATGTCCAACATCCACCCGCACGCCACCCTTCCGCGCCACGACAAGGAAACCTTGCTCGGCCAGCGCGGCATCGTGCTCTGGTTCTGCGGGCTTTCCGGGTCCGGCAAATCGACCATTGCGTCCGGCGTCGAGCGCGTCCTCCACGACCAGGGCCGCTTCACCGTGCGGCTGGATGGCGACAACCTGCGCACCGGGCTCAACGCCAACCTCGGCTTCTCCGATGACGACCGCCTCGAAAACATCCGCCGCACCGCCGAAGTGGCCAAGGTCCTCGCCGCGAATGGCGTGATCGTTCTTTGCTCGCTCATCACCCCCCGCGGCATCCACCGCGACCTCGCCCGCGGCATCCTCGGCGAGGACTTCGCCGAAGTGTACGTAAAGGCCAGCTTCGCCGCCTGCGAGAAGCGCGACGTGAAAGGCCTCTACGCGAAAGCGGCGAAAGGCGAGGTCGCCCACTTCACCGGCCGCGACAGCAGCTTCGAGGAACCCCAGCAAGCCGACCTCGTGGTGGATACCGAAGCGCTCAGCGTTGAAGACGCGGTGTTCGAAGTCTTGGAGTTCGTCCGGGCCAAGGCAAAGGATGGATCCCGGTAGGGAGGGACTGCTGCTCCCCGCGTCAAGTTGACCGCTGCTGAATTCAATCTTTCCCATGGTCACCCTCGCACAGAAGCTCGCCATGACCACGCCGGTCTCGCCCTTGTTACGGAAAGCCCGTCGCCTTGGACTTCGTGGGGTGGAGGCCTTGATCGCAGCGGCGGTTAGCCGTGGTTGTGACCACTACCGCCCCGCTTCAGCAGCGGGGCTGGAAGTGCCAGTGCCGTCCATCCATGAACTCGGGGATGATGAACTGGTGATTCTCCTGCTCCTCGGGGAGAACGCCTATGAACCCATGGCGATCCGGTGTGCTGCCCAATTGGCGCGCTCACCCCGGATCGTTCCCGTCCGGCTGGCTCGCCTTGCCCGCTTGGAAAAGACCGAGCGGGTGCTTGCCCATGTCGCCCGTGCTGGCTTGGAGCACGGGAGTGAGGCACAGGAGTTCTGGCAAACCCTGGTGGACGAGCTCCCGGGAGCCCGCCCTCGTCCTGAACCGGAACTCCCCCACTGGACCCGATTTGTCAGTATGCCGGGTCTTCAACGAGGTGGTGTGGCTCCGACCCGCTGGCTAGTACCGCGCCCGTGAATCATCCAGAACAAATTGTCAGGACGCTCGACCGACATCTCACAAGGCCGGTTCGCTTGATTCTCTATGGTCGCGCGGCCTTGGCTCTTGGATATCCGTCTCCATTGCCCGCCTTCCAATCCACAATGGATGTGGATGCAATCCTTCCGGAAGTTGAAATGACCACCATCGAGGCGGATGACTCATTCTGGAATGCAATCGATCAGACCAACGCGGAATTGGAGACAAGCGGCCTTTATCTCACTCATCTGTTCACGGATTCCCAAGTCATTCTCCGATCCGGCTGGTTGGATGAAGTGGTCCCTATTCAATTGAGCGGGCTCCTCAATCTGAAGCTGGCCCGGCCTTCCACCGTTGATCTGATTCTCACCAAGATGATGCGCGTTGATCCGCAGGACCGCGCTGATATTCTATTTCTCGTCGGCGAATCATCGCTTGACGCCCAGAGCTTGGAGGGGCTCGCCAGCTCGGCCCGAATCCCTCCCATACCTGAGATCCGGGAAGCCTTTGAACGGAATCTTCAATGGCTGACCGGGCAACTTTGCGGGGACCAAGCCGAGCGGCCCCAAGTCGATTGATTCTGGAAAAGACCGCCGGGATCCACCAAAGACCTACCCTTCGTCAGACTTCGCCGCCTCGATGCAAGGCGGGACCACCCGGCGGTCAGTGCTTTCAAGTGAATCATTACCAAGTTGCTCAACTAAGTAATTATTCCTTGCCGCCGCCGGCCACCCCGGCTTTTCCTCCCGCCCCGCGAAGAAAAAACCTGAAAAAACTGAAACGCTGACAATCTGAATCCAGAACGAGCCATGCGAGCATCCGATCATTGGCGAAGCCCAATCCGGATGGCCGCAGGCAAATCAGCGTTCGATTCGTCGAACTCCAAGATCTCCAATTTCAGCATCTCAGCATCTCAGCTTTTCAGCTTTTCAGATTCTCAGCATTTCAGCTTTTCAAAAGATGCCCAACTACCAGCTCTCCCACCTCGACCAGATCGAAGCCGAGGCGATCTTCATTCTCCGCGAGACCGCCGCCCAGTTTCAGAACCCGGGCCTGCTCTTCTCCGGCGGCAAGGACTCCATCGTCATGGCCTGGATCGCGCGAAAAGCCTTCCACCCGGCGCGCATGCCCTTCCCGCTGGTCCACGTCGATACCGGCCACAATTTCCCGGAAACCATCGATTACCGCGACGACTTCGCCGCGAAACTCGAAGCTCGCCTGATCGTCGGCTCGGTCCAGAAGTCGATCGATGACGGCCGCGTGGTCGAGGAAAAGGGCCCGAACGCCTCCCGCAACCGCGCCCAGACCACCACGCTGCTCGACACCATCGCTGAATACCAGTTCGACGCCCTCCTCGGCGGCGGCCGCCGCGACGAGGAAAAGGCCCGCGCCAAGGAGCGCTTCTTCTCCCACCGCGACGACTTCGGCCAGTGGGACCCCAAGAACCAGCGCCCCGAACTCTGGAATCTCTTCAACGGCCGCAAACACTCCGGCGAGCACTTCCGCGTCTTCCCGCTGTCCAACTTCACCGAGATGGACATCTGGATGTACATGCAGCGCGAAGGCATCGTCCTCCCCAGCCTCTACTACGCCCACGAACGCGACACCGTCACCCGCAACGGCACCATTCTCGCCGTCTCCGAGTTCGTCCAGCCGCGCGACGGTGAAACGGTCGAGCGCAAGATGATCCGCTTCCGCACCATGGGCGACGCCACCATCACCGGTGCCATCGAGTCCACCGCCACCACGATGGAACACATCATCGAGGAAGTCGCCGCCGCCCGCCAGACCGAACGCGGCAACCGAGCCGACGACAAGCGTTCGGAAACGGCGATGGAAGACCGCAAGAAGGAAGGGTACTTCTAAATCCGTCTCAAAGTCTGAATGTCAAAAGTCTAAAAGTCGAAAGGCAGCCCGACCTTCGACCTTCGACCTTCAGACCTTCAGACCTTCAGACCTTCAGACCTTCAGACTCCGAATTCATGACCGCCAAACGTTTCGAAGACTTACGGATCTGGCAAGAAGCCCGGGTGCAGGCGAATGCCGTGTATGACGGCTTCGGTCCTGATTCCTGTTCGGCGCGTGACTTCGGGTTTCGCGATCAGATCCAGAGAGCCGCGGTTTCCGTGATGAACAATATCGCCGAGGGCTTCGAGCGCCGCAGCGATCCAGATTTTGCCCGCTTCCTCGACATCGCCAATGGTTCCAATGGCGAAGTCCGCTCCATGCTCTACCTCGCGGAGGACCGCCGCTACCTTACTAGCGGCGAGGCTCAAGCACTTCGCGATTTCAGCGAGAATCTCAGTGGCGGTATCGAGAACCTCGCCAAGCACCTCCGCTTCTGACGCCTGCCTTTCCGACCTTCGACTTTCAGACATTTAGACTTTCAGACTCATGGATTTACTTCGATTTACGACCGCCGGCTCCGTCGATGACGGCAAATCCACCCTCATCGGCCGCTTGCTTTACGATTCCAAGTCGATCTTCGAAGATCAGCTCGAAGCCATCGAGGAAACTTCCAAGCGCCGCGGCGACGGCCACGTCGACCTCGCCCTTCTAACAGACGGCCTCAAGGCCGAGCGCGAGCAGGGGATCACCATCGATGTCGCCTACCGCTACTTCGCCACGCCGAAGCGCAAGTTCATCATCGCCGACACCCCGGGCCACATCCAGTACACCCGCAACATGGTGACCGGGGCCTCCACCGCGAACCTGGCCATCATCCTGATTGATGCCCGCAAAGGCGTGATCGAGCAGACCAAGCGCCACAGCTTCATCGCCAACCTCCTGCGCATCCAGCACGTCGTCGTCGCCGTCAACAAGATGGACCTCGTCGACTATTCGCAGGAGATCTATGACCAGATCGTCAAGGACTACCAGGAGTTCGCTTCGCGCCTGGACAACATCGTCGACATCACCCCGATCCCGATCTCCGCGCTCAATGGCGACAACGTCGTCGACAAGTCCACCAACATGCCCTGGTTCCAGGGTCCCTCGCTGCTTTATCATCTGGAGCACGTCTACGTCGGTGGCGAAGAGAACCACGTCGATGCCCGCTTTCCGGTCCAGTGGGTCATCCGTCCGCAGAGCGACGAGTGGCACGACTTCCGCGGCTACGCCGGTCGGGTTGCCGGCGGCGTCTTCCGGCCCGGCGACGAGGTCTCGGTTCTGCCATCCGGCTTCACCAGCAAGATCAAGTCCATCCACACCGCCGACGGCGACCTCGAGGAAGCCTACGCCCCGCAGAGCGTGACGCTGACCTTGTGCGATGAAATCGACATCTCGCGCGGCGACATGCTCGTCAAAAAGAACAACCCGCCGCGCACCTCGCAGGACATCGAAGCGATGATCTGCTGGTTCTCCAACAAGCCGATGCCGCCGCGGGCCAAGGTCCTGCTCCGCCACACCACCCGTGAAATGCAGGCCATCGTCAGCGAGGTGAAGTACCTCGTCGACATCAACACCCTGCACAAGGTCGAGGAGCCCGGCACCTTCGCGATGAACGACATCGGCCGCATCACCCTGCGCACCGCCCAGCCCGTCATCCACGACTCCTACCGCCGCAACCGCCAGACCGGTTCCTTCATCCTCGTCGATCCCGGTACCAACGAAACCGTCGCCGCGGGGATGATTGTTTGAGCCTGGCCTGTCAGGGCCCGCCACCAACCCGGTAGGGCTGGACCGCCGGGCCCGCCCTTAAAACCGGTAGGGCTGGACCGCCGGGCCCGCCCACTTCACCCCCGAGGGTGAAATGCCAAAGAATTCGCCGAAGCATTCGCATCCCAGCCTCAAGGTAAAGTGGGTCCGCCCAGCGGTCAGACCCTACCCCCAATCCCCATGTCCCTCTCCCGCCACGCCCAAAGCTTCGCCAAAGGGCTGGCCTATCGCCTCGGATTCAGCCTGAAGCGCCTCCGTCCCGTCCACGCCGCGCAATCGGTCGCCGGCGATTTCACCGATCGGATCCGGCCCCTGCTCCATGCCGTCGATCCCTACGAATCCTTCGACTGGCAGTCCCTCCCCGACGATCCCTCCGGCTGGGGCTCCGATTCGCCGGCATTTCAGGAACTCGTCGCGAAAGTCCGGCCGACCCGCATCATTGAGGTCGGCACCTGGAAGGGAGGCTCGGCGCTCACTCTCGCGGCCGCGGCGGCGGAGCAGGCGCTGGATGTCGAAATCATCTGCGTCGATACTTGGCTGGGCGCCCTTGAAATGTGGACCGACCCCGCCGATCCCGAGCGCTACGGTGCGCTCGCCCTCAAGCACGGCTACCCGACCCTCTACTACCAATTCCTCGCCAACGTCTGCCGGGCCGGCCGGCAGCAGGCGATCACGCCCTTTCCCGTACCCTCGGTTACCGCGGCCCAGTGGTTCGCCCTCCACGGCGTCCGGGCGGACCTGATCTACATCGACGGCAGCCATGAGGAGGAAGACGTCCTGCAAGATCTCGTCTCCTACTGGGATCTCGTCCGTCCCGGCGGCGTGATTTTCGGCGATGACTGGTCCTGGGACGGCGTCCGCCTCGCGGTCCAGCAATTCGCCGCCGATCGGCAGCTCGCGATCACCCACCGGCACGACAAATGGGAGCTGACGAAGCCGCGGCTCTGATCGGAGAGGGTGAGTCTCGCGCCCGCGAACTCTTCACATCGGCGTGAGCAAGCCCGAGAGCCTCCGGCCCCGCCCAAGGCTTCTACACTAGGGAGGCTGCCGGGCTCATCCCGAAGCAGAACAGATTTTTGGACCAGGATGAATGGGATGGATAGGATGGGAATGCCAAGAAACCGCGTTCTGCGGCCAAAAGTATCCCATACGTCCTATCTATCCTGGTCCATTTTCTGGCTACGGCCCCCAATTGCTCTGTGGTGGAAGGAACCCTCGGACTCCCGCCCCGGCCCGCCACTTTTGTTCATTTTTATTTGAACACTCACCCCCAGCCTCTCAACCTTGCACCGTGACGCAAGGCTCCAAGCCGGTCGATCCAGTCTCGAGCAAGCGGGTGAGAGCACGGCATCCGACCAAGGGCGGCAGCTTGCCCTCCAATTGACTTGTCTTGAGCGGTGGTTCGGGGAATACAGGAGTCCTCAACCGAGCTCTTGCCTTCATTCATTCATCGCTTTCCGTAGTATCCATGGGATCGCAGCTACAACTCCTGAAGCAACAGGTCACCGACTACGGGGAACTTTATCCTGGCCTGCTTTTCGCCGGGATCGTGCTCCTTCCTGCTTTCGGATTTCCCGCGAGCGCCCTGCTGCTGCTCGCCGGCATCGTTTGGGGTAGCAACCCCGCCAGTTGCGCCATCGCCCTCGGGGCGATTTTCTTGAACATCATCGTCACCCATAGCTTCGCCGCCGGGCCGGGAAAACGGGTCATATCCCGGTTTCTCGGGGAGCGCTTGAAGCCGTGGGAAAGATTCTCCGCGGCGGACCATGCCAAGGTCACTTGGCTCGTCCGCCTCACCCCTGGCATCCCGCTCTTCGTCCAGAACTACCTGCTCGGCTTCCTCGGCATCCCGCTCCGGCAATCCCTGCTGATCGCCCTGCCCGTCACAGGACTTTATGTCTGCGGTTTCGTTCTGACCGGCGGTGCGATCTTTGACGGCACCTGGGGCCTTGCGATCACCGGAGTTTGCCTTGTGGCCGCGGCCGCTTTTGCCGCCCGCTTGATGCGGAAAAACTATTCAGTTTCCGGGATGCCTGCCCCCTGAGATCGAAATCCAGCGCCCCTGCCATGAAAACCTTTTTCCATGCCGTTTCCTCCTTCCGGCAGATCCTTGCCGCGCTCTTCCTTTTTTCCGGGCCCCTCGCCGCGGCGGAAGACGAGTTGGAGCAGCTTCAAGTCGCGTTCGAAAAGCGCCACGGCGACGCGAACGCCAAGCGCGACGAACAACTGGCCAAGCTCGAAACCGGCTACATGGCGGCTCTCAACCGCCATATCGACAAGGTCAAGGCCAGCGGCAACCTGGAAGATGTCCTCACTCTCCGGGATGAGGTCGATGCAGTAAAGGAAGGCATCGACCCGCTCCCCGCGCTCCCGGCCACGGCCACCCAGGATTTCAAGCAGCTCCGCAAGACCTACGAAGAGGCGCGTGCGGGCATTGAAAAGTCTCACGCCAGTTCCGTGTCGGATCTCGCGACCAAGATGTCCGAGGTCCTCAAGGCGAAGGAGGTCCAGCTCACCAAGGCCGGCAAGATCGACCAGGCGCTGGAGGCCAGGAAAATGCGCGAAGCGCTGGAAGCGGACAAGGGCGTCGGCGCCGCGAGGGGGCGTCTCTCCGACCTTGCTCCGGCGAAGGCCGGGTGGGCTTCGTTGCTGGATTCTGACTGGGAGATCGAACAATCGGAGAATTGGTATGTCGGCGACGCTCTCGGATTGAAGGGGAAGGGTGATTACCAAGAACCAGCCAAGGTCCAGATGCTTGCGGTTCCAGACAGTGGATTTCCCCATTTTGTGGGAGTGCCGAAGGCGAAGGTCGTCTTCAAACTGCGGTCGAAGGTGACGCGCTTCGAGGCCAAGGTCAGCATGCTCTCGTTTGGTGATGGTTCTTTGATCCTCTTCGCGGGGGACAAAAAGGTGGGTGAAGTTCGTGTGGACAACGTGAAGGCCAAAGAAGCGGTGCTCAAGGCCGAGTTTGAAGCAACCAACCGGCTTACCTTGGAATTTGATCCCGAGGGGAACAGCGCCGGTGACTGGATCGGCATTTTCTCGCCCAAAATTCGTTGATAGGCCGGCCATCGGGCTTCCCGCGCCACGGTTGCGGGTCGAATTGAAGGGCACCCGTCCGCCGGTCGTGATCTCATGAATTTCGCGTCCTACGATTTCTGGCAGACGCTCTTCTTCTGCTTCGTCGCCTCCCGCCTGGCGATCGGACTGGCCCACCGCTGCTGTCCGTCCCGCGAACAGGACGTCGGCAAGTTGTGCCTGCTGGCGACGGGGCTCGTCCTGCTCGGTGTCGAAAGCCTGCTGACCCTGACCGTCTTCCTGTGGGTGGTCGCCCTAAGCTGGATCGGTGTGGTTCTCGCCGGCCGGGGACTCTTTTCCCGGCGTTCGATCTTCGGCGGCGTGGTCTTCCTCGTGCTGCTGCTGGGCCAGCTCGCCCCCCTGTTCTACTACAAATACTGGAATTTCGTCCTCAACGAATGGCTCGGTCTCGGGGTGCCCAAGCCTTCGATCCTGATCCCGATGGGGCTGTCGTTCTACACCTTCCAGAAGCTCGGCTTCTGGATCGACACCATCCGCAAGCCATGCGCGCCGCCGCGCTTCCTCGACTACCTCAACTACTGCTCCTTTTTCCCGCAGATCGTCGCCGGCCCAATCGAGAAAAAGGATTCCCTGCTGCCGCAAATCGAGGCGACCCGCTTCAAGTTCCACCGCGAGAACCTGGAAGCCGGCCTCCAGTGGATCATCCTCGGCCTCGCCTACAAACTCATCGTCGCCGACAATCTCGGCACGCTCTCCCGGAACTTCCTCATCGACGCCGGCAACGCTTGGCACGTCTGGTTCGAGTGCCTCGCCTTCGGCCTCCGGATTTACTTCGACTTCGCCGGCTACAGCTTCGTCGCCATCGGCCTCGGCCTGCTGCTCGGGGTGAAGCTCACCCTGAATTTCCGCTGTCCCTACTGGGCTCAGGACATGCGGGAATTCTGGCGGAACTGGCACGTCACGCTCGGGGCCTGGCTGCGGGACTACATCTACATCCCACTCGGCGGGCGACGGGTGCCCTGGTGGGCGCTCAATACCGTCTTCGTGTTCCTCGTCTCCGGCATCTGGCACGGGGCCGGGTGGGGATTCCTGATTTGGGGTCTGCTCCACGGCATCGGCGTCGCCGTCTGCTCGTGGAGGGAAAAGTGGATTCCCTTCGCGCCGCTGCGCTGGGCGCTGACCTTCGCCTACACCACGGCCGCCTGGTTGTTCTTCCTGGAGCCGGACTCCGCCCTGCTCTGGCAAAAGGTGGGGTCGCTAGTGAATCCCGGTGCCTATTCGATCGCGAACCTGCAACACGCCACGGCCGCCTTCTCGGGGCCGGTCAATGCCGTGACCACCCTCATGATCCTGGCCTTCGCCTTGGGATTCCTGGTTCTGGAAGGCATCGGAATACGCCGGCAGATCGAACCGTATCACTTGTCCCGGCGTCCCGCCCTCTGCTACGTGCTGGTGTTTCTGACCGTCCTCCTAGCGCCGATGGAGGAGTCCGCCTTCATCTATTTCAATTTCTGAATCGATTTTTTCGGACCGGTCGGGTCCGGTCTCCCCCTCGCCGCCGTTGATTCCGGGTCCAATTTCCAGCCCCGCTCATGCGCTTCCTTTTTCTCATCGGTCTTTGCACCGCCGCCGCGTATGTCACGGCGTTCTGGCTGGCGGTACCTGCCAACCCGGAGTTGAAGTTCTGGCGGGCGGTCGATCTCCAGCGCGATGAAGGATTGGCCGGCATCCGCGAAGCGCGCCCGGGACAGCCGATGGTCCTCTTTACCGGCGGCTCAAGCTGCGCCTTCTCGATCGATCCCACGGTAATCGAGGAGGTTTGCGGGGTTCCGGCCTACAATCTCGGAATGCCGGTGGCCACCGGTGCGAAATTCCTGCTCCATCAATCCCTCGCAAAGGCATTGCCTGGCGACACGCTCGTCGTTTGTCTGGAACCCGATCTACTGACCTATCCCGAGAAGTTCAATCCCAGCACCCTCAGCTTCGGCCTCGCCACCCTCGCCGGCGATCCTTCCGCTGCGGTCGGAGGAAGCTCTTTCGACCGGGACCTGACGCTCCGCGACTGCCTGAATCTCTCCCGTCCCGGACCTACCCACCTGGCGACCCTCATGGCCAAAACCGCCACGGGCAAGGAGGGCTACCGCTACCGGGGCGAGGATCTCCGCGATCGAGGCCGGGTCGAAACCCCCGTCCGGGATCCGAATCTGCCAAGGATCGGCCCCAAGTCCGCCGACCAACTCCTTCCCGCCGCCCGCGAACTGCTCGCCACCTTCCGGCAGGCCGCCTCGCTCAAGGGCGTCCGCCTCGTTTACTCGATGCCGTGGATTCTCACCGCTCCCGACGCCGCCGAGGTCAACCGCGCCACCAACCGCCGGATTCTCGACGCCATCGACCCCATCTTTCCCGCCCTCGATGACGGCCACCTCGGCGTCTCAACCGATCCGGCCCATTTCGCCGACTCCGGACTTCACCTCTCCGCCGAAGGATCCCACCTCCGCAGCATCGCCCTCGCCCGCGCCCTCGATCTCTGGTTGAAATCCATCCCACCCGCGCCAAACCACTAGAACGGCCCCGTCTCCTGTCCCCTGTCCCCTGTCCCCTGTCCCCTGTCCCCTGTCTCCTGTCTCCTGTCTCCTGCCTCCCCGTCACCATGAACAGCTCCGCCAGCGTCCGGGCCATCCTGATCTTCATCGCCGCGGCGGCCCTCGCCCTGTGGCTCGGGGTGAGCGTGGCGACCGACCAGTTCGAGACCCTGCTTAAGGTCGTTGCTGCCGTCGGCTTCATCATCTGCGTCCTCCTCGGGCGGAGAATCTGGCTGCTGATGATCTTCCTGGTCGCGATGAATGTTCCCCTGATTCGGGGAATCAGCACGGTGGACATCGGCCAAGCGCTCTTCATCGGCTTTTCCGGCATGATCTTCCTGATGCGCCGCCTTCCCCTCAGCTTCAAGTTCGGCGAACTGGAACTGTGGATGATTCTGATCGCGGCGACCGTAGTCCAGGTTTACCTGCGCAACCCGGTAGGTCTCAATATCTTCGGGGCCGGCGCGGTCGGCGGCCGTCCCTACTTCGCCGTCGGCACCGCCTGGCTCACCGGAGCACTGATGAGTGCCCTGATCGTTCCCGCTTCCGAGTTGAAGTGGGCGATGCGCCTGACCATCATCGGGTCCATCGCCGGGGCGGTGTTCACCACTGTCCGGATGCGATTCGGCGGTGGGGGGGGGGCGGAGCCTGCTGGCATCGCCGCCTCGACCGGTGGTGCCGGTTCTTCCCGGGTGACCATTTTCGGTTACCTCGCCCCGGCTATTGCACGGACGGTTGCCAGTTACGTTTCTCCGCTCCGGGCCTGCTTCCACCCCTTTTGGGCTCCGCTCATTCTTTTGTCTTTCGCTCTGGCGGCCGGCAGTGGCTACCGCAACATCGTCGCTACTGTCGGGATCTACTACCTGATCGCGATCGCCTACCGCGGTGGTTTCATCTCGGTGGTGATTGCAAGCCTGGCCGCCGCAATGGGGCTAGGAGCCCTCGCCCTCTTCAACCTGGCGGTACCGCTCCCGGCCAACTGGCAGCGCGCCCTTTCGCCCTTCCCCGGCACCTGGGAAGAACGCTACGTCCAGGCGGCGGAAGAATCCACCGAATGGCGGGTCGCGATGTGGAAGGAGGCCCTCTTCACCGATTTCTGGATCCAGAACAAGCTCCTCGGTGACGGTCTTGGTTTCACCCGCCGCGAACTTGAAATGATGGAGGCGATGGAAGCAGGCCAGGTTTTCGAGTCGATGGGATCCGGCCTCTCCGCCCAGCAGGAAACGATGATGATCACCGGCGGTTACCACAGCGGACCGGTTCAGACCGTCCGCACCGTCGGCTACGTCGGCCTCGCCGTCCTGATGTTGGCCATGATCCGGGTGGCGGTGCACGGCCACCGGGAAATCCTCCGCTGCCGGGGGACCGAGTGGTATCCTTTGGCTCTTTTCATGGCGCTCCCCTCCATCGCCCTTCCGTTGGTCTTCACCTTTGTCTTCGGTGAGTTCAGAACCGCGACCTCCCAGGTCTTTTTTGCCTACGGGATGATCACCCTGATGAAGCGGAACCTGCCGCTGCCCGCCTACGTCAAGCCGGTTCGCGGCGCCTATATCCTGAACCGGCGCGCGCAGCTTCCGGGTGGTCCCGCCACCTTGCCCGGTTGAGTTCGCGCTGCGCCCCGGGTTCCTTTTCACCGGCCCCTCCGGCGGGCGGTCCCTCCGCGGCCGGCGGGCTCGCGCTCCGGTCCACTTGCAAGTCACCATGTCGCACAAGAGACTTCTAACGCGCGGGATGGTCTTCAGCTACGTGGCGCTGGCGGCGCAAATCGCCTATTCCTTCATTTCGATACCTCTGGCGCTGTCGCACCTGACGACCGCCGAGTTCGGAATGTGGGGCCTCGTCACGACCGTCGGCTCTTTCCTCCTGCTCACGGAGCTCGGGATGACGGAGTCCTTCATGCGACACCTCTTCGAGTGCAAGGACGGCCGGGATCCTGCAAAATACGGGAGGTTGTTCACGGCGAGCTGCCTCGCGCTCGGGCTGGTGTCGTTGGTGGTGCTGGCGGGGGGCGTGCTCGTGGGATTGTTCGCGGCACCGGTGCTCCAGATCCCACCGGAATTGCGGCAGGATTTCACCTGGGTGATGCTCGGCGCGTCGGCCATGGCGGCGCTGATCACCGCCACCCGGATGCTCGGTGTTCCCTTGGTCCTGCACCATCGGCAGGACCTCTGCCAGATCGGTAATCTGGGTCTTTTCGCGGTAAAGTTCCTCTCCCTCTTCCTGGCCTTCAAGGCGGGGTGGGGGATCTACGCCCTGCTTGCCGTGGAAGTGGCCGGCGCGCTTTGGGTGCTGCCCTTCAATGCCTGGATGTGCATTCGCCACGGCTACTTTCCCGAGGCCGGGACCTTCGCCCTGCCTTCCCGCGGGGAGTGGACCGAAGTCCGCAACTACTCGATGAGCAACTTCGTGATCCAGATCGGCGGAACAGTGCTCACCGGCCTCCCCCAGCTCTTGATTTCATCCCGTGTGGGTCTCGACGCGGCGGGGCTCTGGACGGTCTGCACCCGCGTTTTCAGCATTCTGAAGGATATCGCTGTCCGGCCTTTCGGCATCGCGAACCCGATGCTGCTCGATTTCTTCGTGAAAGGGGAGGTCGGCCGGGCGGTCAACCGCTGGGTCCAGGTGTCGCAGGTCGTGATGGCTTCCGCCGGCCTGTTCTTTGCGGTCGCGGCGGCGAACAACGGACGCTTCATCGAGCTGTGGACCGGGGTCGGCTCGGCGTGGGGCCTCGTGATGCATGTTTCCATCGGAGCTTACTTCCTGAGCTTTGTCGCGGCGGGCTGCGCCTACGGGGTCATCGCCTTCAGCAAGAGTTTCGGGGTCTTCCGTGTGGTGCCCTTGCTGCAGGCCGCCGCGGTTGCGGGCCTCTCGTTCCTCTTCGCGGACCGTTTCGGCAGTGTCGGCATCATCCTCGCCTCCGCGCTGGGTTTCCTGCTCGGCATGCTGTTCTTCGGGATGCGCCAACTGGGCCTGGTGACCCGTCACAACGCACTCCGCATTTTCGTCTCGGCGATCGGGCGGCCGCTGCTCATCGCACCGCTTGTGTTCGCTTGCGCCTACCTAATCGGGCGGTCGACCGAATTCTTGCCGGGATACCCGGGTCTGCTGCTCTCCGCGGGCTCGGGATTCCTGCTCGGCTTGCCGCTAATGGGCTTCCTCGGCGTGTCGAAGGAAGTCCGCGGCGATCTGTTCGGGATGGCACTCAAGCCGCTCCGCCGTTTTCTGCCGGCGTCCCCCAAACCCGCCGCGCCGGCACCCGTGGAGCCCGGACCGGGCCTCGATCCATGAATGCGATCGCCTCGAGGGGAAAAGTCCCGCCACGCCGGGTGGCGCTGTGCATCGAATGTCCGCTCGCCCAGCACGGCGGCGTCGAGGTGCTGGTGCGCGCCTTGCTGCCCGGGCTGGCCCGCTCGATGGACGTCTTGCTGGTCTCCCAGGATCCACCCGGCGGGCCACCCGATTCCCCCGCGACCCCCGACCTCGCCGGCCACTTCGTGTGGGACCCGGCCGACCACTCGCGCGGCCAGATCGACCGCCTGATCGCCTGGGGGAAAGAGCAGCGCATCGACCTCTTTCACTTCCACCACGGCGGCACCTACAGTTGGAACTCACGCTCGTGGAACCACTGCGCGATTACCGAAGTTTCCCGCGCCGGCTTCCGCTGCGTAAGCACCAATCACGGGGCCTTCGGTTTCTGGCTCTTTGTCGGTGCCCAGCGCTCGTTGCCTTACCGCCTCGCCGCGATGTGCCTCTGCTGGCCAGCCAAGCTGCGCCAGGTCGCCGCGGTCGAGTGGGAGGCCACCGTCTCGCAGCACGATTTCCATGCGGTGCGCCGCTGGTTCTTTCCGGTCCGCTCGCGCTTCCGCCAGATCTACCACTCGATCCTCGACGAGTCGGTCCTGCCCGATCTGCCGAAAAAAAACATCGTCCTCTGCCTCGGCACCGTCGGCAGTCGCAAAGGCCAGCCCTATCTGGCCGACGCCTTCGGCCGCATCGCGGCGAAGCACCCGGACTGGCGGCTGGTCATCGCCGGTCGCCACGCTACCGACGGCACCCCGGAAGCCCTCCACGCCGCGGTGGCGAAGCACGGGATCGCCGACCGCGTGGATATCCTCACCGACGTCTCCGACTCGTTGGCCCGCCAGCTTCTCGCGGAGGCTGCCGTCTTCGGCATGCCCTCGCTGGCAGAAGGCCTGGGTCTCTCGCTGCAGGAGGCGCTCTACGGCCGTGCCGCCTGTGTCGGCTCGCGGATCGGCGGCATTCCCGATCTGATCCTTCATGAAAAGACCGGCCTGCTGGTGCCCGCGGCCGATCCCGCGGCCCTCGCCGCTTCCCTGGACCGCGTGATGGGCGATGCCGCGTTGCGCGAAAAGTTCGGCCGCGCCGGTCGCGAGCATGTCATCAACCATGGCATGACCCGCGACGGCATGATCGAACGCCACGCCGCGCTTTACGGCGCCTGAGCCTGAAAAGGAAAATGGTAACAACGAAATCAGCGAAACTCCGCGAAAATCAAGGCGTGGTGAAAGTCGATCAGCACACCCGCAAGGTTGAACTTACCATTTTCCCAACCCTCTGAAATTTCGCCAATTTCGTCCCTTTCGTTGTTCCCATCTCGGTATTCAGGCTGAGAGGTTTCCATTTTTCCGCTCACATGTCTGCCTCACCGCGCCAGTTCGCCGTCGCCTGCCCAATCCGCAGCGTCTGCGACCATCACGCCCGGGTCTTCGCCGAGCTGGGCCGCTTGCAGGGCCACTACCTTGGCACCCGGCGCGGCGCGGAAGGCATTCCCGACGAACTCTCCCACCGCTTCCCGCTGGTCGGGCTGCTTTCCTATGCGGTGGCCCGGACCCTGCCGGGGAAAGAAGAAGCCGCCAAGGTCGCCTGCTTTCCGCTCTTCGACGCGTGGGCCAACCGGAAAATCCCTGGTGGCACCCATGTCTTCTCCAGTTATGGCTATGCGGTCGAGTGCTTCCGCAAGGCCCGCAAAACCGGCGCCTTCACCTTCATGGACGGCGGCAACAGCCACTTCGCCCACTATTGGAAGGTCGTCAGCGACGAGCACGCCCGCTGGAACTGCGACCTGCCGCCCTTTCCGCCGGCGTGGTATGAACGCGGCCTCCGTTCGCTGGAGTTGACCGACTGGGTCTTCAGTCCCAGTTCCTACGTCACCCGCTCCTACCTCGACCAGGGCTTTCCGCCGGACCGCATCCTTCATCTCCCGTATCCGGTCAATCTCGCGAACTTCTCACCCGAACCCGCCACCGAGCTTCCCGCCTCCCCGCTTCGGGTGGTCTGCACCGGTGGTGTCAGCCTGCGCAAGGGCTTCCCCTATCTGCTCGAAGCCATGCGCATCATCCGCAAGGAGCGCGATGCCGTGCTGATGCTCACCGACATCGTCCATCCGACCATGAAGCCGGTCTTGGCGAGCTACCGCGACATTCCCATCGAGTGGTCGCCCATGCTTCCCCACACGCAGCTCGCCGCTCGTTTGAAATCCGCGCATGTCTTCGCCCTGCTGTCCATTGAGGAAGGGCTAGCCCGCACCGCCCTGGAAGCGATCGCCTGCGGGGTTCCTGCCGTGCTCACGCCGAATACCGGGACCAGCGACTTCATCCAGCCGGGAGTGAATGGCGAAGTCGTCCCCATCCGCGACCCCCAGGCCACCGCGGAAGCGATCATCCGCTGCTACGAACGCCGCCGCGACCATGGCCCCGCGCAAGTCGATCCCGAACTCGCTGCCTCCCTCGCTTTCCCGAGTTTCCGCCAGCGCCTCATCGGCCACCTCGCCACGATCGATGCCCAGCCCGGCTGAGGGGAGGGATGCAAAAGAACCCGCAAATGCATCGGCTTCTCAAGCTCGGGGGCCCGATACCGATTGAGGAACGACGATTGTTGATTGTTGATTTTTGATCGAAAGCCTCTGACTCAACCTGGTAGAAATTCCCAAATCTTTATCTCGCCTCAGATAAAAGATCCAAAATCCAAAATCGACAATCATCAATCATCAATCCCACCTGCCCGGACACCGGCGCCGGGCCCGCCCACTTCACCCCCGATGAAACGCCTCATCCTCGCCCTCATCCGCGGTGCCGCCGCGTTCCACGTGCGGGCACGCGGGGGAGTCGTCGGCCGCGGCGTGATCCTCAACGGCTTTCCCGCCATCCGCCGCAAGGGCAGCGGCAAGCTGATCATCGGCGACGGAGTCACTCTCAACACCACCCGCTGGTCGAACGCCCTCAACACCGGCGGCGCCATGAATCTCTGCGTCGAGCACGGTGCCACCCTTGAATTCAAGCGCGGCTGCGGGGTTTCCGCCTCCCAGATCATTGCCAATATTGGCATCGAAATCGGCGAGGAGGCGCTCATCGGCGCCGGTTGCCTGCTGTGCGATTCAGACATGCACGAGGTTCCGCTCGGCTCCGCCAAGCCGATCGCCATGGCCCCCATCCGCATCGGAGCCCGCGCCTTCATCGGGGCCCGCTGCATCATCCTTAAAGGGGTGACCATCGGCGAAGGGGCGGTCGTCGGCGCCGGATCAGTCGTTACTCGTGACATTCCGCCTAACTCTATTGCCCGAGGTAATCCGGCGAGAATTAAGTAGGAAGCGATTAGAGTAAGGGGAGCCGCATAAAAATAAAAATAAGATTTGGCGTCATCAAATATGAAAATCATAAGTCGATTTAAAAGTAGCCGCTATGGCTGGTTTGCAAGTGGCCTCCCTAATTTTTCAAGGGCGAAAGCCTTGTTCGCAGTAAGGCGGAATACTATGACAACATCGATCCGTTGTCGCACCCTCTGGGATTTCTCCATCAATATTATGAAGGAAGGGATTGAAGGTGATTTTGTGGAGTGTGGCGTCTGGAAAGGAGGTTCGGCAGGAATTATGGCACAGGCGCTGAAAAAGTCAGATCCCCTTGGCACTCGAACTCTCCACCTTTTTGATTCATTCGAGGGGCTTCCGGAGCCTCGGGAAGAGGATGGTGTCCAGGCCATCGAATACAGCGGTGGTGTTAGTTCTGGCGCCCTTCGGTCAGTACATCAGTGCGAAGCGGGCATCGAAATCGTCAAAGGATTTCTGTTTGAGAAGCTTGGATTCCCGAAGAACCGGGTGGTTTTCCATCAAGGATGGTTTCAGGATACGATACCAGTGCTGGGAGGAGATCCTCGAAAAATTTCAATCCTTCGTCTGGATGGGGATTGGTATGAATCGACAATGGTGTGTCTTGATCATCTCTACGACCGAGTCTCTGAGAGGGGAATTATCATCCTAGACGACTATTTCGCTTGGGAGGGGTGCAAGAAAGCAACGGACGAGTTTCGTGCCTTGAAAGGCATCACGGAAACGATCGTCCGCATCGATTCGGATTGCGGGTACTGGATCAAGCAGCGTCCTTGAACCCCGAATCTCGGCAACTCATCAACCCTATGACTGAAGACCACACCAGTGCCAGAAACGGACTCGCGCGACTGCGTGGAGACCGCTCATTCAAGCCGCGCGTGTTCTTGAATCCGTCGGAGCATGGATACATCGGCCCGCACTTGATTGAGCGAAGCATCTCGCTTTTGGCCGGGGAACTCCGCGGCGACTTCCTTGACGTGGGGTGCGGCACCCAGCCCTATCGCTGCTACTTCGAGCACATCGAAAAGAAGACCGCGTGCGATTTTGACGCCGGTCGCGGGGATGTGGATTTCGCCTGTCCGGCGGACAAGGTGCCGCTGCCGGACGCCTGCATGGATTCAATCCTTTGCACGGAAGTTCTCGAGCACGTGCCCGATCCGCTGGCGGTTTGGAACGAGTTCAACCGGCTGCTCCGCCCGGGTGGACGGGTGCTCCTGACCACGCCAATGTATTGGCCGCCGCACGAACTGCCCTATGATTTTTACCGCTACCCCGAGCACGGGCTGCGGCGGCTGGTGGAGGTTTCCGGCTTCCGATTGCTTGCCATCATTCCGCGCGGAGGGCCGCTCGCGTTCTGGGGGCAGGCGACGATTCACGTCTGGCAGCCGTTCTTCGCGTTCGGCCCGCTTCGCGCATTGTGGAATCGCATCTTGCTCGCCCTCGACGAGCGTTCTTCCAATCCGCGCATCACGCTCGGCTGGACCGTACTCGCGGAGAAGATCGCCGAATGACGCCAATGCCGAATCCCGCCAAAACCCTCGTCGTGCTGTCCGAAACGCTGCCGCTCGGCGGCACGGCCACGTTCGTGATGAACTTGTGCCGCGGGATGAGCCGTCGCGAGGACTGGGATTGCGTGGGGGCCGGGTTGCGCGGCCTGAACGAGATCGGCACGCAGATCCGCAAGGAAGGGCTGCCGATTTTGGCACCGGATCCATCAACCGTCCTCCACGAAGAGCGGATCGAAGACCTCTACCGCCAGTGCGCCCCGCTCCAGCCGCGGGCCGTCGCCGCCGGTCTCGGGTCGGGAGCCTTCGATTTCCTTCGCTATGTTCCGGCTGGCTGCCTGCGCATCGGGATGATCCAGAGCGACGACGAATGCGTCTACGATCTGGTGGAGGACTACCTGCCGTGGATCGACATCGTGGCCGGGGTTTCCACGGAGATCTGCCGCAAGATGCAAGTGCGGCTGGGGAAGCGGACGACCCCGGTGGTGGTGGCGCAGGCCTACGGGGTGCCGATGCCGGAAAGCCCGCGGACCGTTTCCGCGGGCGGGCCGCTCAAGGTGCTCTTCTTGGGCCGGGTGATCGAAGCCCAGAAGCGCGTCGGGCTGATGGCCCGGGTGATGAAGCGGACTTTGGCCGAGGTGCCGGAAATCCGTTGGACGATCGCAGGTGACGGCCCGGAACTCGGAGCAATGAAGGCGGACTTCGCAGCCGAAGCGGGGCGGGTGCGCTTTCTCGGCAACGTCCCGTATTCGCAGGTGCCGGCCATCCTGCCGGAGCACGACGTCTATTTCCTCTGCTCCGACTACGAAGGCCTGCCACTCTCGCTGCTCGAGTCGATGGGCGCCGGCCTGGTGCCGGTGGTCAGCGATTTGCCGAGCGGGATTTCGGAAGTGGTGAACGACGGCAACGGATTCCGCGTGGCGGTCGATGACGAGGCCGGTTATGCCGCGGCGGTAATACGGCTGGCCCGTGAGCCGGAACTCCGCGCCGCGATGTCAGTCCGGGCGAGAGAGGAAGTCCGCGAAAGCCATTCCACAGCCGCCATGGCACACCGATGGGTCGAGATGTTGGAAGCCCATCTGCCGGATCGCCCTCCTGTATGGGGTGAAACCTGCTGTGCGACGGCACCGATGGAACTTCAGGGCGACTGGCGCTTCGCACCCAGCTTGCGTCCCATCCGCCGCTTATTGAAGCGCATGAGAAGCTAAAGCGGCCCCACTCGTCCGGCATCTCGATGACACGGCCGCTGTTTAGCGGGATCGAGGAACATTACTTTTGGTTCATCTCCCTTCACTGTGCCCCTCCCAAGCCATTCCGAACTCCTGGTCGTCATGCCCGCCTACAACGAAGAGGTGGCTATTGCGCCTGTGGTCCGCGACTGGTTCGCCGCCTTGGACCGAGTGGTGGGAAATTTCGTGCTGCGGGTTATTGATGACGGTTCGAAAGATTCGACCCGCGGGATGCTCGAGGGACTCCGCGCGGACCTCGGGCCGCGGCTGGAGCTTCACAGCCGCCCGAACCGGGGGCACGGCCAGACTTGTCTCGAAGGCTACCGCGAGGCTGTCGAACGGGAGATTCCCTTCATCCTCCAGATCGACTCCGACGGCCAGTGCGACCCGGTTTATCTCTCCCCGTTTTGGGATCTCCGCCATGACCACGATGTCATCTACGGACGTCGCAGCCGCGAGGACGGTCTCGTGCGCTTCATCGCCAGCTTCACGCTCCGCTCCCTGGTGCGATTGATCGAAGGCGTTCCGTGCGTCGATCCGAACGTTCCCTACCGCCTCATGCGGACCGACGTCTGCGCTCCGGCAATCGCTTCGATTCCTTCAACGTTCGACCTCGCGAATATCGCCCTTTCAGTTCAACTCGCCCGCCAACCCGGCCTCCGCGAGGCCACCGTGCCGATCTGTTTCCGCGAGCGTCTCGGCGGCGAGCCCTCCGTGCCCCTGCACCGATTCGCGAGTAAGGCGGTTGAGCTGTTTCGGCAGCTTAAGGCGCTGCGGGTCGTGAGTCGGTAGATCGGTGAGTCGGTGAGTCGGTGAGTCGGTGAGTCGGTGAGTCGGAAAGACGGTGAATCAGTAAACTCCTAATAAAATGAACAAGGTCAACAGCGTGCGTGAACTTGAAGTTTACAAGGGGGCATTTGCCCTTCAGCAGGCGATCTTCGTCGCATCGAAGAGCTTCCCCAAGGAGGAAACCTATTCGCTGACCGATCAGGTAAGACGTGCCTCGCGGTCGGTCGGCGCGAACTTGAGCGAAGCCTGGGCAAAGAGACGCTACCCCGCCCATTTCCTGTCTAAGCTCACGGATTCCGACGGTGAACTTCAGGAGACCTTGCACTGGTTGGAAACCGCCGAGGCATGCGAATACCTCACGCCGGAACAAGGTTTGGTCCTTCAAGAACAGGCTGCCGCTGTCGGCCGACAGCTTGGGAGCATGATCGTTCGTTATGAGACGTTCTGCTTTTGAACCGGTGCTTTGGTGAGCCGGTGTTTCAGTGAATCGGTGGACCGGTGAGTCGGTGAGTCGGTGAGTCGGTGGGTCGGTGTTCATCTTTGCCGCGTCGCTGCCATAATTTCCTTTGTAGGATGATGATTAAGGTCCACCGATTTCCTTGGGATGATTTTCCTCCGGTGTGGATTCACGGCTCCGAGCGATTGGTCAAAACCCATCGGGACTACTCAGCAGGAAAGGCGGGAGATCCGGACGCGGCATTCCGATTGGTTACCGATTTCCTTTCAGAAGAGGTCGTTGAAGGAATTGGAACGGCAGTTGGCGCAAGCAATCCGGTCATCGCTTCGGCGCACGCCGTGGAGCGTGATGGTGTGAACGCGATCCCTGAGGTGATTGCTGACCTCCTCGGATTTCGTCTTGGCTGGAAGGTCGATTCTACAATCGTTCAAACCAACATTGTCTCCCATACTGGAGCAGACGGGTTTTCCCGCCTCGCGCGACAGGCCTGTTTCGCCGGGGCGGTGGAATGCGGAAAGGCTTATTTTCTAGCAGACGACTTCATCGGGCAGGGTGGGACTCTTGCCAACTTGCGCTCCTTGATTCTAGAAAAGGGGGGGCGTGGTCGTTGGTGCCACTGTGTTGACGGGTAAGCCCTATTCTGCGAAATTGGCTCTGACGGAAGAAACATTACGACAATTGCGCGCGAAACATGGAAGCGAACTCGAAACATGGTGGGCCCGAACCTTCTCTTTTGGCTTTGAATGCCTTACGGAGTCTGAAGCGCGTTATCTCCTCAACACCCCGACCGCTGACCGCATCCGAGATCGAATTGCTGCGGCAATCGAAGGGTGAAGTCGCAGGAAGGGTGAGAATCTTGTCCAGCGGTGGGCAGTAGATCCATGGAATTTTGACCTGAAAGCACTTGCTAGGTGGATCGGAGGATCGGTAGGACGGTGCATCGGTGAATCGGTGAATCGGTGAATCGGTGAGTCAGTGAGTCAGTGAGTCAGTGAATCGGTAGGTCGGTTTACTGCTATTCTGAAATACCGAGCCGAAGGCAACTGAAACACCGAAACACCGAAACACCGACGCACCGGGCCGCAGGCCACCGACGCACCGGGCCGCAGGCAGCCGCAGGCAACCGAAACACCGACTCACCGATTCACCGCGCCGCAGGCAACCGAAGCACCGAAACGCGCCGCCCCCATCTCTCTCATGCCCTCCCGAACCTGGCGTGCTTTCCTCATAGCACTCGTCCTCCTCGCCGGCTGTTTCGCGATCTCGCGGGATAGCTTTTGGATGGACGAGGCCGGGGGCGTCTTCCGTGCCCTGATCCCGGATTTGGGCGGCTGGTGGCAGATGACCCTTCACATGGGCGGATCCGACGCCCAGATGCCGGCTTACATGCTGTCCCTCTGGGCCTGGGCCCGCGCCTTTGATCAAAGCGAGTTTGCCTTCCGCGCCATCAACCTGATCTGGCTCGGTGCCCTGATTGTCCCCTTTCGGAATTTGCGATTGTGGCCGCTGGTCTGCCTGCTGTCGCCGTTTGTCTTCACCTATCTCGGGGAGCTCCGCCCCTATCTGATGCAAATGGCGGCCGCCGCGCTCGCCGCCGCGGGCCTGGGTCAGGTGATCGCCGACCGGGAGGAAGAGGGTTTCGCCGGTCTCCACCTCCTGTTCCTCGGTTGCCTGCTGCTTTGTCTATCCAGTCTCACCTCTGCCATCTGGGCCTTCGGTGCCGGCGTGGCCTTGCTGGTGCTGAGGCCCGGTTGGATCCGGCAGGGTGGCTTCTGGCTGCGTTCGCTGCCGTGGATCCTCGCGGCCGCTGCGGTCGGTGGCTATTACACGTTTACTCTGTTGAAAGGCTACCGCGCTGCCAGTGCCGGGGAAGGCGGGTTGCTTAGCGTCGGCTTCGGCCTCTATGAAATGCTCGGCCTCGCCGGACTCGGTCCCGATCGAAATGCCATCCGCAGCGCTCCCGCCGTGGTGATCCGCTGGCTTCCGCTCATCGTTCCCGCCTTTGCCGTGATCACCGCCGCCTGGTGGCTGGGTCTGCGCGATTGGCTCAAGGCACAGCCTGCTAGAGTCCTCCTCTCACTCGCTCTCGCACTCGGCATCCCCGTCGCGATTCTCCTATTCTCCGGCGTCTTTTTCGGCTTCCGAATCCTCGGCCGCCACCTCAGTCCCGCGATCGTCGTCCTGCTGCTGCCCCTCGCCCAATGCCTCGAGCTCGGACTTCGCGGTCGACGCTTGCCGCTCGTTACCGGCGCCGCCGCGATGCTGTTCTGGCTCGCCTCCTGCCTGGTCCTCCGCTTCGACGCGCGCCACGCCAAGGACGACTACCGCCGAGCCACCGCCATGGCCTATGATCTCTTCAAGGATGATCGCCGCATCTGGTGGCTGGCGGACATGAATGCTCCGCGTTATTACGTCTATCGCCGCGATGGCATTCCCGCCATCAACGCCATCCAGCCCTGGGAGACCAGCCCTCCCGCCAGCCTCGGGCTCACCGACTACGTTTTCGTCAATCGCCCCGACCTCCGCTTCCAAGGCCGGGATCACCAGGCGATCCTGACGGCCGCGAAATTCAAGCTGGTCGAACGGTTCAGTGGGTTCGAGGTGTGGAAGAGCGGGTATTTGAGTGAGTAGGGAACAGGGGACAGGGGACAGGGGACAGGGGACAGGGGACAGGGGACAGGGAACAGCAAGACCCAAGATATGGCAGTTCGATCCGTCAAAGAAATGGAGGTGTATCGTAAGGCTTATGCTGTTGCGATGCAGGCCTTTCAGCTTTCGAAGCGCTTTCCGCCGGAGGAGCGCTGGGCGCTCACGGGACAGATCCGGCGGTCTTCGCGTTCAGTCTGCAACAATCTCCGGGAGGCTTGGGCGAAGCGTCGCTACGAAGCCCACTTCGTATCCAAACTCACCGACTGCGATGGCGAAGCAAACGAGACGGACTCATCCATCGATTTCGCGTTGGACTGCAAATACAGCACCTCTGAAGAACACAGCGAATTGGTCTCCCTCAATTCCGAAGTGTGTCGCATGCTCGGGTCCATGATCATCAATCCCGCGCCCTTCCTCCTGAAGCCCTGAGCTCCTGTCTCCTGTCTCCTGTCCCCTGTCTCCTGTCTCCTGTCTCCTGTCTCCTGTCCCCTGTCCCCTGTCCCCTGTCTCCTGTCTCCTGTCTCCTGTCTCCTGCCTCCTGTCCCCTGCCTCCTGTCCCCTGCCTCCTGTCCCCTGCCTCCCCGCCCCGGCTCACTCCAGCGGATGCCGGCTGAGCACGGCCGCAAGGTGGCGCAGCTCGTCGTCGATCTCGTCCGGGTGCGCCACGGTCTGGGCCACCGCGTCGCGGACCGACTGTCGCCAGGTCTTGCGCAGGCGGTGAAGCTGGGCGCGCAGGGCAGCGTGGGTCCGGCCCATGTCGCGGGCGATTTCCTTCAGGGTGGCATCGCCCGGGTCCGCGAGGATCCACGGCCGCAACACCGGCAGCAGCTCCCGGGTGGCGGGAGTTCCATTTTCAAGGGCGCCGAACGCGAGCCGGAGGATGTGCTGCGCCCAATGCCGGTCGTAGGCGTCGGTGTCCAAAGCAAGCGGGGATCCGGAGTCGTCGGCCGCCCTCTCCTGATGGGCCGCCGGATTGGTGGTGTCCAGGCTTTCAAACTGCCGGTCACCGCCGCGCATCTGGGCGCTGGCATGGCGGTGCTGGTTCTTGAGGTAGTTGTCGAGAATCTTGCACAGGTAGGTGCGCAAGCGGACCGGCGGACCGGCCCTTTCGGGGTCGTAGGTGAGGAAGTGCGCCTTGTCACCCATCAGGCAGAGCGTCGTGAACTCCGTCGTGAGGTCGTCGATGTCCTCCTCCGGCAGCCGCGGCCAATGCTGGCGGATGTAGCGCCTCAGCGGCGGGGAATACGCGAAAAAGAGCTGTCGGAGGGCTTCCCCCTTTTCCGCTGCCGTTCCGACCCGCAGTTTTGTCAGAGCGGGATGATCGGTCTCCGGCCAACTGCCCCTCGCGGGAGCAGGTGGCTGAAGATCGACCGGGCGGGTGCGGTCGGCAGCGGAATGGGAGGGGAGTGACATCCGGGGTCAAATGGGAATGCACCGTGCGCGGCCGGATGTGACGGAATTTCTCAAACTTTTTTTCAACGCCTCAGCCGGTAGAAGCGCCGGGGGGTGCCGGGGGTGATCGGAACGGGGTAGGTCAGGTCACCGCCAACCGCGGTGAAGGTTCCAGTCACCAGCTCCCAAGAGTCCGGCGCGAGAGTGCTGGAGGATTCCAGCACCACAGCGGGCAGCGACGCGGGCCAACTCAAAGCCGGGGAGCCGCCGGGCACCATGGCGGGAAGGATTTCCAAGGCATTCCGCAGCGATCCCACCACCGACCCGTAGTCGAGGCCGATGCGCCATTCGTCCAGCACGTAGACATCGCCACTTTCCAGGTTGGCGGACCGGATAAAGGCGTGCGACAAGGTCGAAAGTCCGGATGCGGCGGTGATCGTTGCGGAAGGCGGGCCCGGGTTGTCGAGACTGGATGGGTTGACGAAGAGGTTGACGGTGTCGTAGGCACCGGCGTTCGGCTGGATCTGGGCAACGAGGAGGTAAGTGGTCACGGCTGCGATCGGAAGGCTGCCGTGAAACGCGCTGGATAGGGGGGCGGTGGTGCTGCGGGCGAAGAATTGCGCGTCCGCCGGAAAAGTGTCCGAGACGGCATTGCTTCCGATGCTGACCCGTGGATTGCCGGAGACAGGGTTCCCGTTGTCGTCGAAGCCGATCTGGAAGAAATCCTGGTTGGCCAGCGGGCTGGCACCTCCGGTGGCCGTGCGAAAGAGGACGCTGAACCAGAGGGTGTCGCCGGCCGCCGCCTCGAACACGGTGCCCAGCGGGCGCCGCACGGCGTAGCCGCCATTGGCGGCACCGTTGAACCGGAGGGCCCGGATGCCGCCCGGGAGGACCACCTCTCCATTGCTGTAATTCACCGGGCTGCTGCTGCGGTTCTCGATCAGGACGAGGGATTTGATGGCATTGCTCACGTCATAAGCCCCGCCCCATCCCGTCCCACCATTGAGGGGGGTGCCGGGCGAACCGTTGCTACCGCTCTCCACCTGAGCACCCGCTGCGTATTCTTCGAAGCCCTCGTAACAAACCAACTGCGCCCCCGCCAGCCCGGCCAACGCGACCGCCAGCGTCGGCAGCGTGGCTCGTTTCATACGTTGGCAGGGGATGACTGACACAACTGGAGTTGGCACGAAAACGCATCATCCTGTCAACCCGCGATCCAGCCCCAAGCCTGCCGGTAACCAGAAGCCCACGCGCCCCCCTGGGACCGGGTGCCACCGGCTCGCCGAACGGTCCCCAAAAGCCCGCCGCCCCTTCCAGCCCGCATCGCCGTCGGTCTTCCGCAGGCCACTGGCTCCCCTGCCCCGCCTTTACCGGAACGAAGCCAGCTCCCGCTGCTGCTCCGGACTCAGGCGATCGGCTTTCGCTTCGAGCTGGCGGAGGATTTCATCCATCTCGGCAGCGTATTCCTCCTTCCACTGGGTCTCCGGGCGATCCGCCAGACTCCGCGCCTGACGAAGTGCCGCCGCGGTCAAAAGAGCCAGCGGAATCTGATCCGGCTCCTGCAGTTGCAAGGGACGCAGCAGCACCAGCGCCAGGCAAATCGGGCGGCCGGCCTTGTGCCGCTCGTCGAAGCGGCAGGCGAGCCGGCTCTTGTAAACGAAAAGCCTCCCCAACTGGGTCAGAAGTTCATCATGCCCGATCCCACTGCGGCGGAGATGAATCGTGAACTTGTTGGCAAGGTCCAGCGAGGTCCGCGCCACGTTGGCGTCCGGATGATCGAGGGACTCGCCGGCCCATCGGGTCGCGGTTTTTGAGATATCCCACACCAAGGGCAGCGCCGAGCGCTTGGATTCCGAGCGTTTGCCAATGAGGAGCCGCGCCGCCTCTTGGAAAAGCGGTGCCGGATCTTGCGCTGGTTCACCTTGGAGCGAGAGCCGGGCCGCCGCGTGCAAGCAGTGGGCGAGACCCGATGCCAGCGGCAACGAATCCGGCTCGTGGTCATAGGCGACCCGGCAGGCGGCGATGGCTTCGTCGATCTTCAACCGGGCTTCTGGCAGCGCGGCGGGACCGGCGGCGATCGCATAGGTCACCAGATCAGAAGCCGCCAGCGCGAGCCGCGGCATGGGCTCGTTCTCGGGCCGGACCAGCAGCCCGGCGGGCAAGTCCGCGCAGGCGTCGATCATTTCCCGCACGAGACGGATCGCCCCGGCGGAATCGCCGGCATGGTGAGCCTGCTGGGCGAGCAGCCGCAGGGCATCGCAGCGCAACGGAGGCAACGGCGCCGGATCAAATCCCGGCCAGGCGGTCAGGCGATCCAGTTGTGCCAGCACTTTGCCTGCCTCCTTTCCCGCGGCTTCCGGCCGTCCCACCCGGCCTAGCAATCGGGCAAACGTAAGCCTCGCCTGGGCGGCGTCCAGCAAGCGCTTCGGATCGTCCGGAGATTCGCGGGCCAGCTCGCTGAAGAGATCGAGGGCCGGCTGGATCGACTTCAACGCTGCCAGATAATGCGCGCGCCCTTCCGAAGTCGCCGCCCGGAGATCGGCCAGCAACGCCTCGTAATAGCGAAGGTCGAGTTCCCCTGCCGCATTGACCGGCAGGGGCGGATGAGGGTCGGCGGCGGCTCCGGCCAAGTCATCGCGGACCGCCACCGGATCGCTGGACCCCTGCGGTGTGGCGGTGCGTAGTTCGTCGCGCAATTGCCGGAGCGTGAACGAGGTGAGCGTGTAGGCGGATCGCAGGTTCGCCTCGTTCCGCTCCGTGACCTGCCGGTGGCTCTGATAGATCGTCCCCCCGGCCACCAGTCCCGCCAGCACCAGTACCGCCGCTAACGCCGAGCGCCGCGCCTGACGACGCAGCAAGGTGGTCGCGAGATAAAGGATCGTGTGCTTTCGCGCCGCTACCGGTTGCTTGGCGGCGAATCGGACCAGATCCGCATCCAACTCCCGCGCATGATGATAACGAAGCCCCGGATCCGGGGCCAGCGCCTGCCGGAGAATCGCTTGCAAATCCCGCGGCAGTTCCCGCTCCGTCCCTGCCAGCTCCAGCGGCGGCGGTTGCAGCACTTGGGCAAGGGTTTCCGCAGGCGTGCCTGTTCGTGGCCGCAGCCATCGGCCGGTGAGCAGGCGATGAAGCATCAGCCCCAACGCATAGACATCGACCGGCATCGCGCGCGATCCCCTGCCGTCCGCCGCCTGCTCCGGAGCCATGAAATGCAGCGTGCCCGAGACCCCGATGCTGCCGCCGTCCCTACCGGACGCGGCCTCTTCCTGATGCAGCCGCGCCAAGCCGAAATCCACGATCTTCGCCACGCCGTGCGCGTCCACGATCACGTTGGCCGGCTTCAAGTCCCGATGGATCACCCCGTTTTCATGCAGGAAAGCCACGCCGCGCACCATGCCATGGAACAGCTCCAATTTCCGCGCCAGTGGCAGGTCCGGATGCTGGTCCAGCCACTCGTCCAAAGGCCAGCCGTCGATCCACTCCATGGCCAGCCCCTGCCGACCGTCGGTGGCCGCGATCGCCCGGAACAGCAGCACCAGGTTCGGATGGATGAGCTTGGAAAGAATGCGGAATTCCCGCTGCAAGAGCTCCTCCGAAGTCCCGGCGACACCGTGGCGATGAAGGATCTTCAGCGCCACCGTCCGGCCGGTCTCGACCTCGTCCGCCAGCCAGACCTCGCCCGATGATCCCGCGCCGAGCAGGCTGATGATTTCAAAGCCCGCCACCTCCGGTGCGCCGGTCACGGCTGAGGGTGCTGCGACATCGGCCGGCTGCATGGCGGCTTCCAGCAAGCCGGCTTCCCAGGCCGCCGAATCCTGCCCGTCGTCCGCCTCGCCGCGCGCAACGTCATGCCCTGCACGTCCCGGTGCATCCGGTCCGGCATGACCTGTCGCTTGGGCTTCGGCGTGCTTCACCCCCACAAGATATGTCCGCGCATCGCCTCTGGCCAGCCCGCTCTACACCGGCCGCTTGCCTGGGCGTGGGGAAGAAGGTTGAGAGTTGAGGGTCGATGGTTGATACTTCGCAGCCTTCCATCCGCTGCCTTTCAATCGGCAATCGACAATCCTCAATCGACAATCGTCAATCTCCCCCATGAAAGCCGTCGCCCTCACCCGCAAGCTCCCGCTCGACCACCCGGACTGCTTCGAACTCCTCACCGTCCCCGATCCCCTCCCCGGCCCACGCGACCTGCTGGTCCGGGTCAAGGCGATCGCCGTCAACCCGGTCGACTACAAGCAGCGCCAGGCCCGCAAGGAGGACGAAACGGAGCCGCGGATCCTCGGCTGGGACGCCGCGGGAACCGTCGAGGCCACCGGCAGCGACGTCACCCTGTTCCGCCCCGGCGACGAGGTCTTCTACGCCGGCGATGTCACCCGCCCCGGCTGCAATGCCGAACTCCAGCTCGTCGACGAACGCATCGTCGGCCGCAAACCCGAGTCGCTCGGATTCGCCGAAGCCGCCGCGCTGCCCCTCACCGCCATCACCGCCTGGGAATGCCTCTTCGACCGCCTCGGCCACACCGCGGGCGACCTCGTCGGATCCAAGGACAAGACCCTGCTCATCCTCGGCGGCGCCGGCGGCGTCGGCTCGATCGCCATCCAGCTCGCCACCGTTCTAACAGGCTTCACCGTCATCGCCACCGCCTCCCGGCCGGAGTCCGCGGAATGGTGCCGCAAGATGGGCGCGCACCACGTCATCGACCACTCCGGCGACTGGCCCGCGGAGCTGGAAAAGATCGGCTTCCCGACGGTCGATGCCATCGCCTGCTTCTCCGACACCACCGGCCACTGGGCTTCCATGGCAAAAGCCATCGTCCCCCAGGGCAGGATCACCGCCATCGTCGAGTCACCGGACATCCCCGACATCGGCCTGATGAAAGCCAAGAGCGTCACCTTCGCCTGGGAGTTCATGTTCACCCGCGCGATGTTCCAGACCCCCGACATGATCCAGCAGCACGAGCTGCTGAAGGAAGTCGCCCACCTCGTCGATGCCGGCCGTCTGATCACCACGATGACCCACCACGGCGGAATCCTTTCCCCCGCCACCCTCGCCGCCGCCCACCGCAATCAGGAAGCCGGCCGGATGATCGGCAAGCAGGTGCTGGAAGCCGGGTGGTGAGCCTGCGCCGGCCGGCACCGGGACCGCGGATCTTTAGTCCGCCGAACGGTCCCTTGAGTCAGGGATTTTCTAACCAGCTTAAAAGCCTAATCGTTCAGCTCGAGGGAATCAAAGCCGGGGATCGGAGCGCTCTCGGGTTGGTGGACCTTGAGCAGCACTTTGCCGGCGCGGGCCTGGAGCGCTTTCCATCCGGTGTAGTTGTCGTCCTTGTCCATGTGGGCCTTGATTCCGCCGCGCAGGCGGGTGACCTCGATGTATTCGATGACATCCTGCAGGGCCTTGGCGGCGATCTTGGCGTCGGCGGGGCTGAGTTTGTCCATGCCTTCGGCATTGGTGATGAGGTTCTCGGCGGCGGACGCGACGCCCTTCTCGAGACAGAACATGAGAAGGCTCAGCGCGCGGGCTTCGTGGATGCTTCCTAACAATTTCACGATGCGTGGTTCGAGGGTGATCTTGAGCATGGCTTCGGCGAAGTCCATGCGCTGGGCGCTGGGGATGTCGCCGTAACCCTTCGGGCCGATGACCATGCGGCGGACGCTGTGAGGGGCGATGATCTCGGCGCGCTTCGGGCTGGCGGCGGCGAGGTCGAGCATGAGTTGGTCGGCCTCGCGGCTTGGGGAGTAAGAAAGCGCGGCGGCGACGTCGGAGAGAAGACGGGGGTCGTCTTTCCCAGCGAGTTTGTTGAGGGCGGCGAGGCTCTTTTCATCGCCGATGCGGGCCAGCAGATAAAAGATGACCGCCTTGGCGTCGGGCGGGGTGGAGTCTTTGGTTTTGAGGAGGGCGTCGCGCAGGGTGGCGGCGGCTGCGGGATCCCCGCAAAAAGGGTCGAGCGCGGCTTCGCAGCCCTGGGTGTCGGCGGGATCGGTGGCGGCAGTGAGGTGGGCGAGGATGTCGGGGATGGAGGCCGGCCCGGCGAGGGCGGCGTAGGTTTGCACCGCCTGGGCGCGGACAGTGGCGGAGTCGTGCTTCATCGCTTCCTTGGCAAGGACGGCGGCGGGAGTGTGCTTCGCGGTGGCGAGGACGGCGAGGATGCCGGCTTGGGTGGCGGGGGATTTCGCTGCGGCAAAAGATGCAATGAGAGCAGAGCCTGCGCCGGATTTGACGAGGTCGACGGCGAGGGCGCGGCTGTGGTCGCGAATACGCCAATAGTCGCCGCCAAGGTAGGGAAGCAGATCTTCGAGGGCTTCGGCTTCCAACAGCTCGACGAGGGCGTCCATCGCGGCGATCTGTCGGAAGGTGTCCTTGCTTTCCGGATCGGCGAGGGCAGCGCGGCAGAGCTTGATTTTCGCGCCGGTGCCATCGGCGGCATCGAGTTCCGCAACGAGAAGTTTCCTGACATCATCGGAGATGCTGGGGAGCTTGGCCGGGGTTGGGTTGCCCTCGATGGTTTTGAGCACCTTGCTGAGCGGAGTGGTCACCGCAAGCCATTTGGTGGACTCGTCCTTGATCGTGATTTCCTCGAGCGGGTTATCGATGAGGATGCTTCTGATCTCGTCGGCGAGGTCGGCGAACACGCCCGGCTGCCTGGCGACGACGTCGGGGTTGATCATGGGATCCTTGAAGCCGGCCTCGGCGCGGATGCGGCGTGGGATCTCCGCTTTCTTGCGGATGCGGTAGCCGTTGGTCTGGATGCCTTCGAGGTAACCGAACTTGCCGAGCATCGCCTGGGCGGCCGCGTTCCTGGCACCGAACATCTGGTCGTAGACCTGCTCTTCCTCGGCGATGTAGGTGAGCGGACCGGCAAGGCGGATGACGGTGTCCTTGTCCCATACGCCGATCTTGGCTTTGACGAAGGGACCGCCGCCGGTTTCCTCAAGGATCATGTTGCTCAGGGCTTGCTCGACGAGCGTTTCATCGAGGCCGGCTTTGAATGGGGTTTTGCCGAGGGCGCTTTCGGATTTCAGCAGGCTGTCCTGAATGGCGTTGCGGACACTGTTGGGGGCGAGGGCGGTGCGGTCGGCGACAGCGGTTTCGAGGAGGGCGAGCTGGATTTCGTGATCAGCGGATGCTTTGGAGACCATTTTCACGGCAGCGATGCGGACGAAGTCCTTGGGGTCGTTGAGGAGCGCGGTGACCTTCGCGAGGTTGGAAAGCATGGTGTCATTGCCGCAGGCATCGAGGGCGGTCAGGGCACCGTGACGGTAGCGGGCGTTTTCGTTTCCGAGCAACTCAAGCACGCGAGGGAGAATGGCGGTTTCACCGGCTTGGAAGCGCTTGCCGAGCTCCATGGCGACCATCTTGCGGGCCTTGGGCATGAAGATGTCCAACAGGTCGAAGAGCTCGCCGGTGGATCGCTCGATCCATGGTTTTCCGGCGAGGTTTTTCAGGTGATCGTTGTTGAACTGGCCGTAGGCGCTGGCGAGGAATTGTTGGGTTTCGCGCTCGTCGGGGTAAAGGGATTCATCGAGGTCTTTGCCGGTGATGAGGGTTTGTTTGAGGATGACGGCCTGATGGAACACCTCGGTGGCGGTGGGATCGCGCAGCGTTCCGTATTTTTCCGTGGGCGAGTGATAGACGAAGCTGCCGTCGTACATGCGGCAGAGGGTGCGACGCCAGCGCATGTTGCGCTCGGCCATGGTGCGGATTTCCGGCCCGCAGAGGGTAGCTCCCCAACTCGACCAGTTGGTGTGGTAGTCGTGGGCATGTCCGCCGCGGGGGGTGAAGGAGGCGTGGGCGGACATCATGGCGAAGTACTTGGCGGCGTAGTCATCGCCGATGAGCGTCATGGCAAAGGCGGTGCCGGCATTCTTGCCGTTGCTGTCATCGGTTTCGGCGGCGGCGTGGTCACCATAGGGGATGGCTCCCTGATCGACGTAGGATCCGAAAAAACGATGGGCGCGGGCGATGGCGGCATCGATTTCGGGATGCTCGACACCGAGTTTTTTGGCGAGGGCGACGAGGAAAAAGCAGCGGTTGCCGGCGGCGTTGAGGGCACCGTAGCCGGGGTTCATTTCGTGGAACTTGCCGCCATTGAAAGACGGAAAGGCGAAGGTGTGTCCCCAGGTGCCTGCCTTGCTCTGGCCCATGGCGGCTTCGATGGCGTATTTGCGCAGCGCGGGCATGACGTAGTCGTCGCCGGTGGCATCGTAGTAGAGCGCGCAATACAAGCCGATGAAGCCGTGGTGCCAGGTTTGGTAGCCTTTGTAGCCCTTGTAGCCGGGCTCGAACATCGCGCCGATGGGCTGGGTGGGCGGTTGCCAGGGGCAGCTCTTGCTGCGCACCCATTGCTTGACGAGTTCGCGGTGTCCGGGCTTGCCGGAGGAGATGAGCCCCATGGCCTCGATGACGCCGCCTTTACCGCTGCCCGGCTTTTTCGGATCCACGATAAAGCGCTGCTCCAAGGACTTCCATGCGTCTTCGAGGATTTGCTTGGTCTTGGGGCAATCGTAGGGGGCGGAATCGACGTAGTCGGGGAAGGTGCGCAGTTTCAGCTCCACTTCGAGGGTGACGGGATCGAGGGGAAATTTATAGAGATCCATGTTTTTGACCTCTTCCTTGCGGGCTTCCTCGGGTTTCCAGTCGTAGAGGGAGTCGTCGCTTTCGGCTTCGTTGATGAGCTGGTCGATGTCGGTTCCGGCGATGTTTTTGGCACCGGAGCGGGCGGGGTAGTTTTTATCGCGCCAGACCTGGAAAGTGATTTTGCCGGCGTTGGCTTCGCGTTCGGCTTCGATGATGGCGTTGCCGATGCTGAGGCCGAGGTTGCCGCCGGCTTGGAATTTGACGCCGTTGATACCGGTGATGACGTCGCCGGGGAGGAATTTGCCATCGGCGGGAGAGCCTTTGATGGTGCCTTGAACGAAGAGTTGGTCGCCCACAGCTCCGCCGGACATGACGCAGGAAATGCCGGTGGGGCCGAGATGCCAGGTCATCGGCTTGTTCTTCGAGGGCGGGAGGCCTTCGCCCTTGGTGAGGTCGGTGAGGTTTTCGGGGCGGACGGTTTCCTCCACGACATCGCCCCCGTTCTGGATGGCGGCCTGTTGTTCCTCGGTGACCTCGCGTTCGTCGGCGAAGAGGAAGGAGGCAAACGAGAGGAGGAGGAAGATGGGTTTCATGGGCGGGCAGCGGTGCAGAGAAGCAGGGAGAAACCGGTCGAACTGGCGAGGCGTTCGAAGGTGGCGAGGTCGTTTTCGCCAGGAGGCTGGTCGAGGTTCCAAACGAGGTGGACGTTGCCCCGGGTGCAGGCACGGGAGGTGTGGCGCAGCTCCAGTTGCCTGAGGACTTCGGCGAAGAGGGACTGCGCCCGTTGCGGGGAATCGACGACGAAACAACTGCGACGATACCAAAGGGCCTCGAAGATGAAGTTGTTGGAAATTCGGTCGCCATCGACCCGCAGCAGGTCGATGGGGCGGCCGGATTTCCCGAGGGTGGGCAGGCTGTTGGGGAGCGCGGCGGCCTCTTTCGTGAAGCAAACGAAGGCATCGCCGCGGCGGGCAAGGTGGGACAGTTCACCGGAGAGGGTGCGCCGGACTTTCTCCGGGCGCGGGACGATGGCGGGCAGCGGGGTGAACGCGTCCCGCCATGCGGCGGGCAACGGCAGCGGAAGAGCGGCTTGGGCGTAGGAATTGGCGCGTGCGAGGTGATCGACGATGAGGATGACGACGCCTAACAAGATCGCGTAGAATGAAGCGTTGAGATTGATCGAGTTGAGGCGTTGGGCGCTGGCGACATGGGCCTCCGACATGATGATGGGCGGACGCGACTCCTTTTCCACGGGCAGGGCATCGGTCGAGAGTCGCTTGGCGGGTTCCTCGCCGCCGAGCATGTCTTCGAGATCACCGGTGTCCTCTTCGGCGGCCCCGCGCGCCTTCTTCTGATTTTTCCAAGCGGGATCCTTCGACTCATCGATGCTTTCGAGATACTTGCGATCCGCATCATCCATCCCGGCTTTGTCGATGAAGTCCCCTGCCCCGTCTTCGGCGAAGCGGACGTCGGCCACCTCGCCGCCGCGCGCTTCCTCGACGGCTTTGAGTTTCGCGGCTTCGAGCATCTGGGCGTCCGCGGATGCTTCGACCGCTTCGGCCTGGATGCGGCTGACGTGGCTGCGGGAGTTGACGGTGGCGAAGACCAAAGAAAGGACGGCGAAGGCGAGAGCCAGCCAGCCCGGCGCTTTGAGGCGACGGCGCAGCAGCCAAAGCAGCGGCACGGCGAGCCATAGAAGCACGCCGAGGTAGCCGAGGATGCTGAAGGAGTTCGGGTTCATCATTTCTTCTTCGAAATCGCGTCGTTCCACTGGTTGAACGAGTAATAGACGAGGTTGACTCCGAGGTTCATGGCAGCCTCGCGCATTTCGGGGGTCACATCCGTGTAGCCTTGCGATTTCCACGCGCCGTTCATGTCGCCGGGATGATAGAAGGCGACCCAGCGGCCTTCGTGCTTGATGCCGAGGGCGCGGCGGCCACCGAGCTGCCAGAAAGGCGGGGCGCCATCCGGGAAGGTGTAGGGCACCTGATAGAGCATCTCGTCATCGGCGATGTCGATGAGCGGCTTGTCCGGGAAGACCTGGCGGATGAAGTGCATGAAGGACTGGTGGAAGCTCACGGAACCGGCGTCGGCGATCAACATGCCGCCGTTGAGGCAGTAGTCGCGGAGGATCTTCTTGTCGGCATCGCTGACGGATCCCATGGAGCCATCGCCGGTCAGGAAGACGAAGGGCGGGAAGCCGTCGTCGGGATACTTCTTCAGTAAGGCGATGGAATGGCTTTCGCCCTTGTTGGCGATCTTCTTGAAGCCGGTGGCCTGGGCGAAGGCGCGGAGGAAATTGATGTCGGCGTTGGACTCGTCCATGCCGTCGTCCCATCCCGCACCATTGTGTTCGAGGCGGATGAAGCGGATCTTGTAATTCTCCATGCCTTCCGGCCAACCGCCCTCCTTGCCGCCGCCTTTGCCCATCTTACCGGACTTGGCGTTGTTCGCCGCGTAGGTGGCCTGCGTTTGTTCCTCCATCACCTGATCGACCTGGGAGTCGTCGAGATCGGGGATTTCAAAGAGGATGGCGGAGTTCGGCCGCAGGCTGAGGGTTTGTTTCTTTTTCTTCTTCGGCTTCACCATCTTGACCATGGCGACGACGGGGTTGCCGCTTCCTTTCGGCACCTTGTAGGCCTGCACGCAGCCGCCGAGGCTGAGGAGATAGGGAATGAAGATGAGGATGATGAAATGGGTCAGCGTGCTGAGGTAAAGGCTGCGGCGGTGGCGCGGATCGCGGCCATGGGTGCGGATGTCCTCCAGGACGCGGTCGCCGGACATCGCAGGGCCTTCCTCGCGGGTGAAGGCGGCGTAAACCGAGCGACTGCGGAGCATGACGTGCGTCCAGGCCGCGAACGCTGCCATCGCCAGAGCCGGCCATGCGACGCTCCACCATAGCCTGAACATGGTAGCCTTGTCCTGCTTCGCACCATCGACATCGATGCCGTTGGCGATGATCGCGGAGCCGGCTTGCCAGGTTACCCAAGCATAGAAGCCGACGAGAAGATAAACGCCGAAGAGCGGCAGGCGCAGCGCGTGCCATGAGATGCGATTGAGCAGGAAACCAGCGGCTCCCGCGGCGGCGCAGAGGATGGCGAGCACGCCGCAGAGCTCGAAAACGAGCTTGAGCGAGCTGTCCGCGTGGGTGCTTTGGAAAAGGATGTGGATCTCCGCGTTGCGGGAAAGGAACGCTTCCAACGCGGGCGGAAGATTGAAGAACGCAGCGGCGGCAAGTCCGGCCAGGGAGGTGACCGCGACGGCAACCACACGCGCTTTGAAGACGGACGGATTCGTCGGAATCTCGTCCACCGTCACGGCGGGAAGGTTACTGGTCTTTTCGCGGATCATGCGGAGCTGTTAGAAAGTCGCTGGGGCGGATGGATCACTCGAAAAGATCATCGTCGGTGGCTTCCTCGGCGGGAACGGGCGGCACGGTCGGCCCGTCTTCCTTCACTTCGAGCTGCTCCTCGATGGCGGTCTTGGGTTTCTCCGTTTCCCCGGGGGCCGGTGCCACGGCATCTGCCGGGGGAGCCGGTGATTCCTCCTTCGCCGCGGCGGGCGCGGCTCCGCCAGCGATCCGATTGCTGAGATCCTGCGGTTTGAGGCCATGCTTGACGGCGATGTCGCGGAGCGCGCTGTTGGCCTCGCGGGCGGCGATCTCCGTGCGCTCGACTTCGCTGAGCTTGGAGTCGGCCTTCGCGCCGATCGACTTCATGAGGTAAGGGACGCTGCTGCCGACAACGATCACGAGATGGACAATGATCGTGAACAGAATGATCGACTTGAAGCTGCGGCCACGAAAGGCCTCAAGCAACTGGTCGGGGGTGGTTTCCTGGTTCTGAGTGGTCATGGGAAATTAGGAGTCAGAGTTATTGCGGTTCGTTTTCGCCGACGGCTTCGATGATGCCACCGGCTTCAGCGATGGCTTGGAGGACGGGTTGGAAAGTCTCCCGGGGCTGCGACTTGTCGCACTTGAACTGAACGTGGCGCTGGTCGTCGGAAACGGTGTTGGTGAGCAGGGCACGGACACCCCATTCGACATCCTTGGCGCTGTCCACGCGGGCGCCGTCGAAGTGGATTGCTCCGGTGTCATCGATGGTCACTCGGGCGACGACGGTCGCCTTGGTTTTCTCGACATGCTCGGAGAACGGAAGGGCCACGGGAACCTTGGAGTTGTCTTTGACGGACTCGCTGCAGACGAGGAAGAAGATGATGAGAAGGAACGCAATGTCGCCCATGCTCGCGATGGGCAAGGTGACCGGCTTCCGCCTTTTTCTTCTCGAGCGTTTCATGGCTTATTCGTCCTCCACGATGGCGACCACGCCGCCATTCGCGCTGATCGCGGCGAGTGCCTGGAAATAGCTCTGGTAGGGGGTGCCTTTGGCGGATTCCAACATGATGACACGCTTGTCACCTTCCTTGTTGGGCAGGTCCAGGGCGGCGAGGCGCTGGTTCAACTCTGCCATCTCCATGCGCTTGTCGTTGAAGAACACCTCCGCGCCGCGCAGGTTGATGATGGGAGTTTTCTCCGACTGCGCCTGCGTGGACTTCTCGCCCGCCGGGAGATCGGCGGTGATCGACTTCACCTTCACCAGTGTGGTCGCCACCAGGAAGTAAATGATGAGAAGGAACGCGATGTCCGAGAACGAGTCCGTGGGGATCTCGCCGGACCGGTGCTTCTTCTCCTGTTTGGAGCGGCGCGCCATTAGTGATGGGTAAGGATGAATTCCACGAACTCGCTGGTGCCTTCCTCGATCTCGAGTTCGATCTCATCGGACCAGCGGTTGAAGACGCTTTGCGGAATGACAGCACCAAGGGCGATGAGCAGGCCGGCGGCGGTGGTGATGAGGGCTTCCGCGATACCATTTGCGACGACCCCGCCGCCCGTGCCAACACTGCCGGCATCGGCGAGGCCGGCGAAGGAGGCGATCATGCCGGTGACGGTTCCGGTCATGCCAAGGAGCGGCGCGGCCATGCCGATGGTGGTGAGGACGTCGAGGCGCTTGTTGACGACGCTCAACGCCTGGGCGCTGTAGTCCTCCATCACCTGGCCGACGACGAGGCGCATGGTTTCCGCACCCTCTTGCTTGCCGCGAAGCTGATGGTAGGAACGGAGACCCGCAAGAAGGACGGAGGCCACGGGGCCGCGGGCGGCCTCGCACTCGCGGATCGCCCCGGGGATGTCGTTCTCGCGAAGGCGGGCGAGCACCTTGGAGCGGAGCGAGCGGGTATCGATGCGCCGGTTCTCGCGGAAAGCGAACCAGCGGTCATAGACGACGGCGAGGCAGATGAGGCTGCACAGCATGAGCGGGATCATGAGCAGGCCGCCCTTAAGGATTTGTTCGATCATGGTTTGAGCACTTTGTTAGATGCGGGTATTAGCTTTTCTTCAGAAAGTCGATGGCATTGAGGGCTTCGCGGGCGGTGAGAGACAGCCGCTTGATGCGCAGTGTCTCGCACGGATCGATCGCAAGCTCGCCGGTGGCGTGGGCATAGTGGCTGGCTTGGCACTCGGTGAGCGGGACGCGCTCGACGTAGCGGCGGCGAGCGACGGCGAAAAGGATGAGTTCGGTTTTTATAATACAAAGCCAAACGGGGGTCCGGCACCACCAGCGGCCCGCATCGATGCGGGTACCGGTGCGGAGGAGGAGCTTCAGCTCGGCTCCCCGGGTGAGTTCTTTCAGCAGCGCTGACTCGAGCTCGTTCATCGCTTCTTCCTGCTTTCCTTGAGGGATTCGATCATGCGCTCGCGCGCCTCGTTCTCGATTTTGACGCGGGATTCGAAGGCGGGGTCGGCGAGGCGGCCGCGGGCGTATTTCGCCCAGACACTGTCGGGGAAATCGAAGGTGACGCGGCGGTAAGTTTCGTAGGCGATGTCCATGGCTTCGCCTTTGCCTCTATAATTTTCCTCGGACATGAGACCAGCGAGGCGTTCCTGGCTGATGCCGCTCCAGTAGAGCGACTGGGAGCGGATCTCGCGGTCGTCGTAATTTTCGTTGGCGTGGACGCTGGTGAAGATCTTGGTGGCTTTGTTGTATTGGTGGGCACGCATGTAGTTTTGCCCGGCGCGCAGTCCGGCAAGACCGGCGAGCGGATCATCGGGGAAACGTTGCTGGAGTTTCGCGAAGACCATCGCGGCGTTGAGGAACTCGGGGTAGGAGAGCTCGTCGAGGCGCAGGACTTCGGCCTTGGTCGCGTCGTCTTCCTTTTCGCGGAGCGGGTCGGCCTGCTGTTTGAAGGCGAGGCCCGTTTGTTGGAAATATCCGCCGAGGCGCGACATGACCGAGGGGATGAGTTCGTGGCTGGGATACTTGTAGGCGAGCTTCACGTATTCCTCGACGGCGTTTTCGGTCTCGCCCATTTTCTCATAGACGAGCGCGGTCTTGAACTGGGCCTTGGGCGCGAACTCGGTTTCGGGGTAGTCGCTCGGGATTTTAGAAAAGCGGGCGAGGGCGTCCTGATACATCGGGAGCTTGGCTTCGTCGTTCTTCGAGAGGTCGGCGTATTCCTGGGCTAGGTTGCCTAACAGGTATTCGGCGTGGGCGCGGAGGTCGTCGTCGCGGTGGGTGGCGATGGCTTCGGCGAGAAGCTTGCGGGCTTGCGCCATCTCTCGGCGGGCAAGGCTTTCCTGATCGAGCTCGCGGTGCTTTTTGGCGAGTTCGAAATAGCACTCGGCGAGAGTGAAGCTGGTGCGGACGGCCATTTCATCTCCCGTGAAGCGCTTGCTGAACGGCTCGATGAAACCATCAGCCCCCCTGTTGATGGTCACCTTGTGGGATTGGGAATCGCTGCTGGCGGAGTAGGAAATTTCCACATCGTCGCCATAGCGGACGGGGAAGCCGTTGAGCGCAATGGGGGGAAGTTTGTCGGGGAGTTTGTCCGGGGCGTAGCTGATGGCGAAGGAGGATTTGAAAATGCCGCTGTGGGCTTCGGTTTCCTGGACTTCGTAGGAAGTCGTCGCGCCGCTGGTCGCTTTCAAGGTGACGCTGGCGGTGTCGCGATCCGCGCTGCGGTCGAGGCCGCGGTCGATGAGGCGGAGATGGACTTTCTCGCCGACGAAGGCTTTTGCGAGAGGCTCTGAATAACCGGCGTCCATCACGTCGAGGAACGGATGGCTTTCGACCTTGAAGCTGGCGGTGATCCATTTCACGGCATCGGCCTTGTCCTTGTAGGGGTAGCCGACGTGGACGATATCGCCGACTTTGACGGCGAGGCCATCGGGGAGGGTAGAATCGGGAAGATCTTCGGCGGACTTGGTGGCGAAGCTGCGGTCGGGCGTTTCGCCGAGGATGAGCGGGATGGTGAACGAGAAGCGGCCTTCCTCCAGCGGCGGTTCGTTGCCGGGTGCGGTGGGTGGCTGGCCGAGTTCGTATCCGTCCGGGGTGAACACCTCGGCTTTTGTGAGAGCCCCGGTGAGCTTGAGCGTTCCGGGCGCGGCGACATCGTAAGGTTCCTTGAGGGCGGTTTGTTTCGCTTTGCGTCCGGCATCGGTCTGGACGTAGGCGTTCACCGTGCTGCTGCCGGCGAGTGCGAGGTGCGGCACGACGACATCGAAGCGCACGCTGGAACCGGCGACGGCGGCGAGCGGCTTGGTCGGATCGATGTGTTCGAAAACCAGGGCGAGGCGTGGCGGGACGACTTCCGGTGCGGCGGTGCGGGTGCTGGTTTTCGTCTCGGCGGGCTTAATCGGCGGTGGTGGGAGCGGCTTGGTGGTGACCGTGTAGGCGGAGAGCGCGGGATCGGTGTAGCGGGCTTGCTGGATGATGACGCTGCGCTCGGTGGGGATGCCGGGGCTGAGGTTTTCCGTGTCGAGATAGGTGGCGGTCAGGGTGCCGGCCTCGGCGACCTTGATCTCGGAGTCGCGTGCGGGTTCTCCGGTGACGGGGAAAATGCGGCCGAGGAAACGTCCGCTGTGAACCTCGGTTTCGACGGCTTTGATGACGGCCGTGCCGCCGGAATTGGAGGCGATCTTGATGTCGATGACGTCCTTTTCCGTGCTGGCGTCCATGTCGGGATCGTCGATGACAATGGCGACGGCGTCATCGTAGCGGAAGCGGCGGATCGGCTCCAGCACCAGCTCGCGTCCCTCTTCGGTGTCGATGTAGTTGAGGAACGAGGCGGTGACGACGGCATCGTTGAAGGCGACGTTGAGTCGCTGCTCCAGCCGGTCGCGTTTGGGCGATGCGGTGCGCGGGTCTTCGTAGCGGACGGTGATGTTGTCGCCGGGGAGGACTTCGAGCTGGGCGTTGTCGCGCAGCTCCATGAAATCGCGGGCGACGGGGAGGAGCGCTTTTCCCTCCCTGTTAGAGAGGGTCACCTTTTTGATGGTGGGGGCGACGCCTTCAAAACCGTTGATGACGAGACGGACGAGGCGCGCGCGGGTCTGGTCGCCGAAGGCAATGTTCATCATGTTACCGGCGGGAGTCAGCGTCGCGGGTTGCGGGAGCGATTTTTTCAGGTCATCGGGAAAAGTGGCTGGATCGAACATCGCATCCGGGCAAGGGATGAGGTCGGGTTTCCCCGCGTCATCGCAAAAGAGGACGGGCTTGTGTTTGAGGAAATCTCCGCGGCCTTCGTGACGCCAGATTTGGATTTCGTGGAGACCGGGCGGGAGCTCACGTTCGATGAGGAGGCCGCTGGGTGATTCCTCTGCAGCGGGCATGCCGTTCATCAGAAAGATCGTGTTGCCGTCGTCGGGGAGACCGGTGAGCTGGATGCGGCGGATCGCGGCGGCGGGTTGGTGGAAGAGGGCGCGGTAGCGGATGACGCCGGAGTAGCCGGGGTGGCTGGTGTTCACGAAAGGCAGCGGCGCGGCGGAGAGTGATTCTACGTTGGCAGAAAGGAATTTGATGGAGGAGCGGTTGGACGTGTAATCCATGATTCCCGACCAATCTTCGGGGACTTCACGACCTTCCGGTTTGCTGACGGGGATGGAATCCGTGCCGAAGGTGGCAAACGAGGAAACATGAGGTTGGCCGTCCCAGACCGGGGTGTCTTCGGGGAAGCGGGCGCGGGTTGTCCAGTTTTTGCCGTCGAGAGAGGTTTGGAGGACGAAATTCTTCAGGCTGTTAGATGCGTCGCCTGTGTCGAGCGTCATCTTGTCGATGGGAGCGTTGTCGTTCAGGTCGACGCCGAAGGTGCGGGGCTTGGCGGCATCGCCGACGTTGCCTTGCCAACCGGGGTAATCGCGGGCGCTGATCGCCATGTTCGGATCGCGGCCGGGGGCGGATTCCGAGGCGAAAGCGATGGCCTGGGCGCCGGTGGTGGGGACGATGCCTTGGAACTCGCCGCTGAACGGAGAGGTTTCCTTGAGCGCGAGCTGGCGGATCTCATCGCCGCTGGAGGTTTGCAGGCTGACGTTGATTTCATCGTCGCCGGTGCTGAGGCTGCGGTCGGGATCGGTGACGCGGATATAGACCGGATTCCCGGGGCGCACGGTGCGGGTGCCGAGGGCGGCTTGCGATGAGGAAAGGCCGAGTTCCTCGATGTTGAGGCGGCGCTCGCCTTCGCGCGGAGGGAAAGCACCGGCGGAAAAGGAGAGCATCGCATCCGAGGCGACGCCGATAACGATGTCGGGATCGGCGGGCAGGTCTTTCATCTTCGCGCGGAAGCGCTCGGAGTAACCGAAGCGGATCTCGTCGTCGCCGAGGATTTGCAGGATCTTGTCGCCGGGGGTGGGAGCACCGAGCGCGGTGGCGACTTCGGCGCGGAATTTCTCTTTGCTGTCGCCGAGTTGGTAGAGAAGGACGCGCTCGCGGTCGCCGGACTTCGCCCAGATCTCCACCTCGATGTCGGCACCGATGCCGGAGACGTTGAGGGTGGGGTCGCGGAGGTTGATCTTCACCGTCTCGCCGGGGACGATGATCGTCTTGTCCTGGGACGGGCCGAGTTCGATCTCGCTGGCCTCGACGAGCTTGCGCATCTCGAAGTGGATTTTGCCGCGAAGGATGAGGGCGTCGGGATGTTTCGGTTCCTGGCGGAGGACTTGCTCGATTTCCTCAAGGGCTTCGGCGAAGCTTTCCTGATCCATCAGCACCTCGGCGCGGGCGTAGCGGATTTTTTTGCGGAAATCCTCGTTGGGGAGCTTCATCAGGCTGTCGAGTTCCGTCATGGCGGCACCGAAATTCTTCGCGACGCGATCGACGGTGACGGAGCCGAGGGCGGCTGTTAGATGGACGTCGGTGCCTTCGTATTCGGCGGCTTCGGCGACCTTGCGATACCAGGCGCGGGCGGTGGGCAGGGCACCTTTGCGGAAGGCGAGGTCGGCATAGGCGATCTTGAGCTGGGCGTCCTGCGCGGAGCTGAAAGCACCTGCGGCTTGGCGCGACCAGATGGTGAGTTCCTTGATCAGGTTTTCGGCTTCGTCGTCGCGGCTTGCCTCGATGTTGCGCTGGAGGAGCCAGAAAGAGTATTCGACCGAAAGCGAACGCAGCACGGGAGAGAGCTGGTCGGCGTGGGCGAGATAGAGCTGCCACGCGGAGTCCTCGTTTCCTAACACGAACTCGGCGCTCGATTTGTAGATCGGAAAGGCCGGATTGGATTCATCGACCGGGATATCGACCGCGCCGATCGCCGTGGCCGCCTTGCCCGCCACCTGGCTGAGCCTGCCGCTGATCTTCGCGAAATTGGGGTTCGCGCTTTGGGCGGCGAAAGCCTTGCTTGCCTGGCCCTTCATACCGCCACGGGCGAGGGTCATCGCCACCGACGGATGCCCGGCGGCAAGTGCGGCCTCGGCAAAGAGCGAAAGCGCATCGGGATTCTGGAAATAGGCCACATCACCCGAGGCCTGCCACAAACCGGCAGCGATGGGCTCGGCGGCAGACCATTCCTTTTTCTCCTGGAGTTCCTTCAGCACACGTTGCACCAGCAGTTCGTCACCTGGTGCCCTGACAACCGCTCCGAGCGGCGAGTTTTCCTTGAAGAGGGAAAAGACGAGTTGGCGGGTGGGGGCTGACCATTCGGGCAAGGCCGCGACCGCTTGCAGGCCGATGACCGGAATGACGGCGGGAGCTGCGGTCACGCGATCGATCACGGTTTTAAGGGCCGCCTCCACCGCGGCGGGCGCGGCGTCCTTCGGCAAGGCCAGCAGCTCGCGGCTGACGGAATTCGGATCGACCGCCGCCATGGCCGGGGTCATCGCGAGCGACCCGAAGTGCATGCTGTCGGCGGCTGTTAGATGATAGGCGGGATTGAGTTTCGCGTAGGCCGGTGAGGCGACCAGCGTCTTCATGAAGGCCTGCGCGGCGGCGTCCTTCGGATCGGCGGCGTGGAGCCAGATGCCATACGCGAGATCCGCCAGCTTGCCCGCCTGCGCCTGGGCGGTGAGGATGCGCTGGAGATCGGCAACGAGCGGGGCGGCGGCCGTGATGTAGCGGGTGCGTTGAGGCGCGTTGTTTAGAAAGTTATCATTCAAAACTGGCAACCAGTATAGGACATGCCCGCCGACCTGGGCTCCGGTCACCGCGCGCAAAAAGAGGTGCTCGCGGTCGCCATCGAGGTTCGTGAGCAGCGTGCGCAGCATCGCTACGGCATCGGCTTCGGGCGCGGCGGCGAAAAGCTTGTCCCACAGCACCAGCGCAGCGGGGATGGATGGGGTGGCTCCCGACAAGTCGCCTTGCAGGGTATTGAACGCCGCGAGGCGATCCTTGCTCGCGGCTTCCTTGGCGATCTGTTTGGCGATTTGTTCGGCACGCGCGTCAGGCTTATCCTGGAGCTTGCCGGCGTCGGCCTGATTGGTATCGCGTTCCGCTCCGCTGTTCCAAAGGGTGTTCACCGCGGATTTCACCTCGGGGAAACGCCACATTTCCGACTTCACCACGGCGGCGGCCAAGGCAGTGAATCTATGTGCTCCAGTGGTCGCGAAAGCCCGCACCAGCGCGGCGTCCGGATGAGGATTGCGGGTCAGCAGGGGCGCGAGCGCTTTCGCTTCCTCGACGGTCAGCTTGTTATCATACAGCGACACATTGGGCGCGGCCAGAGAGTTGAAAACCGCAGGCGTTTTCACGGCGAGCGCACGCAGATCGGCGGTAGAAAACAGGAGTGAAACCGGCCGCCCCTGGGGACATCCCGGGGCGGCGAACAAGGCCTGCACCTGCTGCGTCGACAAGCCGGCAAGTGCCTTGAGAATCGGAGCGGTTTTCACCTCACGGCGCACGGCAAGATAGTCGACCAGGTTCGGGGTGTGGCCGTCCCTGAAATTCATCCAGCCCCTGGCGACCAAGAGGGAGCCCTCGAAAGGAAGCGCCGCCACCAGCGCGTCGGCGGCCTGCATGGGTTTATCGAACAGCGCATCCGGAATGGGCTTTTTCGCCCGGAACAGCTCGCCCGCTTCGTTGCTGAAAGGAACGATGGCCATCACCCAGTCGATCCGTGCCTTGTAGGGATCGGGAAGGCTCGGCAGCGCCGCCAGTTTGCCTGCGGCCGGAAGCCAGGTATCGCTATCAGGCGTGAACGTTTCCAGCGCGGCGCAAACCCACTCGATATCCGCGGTGTGCGGTGCGACATTCGCCGCATCGGCGCCGATGATCGCGACGAGGCGATTGCAAAGCGCGGGGACATCCTTGCGAACCTTGGCCTGGGCGATGAACCATGCGTCGAACTGGCGGGCGCGGCCATAAACGCGGAGGCGGTCGCCATCCTCACGCATGAAAAGGTAGGCGGCATCAGGGTCGCCGAGGTGATTGATCAGGAGCCGATACGCGGAGGTGGTGGCCTCGCCGGCCATGGCGGTGTCCGGGTTGGGGAGTTTGAGGAATTTCCCATAGAAACTAAGGGCATCATTCCACTCGCCTGCAAATTCGGCGGCTTTGGCGGCTTGGAAAAGAAGCGTCGCGGATTCGGAGGGGTTCGCGGTGAGCCACGCGCGGGTGGCGGCGAAGGCTTCGGCGGAGCGTTGTTCGGTGAGTCCGGTTTTCAGAATTTCGGCGACATCGGCTTCATTCTGCGTGGCGGCGGCGCGGAAAGCTTTGATGCGGTCATCCAAAGGCGAGGCGTATGCCATGCCGAGCGCAAGCGGCACGATCAGAGCGTGCCGGGTGATTCTTCGTAACATCATTGAATCCCAATTCATCATCGCTCGCTTTCCAATCGTTCGAGTTCGAGTTTGTCTTCCAGATTCAACATCCCCTCCTGGGACAGTTGGCCGCGGGCGAAGGCCGCCCATTCGCTTTCCGGGAAATCATAGGTGAGTCGCTTGAAGTGCGAGTAGGCGGCCATGGGTTGGCGGAGCGCCTGGTAGCTCATGCCCGACCAATACATGGCTTGGGCCCGGATGGTTTTACCGTCGTAGGAGGGCTCGGCGATCACACGCTTGAAGGCATCGACGGCTTCCTGGTGCTTGCTGGCACGCATGAACGATTGCCCGGCGCGAAGTCCGGCCTGGCCGGCGAGCGGGTCGGTGGGGAAACGCTCCTGGAGACGTCCGAAAATACGGGCGGTCTTGAGATATTCGGCGACGGCCATTTTGTTCATCGCCTCGCCCTCGAAGGCGGCGTCCTTGTCTTCCTTGTCCGCCCCGGCTTTCTCCAACAGCGGCTTGGCCTTCGCTTCGTATTCGGCGGCTTTCTTCAGGAAATGCGTGCCGAGGCGCGCCATCGAGACGGCGAGGTGCTCGGAGTCGGGGTACTTGTAAGCGAGCTTGACGTATTCCTGGGCGGCGATGTCGGGCTCCTTGAGACGCTCGTAGATGGTGGCGATCTGATACTGCGCCTTGGCGGCGTGGACGGTTTGCGAATAGCTGCCGGTGATGTTGATGAAACGGGAGAGCGCGGCGCGGTAGCGGGTTTCCTTGGTCTCCGCGTCGTCGGTGGATTCGGCTTCCTCCATGGTGAGGCTGCCTAACAGATACTCGGCGTGGGCGCGGGTGGCGGGATCGTTGAACTGATCCATCGCGCCGGAGAGGAGTTGCTTGGCGGTGATATAGTCGAGATCGGCTGCTTCGTTTTCACCGAGCTTGCGGCGGCGCTTGGCGACCTCGAGGTAAGCCTCGGCAAGCGAGAACTGGGTGCGCATAGCGATCGCGGGGTCATCGTATGTTTTCGAGAACGGCTCGATGGTGCCGTCGGCGCCCTTGCTGATGGATACCATGCGGGTGGCGGTTTTGATCCCGTTCGCATCAGTGTAGCGGGCGGCAACGGTATCTCCGTAGGTCACGGGAAAGCCACTGACCCGGACATCGTAAGCGGCGGGCGCGGCGCCTGCGGGCGTCGGCTCGGCGGGGGCGGTGGCTCCGGCATAGACGAGCTGATAGGAGCCTTTGAAAATGCCGGTGTGAGTGCCGCTTTCATGGAGCTCGACGGTGTGCTTGGCTCCGGATTTCGCTTGGACGAGGACTTTGACGGCGTCCGCGGCGTCCGTGAGATCGGCACCGGGATCGACGACGCGGAGGTTGAGGTTTTCCCCGACGTAGGCGGCGGTCATGGTGGCGCGGTGGTCGGCGGACATGACGTCGAACGCGGGATGGGTGACGACTTTCGTGGTGGCGGTCGCCCATTTTCCCGAGCCATCGGGAGCGGTGTAGCGGAAACCGATGTGGACATTTTCGCCGGGGCGGACGACGAGGCCGTTGGGGTTGAGATCGATGCTTTGTGAATCATCGAGGGACTCGCGCATGGTTTTGGCGAGCTCGTAGCGTTCCTGGAAAGTCATCGCGCCGATCTCCGGGAGGGTGCCGAGGATGAGCGGCACGGTGACGAAGAAGCGGTCGAGGTCGGGGTTTTCGCCGAAGCCGGGAACCGGGGTAACCTGGTAGATGGGGAGCAAAGGGACGCCGCGCCATGAATCGCCGCCGGGTCTGAAGGCGTTAAGCGAGGCTTCCAGCAGGAGTGTTCCGGGGACGTTTTTGTCAAAGCCTTCTGCGGTGCTGCGGGCGACGGCACGGCCTTGGCCGGTCTGGGCGAAGACTTCGATTTGGGAGGACACGCCCAAGGCCATCTGCGGGGCGAGGATTTCCAGATAGAGTTGCTGGCCGAGGACGGCTTGGAAACCGCCTTCGGGCTCATGGGTGGTGGGGAGATGGGCGTGATCGACCTTCCATGTGGGGCGGATCATTTCGCTGGCGGCGTCGGCTTTGTCCTCGTTGAGGCGCTCGAAGCCGTGGTGGAGGGCGGCGGGTGTCCCCTGCCCTTCGATCGGTGTGACGGTGGCGTGGGAAAGGCGGATCTGTGGCTCGGTGTAGGCGGCGTGGCGGATCGTGCCGACGCGCGGGGTGGGGACACCGGGGCGGTTGTTTTCCTGATCCATGTAGCGGGCGGTGATGGTGCCAGCTTCGGGGACTTGGATTTCGGAGTCGTTTTTCGGCGCGCCGGAAACGGGGGTGACGGTGAGCTTGAAAATGCCAGTGGAGTCGCCGGTTTCGGTGGCTTCGTATTCCTTCGTGCCGGAGGTGGTTTCGAGCGAGACCTTCACCTTATCCGGCGCGACGGTAGAGTCCATGTCGGCATCGTGGATGGCGAGGGCGAGCGGCTTGTCGTGGAGGAAACGGATGAGCTTTTCGTAGTAGGGGCGATCCTCGTTGGCGCGGCTGTCGAAGCGCGGCTCCATGTCGGCGAACTCGGCGCGGGCATCGGTGAAGGAGACATCGAGGAAACGCTCGTGGCGTTCGCGGGCTTTGGTGATGAAGCGATCGTCGACGTAGCGGACGGAAATCTTGTCGCCTGTCAGGATTTCAAGGGTGTCGTTCTTGTTGAGGTCGGCGAAGTCGTTGGCGACGGGAAGGATTTTCGCGCCGTCGGGTTGAGTGAGGGCGAGCCGGTTGAGCGCGGGGGCGGTGCCTTCGCTCTCGACCATGATCAGGCGGATGAGGCGGGCGCGGGATTCATCGGCGAACTTCACCTTGAATTCGGTGTTGTCGGAGTTGGCGGTGATCGAAGTGGCGGCGGCGTTGCGATGATCGATGAGGGAAGGCGGGAAAGTGGCGGGGTCGAAGAACGAGTCCGGGCAATCGGTTAGATTGGATGGATCAATGAGATTGGCGCGGAGTTTCACCTCACGGCCGAAGCCGATGTTGCTGAGCCAGCCCGTCGCCAAGATTTCGATCTTGTGGATGCCGGGGCGGAGGTTGATCTCGCCATCGAGCTGGCGCCCGTCCTTGGTGGTGATGACCTTGCCGTTGACGGCGATGAGGAACTCGGCGGGCTGTGCTTTCTGTTTGTCGTCGGCGGGGATCTTGAGATCGGGGATTTTCCCGAGGTCGAGTGCGAAGCGGCGGGTAACGTCTTCCTTTTCGTGGAAGTAGGCCTGGAAGCGGACGACGACGGCGGGATTAGGATAAGGGCCGCGCGACCACTTGATGTCGGTAGGGATAGAAGCAGGGAGCGCGGTCGATACGCCGGTGACGTTTTTCGCGATGGCCATGTCCGGGAGAGCGAGCCAACCGGTGGCCATGTGGCTGCGCAGGGCATCCATTTCATAGACCGAGCGCGCACCGTAATGAGCCTTCGTTGGTTCCTCGTTGACGACGGTGACGGAGGGCTTGCCCGGTTCCGTTAGGGAAATCCTGGTGGCGGGGAAGGTGCCGACGGTCGTCCAGTCGGCGGGGTTCATCGCGGTCTGGATGATGAATTTTTTCAGGGCGGTGCCGGGTTCGCGGGCGGTGATGGTGAGTTCGCCGAGGGGGAGGTTGTCGTTGAGATCGACGGTGAAATCGTGGGTGGCTCCCTTGGTGGGAACGGGGCGCCAGGCGGGGTAACCGGTGTTCGGGCTGATAACCATGTTCGGCGCGCGGCCGGGCTCGGAGTTTTGGGCGAAGGCGCTGGCTTGTGCGCCGGTGGTGGGGATGGGCCCCTCGAAAATGCCGGTGTGGTTTCCGGTTTCCTTGAGGGTGACGCGGGAGACGGAATCGCCGCTGGAGGCGCTGACGCTGACGGTGAGTTCGTCGATTTCCGCGGTGCGGCTGCGGTCGGAATCGGAGACGCGGACGTGGATGGGGTTGCCGGGTTTGGCGATGGTGGCGATGTGGCGTTCGTGATCGAGATTGGCGGTTCCGGCGGCGATACGGGCTTTGGCGGCGGCTTCGCTGTTCGCTCCGGCGCCGATTTCCTCCATGAGGATCTGCATGTCCGCACTGCGCTGCTCGGCCTCGGTGAGGAGCTTGCGGGCGGAGGCCATGAGCGTGGCGTCCGAGGCGATGGTGATCGGGCCACCGCGTTTCTCGTCGATGTTGTTCATCTTCTCGCGGAAGCGCTCGGAGTAGGCGTAGAAGACCTCGTCATCGCCGATGACCTGGAGCGTGCTGTCGCCGGGGTTCGGTGCGCCCAGGGCGGTGGCTACCTCACCGCGGAACTTGGTTTTCTCGTCGCCGAACTGGCGGAGGAAAAAGGTTTCCTTGTCACCGGAAGTGGCCCAGACGACGACCTCGATCTCGGTGCCTGCGCCGGAGACGGCGAGGGTGGGATCGCTGAGGGTGACTTTCAACCGCTCGCCGGGGACGAGGGTTTTCTGGCCGGAGGTGGAGCCGAGTTCGACCTCGGTGGCCTCCATGAGCTTCTGGCGCTTGAGTTGGATCTTTCCTAACAGGATGCGGGAGTCGGCGTGGTTCGGATCGCGGGCGAGGATGGAATCGACATCGTCCTTGGCGTCGTCGAAATCCTCGCGGGCGAAATAGACCTCGGCGCGGGCGAAGCGGACTTCCGTCCAGATTTCCGGGACACGTTCGAGTTCGAGGTCGGTGAGGGTTTGGAGAGCGGCGTCGTAATTTTTCGAGATGCGCTCGGCGCGGACGCGGCGGAGGGAGGCTTCGTGGCGGATGGGGAGCTCGGCGTAGGCGGCGTTCTCGCGGGTGCGGGTGTAGATTTCGTGGGCTTGCCGGACTTGGCCGCGCTGGAGGGCGATGTCGCCGTAGGCGAGTTCGATGGTGGCCTTTTCGGCAGGTGTGAGGGGGGAGTTGGCTTCGCCCGCCCAGTCGATGAGTGATTTCACGAGGAACTCCTGGCGGGCTTCATCGCGGCCGAAGATGGTGCGCTGGAGCGTCCACATGAGGAAAGGAATCGACAGCTCGCGGTGAGCGGCGACGAAGGGCTCCCAGTTCGCGTCGAGGAGTTTCCATGCGCTGTCCTCGTTGCCGGACATCCACTCGGCTTGCGCCTGATAGACGGGGTAGGATGGATGGGTGGGGGCGACGGGAATGACAATCAAACCGAGCTGGGCGGCGGCTTTTCCTCGGATGGATTTGAGGCGCGGGATGTCGGTTTCTTTTTTGAACCAGGTATGGCCGCCGGCGTGGCGTTCGATGGAGCCGATGCCATCGAGAGCCAGGGCGTAGGCGACGGAGGGGTTCGCTTCCAGCGAGAACTCGGCTAGCGTGAGCATGGCCGGGTAGGTGCGGTGGTGAGTGGCGACGTTTTTCCAAAGGTAGCCGGAGGTGCGGAGGAGTTCGGCGGGGTTGTTGCGTTTGGCGAGGGTGGTGAAAACGCGTTCGCTGAATTTGGGGGTGGGAGTGAGGGCGAGCTTGTTATCGATGAGATCGACGAAGAGGAGCTGGAGGTTTTCGTTGGTGAAGGCTTCCTCAGGGATCGCGGCGAGGGCGTCGAGGCCCTGGATTTCGAAGAAGACCGGGGATTTTTTCGCGGCTTCGATGGCTTTGGTGAGGGCGGCGATGGCGGAGGGCGCATCGGCGGTGGCGGGGAGAGCTGTTAGATCGGCGCAGGCGAGGGCTGGGTTGGCGGATTGGACGATCGCGAGCTGGGCGGGGGTGAGGGATTTCTCCGGCGCGTAGGTGCGGAGGAGGTGGCGGGCTTCGTGGGAAAGCGCGGGGAAGGCGGGAGATTTCAGGATGGCCTCGGCAAGCGCGATGGATTCGGCGGTTTTGTTTGCGTTGAGCGTTCGAACCCATGCTGTGACGAGCCAGCCTTCGAGTTGGTTTCGGGTCAGAGAATCCGAGATGGCTTTGCGGAGGTCGGGCTCGAGCGGGTGGGAGTCGACGGGTTTTGGGATCTTGTTGCGCTTCTTATTGGCCTTGAGTTTAAGGGCACCGTTGGGGTTGCCGAGATCGGCGAGGATGGCATCGCGGACGAGGAGTTGCGTTTCGGGGCGGACGTCGGCGAGGGCTGCGGGGATGAGGTCGGGCGAGTCGTTGATGAGTTTGGTCAGGCGCGCGCGGAGACTTGGGGTTTTCGGCGCGGGGGAAAGGAAATCGTTGAGGAGCGGGGTGAACTGGTTTTCCTCGTCCTGTGCGGGGATGGTGGCGGAAAGGGCTTTGCTTTTGGCGATGACTTCTTCGCGCTTGGCAACATCGCCGGGGCGTCCAGTCATGTGCCAGAGGCGATCGGCGAAGCGGCCATCGAGATCGGCGCGGTCGAGACGCCATGCTTCCGGCCCCAGGAATGCGGCGATGGCTTTGTCGAGGTCTTTGGTGTCGCCCGCGGCGGCGAGGGCGCGGATGACCGAGGCTTCCAGGGAGGGGTTGAGGGCGAGGTGGGGGGCGAGTTCGGCGGCTTGGGCGGGGGTGATTTTATCGAGCTCGAAGGTCAGGACCGGGCCGGTGCGGCGGTTGACGAGTTCTTTGTTGGCGAGGATGAACGCCGGGACTTCGGCCGGGGTGATGACCTGCGGGCCGCTGTCGTAATATTGGGTGCCCCAGGTGCGGAGGAGGTCGGCTTGGTCGAGCGGCGCAAGTTGGGTGAGGGCGGCGCGGATGGGGGCGAGCTTGGCTTCAGTTTCGTGCGACCAGTATTTTTTCGGTTCGTCGCGGTAGTGACGGCTGTTGCTGCCGCCGGCCCAATCGGTCTGGACGAGGGCGGCGTGGCGGGGGGATTTGTCGAGGAGGGCTTTCGCTTCGGCATGGGGTGCCTTGGCATCCTGACCGTCGATTTTGGCCATGTTGTAGGCTTTGACGGAAACCGACCAATCGAGGAGGAGGCGGTATTCCTCATCGAAGGTGATCGCGCCAGCGAGGGCTTTGACGGTTGAGGTGAAATCGGCGGTGAAGCGGTCGGGCTTCTGGTCGTAGCGGACGGCGCGGATGGAATCGAGGAGCCATTTCAGGTCGGCATCGTGGAGGGCGAGGAGCTGATCCTGGGAAGTGCCGGCCTTGATGGTTGCGAGGAGCCGTGAGGCGAGGGCGCTGCGGTCGTTGCGGGCTTTCGCTTGGTCGAGGAACCAGCGGTCGAACTGTCGGAAGCGCGGGTTGACGATGAGCTTTCCGGCTTCGTTCTGGGCGAAGGCGTAAGCGCCTGCGGGGTCGTCGAGGCGATGGATGAGAAGGGTGTGGATGGAGGTGATGGATTCGCCGGCTTCGGGGGATTTCGGGTCGGCGAGCTTGAGAGCTTGCTGGTGGAAGGAGACGGCATTTTTCGTTTCGCCGGAGAGTTCGGAGGCGCGCGCGGCCAGGAAAAGGAGGGCGGGATTTTTCGGGAGATTCCGGCGCAGCCATTCGCTGGCGAGGGCGACGGCGGGCGCGGGGCGGTTCTCCTCGATGCCGGCGGTGAGCAGGTCGAGGATGGCTTGCTCGGATTGCGTTTCGAGGGACGCGGCAACGGTGGCGCGCTGTTCCTCGAAGGTGGCGGCGTTAAGAGGCGCTAACAGAAGGAAGGCTGTCAGGGCGAGGAGATGTTCGGGTGACGGGAGCATCTTTCCGAGAGAAGTGCGGATAGGTCTTATAGGACTCATATGACCTATTTCTCCTCTTCTTTGGTTTCCGCTTCTTTCTCCCCTGCCAAGCCGGCGAGGCGCTTGCGGGCTTCGGCGACATATTGGCTGGTGGGGTAGTCGAAAAGGAGTTGCTGGAGTTTCGCCTTGGCGGTGGCGGTGTCGTCCATGCGGAAGGCGACGTTCGCCCAGAGGAGGAGCATTTCATCGAGGAAGGCGGCGTCGGGGTATTCGGCGAAAACGCTCTCTAACAATCCTGCGGCCTGCGCGAAGCTGTCGGTCTCGACGTAGTGGCGGACGACGCGGCCAAGGGCTTCGGCGGCGAAGGAGCTTTCAGGGTAGGACTGGTAGGTCTTGCGGTAGGCGTTGATGGCCGGGCTCATGCGGGTTTGCAAGGCGGTGGCGGCGTTAAGGCCGGCCTTGCCCCACTTGCTGTTGTGCTCATCGGCGGCGGCGGTGAGGTCTGCGGCTTCCTTGGCGAGAACTTCACCGATGCGGAACTGCGCCTCGGCGGCGGAGATCGGGTTTTCGAGTTCCAGCACGCGGCCGTAGACTTCGGTGGCTTGCTTGTATTCGCCGCGGTCGGCGAGGCTGCGGCCAAGGGTCATAAGCGCCTGGTCGGCGAGGACGGACTCGGGGTAGAGGCGGTTGAAGGCGAGGCAGGTGGCCATCGCGGAGGCGAAATCGTTTTTAAGGAGTTCGCTTTCCCATTTCAGCTTGAAGGCCTGCTCGACGAGATCGCCGGGGAGCTTTGCGCGGTTGACGATGATGGGATCGATCTTGTCGAGGGCTTCGTTGGCCCGCTCCGAGGCGCGGAGGTCGAGTCCCATGTCCTTGTAGATGGAACCGAGCCCGACGAGGGCTTCGGCTTCGACGGAGCCTTTGCGCGCTTTGAGAAGTTCTTCGAAAACGACGTACTGGTCGGCGGTGACGCCGGAGTTCACGGAGCCGGAAACCTTGATGCGGGACTCGGAATCGCGGGTCTCGTCGCCGTAGAGGTGGACTTTGTCGGCGTAGGAAATGGAGAGTTCGTCGAGCTCGGCGGTGTGGAGAATGTTGTCTTTCGTTGTGGGCTCGGTGCCTTCTGTTAGAGGGGCCAGCGGGATGTTTCCGAGGAAGACGCCACTGCGAATTTCGGTGCCTTCGCCGGTTTCGGTGAGGGTGATGGTGATGGAGTCCCGCTCGATCCACTGGTCCTTTTCGTCATCCTCCATGGCGAAGATATCCAACAGCTCGTCGCCTTCGGCGGCCGCCTTGTCTTCGGTTTTAAAGAGAGACTTCACGGTGAGCGTGATGGTCTCGGCCGCGGGCGAGGTGTCGAGATCGGCGTCGCGGAGCATGACCACCTGCGGCTGGCCGGGGTAGGCGATGTAGGCGGGCGTGGAGTTGTCGCCGAGGTAGAAACCGACGGTGCCGGTGCTGACGGCGCGGACTTTTCCGGTGCGGGGCACGCCTTTCTGGCCGTCGAGCGTGCTGTCGTCGAGGTAGGTGACTTCGAGGGTATCGCCGCCGACCATTTGGAGCACGCCGTCGTTGGGCTTGGCGGTGCCGAGGGCGGTGGTGGCGGAGGCGAGCATTTCATTGGATTTCCCTGGGACGGGGACGCCGGTGATGATCTCGATATCGCCGCTGCTGACTTTCACGCTGGCCTGCACGGGTTGGTCGAGCTTGCGCATCACGGGGACGTCGGCATCGACGATTTTCGAGTAGAAGCGCTGGCCGATCTCGATGCGGCCGAGGTCATCGGCGGCGGTGTCGGCGACCTCGGTGCCGACGAGCGAGAGGGAATCGATGGCCTTGTTCCAGTTCCCCATGTGGTAGTGGCTCATGCCGATGTAGAAGTAGGCTTGGTTCGCCCACGTGGTTTTTCCGGCGACTTCGGTGAGGCGGCGGAACATCGGGAAGGCCGCGGCGTATTGGCCGGCGGTGTATTGGGTGAGGCCGGATTGGAAAAGGGACTCCTGGTAGAGGGCGATCTCGTCCTCGGACTGTTCCTCGCCGGGCACCGGGGCGAGGACGCGGGTGAGGAGCATGAAGTGGTTGAGGGCGTCGGCGGTGGCGCGCTGTTCGAGGAAATGCTTGCCCATGGCCATGTGGGCGCGGTGGGCAAGGATGTTGCCCTGGTTGTCGCGGACGATGGAGTTGAGCATGGCGAGGCCGCGCTCGTGTTGCTTGTAGTCCATGAGCTCCATCGCCTTGTCGAAGAGGTGCTTCGCCTGGGGATCGAGATCGGCGGCGGCCCGCGGGCGCTGCGGAGCGGGAGATTCCTCTTTCTGGGCGCGGGCCGGATGATGGAGGACGGGGAGGAGAACGGCGGCGGCGATGGCGAGGCCGACGGCGGAATGGGGATGATTCATGCTGACTCTTGATTTACAGGGCAATGGTTCCGCAGGTGGGGCGCCGCTCGGACGGCCGTGAGGGAAGCGAAAACCCGGCCTGCGGCACCTACCCCGCTGCCGGCGGTTCTCTTTCCGAGCGGCTTCGATTATTTATCCGCCTCGGCCTCGCCGCCGACGAGTGCGACGCCGTAGCTTTCCAGGCGATCGTGCGCGGCGGCCGATTCCTTGGTCTTCGGGTAGCGCCGCAGGACGGTGCGGAGTTGGCCGACCTCACGCGCCTTGTCGCCGGAAATTTTGTGGATATCCGCGACCCGCAGGCCGGCCTGCGACGCGATGCCGCCGCCGAGTGATTCGAGTTCGCTGACCGTCTTGATGGCTTGGTCGTATTGCTTGAGGGCGACGAGGCTGTCGGAAATGCCCCACGTTGAATCCGGTTGCTTGTTGGCGGCGCGGAAGGCTTCGATGGCTTCCTCGTGGCGGCCGAGATTCTGGAGGAGCGTCGCTTTGGTCCAGGTGAGGCCGTCGGCGTATTTTGGGGATTTTTGGAGCTCCGGGATCTCAACGAGCGCCTTTTCCATGAAGGGCGGGTTGCGATGGCTGCGGCCGTGATAGTAGTCGAAGCGCGCCTTGGCGGCGAAAAGCTTGTCCTTGATGCGGGTGAGGTGACGCAGCACTTCCTCCTCCACCTGGTAATTTGCTGCAAGCAGGGCGAACTGCCGGATTTCCTCGTCGGTGAGGCCGTCGGTTTTGATGGAACGCATGACGAGCTGCGCCTCCTCGTCCATCTGCTGCGGGTGGTGGAGCTTCGCCATGAGTTCCATGAGTTCGGCGGGCTTCATGGACGCCATCATGGGCGGGGCGTGTTTGGCGAAGAACCCGGAGCGGAGCTTCGGGTCGGCTTTGTAGTAGTTGCACCATTGCAAGATGCGGTCGATCGAGGCCGGCTTAACGGAGTATTGCGTCTCCATCCTGGCCAGCCACGCCGCAGCGTCCTTCTCATGCATCATCCGCACGTCGCTCCAACTGCGGCGGAGATCATCGTTGTCGGTGAAACGGTCCCCCATTTTCGCCGACCAGTAGGCGCAGGACTTTTCGGGGGCTTGCGGATCCCCTTTCATCTCGAGCGCGGTCTGCAGAACCGTTGACCAATAACGCGCATCCTCCTCCGGCTTGTCGGTATTGCGACCCGCCCCGTCGAAGCCGCTCGCCGCCACGTAGAATTCCTTCAACTTGTCATGATCGGGATTCCTTCCGACGTAATGCGCGATCACCGCCTTGCGCGCGGCGGCGGCGGCGCTTGGATTGGTCTTGAGGAAGGAAACCGCCGTGCGCCATTGATATTCGGCGGCTTCGTTGAATTTCCCGAGCTTTTCCATCGCCCCTCCCAGATAGGTCAGCGCCGTGCCAGAGTTCGGCTGGGTCACGTAGCCGTCGTCCTTGACCATCCGCGCCCAGACCGCGGTCTGCTTCGCCTCGTCGCCATTCTGGCCATGGCATTCGCCCATGTAATACAGCGCGGCTCCGGCATAGCGCACGTCATCGGGAAAATAATCCTCCACCTCCTGATACGCCTGGATCGCGGCGTTCCGTTTGTCGAGTTTGTGCAGGCAACGGCCCAGGCGCAGCAGGACATAGGGCAGCGCCTTGCTCTTCGGGAATTCGAATGAATATGCTTTGTAGGCGGCGTAAGCGCCCTTGATGTCGCCCGCCGCGAATTGCTTGTCAGCATCCTCAAGGTTGACTCCCTCGAAGGTGTCCAGCTTGGCAAACGCCTCACCCGGATACTGGATTTCCTGCCCCGCTACCTCCGCGGCGGCAAGTCCACCGATGGACGCCTGCATGATCAGCATCATCAGCACAAGCCGAACGCGGGATATCAAAAGGCGGAACTCGGAGAATTGCGGCCGACGGCTTTCAACTGGTTTCCTCATGTTCCTCGTTTGATTAGATCCGACCGCTGTCCCTTGTCACCCGTTTTCCTTGTGCCCTGAACCATGACCCACCACCGTCAAATCCCCTCCCCCGCCCACCGCGACCTGAAATCCGGCCGGATGCAGGTGCTTGAAGTCGGCTGGCAGGAAACATCCATGGACCTCATTCACGACGGCTGGACCCGGGTGACCACCGGCATCGACTCGGAATTCATCGCGCGGCTTCGTGCGGAAGCATTCCTCGGAGGTTCCGCAGGCAGCCGCTGTCTCCTCGACTTGCCGGAGGTCCGGACCGCCGCGATCAATTTGAAGCGCGAACTGATTGCCTCCGGCCAACTGCCCTCCGCTGCCGTCGCGATCCAGGCAATCGCCTTCGACAAGACGCCCGCCACCAACTGGAAAGTCGCCTGGCACCAGGATCTGATGTTCCCCTTCGCCGCGACGGCAAGCGTTTCCGGTTTCGATCTGCCCACCCGGAAAGCCGGCGTGGACTTCGCCCGCCCGCCGCGGGCCGTGCTCGAGGAATTGCTCGCGGTCCGCCTGCACCTCGACCCCTGCGATGCCACCAACGGCCCGCTGCGCGTCTGCCCGGGCAGCCATCGCGAGGGCTTGATCCCTTCCGCGGCATGCGCCGCCCGGGCGGCCCGCGGTGGGGAAGTCGCCTGCCTCGCGAACCAAGGCGAAGCGATCCTGATGCGGCCGCTCCTGCTCCACGCCTCGTCCCAAGCCAGCCGACCCGCCCGCCGCCGGGTTCTCCACTTCGTCTTCCACTCCGGCAGCCCCGTCGCCGAAGCTTGGCATCGCGCGGTGTGAAAGTTCTTCGCGCGCCCAAGAGCGTCACTCCGGCCATGGCCTCCGTCTTCGCCGGACTTCAAAGCGCACAAACCGCGGCACGATCCGCAAAGACATGACCACCCATTGTCACCACGGATGGGGCCGCTGCCATCTCCTCAGCGCCGCGAAGACCCTCCTTGCCAGATCATCGCGTCATCTCTACGCTACGTCCCATGGCATTAGGATTCCTTCCACCCGCCCCGAGCATGCCGCAGAAGCAGTGCTCATGCAGCACGCGGCAGAAGCACCTGCAAAAGCAGCGCGCGGCATAAGAACACTGTTCGCTATGGGATGAAGACTAAATCCCAACAAAACCAAAATTTTGAACGTCACTTTCCCCTTGGAGCCTCTAGCTCCAGACGGGTCTACCATTTTTCCCGAAAATGTCATGAAAACACTCATCATCATCCCCTTCATACTCGCCAGCTCGGTGGCGCCGGCCTCCGCTGCGGTTTACCTCAATGATGCTGTCATAGACGATGCTGCGAACATCCAAAGAATCAACTCAGAACCTTATATCAGCTTGGGCCGCGTCTTCCATCTCACGCAATCTCCGAACGGCTTCGTAGTGGTCGAGGTTAACCGGATCGGATTTACCATGAACTTCGAATTTATTCATCAGAGCATTGCCGGAGCATATGCTCTCTTCCAAGTGACCTCCGGCGAGGAATTGACCTATCTAAATCTGGCATCCAAACCCGGACTCGGCGGAATGGGCGGTGGTAACAATCTCACCTTGAGCCCCGGGCAGGAAGCCTACATCGGTTACTGGAGCCAGCGCGGCGGCAAGCCCGTAGCACCGCCATCCACAGACGACATCTACGGCTGGGCCAGAGTGACCAACACCGCCGGCAATCTCGTTGTCATCTCAAGCACTTCCGCCGACACCGGAATCATCGTCGGCACGAGCCAGGCCATCCCTGAACCCGGTGCCGCCCTCCTCGCTTCCTTCTCATCCCTGCTCCTCTTCCGCCGTCGCAGGATAGCTGAATCCCTTCAGATGAATGTTCTAATTCATCCAGATCAAGGAAATCCATTACAAAGCGAACAAGCCGCGCCATCGAACGGCGAGAGGCCTTCAAATTGAATTCAAGCTTTGATCTCGCCGCGGATGCGCTCAAACGTTCGGCAGTAATATCATGCGCCATCGACTCCAATCCATCATGATCCTCCTTTTGGCAATCGCGCGTTATACCCTCATGGTCGAGTTCATGTCGGATGGAGCGAATATCGATTGCTGTTTAACCTGATGATCCATGCGGACGTCGCATTGCCGCCCGTTGGAGAATCGATTCCGGCACAGAAGGCATTCAAAGACATGTCGATATGGAACTGTCGATCCGATGACACGGAGTATCCCAGGGGAGGAAAGGATGCTTGGTTGAGGGAGATGAGAGGAAGCATCCACCTGATTTCTGAGGATCAGATCGTGATCGACGCTCATTTTCTGGATCCTTCTGGAAAGCGGCAACCTTACGCATTTTCGGGCAAGCATCGTATTGTCGCAGACGAATAAAGACCGGCGTCTTCGTTCGCAAAGCCTACGGAGGACAAGCTCCTTCCGGAAGGTCGACCCACCGACTCACTTCACCTCAAAGCACACCGCTTCGCCCTTGTTGCTGCGGGCGAAGATCCGGCCGTTGGCGAAGGCGACCGGGGCCCAGCAGGTGCCGGACAGTGCCTTGATGCGGCCGTGTTCGGTCCAACCGGTCTTGGCCGGCTTGCCGCAGAGGATGTCGCCGGTTTCGGAGAGAATCACCATCTCATCGCCGACCATCAGCGAGCTGCCGCGGGTGCCGGGCATCTTCTCGCGCCAGAGGATCTTGCCGCTCTTCATCTCCATGCGAATCAACTCGGCATCGATGTTCTTGTCACCGAAGACCCCGAGGATGTCGCCGTCCACCAGGATGCTGTTTTGGAAGATCATCCGCGTGTCCTCGTTCTTGTGGAGGATCTTCGGCTCGGCACCGGAGACATCGATCACCACGTAGCCCATGCCGTAGCCGGAGGCGAGAAACATGGCTCCGTCGTGATATTGCGGGTTGCTGGCATTCACGTCGTAGGAGGTCCGCCAGTCGAAATTGAAGACCGGCTTGCCATCCAGGCTGTAGGTCGCCAGTTCGCGGCCGTGGAAGGCCGCCACCACGCCGCGGCCCTTGTAGTTGAAGAAGACGGGAGCCGCGTAGCCGGGCTTGGTGCTGTCCCCCGAGCTCCACTTGGTGGCACCGGTGGACTTGTCCAAGGCATAAAGCCCGCCGTCCTTGCCGCAGGGCAGGCAGTAGAGCAGCTCGCCCTTGACCACGGGCGATGCCGAATAACCCCAACTCGGGGCCTTGCCGCCGAAGTCGCTCTGGAAGTGCTTGTGCCACTTCGGCTTGCCGTCAGCCATTGAAAGGCAGAACAGGTTGCCGGTTTTGCTCAAGGTGTAGACGAGGCCACCGTCGATGGTCGGCGTCGCGTTCGGGCCGCCGTCGTAGAGCTTGGGGTCGAGTTTCTCCGAATACTGGTAGGTCCACACCTCCTTGCCGGTGGCGGCGTCGAAGCACCAGACCATGTCGGTATTGTTCTGATTGCCCATCACCACCACCTTGTCGCCGGAGATGGCGAAGCTGCCGCAGCCCTGACCGAGCTGCTTGCGCCAGACTTCCTTCGGCTTTTCCGCGTTCCAATCGGTGCGGATCTTCCCTTCCACCTTCCCCGCCCCATCCGGCCCGAGGTAGCGCGGCCAGTCCTGGGCGGACACGAACGCGGGCAGCAGCGAAGCGGCGAGGAGGGTCGGAAGGAACTTCATGACCGCTGAGGCTAGATCAACTTCGGGGCGGAGCAAGTTTCCTGTCACCACTCATTTCCCGCGGAAAGCCAGCAGCTTCTCCTGGGTGCGCAGATAAGTCCACCCGCCGTCGAAAATCGGGGTGCTGCGGAAGGGATCGATCTTGGTCCGCGAGAGTTCCTCGAACTTGCGGCCGGGTTTCACGAAAGCGGCATTCCCGTCTTCCGCACCGACGAAGATCACCTCCCCTGCCAGCGTCAGGCTCGGGTAGGCGGTGCCGGTGAAGCCACGGACTTTCTCCGACCAGATCCCGTCCCCGGTCGCAGCATCCAGCGCCTGCATCTGGTACTCGCGGGAAATCAGGTAAACGATGCCTTCGTGCACCAGCGGCGAGGAATAGTAGCGGTTCTTATCGACCTGCTTGTGCCAGATGACTTTCAGCCCGTCCTTTTCAAGTTGGTCCGCGCTGGCCGGGATCTCCAGCGCGTGGGCCTCACCCTGTTCCCCTTCGCTTCCATAGGCGCAGTAGATCCGCTTGCCGATCACCGACGGCGTGTTGAAGAAGCACCACGGCTTGGCGGTGCCCTTGAAATCCTGCGACGGAAGCTTTTTTCCATCGCTCGCCCGGATCAGTTCGCCGCGGCCGGTGTAAAGGTAGTGGCTACCGTCGAGTTCGAAGTTCGCCGGGCAATTGAAGACCACCCCGCCCGACGGAGTTTTCCACAGCTCCTTCCCAGTCGCGGGGTCGAGCGCGAGGTAATCGGTAAAGCGGACGATCAGCTTGCCGTTCACGAGGGTCGGCGAGCAGGCGCCGCCCCAGTCGTGGTCGGGGCCAGCGGTCCGCAGGTGCCAGACCCGCTTGCCTTCGAGGTCGAAACAGACCACCACCCCGGTCCCGAAGCAGGCCCAGACGTGCTTGCCGTCCGAAACCGGCGTGTAGGACGAGTAGCCGTTGGTGTCGTGGGCTGGCGGCTTGTTCATTTGTGCGGCTGCCGGGCCGGCCTCCTGCTTGAGAGCCTCGATCTGCTTTTTCAGCTCTTCCGCGCGCGCCTTGAGTTCCGCATTGTCCCGGTCACGCCGCATGCGCCGCTCCGCGCGGTAAAGTTCGCGCTCCAGCGGGGCTACTTTTTCCCCGATCTCCCGGGCCTTTGCCTTCACCGCCGCCATTTCTTCGGCCTTGCCCGGCGTGATCTCGACCAAGTCGGCGTATTCATTCGCCTTCTCCCACAGGATCTTTCCGCTCTTCGCATCGGCGCACACCAAGGTGGCCGGCTCCGCGGTAAAGAACAGCTTGTCGCCGACGAGGATCGGGCAGCCGTTACTGCGGGCAGGCAGCGGGGTCTCCCAAGCGATGGCGGAGCGGTCGGTCCAGTCCGTTGCAGCCGACGCCGCGGGAAAGAGCCCGTTGCCGTCCAGCCGCCAGGAAAGGACATCGCCGGCACGGGCCGGAGTGACCTGGCAGGCGATGACCGCCAGCAGGGAGATCGGAAATATCGTCGTTTTCATGGAAAAAATGGGAACAAAATCCGCCCGAACGCATCCGGCCGGAGTCGAAAAAACCTGATAGAAAAATAAAAGTTGCCCGGGATCTTCCGATGACAAGCCAGCTCTTGCTTGAGGTTGACCCGCCCGCTGCGATTCCCAGAATCAGCCCACTATTTCAAAGACCACCGAATGCACCCGAACCACCTTAGTCTCCGCACCGTATCCTTCGCCCTCGCCTTCACCGGTTCCCTCTTCGCCGAGGAAACCTCCCAGCTCGCGCCGACCATCGTCGAGGCCGAGCGGATCGAGGACGAGCCGTCCGCTGTCAGCGTGATCTCGAAGGACTCGCTCGACCTCTTCCAAACCTCCACCTTCTCCGGGCTTTCCGGCATCGTTCCGGGCTTCAACATCGTCTCCGCCGACTCCCGCGGCTACGGCCAGGTGGTCAACATGCGCGGCTCCACCAACACCCTGTTCTTCGGCCCGCCGGCGCTCGGGTTGACCATCGACGACGTCCCGCTCGGCGATGCCTACAGCTATCCTTCCGAGCTGCTGGAGCTCTCGGAGGTCCGCGTCTATCGCGGCCCCCAAGGCCCCTACTTCGGCCGCAACGGCGCGGCCGGCATGGTCGAGATGTTCACCCCGCGTCCGGGTGACGAAATGGAGACCAGCCTCAACGCCGAATACGGGTCTTACAACCAAATCGGCCTCGGCTTGAATACCTCCGGCCCCCTCGGCGGCGACTTTTCCTACAGCCTCCAGCTTTTCCACGACCAGCGCGACGGCTACATCCGCAACGCCTTCCTCGGCACCGAGACCGACGACCGCGAGTCCAACGGTGGCCTGCTCAACCTGTTCTGGAATCCCAGCGACGACTTCGAACTCCGCCTGCGCTTCTACGCGGAGAATGTCGACGATGGATCCCAGCGGCTTTCTTCGCTCTTCACGCCGGATTCCTTTACGGATGCCTCGGATTTCCGGGGCGCGACCGACCTCGAGCGCTACCAGACCTCCCTCCACTCGCGGAAAAACCTGTCTTGGGGGAAAATCGAAACCATCACCAGCTACCAGACCTGGGAACTCGATCCGTCCACCGTCGATCTGGACCTCAATTTCGCCCAACCTGCCAACGGCTTCGCGGACTCCCGCTCGACCATCACCCAGCAGCAGGACCTCATCTCCAACGAGCTGCGCTTTTCCTCCAACGACGACGCCAGCCCCTTTACCTGGCGTGCAGGTCTCTTCCAGATGTGGACGGAGAACGAGGGCCTCGCCTCGCGCCAGTTCCCCGTGTTCGTCCCCGTCTTCGCGAACTTCGTCCAAGACACCCGCTTCTCCATCGACCAGCTCAACCTCGCCGCCTACGGCAACCTGACCTGGCACGCCACCGACCGACTCGCCGTGGATGGCGGCCTGCGAGTGGACTATCATGAGTCCGAAATCGACCGGACGATGCGCACCACCTCCGTTCCCAACTTCGGAATTCCCGACACCACCGTCCGCGGCGATCGTGACGAGTGGTTCGTCTCGCCCTCGCTGGGTCTTACCTACGAGGTGACGGACGCGGTCGATGCCTTCGTCCGCTCCAGCATCGGCAACAAGCCCGCCGGATTTTCCGCCTATGGCGACACCCTGGCGCTCGCCCGATTTGACCGCGAGCAGAACTGGTCGAACGAGATCGGCCTCCAGTATGACTGCCCGGCTTACGACCTTCGCGTCGGTCTGCGGGCCTTCTGGGACCAGATCGAAGACTACCAGTTCGACCAGTCGGTCCCGAATTCCACCAACTTCGTCGTCGTCAATGCGGACGAGGTCACCTCGCGCGGCGTGGAACTGGATGTGGCCTGGGCCCCGGTCGATCCGGTCACCGTCCGGGCCAGCTTCGGATACGTGAATGCGGAGTTCGACGACTACGCCGATCCCTTCACCCCCGGAGTCTTCTACAACGGGAATGAGGTGCCCTTCGTCCCCGAATACACCGGTAGCACGGGCATCCGCTACGACTTCGAGAGCGGCTTCTACGCGCAGACCTCGGTCCGGGTCGCCGGTCCGACCAAATTCGACGCCGCCAACACCACCACCTTCACCCAGGACGCCTACGTCCTCTGGGATGCCGAAATTGGCTATGCCACGGAAAGGTTCAGCGTCGCTCTTTACGGACGGAACCTCCTCGACGAGGAGTATTACACCTTCATCAACCCGCAAATCTTCGCCGGTTCGCCCGGCGACCCCCAGGTGTTTGGCGTTCGCGTCCGCACCACGTTCTGATTCATACTGATTCCCAAGGGGCCGGCCGTGATTCCTCGGCCGGCCCCACGACTCCCGATAACCTGCTCCTGCCATGCGCCCGATCCTCCTGTCCCTGCTCTTCACCGCCCCGCTTTTCGCCGACGTCACCGGCTGGCTCGACTGGCGCGGCCCGGTCCAAACCGGGGCATCGCTTGAAAAAGGTCTCCCCGCCGAACTCGACCCCGCCAAGCCGCTCTGGGTCTATGAAGTCCAGGGAGCCGGCACCCCGGTCATCGCCGACGGACTGCTTTACGCCTACGGCTTCTATGGGGAAAAGGGCGAAGGAACCCAGGAGGCCCTGATTTGCCTGGATGCCGTCACCGGCGAGAAAAAGTGGGAGGAGCGCTTCTCGGATTACATCTCGGACACCGTTTACAACCGTTACGCGATCGGCGCGCCGACCGTCGACGCGGAGACCGGCAACGTCTACCTTCAGACAGCCAATGGCCGCTGCGTCGGCTTCACCCGCGACGGCAAAAAGCTGTGGGAGATCTCCCTGATCGAGGATTTCGGCCGGCTCACCTTTCCGAACGGCCGCACCGGCGGACCGGGGATCTTCAAACACCTCGTCATTTTCCACTGCGTCACCGCGAACTGGGGCGCCACCGGCCCCGCCGCCGACCGCTTCTACGCCTTCGACAAGCTCACCGGCCAGCTCGTCTGGACCTCCACACCCGGCATCGTGCCGGTTGACTCGTCTTTCGGCATGCCGGTCTTCGGCACCCTCGAAGGCCACGATGTCTTCTACGCCGGCACCGGCTGCGGCCACGTCGTCTGCATCGATGCCAACCTGGGCACCCCGCTCTGGCGCTTCCACCTTTCCCAAGGCGGCGTCAATGGCCAGATGATCCTCGCCGCTCCGGACCGCCTGATCGCCGCCCACGGTGTGGAAAACACCGACGCTTCCACTTCCGGCCGCATGGTGAGCCTCAAGATCCCGACGACCTACCCGAAAGACACCAAGGAGATCCAGATCCTCGACAAGTCCGCCGAAGCCTGGCGCAACGACGACATCACCGCCTTCACCTCCTCGCCGGTCCTCGCCGACGGCAAGGTCTACTGCACCATCAACACCGGCGAATTGCTCTGCGTCGACGCCACCTCCGGCAAGACCCTGTGGCGCGAAAAGCTCGGCCCCGACCAGATCCACGCCTCCCCGACCTACGGCGACGGCAAACTTTACGTCCCGATTTTCGACGGCACCTTCGCCATCGTTGATCCCTCGAAGGAGACCGGCCGCGTGCTCAGCAAATTCAAGCTCGAGGAGAACCTGCTCGGTGCCCCCGCGATTTGGGCCGGCAAGGTTTACCTGTTCTCCAAGACCGCCATCCACTGCTGGGGGGCCAAGGACGGTACGTTCACCGGAGCGCTCCCAGCTCCAGCCGTTGAGCCCGGTGAAATCACCCAGCTTCAGGTCGTCCCCAGCGAGTTCTTCCTCACCCGCGGTGCTTCGCAGGATTTCAAAGTTTACGGACTCGATGCCCTCGGCCGCCGGGTCAAGGAAGTCAAACCCGAAAAGTGGGAAGCATTCATCCCGCCGACCGCTCTAGTGAAGTCGACCGTCGATGCCACCTTCACCGGCTCCACCCTCACCGCCGGACCCGAAGCCAAGTTCTCCGCCGGCGCGTTCAAGGCCACCCTCGGCAAACTCGGTGCCACCACCCGCGGCCGCGTCATCGCCTCCGCCCCCTACGCCGAGGACTTCGAATCCTTCACCCTCGACCAGGCCGCGCCCGATGGCGAGAAGGTCACCTTCCCGCCCCTTCCTTGGCTCGGTGCCCGCTTGAAATGGTATGTCCTCGAAAAGGACGGCTCCAAGGTCCTCGCCAACCGCCTCGACAACATCCTGTTCCAGCGGACCATGAACTTCTTCGGCAGCACCGCGATGCACGACTACGTGCTCGAAGGCGACGTCATGACCGACGGCACCCGCCGCATCATGTCTTCGGTCGGCTTCATCAACCAGCGCTACCTCATTGCCCTGATCGGCAATGCCCAAGTGCTCGAAGTCTCCAGCAACCACGAACGCGTCAAGCAGTCGGTCAAGTTCCCGGTCAAGCCGAACACCTGGTACAGCCTCAAGACCCGCGTGAAGGCCAACCCCGACGGCACCGGCACCGTCTTCGCCAAAGCCTGGCCGCGCGCCGACAAGGAACCCGAAGCATGGACCATCGAAGTCCCGCTGACCAAAGCTCATCCAAACGGCGCTCCTGGCGTCTTCGCCTTCAGCCCGCAATCCCAGAAACGCGTCTATATCGACAACCTCAAACTCAGCCCCGCGCCTTAACTTTGGAGTGCGGTGGCAGAGCGAGTCTCCGAGCGCCGACACCGCTTTCGCATCACCCCACCGCTAACCCCCATCCTCAAGTCCCCGCCTCAAGCCTCCACGTAGTATCCGCCCACCTTAAAAACCAGCACGCCCCGAGAAGACCACCCACCGAAAAGCTCCGTCGCCGGTCGAAGACTCCCTCTGCCGGAGCACTCCAAAAAAATGCGCAGCCTCGTCTCCATAGCTCTGGTTTCCCTCTCCGTCCTGGCCGGCGCGCATCCTCACGTCGAGCCGCCGGTCGAGGAATCCAAGGCGGAACGAGACGCGCTGCTGACCTCCAAAACGCTGACCCTCTCCGAAGGCCTGCCACACCCCGCCAAGGAAGCCGCCGCCTTCACCACCGAGCAAAAGCGCCGCGACCAACGGGCCCTCGCCGATTTCAAATTCTACACGCCGGATCTCAAGCCCGATCCGGCACGGGTCGAGCGCCTCCGCAAGCTTCTCGCGGATTCCGGCAACTTCGTCAAATGGACCCACCGTCGCCGCGGCGGCTTTGTTCCCGACTGGTCGGTCAACTGGCGCGCCGGCCGCAAGGACATTCACGCATTGGTCAGCTTCGGCTGCCAGGAGGTCATCTTCATCAGCCCCGACCAACAACTCCGCTACGACATCACTCCCGCCGCTTTCAAAAAGCTCCACGCCGAACTTGCCCCGCTGCGGACGAAACGCCCCGGCCAACCGGCTCCTTAGAACCGATCTTTTCTTCCAACCGCTCATGAAATCATCCCTGCTCCTGCTCGCCCTCGCCACCCCCGTCCTCGCCGCCGACTGGCCGATGTGGGGTGGCACGCCTTCCCGCAACATGGTCGGCGCCGCCACCAAGCTCCCGGTCGAAATCGTCCCCGGCGAACTTGACGAAAACGAGCAACCCGACCTTTCGAAAGCCAAGAACATCCTCTGGGCCGCCAAACTCGGTTCCCAGAGTTATGGCAATCCGGTCGTCGCCGGCGGCAAGGTCTATGTCGGCACGAACAACGAATCTCCCCGCGATCCGAAGCAAAAGGGCGACCGCGGCAACCTGATGGTGTTCGACGAGAAAACCGGCTCCTTCCTCTGGCAGCTCATCATTCCCAAGCTCGGTGCCGGCAAGGTCAGCGACTGGGAATACGTCGGCCTCTGCTCCTCGCCCTGCGTGGTCGGCGACAAGGTTTGGGTCGTGACCAACCGCGGCGAAATCATGTGCCTCGATGCCAAGGGCATGGCCAACGGCAACGATGGCGCCTTCAAGGACGAAGCGAAATACATGTCCGCCGACGCCGCCAATCCGGTCGTCATCGGCGACCAGCACGCCGACATTCTCTGGAAGTTCGACATGCGCGAAGAAGTCGGGATCTTCCCCCATAACGTCTCTTCGTGCTCGCCGATGGTCGTCGACGGCGTGCTCTACACCGCCACTTCCAACGGCGTCGATTGGTCGCACACCAACATCCCCGCCCCGCTCGCGCCTTCGCTCATCGCCGTCGATGCCGATAAAGGCACCCTGCTTGGCGAAGAAATCTCCGGCGTCTCCGACCGCGTCCTTCACGCAAGCTGGTCCTCCCCCGCCTTCGGCAAGGTCAAGGGCAAGGGCATGATCCTGTGGGGCGGCGGCGACGGCTTTGCCTACGGCTTCGATCCCAAGCCGGTGATGGACGAGGAAGAAGGCATCTCGATTCTCAAGGAACTCTGGCGCTACGACTGCAACCCGCCCGATTACCGCAAGAAAGACGGCGAGCCGATCAAGTATGCCACCTTCCGCGGCCCTTCCGAGGTCATCGGCACCACGGTCCTCCATGAGGACATGGTTTACGCCGTTATCGGCCAGGACCCCGAGCACGGCGACGGCATTGGCATGCTGACCTGCATCGATCCTTCCAAAACCGGCGACCAGACCGGCAAGCCGGTGTGGACCTTCAAGGACATCGGCCGCTCGATCTCCACCCCCAGCATCGCCGACGGCCTGGTCTTCCAAGCTGAGTACGACGGCGACCTCCACTGCATCGACGCCAAAACCGGCAAGCAGCTCTGGGTCCACGAAACCCAGTCCCGCGTCTGGGGCTCGACGCTCGTCGCCGACGGCAAGGTCTTTCTTCCCACCGAGGACGGCGAACTCCACATCCTCGCCGCCACCAAGGAGAAAAAGGTCCTCGGCACCGCCTCCTTCGGCGCCCCGATCTACTCCAGCCCGATCGTCGCCAACAACGTCCTCTACATCGCGACGATGACCCACCTCTACGCCATCGGCACGAAGTAGCTTTGGAGTGCGGTGGCAGAGCGAGTCTTCGAGCGCCGACACCGCTTTCGCATCACCCCGGCGCTGCCCCCAATCCTCAAGTCCCCGCCGCATAGCAGCCGCCTCCATTCAAAGCAGCACGCCCCGAACAGACCACCAACCCGAAAGCTCTTTGGACTGCGGTGGCAGAGCGAGTCTTCGAGCGCCGACACCGCTTTCGCATCACCCCGGCGCTGCCCCCAATCCTCAAGTCCCCGCCTCACCCTGCGCAAGGTAGCCGCCCCTTTTCAAAGCCGAACGTCCCGAAATCAGCATCCACCCAAAAGCTCCGTCGCCGCTCGAAGACTCGCTCTGCCGGAGCACTCCAAAGCCCCTCCAAATGAACCCGCCCGACTGGCCGCATGCTCCTCCGCACCGTCTCGGGTCCGTTCATCCCTACATCATCACCGCCGCCACCTACCAAAAGGCCCACCATTTCCGCCAACCCGCGCGCCTCGACGTCCTCCAGCGCGGGATCCTCAAGCTCACTGCCGATTTCAACTGGCACCTCGAAGCTTGGGCCGTCTTTTCCAATCACTACCACCTCATCGCCCGTCCTGAATCCCAAGCGGACGCAAGCACCCTCAAGCCGCTCCTTTCCAAACTCCACGAAAAGACCGCCAAGTGGCTCAACAAGCTCGACCAGACACCGGGGCGAAAGGTCTGGCACAACTACCGCGACACGATCCTCAGCTTCGAAAAATCCTACTTCGCCCGATTGAACTACGTGCATCAAAACGCCGTCCATCACGGCTTGGTCTACCACGCGGAACAGTATCCCTGGTGCTCCGCCGCCTGGTTCAGCCGCACCGCCGATCCCGCGTTCGTAAAAACCATCCAATCCTTCAAAATCGACCGCGTGAACCTCCCGGACGATTTCGACCCTGAACTCGACCCCTAACTTTGGAGTGCGGTGGCAGAGCGAGTCTTCGAGCGCCGACACCGCTTTCGCATCACCCCGGCGCTGCCCCCATCCTCAAATCCCCGCCTCAACCCCCGCGCAGTATCCGCCCCCTTTCAAAACCAGCACGCCCCGAAAAGACCACCCACCTAAAAGCTCCGTCGCCGCTCGAAGACTCGCTCTGCCGGAGCACTCCAAAGATTACCGCCATCAACCCGGTTCGGTGCCGGCGCTCTTAAGAAACTCAAGGAAGACCAGAAAGCCTTCGATTGATTGCACACATCTAGAGCCTTCAAAAGCCCCCTTGCCCGGAATCCCATCCATCCTATCCATCCCGGTCCCTTTCTTCGAATGTCCTCGACCCTCACTCCCGCCGAAGCCGCCGCCGCCCTCGATGCCCACACCCGCGAAATGGTGAAGTGGCACTTCTCCCTGGAAACCGGCTGCCCCTATTGGCTCGAACAGGCGAAGTCGCTGTCCTTCGACCCGCTCAAGGACATCCAGTGCTTCGCCGACGTCCTCCAGTTCGAACCCTTCGACGACGAAGTCCTGCGCAAGGAAGACCCCTCGCTTTTCATCCCAAAGGCCTTCGGCAAGCGCCCCTACAACGTCTTCGAAACCGGCGGCACCACCGGCATGCCGAAGCAGCGCATCGGCTGGGACGACTACCAGACTGACTACACCGAGTTCTCCGAGCACTACGGCCCCGACTTCTTCCCGCAGGGCGCCAACTGGCTGATGGTCGGCCCCACCGGCCCGCGCCGGCTGCGCCTGGCGATCGAGCACCTTGCGAACATTCGCGGCGGCGCCTGCTACTTCATCGACCTCGACCCGCGCTGGGTGAAGCGCCTGATCGGCATGGGCGAGATGCGCATGGCCAAGCTCTACCAGGAACACGTCATCGACCAGGCCGCCACCATCATCCGCCACCGCGACATCGGCTGCCTCTTCACCACCCCGAAGCTCCTCGAAAGCCTCGCCGAGCGCATGTCGCTGGTCGATGCCGGCATCCGCGGCGTCTTCGCCGGCGGCACCACGATGACCCCGCAGTATGTCCGCTTCATCGAGGAGGAAGTGCTCGAGGGCAAAATCAACTTCGCCCCCACCTACGGCAATACCTTGATGGGCCTCGCCATCAGCAAGAAGCGCGGCCCCGGCGAATACAGCCTCACCTACCACGCCCCGCAACCCCGCGCCGTGCTCCGCATCGTCCATCCCGACGACATCACCCAAGTCATGCCCTACGGCGAATACGGCCGCGTCGAACTCACGACGATGACCAAGGAGTTCTTCATGCCGCGCTTTCTCGAACGTGACGAAGCCATCCGCCGTGCGCCTTGCGACGAGTTCCCGTGGGACGGAGTCGGCGATGTGAGGCCGTTCCAGAGCGGCACGAAGACGGTGATCGAGGGGGTATATTGAGAGGATCCGGATGCCACCAACCTAGCCTTCAGCCAATGCGATCCCGGAAAACACGATACTTGGTCCTTACGGTCGTCGGAGTATTGCTTTCTGGCCTCTGCGTTGTCGGAGCGAGGCATCGGACGGTCCACTCCACTGAAAGGGACCCCAGCGGAAAATACACGGCGATTTACACCTACCTCACCTACCAGTCTATCGTTCCTACCAACGTCGGCGGATCGAGCGACAAACCTTGCTTCTTTGAAATCATCGACAGCGAAGGCAACAGCCTTGGCGAGATTCCAGTCCAAATGCTTCAAATCGCCGGCGTGACGTGGCTTTCGCACGGAGCCGAGGTGAAGATGGTCGGAGAGTGGGACTTCTCGAAAAAGACCTGCTTCTATTGGGCCGAAGACGACACTACGAGAATCCAGGTTCCTGTTGAGTGAGGACGAACCTAGCCTAGAAACTAACAGCATTTCACGATGAACATCCCCATCCTCCGCCTCGGCCGCGAATACACGTCTTACGACCTGGTCGAACTCAACCTCGGCGGAGGCGAAACGCTGACCACCCACACCGCGAATCCCGGGCTGTCCCGCCGAGATGCCTCCGAAAAGCCCGGTTGCATCGATCACCAAATCGTCATACGGTAAGCTTATCGATATGAACACCGTCACCGTCTCTCCAAAATTCCAGGTCGTGATTCCGCAGGCGATCCGCGAGGAACTGGCTCTCAAGCCCGGCGAGAAGATGCGCGTGCTTCGATACGATGATCGCGTCGAGTTGATCCGCATCCGGCCGATTCAGGAACTCCGCGGCTTTCTCCGCGGGATGGACACCACCATCGAACGAGAAGAAGACCGGCTGTGAACCCGTTGAACATCGTCGATTCCTCGGGCTGGCTCGAATACTTCGCCGGGACCGATTCAGCAAAGCACTTCGAGGCACCGCTTTCCGATCCCGAGCACCTGATCGTCCCGGTCATCACGATCTACGAGGTTTTCAAGAAGGTCCTCCGTGAAAGGGGCGAGAGCGCCGCCCTCCAAGCGGCTGGCCAGATGCAAGCCGGCACTGTCGTGGACATCGGCACATCCCTTGCAATGGAAGCCGCCCGCCACGCGCTGCCCCTTGCGGACAGCCTGATCTATGCGACCGCTCTCCGCTGTAACGCCGAACTCTGGACTCAGGACGAGCACTTCAAGGACCTGCCCCGCGTACGATACTTCCCGAAATCTTCCACGGCTCACTGATCACTCGGCACTTCTTCACGCCATGAACATCCCCATCCTCCGCCTCGGCCGCGAATACACGTCCCATGACTTGGTCGAACTCGACCTCGGCGGCGGCGAGACGCTTACCACCCACACCGCGAATCCCGGGCTGATCCGCCGCGACCTGCTTCAGATCGCCAAGGCCAAGGCCGCCCTCGACGCGATCCCCGCCGACACGCTTGCGACCTATTGCGAGCAGGCCGCCGAGCTGTTCCTCCACGCGGACCTCCCCTGCGGCGATGCCGTCCACTCGCCGCAGCAGTATGTCGAAGCCCTCTCCGCCCTGACCCGGCTGCCGCACGCCTTGGTCCGGATGAACATGGGCAAGATCCACGCCGCCATGTCCAAGGTCCGCATGGTCATCGACGGCCTCACCCGCAACATGCCGCTCGAGATCTTCGACAAGGGCCTCACCCGCCTCGACGGCCTTACGATCAACTACTTCCCCGCCACCTCGTCGCTCGGCGTTTCGCTCCCCAGCAACGCGCCCGCCGTCAACTCGCTGTGGATCCCCGCCCCGGTGATGAAAATCCCGGTCCTCCTCAAGCCCGGCCGCGAGGACCCCTTCACCCCGCTGCGCATCGTCCAGGCGATGATCCACGCCGGCTTCCCGAAAGAGGCCTTCGGCTACTACCCGACCACCCACGAAGGAGGCGACACCCTGCTCACCACCTGCGGCCGCGGCATTTCCTTCGGCAGCGATGCCACCGTGAAAAAATACTCCGCCTTCCCCAGCATCCAGGTCCACGGCACCGGCCGCAGCAAGATCCTGATCGGCGAAGACATGATCGCCCGCTGGCCGGAGTACCTCGACGTCATCGTGCAATCAATCTCCGCCAACGGCGGCCGCTCCTGCATCAACACCTCCGCCATCCTCGTCCCCAGCCACCGCGACGAACTCGCGAACGCCCTCGCCGCCGAGCTCGCGAAGATTCAGCCGCACCCGCGCGACCACCCCGATGCCCTGCTCTGCGGCTTCGCCAACCCCGCGATGGCCGACGGCATCGACGACCTGATCACCGCCCACCTCAAGGACTCCGGCGCGACCGACCTCACCGCCCGCCACCGCGACACCCCGCGCAAGGTGGAAGCCTACGGCCAGACCTACCTCCAGCCGACTCTCATCGACTGCTCAAACAAGGACCATCCGCTCGCCAACACCGAGTTCATGTTCCCCTACGCCAGCATCGTCGAGATCCCTCAGGCGGAGATGCTCGCCAACATCGGCCAGACCCTTGTCGTTTCCGCCTTCACCGAGGACCAACGCTTTATCGAGCAGCTCCTCCTCAGCCCCGACATCGAGCGCCTCAACCTCGGCACCTTCCCGACCAACCGGGTCCAGTGGGAACAACCCCACGAAGGCAACCTCTTCGAGTTCCTCTACCACCGCCGCGCGATCCAGGGGAATGTGGCGGTCGGAGCATAGAACTTTGGAGTGCGGTGGCAGAGCGAGTCTTCGAGCGCCGACACCGCTTTCGCATCACCCCGGCGCTGCCCCCATCCTCAAATCCCGCCTCACCCTGCGCATCGTATCCTCCTCTTTTTCAAACCAGCACGCTCCGAACAGACCACCCACCCAAAAGCTCCGTCGCCGGTCGAAGACTCCCTCTGCCGGAGCACTCCAAAACATTCATGACACCCTTCGACGCCCGACCCAGCCCCCGCCTCGTCTTCGGCCCCGGACGTCTCGCCGAGCTGCCGGAATGCGTCGCCGCGCTCGGCGCGAAGAAGGTCCTCCTCGTCACCGACCCCGGCATCGTCGCCGCCGGTCATGTCGCCCGCGCCACCACCTTCCTCGAAACCGCCGGCATCGCCGTCACCGTCTATCAAGGCTCCCACGTCAACCCGACCGAGTCCGACATCGAGGCCTGCCGTGCTTTCGCCGCCGACCTCAAGCCCGACGCCCTGATCGGCCTCGGCGGCGGCAGCAGCATGGACACCGCGAAAGGCTGCAATTTCCTCCTCCACAACGGGGGCCGGATGTCCGACTACCGCGGCTATGGCCTTGCCAAACAGGCGATGCTTCCCTTCATCGCCATACCCACCACCGCCGGCACCGGCAGCGAGTGCCAGTCCTACGCCGTGGTGTCACAAGACGGCACCCACGAAAAGATGGCCTGCGGTGACCCGAAAGCCCTCGCCCGCGTTGCGATCCTCGATCCCGAACTGACGCTCTCCCAGCCCCGCGCCGTCGCCACCCTCACCGCCCTCGACGCCCTCTCCCACGCCCTCGAGTCCGCCGTCTGCACCAAGCGCAACCCGGTCTCCAGCGCCTACTCCGGCGAAGCATTTCGCCTCATCGCCTCCGCCATCCGCCCGGTGCTCGACGCCTCCGCGGACCTCGACACCCGCGGCCACATGCTCCTCGGCGCCGCCCTTGCCGGCTCTGCGATCGAAAACAGCATGCTCGGTGCCGCCCACGCCACCGCCAACCCGCTCACCGCCCGCTTCGACCTCGCCCACGGCCACGCCGTCGCCCTGATGCTGCCCCACGTGGTCCGTCTCAACGCCACCGTCCCCGCCATCGCCGGGATCTACGATGAACTTAGTAGACACGTTGGCGAACCCCTCCTTCCGTGGCTGGAAGAAACCATCGCCCTCGCCCAACTCCCCGCTCCGGGAATCGACCCCGCCACCATCCCCGACCTCGCCGAAGCCGCCACCCACCAATGGACCGGCCGCTTCAATCCGGTCGCCCTCGACGCCGCCGGCTTCACCCACCTCTACACCGCCGCCATCCCGCCATGCCGATAACAACCAAGGCCTCTGGACTGCGGCAGCCCGCTGCCGCTTTGTTGCCACAGCCGCTCGACCATATGGAGTGCTGCGGCACGACGCAGCTTTGGCTCGGGGTTGAGACACTACGCGATGGCGGCAACGAATCGCACTGCCGGCCGATCCGCAGCCGACAAGGAGAGCCGGAGCTCACCCCAAGCCAAAGCGACGTCGTGCCGTCGCACTCCATAAGCACGCGCCGAACTACCTCCACTTCGATGGCACACTCGGGACGAGCAATCCTCTCCGTCCTACCTCTCATCACCCTCTTCCTCGCCGCCTGCGACAAACCGCAGCCTGCCGGCACCACCACGCCCCCGGTCGAGAAAGCACCGCCCGCCCTCACCGACTGGCCCGTCACCCGCGGCGGCCCGCAGCTTCAAGGCCGCGTCGCCACCACCCTCTTCCGGTCGCCCGTCATCGAATGGACCCACGACCTCGGTGCGCCCTGCGTCGCCGAAGCCGCCGTCACCGAGGGAGCCATCGTCGTCGGCGATGTGATGGGAAACATTCACTGCATCGACCTCGCCACCCGCAAGCCACGCTGGACCCACGAGACGGGCGACACCATCCAGGCCGCTCCCGCCATTTCGAACGGCCGCGTTTTCGTCGGCTCCGGCGACGAGAACTTCCTCGCGCTCGATTTGAAGACCGGCGACAAGATTTGGTCGGTCCAGGGTGGCGAGAAATTCTCCTCCGCCGCCAGCATCGTCACCGCCCCCGACGGCTCCGACAAATGGGTCCTCGTCAACGGCTACGACGGCATCACCCGCTGCCTGCACGCCCGCGACGGCTCTGAAGTCTGGACCTACAAGACCGACGACTACATCAACGGCACCCCCGCCGTCATCGACGGCCGCCTCGTTGCTTTCGGCGGCTGCGACAAGGTCATCCACGTCATCAACCTCGTCGACGGCAAGCTCGTCAACGAGGTGGTCACCGACGCCCAGATCACCAACTCCGTCGCCACCTCCGGCACCACGATCTACTGCGGTAACCACGCCAACCAGGTCATCGCCACCGAAGCCGAGGCCGAAAGCCTCAAGTGGATCTACCAGCCCGGCGATTTCCCCTTCTTCACCGCCCCCGCCGTCGATGATCGCCACGTTTACATCGGCTCCCGCGACAAGGCGCTCCACGCGATCCAACGCGCCGACGGCAAGCCCGCGTGGACCTTCAAAACCGGCGGCCGGGTCGAAAGCTCGCCGCTCGCCTTCGACGACGCGATCGTCTTCGGCTCCAGCGACGGCCGCCTCTACGCCGCGAATCCCGCCGACGGTGCCGAACTCTGGCGGCTCGATCTCGGCGAAGATCTCACCGCAGCTCCCGTATACGCCCAAGGCCGTCTGATCATCGGCGGTGGCAAAGGCACGCTTTTCGTGATATCGGAAGGAAAGCCCGCCGCCAACTGACCCATCGATCCCCGACCCCTTTCCCATCATGTCCGACACCACCGCCACTCCGCCCCTATCGCACGCCACCCGGGCCGGAAACTATTTTATCTCGAACTACCCGCCCTTCTCGTTCTGGTCGGAGGACAACGCCGCCGCGGTCGAGGAAGCCTACGCCGCCCCGCACGCCGGCACCCCGCCCGCGCTCGGCCTCTACCACCACATCCCGTTCTGCCGGAAGCGCTGCCACTTCTGCTACTTCCGCGTTTACACCGACAAGAACGCCGATCAGATCAAGCATTACCTCGACTGCACCATACGCGAGCTGGAAATGATGGCCCGCAAGCCGCTCATCGCCGGCCGCAAGCCCCACTTCATCTACTTCGGCGGCGGCACGCCGTCCTACCTCTCCGCCACCCAGCTCGTCGATCTCACCGACAAGATGAAAGCGCTGCTCCCCTGGGACGCTGCCGAGGAAGTCGCGTTCGAATGCGAGCCCGGCACGCTGAACCCCGGCAAGCTCACCGCCATCAAGGACATCGGCGTGACCCGCCTGTCGCTCGGCATCGAGAACTTCGACGACCGCATCCTCGAGATCAACGGCCGCGCCCACCGCACCAAGGAAGTTTACCGCGCTTATGAACGGATCCGCGCCGAAGGCTTCGAACAGGTGAACATCGACCTCATCGCCGGCATGCTCGAGGAAACCGAGGAGAACTGGCAGGTCAACATCGCCAAGACCCTCGAACTGGCACCCGACAGCGTCACCATCTATCAGATGGAGGTCCCCTACAACACGGGCATCTACAAGGACATGAAGGCCAGCGGCAGCCTCGTCGCGCCGATCGCCGACTGGGAAACCAAGCGCCGCTGGGTCAAGGAGGCCTTCGCCGAACTAGAAGCCAACGGCTACACCATCAGCTCCGGCTACACCGCGGTGAAGAACCCCGAGCGCACCAAGTTCCTCTACCGCGACTCCTTGTGGGGCGGCGCCGACCTGCTCGGCCTCGGCGTGGCCTCCTTCTCCCATGCGAAAGGCGTCCACTACCAGAACCTCACCGAGATCGACGACTACGACGCCGCCATCGCCGCCGGCCGGATGCCGATCAAGCGCGCGCTCAAAACCACCGAGGAAGAACGCATGATCCGCGAGTTCATCCTCCAGATGAAACTCGGCCGGGTGAAGGCCTCCTACTTCCGCGACAAGTTCGGCATCGACGTCCTCGAACGCTTCGCCGCCCCGCTCGCCCAGATCCAGAGCGAAGGCCTTCTCAACATCGAGGACTCCGCCATCGTCCTCACCCGCGACGGCCTGCTCTGCGTCGATAACCTCCTCCACGACTTCTTCCTTCCGCACCACCATACCGACAAGATCGTGTGAGGGAAAGAATCTCGCCAGCGGCCCGCTTAACGCCTAGATTCAAGTCATGAATGTTGCCGAAATCACCAAGCTCTCGACGCGTGAGAAGTTCGAGCTCATGGAGGCCCTTTGGGAAGACATGAAGAAGAAAGTGGAGAAATGTGGCATTCCGCGGGAACACATCGAACTCCTCGATGCCAGACGCCTTGCCGTTGAATCAGGAGAAGACCGAATTCTCGACTGGGATCGCGTCAAACATTCTCTGCGACGCCCGTGATCAAGAGATATACGTTCTCAGACGAGACCGTTGTGATCTGGGCCGTAGTGGACTGCCGAAGGGATCCGGAGTGGATCCGCGCCCATCTCGACGAATGACGCCGTCAAAACCACCCACCCTCCCCGCGGAACTCGCCCCGATCCTCGCCGTCTCTCCTCTCGGCGAGACCCCGCTCGCATGGCTCCCCGCCACCGGTGTCCCCGGTCCCTACCATCAGCTCCTGGTCCACGACCATGACATGACCTCGGAGCTCGCCGGCTTCCACGGCGACGAGATCACCCTCGAAGTCCTCCATTCCCGCCAATCCGGCGACACCTACCTCCGCGAGGTCGTCCTCCACACCGCCACCGTCGGCACCCCGGTTGAATACGGCCTGATCGAGATCCAGCTCGCCGCCTTCCCCGCCGACCTCCGCCCTTTGATCCTCGCCGGCCAAACCCCGCTCGGAGCCATCCTCAATGCCTCAGGCCTCGCCTACCGCAGCGAACCCCAAGGCTTTTTCACCGTCCCCGCCCACACACTGGACCCCATTTTTTCTCCATCTCCCGGTGGCGCGGTACTATTCGGGCGCTACAATCACTTGGTTTGTGGTGAAGGCACCTGCCTCGCCAGAATCCTCGAAATTCTTCCCACTGATCACAACCGAGCGTAGCGAGATGGAGCCACATCCTACCACCTCCACTTGGCTCAAATCCTCGGCACTTTCCACTCACCACCATGCCCGACTACGACGCGATCATCATCGGCGGCGGCCCCGCCGGCTCCACCGCGGCCACCCTGCTTGCCGGGAAAGGCCACCGCGTGCTTATCCTCGAAAAGGAAACCTTCCCGCGCTACCATGTCGGGGAGTCCCTGATGCCCTTCTGCTGGTTCACGCTCAACCGCCTCGGCGTGATCGACCGCATGAACGAGATCGGCTTCGTCCGCAAGAGCTCGGTCCAGTTCGCCACCACCGACGGCCGCATCTCCGCACCGTTCTACTTCTTCCAGCACTTCGACCACCCCGCCGCGACCACCTGGCAAGTCGAGCGCAAGGACTTCGACCTCATGCTGCTCGACAACGCGCGCTCCAAAGGTGTTGAGGTCCGAGAGAACACCATCGTCCTCGACTTTCTCAACGACGGCGACCGCATCACCGGCATCCGCGCCCGCACCGGCGATGGCGAACCCTTCGAAGTCCGGGCCCCGGTCACCCTCGATTGCACCGGCCGAGACGCGCTTTACCAGCGCAAGCACGGCAGCCGCAAACGCGACCCGAAGCTCAACAAGGTCTCCATCTGGACTCTCTATCAGGACGCAAAGCGCGACCCCGGCCTGGACGAGGGGGCCACCACCATCGCCTACCTGCCCGAAGGCGGTTGGTTCTGGAACATCCCGCTGCGCAACGGCGTCGTCAGCTCCGGCATCGTGGCCGAACGCGACTACCTCTACCGCCCCGGCGAAACCCGCGATCCCGCCGAAATCTACGCCCGCGAGATCGAGAACAACGCCTGGATCAAGGACCATCTCTCCGACGGTAAACAGTTCGGCGAATACTGGGTCACCGGCGAGTATTCCTACCGCGCCGAGCACTGCGCCACTGATGGACTTCTGATGGTTGGCGATGCCTTCGCCTTCCTCGATCCCGTCTTCTCCTCCGGCGTATTCCTCGCGCTCAAGTCCGCCGAAATGGCTGCCGACGCCGTCGATGCCGCCCTCGAAAAAGGCGACACCTCCGCCGCCGCCTTCGCCACCTACGGCGAGGAACTCTGCGGCCACATCGAGACCATGCGTCGCATCGTCTACGCCTTCTACGACCCCGAGTTCAGCTTCGCCAAACTCATCCGCAAGTACCCGGACCTCCGCGGCCGCCTGACCGACGTGCTGATCGGGAACGTCGACGGCAAGGACTACAGCGACCTAATGCGCGCCATCTCCGAACTCGCCGAACTCCCCGAGCCCCTCGCCTACGGCCGGGTCCCGGCGGCGGTGTGAGCTTGGAAAGTCACCTCCCACGGCATTGTCATTTGCCCGATCGGCCAGGTCCCCTTCCCCAACCCGAAAAGCTCGAAAGGAGAGATCTGGAAGAAGCTGAACGACTCGAAGCCCGAGCCCGCGGAGAAGTAGTGACGGTTTCATGATCCCCTCCGCGCGATCTTGTCTTCCGTCTTGAGTCTTGCAGTCTTGGGTCTCCCGATGAACCTCGCCTTCCTCACCCCCGGCACCGGCTCCTACTACTGCGGGGCCTGCATGCGCGACAACGCCCTCGCCAAGTCGCTGCACGCCGCCGGCCACCAGATCTCGCTGCTGCCGATGTATCTGCCGCTGCAGCTCGACGAGGAAAAGCACGCCCAGATCGGCAACCCGATCTTCTTTGGCGGGATCAACGTCTTCCTCCAACAGAAGCTCCCGATCTTCCGCCACACCCCGGCCTGGTTCCACAAGCTCCTCAACCACTCCGGCCTGCTCCGCTCCGCCGCCAAGCGCAGCCACATGACCTCCGCCCGTGAGCACGGCGAGATGGCGCTCGCCATGCTGCGCATCGAGGACAGCCCCTTCGGCACCGAACTCGACAAGCTCATCGACTTCCTCGCTACCGAAAAGCCCGACGTCCTCTGCCTCGGCACCGCCCTCCAGGCCGGCATGATCCGCGAGCTCAAGCGCCGCCTCGGCGTGAAAATCATCTGCACCTTCCAGGGCGAGGACAGCTTTCTCGACGGACTGCCGGAGCCGTTCAAGACGAGCTGCTGGAACGAACTCCGCACCCGCCTTGCCGATGCCGACCTGCTCGTCGCCCCCAGCCGGTTCTACGCCGACCTGATGCGCCGCCGCCTCGGCTCGCCCGATCTCCAGATTGAAGTCATGCCCAATGGCATCGACCTCGAAGGCTACCGGCTCAGTAAGCTCCCCACCAACCCGCCGGTCATCGGCTACCTCGCCCGGATGATTCGCGAAAAGGGCGTCCACCACTTTGTCGAGGCCTTCATCCACCTTCGTAAGCAGCTCCAGCACCCCGACGCCCGCCTCCACATCGCCGGTGCCGCTACCGCCGGCGACCAGAAGCTGATCGCCGAACTCCAACAGAAACTAACCGTCGCCGGACTCGCCGACCAGGTCACCTGGTCGCCCAACATCTCCCGCGAGGAGAAGGCCGACCTTCTCGCCTCGCTCGCCCTCTTCAGCGTCCCCGCGACTTACCCCGAAGCCTTCGGCCTCTACACCGTCGAAGCCCTCGCCAGCGGCGTCCCCCTCGTCCAGCCCGACGCCTCGTCGTTCCAGGAAATCCTCGCCACCAGCCAAGCCGGCATCCTCGTCCCGCCAAACAACCCGGCCGCCCTCGCGGAAGCCTGGCACGATCTCCTCGCCCGGCCCGAGCGCCTGAAAGAACTCGGGGAAAACGGTCGCCGTGCCGCGGAGCAATCCTATAGCGTCGAGGCCATGCGAGACCGCTTCCTCGCCCTCGCCCAGCCCCTCGTCCCATGAGCAAGCCCGCCTTCGAGATCCAGCGCCACGTCGAGTTCTATGAAACCGACATGGCGGGCATCGTCCATTTCTCGAATTTCTTCCGCTACATGGAGACCTGCGAGCACGCCTTCGTCCGCAGCCTTGACCACGAACTCCACGGCATGCTCGACGGCCTCGAAACCGGCTGGCCGCGCGTCAACGCCTCCTGCGACTACCGGGCCCCCGCCCGCTTCGGCGACCTCCTCACCATCCGCCTCCACATCGCCGAGGTCCGCACCCGCTCCGTCCGCTACCGCTTCGAGATCGTCCGCGACGAAACCCTCATCGCCGAAGGCTCCATCGCCGCCGCCCACGTCGCCATCACCCCCGAAGGCATCAAAGCCGTCCCTCTCCCGTCGCTCTTGAAGGAGAAACTCACCTCCCTCGCCGGATCCTGATGAAACCCCTTGCCCTCCTTCTCTTTATAGCGCTCAGCCTGACTGCGGCGGCGACCAAGCACCGCGGCGTATGGTTCTGGCGTGAGACCGGGAATGTGTGGGGATCGGACAATATCGTGGGCACCGTTGCTCAGGAGAATGCCACGGTGGCCTTCTTCAACGCGCGCTCGGTAAAGCGGGTCTACGGCAGCTACGGCGACCGCCCGGTGACTCAGCCGACGGTCATCGCCGCATGGAATTCGAAGCTTCACACCGCCGGCATCCAGACCCAGTCGCTCATGTCGGAGAATACGTGGATCCACGTTGTCAACCGGCCCGCGCTGCTGGCTCACATCACCGCCCGCTTGCTGAACTTCAACAACACCCCCGGCCGCACCCTGCCGGAGAAATTCGACGGGCTGCATCTCGACATCGAGCCTCAGGCCCTCCCGGAGTGGTCCGGGCTCACCTCAGCGCAAAAGCGCGGCTACCTGCTGCTGCTGCGCGATACGTTTGCCGATGTCCGCGCTCATTTCGTGGCCGCCGGACAGCCCTCGTTCCCCGTCCATGCCGACCTGCCGGTGTGGTTCGACAACCTGCCCATCGCCGGCGGTTCCATCGGCTGGATCGACGCTGCCGACCGCGACCAGTGGTTCCTCGACATCGCGGCCAGCCTGACGGGTATCACGCTCATGCCGTTCGACCGCACCACCTTCAGCAACATCGACAACGGCGTGATGTGGGAGCGCACCAACTTCACCCGCCCCGTGCGTTGCGGACTGGAAGCGGACATCGGTCCGGGCCAGACATGGCCTTCCGTGCCCGACTTCCACAACATGATGGAAACCGTGGAAGCCTCCTACGGGCCAAGCGGTGCCACCGACGTGCAAAGCTACCGCCTCTGGCGTGAAGAGATCGCCGCCCAGCCCATCTTCCCGGTGGCCGCCGTGCTTCACCTCGCGCCCACCGGAATCGGCGGCATCGAATTTCCCGCGGAACCGGGCTGGATTCACAGCGTCCACTATTCCCCCAACCTCTGCGACTGGATCGAGGTGAGGCGCCTCGACGCGACGACCGTCGGGTCCCAGCTTGTCCCGGTCACCGCCAATGGACCCCGCGGATTCTGGAAAGTCTCCCGATTCCAGGAACAGCCGTAACGCCACGGCAGCATTTCAGCCTCTCCGCCTCTCCGCGTTTTCCCCAATGAAATCCATGAACTGGTTCTACCTCGCCCTCGTCACCGTCGCCTGCTGGGGCCTTTACGGCATCTTTCTCCACGCCGGCCAAGTCGGCATGGCGGACAAGGAACTCGGCCGCTACAAGGCTTTCTTCTTCGTCGGCATCGCCTATTTCCTGACCGCCGTGCTCGCCCCGCTGGTCATCCTGCTCGCCTCGAAGAACATGGACTGGAACATGCCGCCGAAAGGCATGTGGATCTCCCTCTTTGCCGGCATCCTCGGGGCCATCGGTGCCTTCTTCGTCCTGCTCGCCATGGGCTCCGGCGCGAAAGCCGGTATGAACCCCGGCGTCGTCGCCATCTCGGTGATGTCCATCGTCTTCGCCGGGGCACCTATCGTGAACGCGATCGTCGGGATCGTGATGCACCCGCCCAAGGGCGGCCTCGCGGCCATCCCCGTCCCTTTCATCCTGGGCATCGTCCTCGCCGCCGCCGGCGGATTCATGGTCACCAAGTTCAAGCCCAAGCCCGCGCCGGAGCCGCCGAAATCCAGCACTGCGGCCTCCCATTCTCCCGATAACTGATTCAAGGAACGCGGCCGGACGAGTCCCCATGGTGCGCGTCGTGCGGCACCGGAACGCGTAGACAGCAAAAGACACCGGACCTCGCAGGTCCGGTGTCTTCGGATTCGGGCAGGATCAGTTCCTGGCTTTTTTGCCCTTCGAATGCGGGACGGTCACCTCGGTGGTCCCGGTGGTGCTGTTCCCGGCTTCATCAGTGGCTTCCACGGTGATCGTGTAGATGCGACCACTTCCGCCACCGGAGCGTTCGGCGCGCAATTGGAGTTTACCGTCCTCGGAGATCAGCCAATCCGGACTGGTGTTGCCGTCTCCGTTGCCGTCGACCGGCTCGTTCGAGGTCACTTGGACGACCCGTGTGGTCACCTCGCCGCAGGCATCATCGGCCACCACGGCGACGTCGATGTTTTTCATCTTGTGATTCGGGGGCCAAAGGGTGGCTGGATTGGGAACGATGCTGGTAATGACCGGCGCAATGGTGTCCACCACCTCGACGGTGGATTGGCAGCTCACCGCAACCGCCACTCCATCGCTCACGGCGACGGAGACCGTGTGCTCGCCGAGGCCGAGATCCACTTCAAATGGAACTTGCGCGGTCGTGTTGGCACCACCGGACGGCACCAGGATTTCCGGCTGTGCCACACCGTCGATGGTCCAAACCACCATCAGGGGATCGCCGTCCGGATCCGAAACCGCCGCTATCAGTTCGACCGGAGTGCCCTCGTGGGACTCGCATTCCACCTCTGCTGCTGTAGGGCAGGTCACCGTTGGCGGGAAATTCGTGACCAGCACCAGCTGGCCGCGGATCTCGCCGTTCGGATTTGCGGCACTGTGTAGATTCGCATAGAGCAGGCCGCTGATCAGGTTGGTTTCATTCGCGGCGCTAAGGGTCACCGCACCCGAGATCACTCCGCCGTTGGCCGGAACGGGAGCGAACAAATGCTGGCCGTTCGCGACGAAGTCATGGATTGGCGGCGCGGTCGCCGTGGCGCTTGCCGGGCCATGAAGATGGGCCGCCGTGACGGGGCCCGTCAAATTGGTGAATCCGGCGAAGGACCCGTAGCCGAGCGATACGGACAAGACGTTGCTCACCGTGTCGAAGGTGATGCCGGTGAAGGTTTCGCCGCCGGTTCCGGTTCCGGTCGCGGGCGGGACTTCATTGGCGGGGCTCAATCCGGTCGCGACACCCGCGGGTGACAGGTCGAAGTTGAGAATTTCCGCATGAAGCGGAAGGGATACGGCGCAAAGGCCGAAAGCGGCAATCAGGGGACTTTTCATTCAGGTGGTTGGTTTGTTGGTTTTTGGCTGGGGAAAGGGTGGCTGACCCGGTCCGGACCTGCCACCTGATTTTCACCAACACCCTCTCCTAGCAGACCGGGGGCCCGGAACCTGTCACCGCGGAAAGGCTTGAGTCAGCAACAAAGGCGTGGAACCGGGACCTCCGGGCCGCTGCAAATGTCCCGCCCGCGAGTGCAAGTGGCACGCTTCGATCAGCCGGCCATCCATTCCTTGCCCGGCCATCGGATTCAATTAAACTCGCCGCGTGAATATTGCTTCGAAGTTTCCCGGGATCGATCTCCGAGAGATTGGGTGACCCGCCGGTTTTGCCAGGGAGGGGACCCGCCATCCGGCACCTGAGCGATACCGCTTTGCCACTCTTGTGATCGAGACGCTTGCGCTGCATCATGGAGTGGAGGTCGCGATTTTCGATGCGGACGATCTTGCCATCCCATCCGCATCCCCGGTCCTCATGCATCGCATCACCCGCTAGCCCCGCCGGTCTTCCGGCACCATTCGCATCCATGCCCCACCAGCTCTCCAAACTCAACGATCTGGTCCGCGCCATCCTACCGGCGAACTCCTTCTATCAGCGGAAACTCGGCAGCCTTCCGGAGTTCACCCGCCTCGCCGAGTTCTCCGCCACCGTCCCCTTCACCACCAAGGAGGAACTCGCCGCCGACCACGAGGCCCATCCGCCTTACGGCAGCACCCACACCTTCCCGCTCGCAACTTACCACCGCTTCCACCAAACCAGCGGCACCCGCGGCAAGCCGTTGATCTGGCTCGACGACCCCGGCAACTGGACTTGGATCCTCGACAACTGGGAATGGGTCTGGCGCGGCGCTGGGGTGATGCCCGGCGACACCGCGTTCTTTCCCTTCTCCTTCGGCCCCTTCCTCGGCTTTTGGGCCGGCTTCGAAGCCGCCACCCGGATGGGCGTCCGTGCCGTCCCCGGTGGCGGGCTGTCGTCAGAGGACCGCCTCCACCTGCTCCGCCGCAGCCGGTCATCCATCCTCTGCTGCACCCCCACCTACGCCCTGCGCCTCGCCGAGGTCGGCGACAAGATCGGTCTCCCGGTCGGCTCGCTCGGGATCGCCAAGATCATCGTCTGCGGCGAGCCCGGCGGCAGCATCCCGGAAATCCGCCGCCGCATCGAGTCCGCCTGGTCCGCCCGCGTCTATGACCACCACGGCATGACCGAGATCGGCCCGGTCTCGGTCAGCTCGGAATCCGATCCCGACCTGCTCCTGCTACGGCACGAGTCGTACTTCTGCGAAGTCATCGACCCCGCCACCGGCAGCCCGGTCGCCCATGGAGAAACCGGCGAGCTCGTCCTGACCACCCTCGGCCGCCACGGCTCGCCGCTGCTCCGCTACCGCACCGGCGATCTCGTACGCCCGGTCCCTCACGGCGACCATTTCGCGCTCCAAGGCGGCGTCCTCAGCCGCACCGACGACATGGTCGTGATCCGCGGCATTAACATCCACCCGAGCTCCATCGACGCCATCGTTCGCGCATTCCCGGAAATCGGCGAGTATCAGGTGGAAATCGACCAGCGCACCGCCCTCGCCGAACTCCGCCTCACCGTCGAAGCCACCGCCGAAGCCGCCACCGCCCTCGCCCAGAAACTCCGCTCCACCTTCAGCCTCCGCATCCCCGTCACCGCCGCCGCCCCCGGCACCCTGCCCACCTTCGAAGTAAAAGCCAAACGCTGGAACATCCTCCGTTAGACCCTTCTTCACTTTCGCCATTTTCGTCCATTCCGTTGTTCCCCAACTCCTCATGATCGAAGTCCGCCAGCTCTCCAAAACCTACGAAACCCCCGGCGAGAACATCCGGGTTCTCGCCGACCTCGAACTGACGGTCGCCAAAGGCGAAACCGCCGCGATCATCGGCCCCTCCGGCTGCGGGAAGTCGACCCTGCTCAATCTCCTCGGCGCCCTCGACCGACCCACCTCCGGCACCATCAAGATCGGCGACCAGGACATCTCCACCCTTTCCGAGGAACAAGCCGCCACCTTCCGCAACCACTCTCTCGGCTTCATCTTCCAGCAGCAGCATCTGCTTCCCCAGCTCACCGTGCTCGAAAACGTTCTCGTCCCCCGCCTCGCCGGGGATTGGCAGGAACCCGCCGCCGAGACCGAACAACGCGCCCGCCAACTCCTCGAAAAGGTCGGCCTCAGCCAGCGCCTCGACCACCTCCCTTGGCAACTTTCCGGCGGCGAGAAACTCCGCACCGCCGTCGCCCGCGCCCTGATCAACCGGCCCAAGCTCATCCTCGCCGACGAACCCACCGGCTCCCTCGACCCCGCCTCCACCGACACCGTCGCCGACCTCCTCCTCGACCTCAACCGCGACCAGGGCGTCACCCTCATCGTCGTCACCCACAACGCCGATCTCGCCCGCCGCATGGCCAAAACCTTCGAACTCCGCGAAGGAAAACTTTGGAGTGCGGTGGCAGAGTGAGTCTTCGAACGCCGACACCGCTTTCGCATCACCCCGGCGCTCACTCCCTTCCAGCTCTGCCCCGCCTCACCCCTCCTCATCGCCCCGCCCGCTTCATAGGCAAGCCAGCCTCGAAGAAACCACCCACCTAAAAGCTCCGTCGCCGCTCGAAGACTCGCTCTGCCGGAGCACTCCAAACACGGGTGCCCCTTTGGAGTGCGGTGGCAGAGTGAGTTTTCGAACGCCGACACCGCTTTCGCATCACCCCGGCGCTCACTCCCTTCCAGTTCTGCCCCGCCTCACCCCTCCTCATCGCCCCGCCCGCTTCATAGGCCAGCCCGCCTCGAAGAAACCACCCACCTAAAAGCTCCGTCGCCGCTCGAAGACTCGCTCTGCCGGAGCACTCCAAAAATGACCGCATTCACCTTCATCACCCGCGGCCTCCGCCACTACCGCAGCGCCTACCTCGGCGTCCTGCTCGGCTCCGCCCTTGGCGCGATGGTCCTGCTCGGTGCCTTGTTCTCCGGCGACTCGGTCAAGTCCACTCTCCGCCAGATCGCCGAACAGCGCACCGGCGCGACCACCCTCGTCCTCGCCGGCGGCGAGAACTTCTTCCGCGCCAGCCTCTCTAACAGCATCCCGAACACCGCCCCGGTCCTCCAGCTCCGCAGCCAGGTCGACACCCCGTCCGGCCGCTCGACCGGCCAGGTGAATCTCTTCGGAATCACACCCGCTTTCTGGTCCTTCGCCCCCGGCAACACCACCCCGCCCGCCCTCGACACGAAATCCTGGGCCATCAACCGCGAACTTGCCCGCACCCTCGACCTCAAGCCCGGCGACACCCTCGTCCTCCGCCTCGGCAAGCCCGGCCTCGCTTCGCGCGACGCCCCGCTTTCCGGCGAGCCCGAGGAGCTGATCACCGTCCGCGGCACCGTCGCCGAGATCCGCGACGACGACGCGATGGGACGCTTCAACCTTGAAGCCACCCAACTCCCCGCGCCAGCCGTTTTCCTGCCGATCGAAACCCTCGCCGAAGCCATCGAGCGCAGCGACCGCGCCAACCTGCTGCTCTTCCGCAATCCGCTTTCCGCCGACGAAGCCACCGCGCTCGTCCGCCAGTCCGCCCAACTCGCCGACTACGGCCTTTCTCTCCAGGACATCCCGCTTTCCGCCGCCACCGAAATCCGCACCGACCGGATCTTCCTGCCCACCCTGATCGAGGAGAAGCTCCGCACCCTTCTCCCAACGGCCCGCCCTGTCGTCACCTACCTCGCCAACACCATCGCCGCCAACGGCAAGGAAACCCCCTACTCGATGGTCACCGGCTTCACTCCTGGTGACAGCCAGAAGAGGGGCGCGGGCGGTTCGCCCGTCACATCCCCTCCCACGATTCCCTCCTTCATCCCCGACGACCTCGCTCCCGACCAGATCATCCTCAACTCCTGGGAAGCCGAAGACCTCGCCGCCAAGCCCGGCGACAAAGTTACCGTGAGCTACTACACTCTTGGTAGTGGCAACCGCCTCGTCGAAAAGTCCACCAACTTCACCGTCCAAGGCATCGTCCCGCTCGAAGGTGCCGCCGCCGACAAGCTCTGGATGCCCGACTTCCCCGGCATCGCCGAGGCCGACAACTCCGCCGACTGGACTCCCGGCCTGCCGCTCGACCTGACCCGTATCCGCGAGAAGGACGAGACCTACTGGGACGAGCACCGCGGCACCCCGAAGGCCTTCATTCCCTACGAAGCCGCCCGCGCCATGTGGAGCAACCGCTGGGGCAACGCCACCTCGCTCCGGATCAAGAAAGGGCAGCCTTCCCCACGCATACTCGAACAGCAGATTCTCGACACCCTCACGCCCGCCGACGCCGGCCTCCTCATCCGCGACCTCGGCCGCGAAAGCCAAACCGCCGCCGCCTCGCCGGTCGACATCGCCAGCCTGTTCCTGAGCATGTCGTTCTTCCTCATTCTCGCCGCCGTGGCGCTCACCGCGATGCTGTTCCGCTTCAATGTCGAGCAGCGCAACCACGAGTCCGGCCTGCTCGCCGCCCTCGGCATCCCGCCGCGAAAGATCCTCCGCTGGCGTTTGTTAGAGGGCCTGATCGTGGTCACCCTCGGCAGCGCCCTGGGCACCCTGCTCGCCTTCGCCTACACCCGCGGTCTGCTGCTCTTCCTGGAATCGATCTGGAACCGCGGCGGCGACCGCCTCTTCCGCTTCCACGCCGCCCCCGCGTCGATCGTCGGCGGTCTGTTAGGCTTCGTCGTGCTGATGATGATCACCATCGGGTTCGTCACCCGCCGCCAAGCCAAGCGCTCCGCCAGCCTGCGCCTTGAGTCCGGCACCGAGGAAGTCATCCGCCACGGCAAATCTCGCGCCCGCTGGATCGCCCCCGCCGCCGCCCTAACAGGTCTCGCCGCCCTCGCCGGATCCAAAGCCATGGGCCCGCAAGGTGCCTTCTTCCTCGCCGGCTTCTCCTTCCTCGTCGCCGGCCTGTCCCTCTTCCGCGCCCACCTGGCCAGCGCCGCCGTATCCAGCGGGGTCGCAGGCCCCACCGTAGCTGGAGCGCCGTCAGGCGTGGCTGGAGCGTCTCGCTCCAGTCCGTCCAGGGAGCGTCTCGCTCCCTGTCTCTCCCCCGCCCGCCTCGCCACCCTCAACGCCGCCCGCCGCCCGACCCGCTCGCTGGTCGTCGTCGGCAGCCTCGCCGCCGGGCTCTTCCTCGTCGTCTCGGTCACCGCGTTCCAAAAGCACGGCGGCGGCGAATGGCAAAAACGTCCCAGCGGCTCCGGCGGCTTCGCGTTCTGGATCGAAACAACCACTGCCGTCCACCGCGGGTCGAACGCCGATTCCACCGAAGACATCCTCAAGCTCGGCGACCAGCGCGCCCGGCTCGGCGACATCCTGCCCTTCCGCGTCGGCACCGGCGACGATGCCTCCTGCTTCAACCTCAACTCCGTCGCCCGCCCGCGCCTCCTCGCCACCGACACCGCCGCCCTCGAACAACGCGGCTCCTTCACCATCAAGACCACCGCCCCCGGGATCGAGAAGTCGTGGAAGTCCCTCCGCGAAGGCGATGCCCTCCGCGCCTTCATCGACGAAACCACCCTCCTCTGGGTCCTCAAAAAGAAGCCCGGCGACCGCATCGACTACACCGACGAACAGGGCAACATCTTCCCCGTCGAAATCGCCGGCACCCTCGATGGCACTGTGTTCCAAGGCAGCTTCATCGTCGACGAACAACGCTTCCTCGAGCGCTACCCCTCCACCGGCGGCTACCAGCTCTTCCTCGCCGACACCCCGGGCTATCTAACAGCAACGCGCGGCATCCTTCAAAAATCCCTCACCGACCTCGGAGCCACCGTCATCACCACCTCCGACCGCCTTGCGGCCTTCCACAGCGTCGAGAACACCTACATCTCGATCTTCAACGTCCTCGGCGGCCTCGGCGTCATCCTCGGTGCCGCCGGCCTCGGTCTCGTCACCGCCCGCAATCTCGCCGAGCGCCGCCATGAGTTCACCCAGCTCCACCAGCTCGGCATTTCCCGCAAGATCATCCGCTCGCTGGTCTTCCGCGAGACCCGCCAGTTCATCCTGTGGGCCGTCGGCATCGGCCTCGTCGCCGCCATCGTCTCAATCCTTCCCTCCCTGCCCAAGACCGGCCTCCTCGTCACCCTCGGCTGGATCGCCGCCCTCGCCGCGCTCTTCCTCCTCACCGCCGCCTCCTGCGCCTGGCTCGCCTACCGCAAGTCGGCGCTGTTTGCGGCGTCTTGAGTGTTCGACACGGTCCTGTCCGCCTCCGTTTCGCCTGACCACTTTCGCCCATTCCAGAGAGGTTGCGATCAGGAGAATTTTCCGCTACTTGTGTCGGCATGGCACTCGCACTTGCTCACCACCGCATTTCCCGGGACGAGTATCTCCAAGGCGAAGTCGGCTCGGAAATCCGTCACGAATACGTCGCCGGAAGTGTCTACGCCATGTCCGGCGGGACTCTCAACCATCAGCGCATCGCCGGGAATTTCTTCTACCTCGCCAAGAGACAGCTTGCCGGAAGGCCCTGTTTTCCCACCGGCAGCGATTTCAAGCTTCAAGTGCCGCTAGGCCAGGGTGAGGATGCATTCTACTATCCCGATGGCATGATCATTTGTGTCCCGGTCCCGGGCGAGGCGCTCTTCACCGACTCACCCAGCGTGATTCTCGAAGTTCTCAGCCCGAACACCCGCCGCAACGACGAGGTGCAGAAGCTGCGCGACTACCTCACGATTCCGACGCTAGGCACCTACATCCTCGCGGAAACCGAGTCACCCTTCCTCACGCTTCACCGCAGGGACAGCGCGGGCTTCCGGCGTGAAACCCTCTCCGGTCCGGACGCCATCCTGGATCTCCCGGAGGCCGGCATTTCCATCCCTCTCTCGGAACTCTACAGGGACGTGAGTTGATAAGCATCCCTGGCAGCACTCGCGGTGCGAACAGCTTTCTCAAAAATAAATGCTGCCGGTCCTCACCGCGTGCAGCGAATGAACGCCGGCGAGGGTTTCCGTGAGAAGTTCAGGAAACCGCCGGCGGGGTGACAGGAATGGTGATGGCGGGGATGAGCAAGCCCGGCGTTTTACCCGGCACTCCACAAATTGCATAAGCCGTTCGCGCGAGCGGTTCCGTCGCCGGAAAGCGGATCAGAAATCCCCAAACCGGATCGGAAACCGAACGCGAGGGCGGCCTTATTGGGGCGGGGTGCCCGAGTCCTCTTCGGCCGGGCTTTCACCCGGCGAATCGGGAGCAGTGGGGGATGACTCCTCCGCCTCGTCCGCGGTGATCGTCTCGTCGAAGCCTTCGTCTTCCTCGTCGTCCTCGAAGTCGTCCGCTTCCATCAGTTCGCCGTGGAAAAGGTGGAACTTCCGCTTGCGCTGGTGCTCCGGCAGCGGCGAGAGGGTCATGCCGACGGCACGACCATTCAGGCGGGGCTCCTGGTCGACGTGGGAGATCTGCTTCAGGTCCTCGATGATCCGCTTCATCATCACGAAGCCCAGTTCCTTGTGGGCGTTCTCACGACCGCGGAACTGGAGGACCATGCGCACCTTGTGCCCGGTATCGAGGAATCCCTCGGCCCGGCCCATTTTGATGTTGTAGTCGTGCTGTCCGGTGCCGACGCGGAACTTCACTTCCTTCATCCGCGTCGAGTTCTTCGACTTCACCTTCTTCAGCTTCGACTGCTCGTACTTGTACTTGCCGTAGTCGACGATACGGCAAACCGGCGGGTCGGCATTCGGGGCGATCTCGACCAGGTCGAGCCCGATCAGCTTCGCCTTGTCGAGCGCCTCGCGGGCGGTCATCACGCCGAGCTGGTCGCCGTTGAATAATACGACGCGCACCTTGGGCGCGCGGATCCGGTCGTTGACGCGCGTCATGTCACGCTGCTGACGACCCCTGAAGTTGCTTTTTGATGGTTTAGCGATGGCTTTGTCCTCCGTAGGTTCGATGCGACACAGGCAGGCACGGCAGAGCCGGACCTTCGCCTGCGAAGGGGTATGGGGAACGAAGGTCCGGATCAGGGATCATACGGAGCCGAAGTCAGCGGAACGGTCGAAAAGACCGGTCGGCAAGGAGTTCATCTGTCGTTCCAAAAAAAGCATCGGGTTGGCGCGGGGCCGGGGGTCGCGTGGGTCGCGGGGGCTGACATTCAAATGCCGAACTTCGCGTGCGATGGGCGATTCTATAAGCTCCGCCGCTTTGATCGGCAAGCGGGATTTTCCGGGCGACAAAGCTGTCACAGCTTCCGCTCCCGGATCTCCGCGGTGATCTCCGCGATGAACTGATCAAGCGGCTTGGCCCCAAGATCCTCCTTGTCGCGATGGCGGACGGAGACGGTCCCCTCCTCCACTTCCTTCGCGCCGAGCACCAGCATGTAGGGAATGCGCTCCATGCGGGCATTGCGGATCTTCGCTCCCACCTTGTCGGAGCTGCTGTCCAGGGACACGCGCACGCCGGCTTCGGCGAGCTGCGTCGTGACTGCTTCCGCGGCTTCGAGGAATTTCTCGGAGATCGGCAGCACCCGGACCTGCTCCGGCGAGAGCCAGGTCGGGAACTTGCCCTCGAAGTGCTCGATCAGCAGGCCCGTGAAGCGCTCCAGCGACCCGAAGGGCGCGCGGTGGATCATCACCGGACGGTGAGGACTGTTGTCGGATCCGACGTAGCTCAGGTCGAAGCGCTCCGGCAGGACGTAATCGACCTGCACGGTGCCGAGCTGCCAATCGCGGCCGATCACGTCCTTGACCACGAAGTCGATCTTCGGGCCGTAGAACGCGGCCTCACCGGCTTCCTCGGTGAACGGCACGCCGAGCGTGGCGGCGGCGGCACGGCAGGCATCTTCCGCCATGTCCCATTTCGCCGGGTCGCCGGTAAACTTACTGTCATCGGGATCGCGCAAGCCGACCCGGACCCGGTAATTCGTCATGCCCAGCGTGGTGAGCACGGTCTTGACCAGGCTCAAGCAGCCGACCAGCTCCGCGGCGACCTGCTCCGGCGTGCAGAACAGGTGGGCATCGTCCTGCGTGAAACCGCGGACCCGGGTCATCCCGCCCAACTCGCCGGATTGCTCCCAGCGGTAAACCGTGCCGAATTCCGCCAGCCGCACCGGCAGATCGCGATACGAGCGATGCTCGCTGGCGAAGATCTTGATGTGGTGCGGGCAGTTCATCGGCTTGAGCATGTAGCCCTCGATGGTGCCGTCATTGAGCCCGTTGATCAGCGTGGCGCAGCTCGCATCCTCGTCGGCCAGCTTCTCCAGGGCATCGCGCTCGGCGATCGGCGGATACTGGCTCTCTTGATAATAGGGGAAGTGCCCCGAGGTCCGGTAAAGGTCGAGCTTGCCAATGTGCGGCGTGAAAACCTGCCAGTAGCCCTGCTTGTCGAGCTCCTGCGTGATGAAATCCTGCAGCGCGCGGCGAATCAGCCCGCCCTTCGGCTTCCACAGGATCAGCCCCTGGCCGACCGCTTCGTCGATGTGGAAAAGATGCAGCTCCTTGCCGAGCCGGCGGTGGTCGCGCTTCTTCGCCTCCTCCAAGCGGTTGAGGTGCTCTTCCAGCAGCTCCTTGCTCTCGAAAGCCGTGCCGTAGAGCCGCTGGAGCTGGCCTTTCGACTCGTCGCCGAGGTAAAAGGACGACGACACCGACATCAGCTTCACGTTCTTGCACTTCGAAGTGTAGCCGACGTGCGGCCCCGCGCAGAGGTCGATGAACTCGCCGTTCTGGAAGCAGGAAATCGTCTCACCCTCGGGGATCTTGTCGATCAGGTCGAGCTTGAAGCGGCTCGGATTGCCCGGGCGCTCGGAAAGCCCGCCAAGTCGGCCGCTCTCGGCCATCGCCTTGGCTTCCTCGCGGGTGATCGCCTTGTAGTCGAACTTCTGGTTCTCCTTCGCGATCTTCTTCATTTCCGCCTCGATCTTCTCGAAGTCGTCCGGCGTGATCCGGTGCTTCATGTCGAAGTCGTAGTAGAATCCGGTCTCGATCGGCGGGCCATACGCAAACTGGGCATCGGGCCAGATCCGCAGGATCGCAGTGGCCATCACGTGGGCGCTGGAGTGCCGCAGGCGCTCCAGGTCGGTCATCTGCGCGCGTTCTTCGAGGGTCTTCCGTTCGGACATGGGGCGGGGAGATTGGCGGGGACATCTGGATTTTCAATGCCGAATCCAACTTCGGTGTCGACTCTTGGGAAGCAGCTTCCTTCTTGCCCCCGAGCAACGGCTCCGCGCTACTCACCCCGTGCCCGACTCCACCGAATGGATCGTCCTCGCCGCCGGCTTCCTCGCCGCGGTGATGAATTCCGTGGCCGGCGGCGGGACCATGCTCACTTTCCCCGCCCTGCTCGCCGCGGGCTTGAGCGGCGTGATGGCAAACACCACCTCCACCGTCGCCCTTTTCATCGGCATGCCCGGCAGCGTCTGGGCCTTCCGGAAAAGGCTGGCCGAGGTGAAATCGTGGATCCTCCCGCTGGGCCTCGTCAGCCTGCTCGGCGGCCTGGCCGGCGGCTGGCTGCTGCTCGCGCTCCCGGCCGGGGTCTTCGACCGGGTCGTCCCCTGGCTCATCCTCATGGCCACCGCGCTGTTCCTGCTCAACGGTCCCCTCCGCCGCTGGGCAAACCGCCATTCTCCGCCAAGTGACACCGAACCCGCCCGCCCGACCGCTGGCGGCATCGCCTTCCAGACCGGCGTCGGCATCTACGGCGGCTACTTCGGCGCGGGCATCGGGATCATGATGCTGGCCGGGCTCAGCCTCGTGGGAATGAAGGACGTCCACCGCATCAACGCCCTGAAATCCCTGCTCGGCCTGCTCTGCAACGTCGCTTCGGTGGTCTATTTCATCTATGCCGATGCCGTCGACTGGCACCTCGCGGGTTGGCTGATCGTAGGCTCGATCCCCGGGTATTTCCTCGGCAGCCACTACTCCCAGAAGATTCCCGCATCCGCTGTCCGGGTGATTGTGGCGGTGATCGGCGTCGGCATCGCGGCCCGGCTTTTCTGGCAACAAATGGCCTGATTTTCGCTGATCCTACGCGTTCGCGGGGGTTGCAGTGGGCAGGCCCGGCTGCTAGATCACCTCCCGCCTCCCCCCCCTCACATCATGAAAATCAGTATCATCGGCACCGGCTATGTCGGACTTACCTCCGGCACCTGCTTCGCCGAAGTCGGACATGAAGTGACCTGCGTGGATAATAATCCCGAAAAGGTCAAAACCCTCCTCGAAGGCAAAGTTCCGATCTACGAACCCGGCCTCGAAGAGCTTGTGAAATCCAACGTGGCCGCGGGCCGCTTGAAATTCACCACTTCTACCGAGGAAGGCGTCAAAAACAGCGACGTGATCTTCATCGCCGTGCCGACCCCGCCGCAGCCCGACGGCTCGGTCGACCTCTCTTTCATCGAAAAGGTCGCCCGCGAAATCGCCCAGTGCCTGACCCCGGAGCTCGGCTACCGCGTGATCGTCGACAAGTCCACAGTGCCCGTGAAGACCGGCGACAAGGTCGAGCAGACCGTCCGCCGCTACGCCCCTGCCGGCGTCGAGTTCGGCGTCGTGTCGAACCCCGAATTCCTCCGCGAAGGCTGCGCCGTCGATGACCTCCTCCACCCGGACCGCGTCGTCATCGGCTCCAACGACGACCGCGCGCTCGCTTACATGCAGAAGATTTACGAGCCCTTCGTCGCCCCGGTCCTGGTCACCGACATCAACTCGGCCGAGCTGATCAAGCACGCCGCGAACTCGTTCCTCGCGCTCAAGATTTCCTACATCAACGCCGTGGCCAACATCTGCGAAGCTTCCGGCGCCGACGTCGAAAAGGTCGCTGAAGGCATCGGCATGGACAAGCGCATCGGCCGATCCTTCCTCAACGCCGGCCTCGGCTACGGCGGCTCCTGCTTCCCGAAGGACATCAAGGCCTTCATCCACATCTCCGAAACCCTCGGCCAGCCCTTCGGCCTGCTGAAGGAAGTGGAGAAGATCAACTTCGACCAGCTCGACCGCTTCCTGAACAAGGTCCGCGAAAAACTCTGGGTCTTCCGCGAGAAGAAAATCGCTCTCTGGGGCCTCGCCTTCAAACAGAATACCGACGACGTCCGCGAATCGGTCGCCATCAAGCTCGCCCAGAAGATGCTCTCGGAAGGCGCCATCCTCGCCGCCACCGACCCGGAAGCTCTCGGCACCGCGCAGAAATTTGGCGAACTCAAGGGTGACATCAGCTACCATGAGGACATGTATGCCACGCTCGATGGCGCCGACTGCCTGGTCATCGCGACCGAGTGGCCCGCCTTCGCCAAGGCCGACCTCCACGAGATCAAGAAGCGTCTGCGCACCCCGTTGATCTTCGACGGCCGCAACCTGCTCGACCCCAAGGACGTCAAGGCCGCCGGCCTCGAATACATCTCGATCGGTCGCTGAGAAGACTCAAGACTGGAAGACTCAAGACAGAAGACTTGAACTTAGGGAGGCACGGGCATCTGTTCCGTGCCTCTTTCTTTTCCGGCGGTCTCCTTCCGGTCTTGCGTCTTCAAGTCTTGTCTCTTGCGTCTCCTCCATGAAATCAACCCGCCGCGCCGCCGTCTCCATCCTCCGGGCCTGGTCAAAGGGCCACGTTTACGCCGACGGGCTGATCGAGCGCCATGCCTCCCGCAACAGCCTGACCTCCGCCGACCGCGCCCTGCTCAATGCCATCGTGCTCGGCGTCCTGCGCAACCTGCGGCTGCTCGACCACTGGATCGCCGAGCTGCGCAAGGGCAAGCTGGACGACGAGACCCGCGACATCCTGCGCGTCGGTCTTTGCCAGCTCCTCATCCTCCGCCTGCCCGATCACGCCGCGGTGTTTGAGACCGTGGAGCTTGGAAAAAGCGGGGTCCGCGGGCTGATCAACGCCGTCCTCCGCCGCGCGATCGCCACCCGCAAGAATCTATACGACTTCGAAAAAGTCGCGCCCGAGGTCGTCTATTCCCACGCCGACTGGCTCTTCAAGCGCTGGAAGAAGGCATTCGGCAAAGAGGACACCATCGCGCTGATGGATTTCAACAACTGCCCCGCGCCGACCTGCGCCCGGATCAATCCGCTGGCCGCAGGGAGCGCCGCTCTCCACACCGTCAGCGAGGATCCTGAAGCGGAAGAACTCCCCCCCGGCTTCATCAAGATCGAAGGCCAGATCCCCGGCGAACTTCTCGCCAAGGGACAAATCTACATCCAGGACCCCGCCACCCGCCATTCCGTCGAACTGCTCGACCCCCAGCCCGGCGAGAAGATCCTCGACGCCTGCGCCGCACCCGGCGGCAAGGCCTTCTTGATCGCCGCCGCCCAGGGCTCCGCCAAAGATCTGCTCTGCACCGATTCCAACGACAAGCGCCTGCCCCGCCTCCGCGAAAACCTCGAGCGCCTCCACTGCGGCGACGCCGGCATCGAGGTCCACGACTGGTCGCTGCCCGCACCGGAAAAGTGGCACGGCGCCTTCGATGCCATCCTGCTCGACGTCCCCTGCTCGAACACCGGCGTCTTCCGCCGCCGCGTCGATGTTCGTTGGCGCCTTCGTCCCGCCGACATCACCGAGCTGACCAAGCTCCAGCGCCAGATCCTCGAAAACGCCCTGCCCTGCCTCAAGCCCGGCGGCCGGCTCGTCTATTCGACCTGCTCGATCGAAGCCGAGGAAAACGAGGACCTGATCGCCGCCGTCTTGATCGACCACCCCGAGCTCCACCTCGCCGGGACCCGCCAGGCCCTGCCCCAGCGCGACGGCACCGACGGTGCCTTTGCAGCGTCTCTCTTGCTGGACCGCTGACTTTGATTCCCGCGGTCCATCATGTCGGAGACCGACGCCCGCCGACCTCGCGACTTGCAAGCGCCCCGTGGCGGAATAAAACCCGCCCGTGACCTACGACTTTGACGTCCCCATCACCCGCAAGGGCACCGGCTGCATCAAATACGACCGCCGCCCGGAGCTCGATCCCTTCTGGGTCGCCGATATGGATTTCGCCTCGGCCCCGGAGATCATCGAGGCGCTCCACCGCCGCGTCGACCACGGGATTTTCGGCTACGCCGAGGCCCATGAAGGCCTGAACGAGGCCATCGACCTCTACCTCTCCAATCAACGCGGCGTGAAGGTCCCTCGCGAACAAATCCTCCACCTCGGCGGCCTCGTTCCCGCCCTCTCCCTCGCCGGCCGCGCCTTCTGCAAGGCGGGCGAAGCGCTGATGACCTGCACTCCCGTTTATCCGCCCTTCATCGGAGTCCATCACGATGGACCCGCGGCGCTGGTCACCGTCGATCACGTCGAGATCGAAGGCCGCTACGAGTTCGACTGGGCCGCGATGGAAGCCGCCGTCACCCCGCAAACCAAGGTCTTCCTCCTCTGCAATCCGCAGAACCCGCTCGGCCGCGTCTTTACGAAAGAAGAAGTCACGCAACTCGCCCGCTTCTGCGCCGACCACCGGCTCGTCCTGGTCTCCGACGAGATCCACTGCGACCTGGTGCTCGATGCGGAAAAGACCCCGCATTTTTCCGCGCTGGAACTCCCCGACGAACTCCGCCAGCATACCATCACCCTGCTTTCCCCCAGCAAGACCTGGAATATCGCCGGTCTCGGCTACGCCTTCGCGGTCATCCCCGACGACTCCCTCCGCCGCAAGTTCGCCGCCCAGCGCGGCCACACGCTGTCGGAAATCAACGCCCTTTCCTACTACGCCGCCGAAGCCGCCTACCGCCACGGCGAGCCCTGGCGCCAGCAGCTCCTCGCCTACCTCCGCGGCAACCGCGCCGAGCTCGATGCCTTCGTTGCCAAGCGCATGCCATCGCTCCAGGTCGTCCCCGGCGAGGCGACCTACCTCGCCTGGCTCGATGCCCGCGGCATGGGTGTCGACAACCCCGCGCAGCACTTCGAAAGGAAGGCCGGTCTCTTCCTCTCCGACGGCGCCTTCTTCGGCTGGCCCCGCTGGATCCGCTTCAATTTCGGCTGCCCCCGCACCCACATGCTCGAAGGCCTCGAAAAGATGGCAAAGGCGCTCTGACCCCCCCGGGACCGCCGGTCCTAAGACCGGCTCGAAAGATCCAGACTGCCGGCCTTAAGACCGGCGCTCCCGGGTATTGCAACCCCGTCCCCGATCCCTACACTCCACCCATGCGCCTCGTTCTTCTCGCCTTCATCGCGCTCGTTTCCTTCGCCTCCGCCGAGCACGTCATCCTGACCGGCGGTCCCGCCTTACGGAAATGGGAGGACCTCCGCGTCTCCCGCGACCAGCACGACCGCTGGTGGGCGAATTTCGTCCGCGCCTCCACCCTGCGCATGGTCGAGATTCGCACCGCTTACGGAGAAAACGCGCCCATCGTCTGGATCGTCTACCGCCCCACCTACCAGGCCCGCGGCAAGGAAGACTCCCAGCCCTACACCACCTGGATCGCCGACCTCGCCCGCAAGCGCAGTGTCAGCTTGGTCTGGGTCGATAGCAGCCCCGGCATCATCTCCGCAATCAACAGCCGGCCGCGCAGCTCGGTCCAGACCTTCGACTACTTCGGCCACTCCAACCGCCACTGCTTCATGCTCGACTACAGCGGGGCCATCATGGGTTCCTGCACCGTCTGGCTCCACGAGCGCGACCTCGGAAAAATACGCGGCTCGATCTTCGCCAAGGACGCCTACTGCAAAAGCTGGGGCTGCCACACCGCCGAAAGCATGAGCAAAATCTGGAAGAGCCAGTTCGGCCACAAGCTCGAAGGTGCCATGGGCAAGACCGACTACACCGTCGTCGGCCAAGGCAGGATGCCGATCGGCGAAGGCTGGGTACGGTGAGAAGTTCCAAGTGAAGAAGTGCCAAGTGCCAAGAAAGGCCAGCGGGTGAGACCGTAGTTCCCTAATCGCCTAATTCCCCAATCTCCTAATCTCCGTTTTCATGCTATTTCCAGAACTCAAGCGCCTCCACTCCCTCCCCTTCTTCGAACTCCTGAAGCAGGCCCGCGCCGTGCACGAGGCGAATTGGCCGGAGAACGACGTCCAGCTCTGCACCTTGCTCTCCATCAAGACCGGCGGCTGCTCGGAGGACTGCTCCTACTGCGCCCAGTCCGCCCGCTACAACTCAGGTGTCGAAGCAGAGCGGTTGTTGAGCAAGGACGTCATCATGGAGCGCGCCACGGCGGCCCGCGACACCGGCTCGACCCGCTTTTGCATGGGTGCCGCATGGCGCGGCGTGCGCGGCGGAACCCAGCGCTTCGAGCAGGTGCTCGACATCGTCCGCGACGTCTCAACCCTCGGCATGGAAGTCTGCGTGACCCTCGGTGAACTCGGCCCGGATGAAGCCAAGGCACTCAAAGAAGCCGGCGTCACCGCTTACAATCACAACCTCGACACCTCGCCGGAACACTACCCGAACATCGTCACCACCCACACCTACGACGACCGCCTGCGGACCATCCGCAACGTGCAGGACGCCGGGATGTCGGTCTGCTGCGGCGGGATTCTCGGACTCGGCGAGACGACCGATGACCGATTGAAAATGCTCGAAGTCATCTCCGAGTTCAATCCGCAGCCCGAGAGCGTGCCGATCAACTCGCTGATGCCGATGCCCGGCACCCCGCTCGAGGGCAAGGAAGCGGTCGACGGCTTCGACGTCGCCCGCATGATCGCCGTCACCCGCATCGCCGTGCCGAAAGCCAAGGTCCGCCTCTCCGCCGGTCGCACCCGGATGTCCGACGAGACCCAGGCGCTCTGCTACTTCGCCGGCGCGAACTCGATTTTCTACGGCGATAAATTGCTCACCGCGAAGAACCCGGCGATCGAGGCCGACCGCGCCCTGCTCGCCAAGCTCGGCCTCGGCACCCTCGCGCCGAATCCGTCGCTCGCCGCCCCCGCCACCGAAGAAGAGCGCCCCCTGAGCCCGGCCTGCTGCTAAACGGAGAGGGTGCGTCTCGCGCCC
>JAYTLR010000103.1:0-2156 GCA_043729195.1 Akkermansia sp.
AACCAGGACCTGAGCATTGACGGATCCCAGCTCGCGAACCAAATCACGATCGATGCGAACGAGCGCTCACGGGTGTTTGAGGTCGCCAGCGGGAAGACCGTCACGCTCAAGGGACTGATCATCACCCAGGGTGCAGCCGACCTGGGAGCAGGCATCCGGAACAATGGCGGCACCCTCTCCCTCCAGCGTTGCACCCTGACCCGCAATGAAAGCAGCCAGTCGGGCGGCGGCGTCTTCAATACCAACGCTGGCACCCTCAAGATTTCGGACGGAACCGTGTTCGAGCGCAACTTCGCCCAGGATGGCGGCGGCCTCTTCAATGCGGCTGGCTGCGTTCTGGAGATCAACGGTGCCACCTTCTCACGCAACGAAGCCATCGGCGCAGGCGGGGCGATCAACAACCGGGGCACGCCATTTACAGTCAAAGTGGCCGCCTTCTCCGGCAACGGCGCGAACATCGGCGGCGCGATCTACCACGACGCGGGCACGGGTGTGGTTGAGAACTGCACCCTGGCCCGGAATTCTTCCGCCAGCGGCACCGGCGGCGGCATCGCCAGCCACGGCGCCAGCTCCCTGACGGTGCGGCATTGCACCGTCGCCGCAAACGTTGGGGCCGGTGTCTTCAACGACGGCGCGAATCCGGTGGTGCTCGACAACTCGATCGTGTCCGGAAACTTCCTCACGAACGAAAGCACGGACTTTCTGGGCCGCTATACCGCAGTGGGCGCGAATCTCCTCCGGGCGTCAAAGGGGAGCACCCCCGCCGGCGGTCCTGCCCCCCTTACCAGCGATCCGCTGCTGGGCGACCTCAGCTCAGGTGCCATGGTTTTGCTGGTGGGCTCTCCTGCCATCGATACTGGCGTAGTCACCGCCAACACGCCTTCCTCGGACCAAGGGCGTTCGTCGCGGCCGTTCGGCCCCGCACCCGACCTCGGTGCGCTCGAATCCCGTCTCAGCGCCGACGTGGATCTGCTCTGGCTGACCACCAGTGCCGGCGCTTACAGTCCGGTGTTTGAACGCAACACCACCAACTACACCGTCAACGTCGCCACTACGACCACCAAGGCCGCCGTGCGGGCCGCATCCAAGAGTGGCCAGACCCTCGCGGTGCGGATCAATGGCGGGGCCTACACGGCTCTCCTCGACAAGGCAGCATCTCCGGAGCTGCCCTTGGTTTTGGGCGGCAACCCATTTGAGGTCAAAGTCACCTCGGCCAGCGGCACGGCCACGCGGATCTACACCATCACCATCGTCCGTGGCGCGCCGTCAGCCACCAACAGCGGCCTGGCTTCGCTGACGATGACTTCCGGTGCCCTCAGCCCGGCATTTGATTTCGCCACCACAGCCTACAATACCACGGTCCCGAACGGCACCGCCAGCACTACCGTGACCGCAGGCGCCGCGAAGGTCGGTTTCCGGATCGAGGTCCGGGCCAACTTCGGCCCGTTTGTGACTCTGCCATCGGGGGCCGCTTCAGCAGCGCTCCCGCTGAACGTGGGCGCTAACACCATCGACCTGCGGATCATCGGCGACGATGGCGCGGTGGCAGCGTCCTACACGCTGACAGTGACCCGCGCCGCGCCGGCCCCTGCTGACGCCAGCCTCACCGCCCTCACCACGGGCGCAGGACCACTCAGTCCGGCCTTCCATCCGGGCATCCTGTTCTATCAAATCACGGTCGACGGCAGCGTCCCTACCACCACCGTCACGCCGGTGGCGGCCCAAGCCGGGGCCACTATCCAGGTGCGCGCCAATGGCGGCGCGTTCGCCACCGTGGCTTCCGGCACCGCGTCTCCTGCCCTGACACTCAAGCCGGGACAGAACGTCCTGGAAACCAAGGTCACCGCCCCGAACGGGACGAGCGTCCAGTCCTACAGCACCGGAGTGACGCGGCTGGACTCATCCATCGCGTGGGCCTCGTCACCCGGCAACCTCCCCTCCACCGCGCCGAAGCTCTCCGCCAACGGCCGCTTCGTGGCCTATTCCTCCCGGGCCAGCAACCTCGTGCCCAACGATTCCAACAGTCAGGCTGACATCTTCGTCTACGACTCCGTCACCAAGGTTATCGAGCGGGTCTCCGTAAGCACCGCAGGTGTCCAAGGGAACTTCCAATCGATCAATCCCTCGATTTCTGCCGACGGCCGTTACGTGGCCTT
>JAYTLR010000104.1:0-56608 GCA_043729195.1 Akkermansia sp.
CAGCGGGATCGGGTCCGCGAGGATCTCGGCGGCGCTTCCCTGCATGATCCGTCCCTGTAGGACGGCTGAAGGCATCCGCACCAACCCGGCACTCCGTGCTGACTTTTACACACAATTCCGGGTCGGCGCAGGCATGGAAGTGGGATTTCAGGGCCAAAGGCCCATCCCATATCAGCCTAGGCCGCAGGCCTAGGTCGCTTCCGTCCGGGGATTTGAAGGACCAACGGCCCGCTCTATCAGCCGCCACGGAGCGTAACCCGATATGGAACGGACCTTTGGCCCTAGCGAATGACTCCGGTTCTAGACCTAGGCCTGCGGCCTAGGCTGGTATGGAGCGCGCCTTTGGCGCAGGGGGATTTGTGTATAAAGGTCAGCACGCAGTGCCGGGCTTATATGAATGGTCCCTTTAGGACCGAAGACACCGGCCGCGCGATGCCGCGGAAGTGGCCAATCCTTAAAGGCATTGGGCTTGAGCCGGACGAAGCACGGGCAATGCGGACCTTCCGGTTAGTGCGGGCCCCGGGGGACCATTCGTCCGGCTGAAGCCGGGGGTATACCTCTTTGGGTCCTACCACCCCCACGGGCCGGCTCCTCAGGGGATCCGGGAGATCGCATCCCGCAGCGCCCCTTCGATCCGGATCATCGGCATGAAGAAGCGCAGGATGCGGAGCGTCGACCCGCTGTTGCGTACGTCCCCCCACATCTCGTAGCGACCGCGGGTGTAGAGAACCTTGTCGCGGCCGAAGCCGCCGAACATGCTTTCGCCGTATTCCCGGGAGTTGTGGCGGACCAGATAGTCGCTCAGACGCAAGACCGCATAGGACCCGGTGTAGAGAGTCGAGAGAACCAGCACCGCCAGCAGTCCACCCAAGGCCCGGCGCTGGGAAGGGCGCATCGAGCGGACGAAGGTGCCGAAGTGCGGTTTCATCGGGCTCAGCCCCGGGTGACCTTGGTCACGAGGCCGCTGGTCACGGTGAAGTTCACGCGGCTTTCGATGTATTCGAGCGTGTAGAAATGGCCGGGGATGATCACGCGCCACGGACGGCCTTCTCGGACGGCGAGGGCGATGGCATCTTCGAGCGGCAGACCGAGGAACTGGGCCACTGCAAGGGGATCGACCGGCGGTGGATCGACGATGGGGTCAGCGGGGATGGTGATCGGCATGCGCTTGACCGGCGGCGCGAGGAATTCGGGCAGGGAAATCTTCCGGTCGAGATTCCGGTCGCACTTGCGGAAGAGCGCGCGGAGGTCGGCGGCGGCAAGGCGGAGGGCAGAGGCCTCGTCGCGGCTGAGGGAGCCGTCGCCGTTGAGATCCAGAGCTTCGAAGAAACGGGTGCGGTCGGCGATGTCCGGAGCGCCAGGGCCTTTCTCCGCCGCGGAGACGGGAGCTGCGAGCGTGGCGATGAGGGAGAGGAGGTGCAGGCGTTTCATCGGATCACCAGGAAGGTCAGATGTCAGGGGCTCGGAGTCAAGAAGGCAGGGAACGCGTAACGGACCGCTCACTTGCCGCGGACCATGGCGAGCACGCTTTTCACATCGAGCGTGCCGGCTTGCTGCTGGATCTGGGGGAGATAGCGGGCGTGGAGCTGCTGCGCGTTGTCCTTGAGCGTGGCGAAGGTGCCTTTGGCATCGATGCCGCCCCAACTCCGGCCGTTGGCGTAGTAGCGGTGGGCGAGCTGGCCGATGGCGTAAGTGCTGGCGAAGGAGAACGCCGAGCTGGTGAGCTGGTCGACACCGCCCTTGGCGAGGCCGCCGGCAGACTTGCCGAGGAACTTCTGGCCGAGCTTGCCGGCGAAGCCGCCGACAAGTTTGCGAGCAAAGCCTTCGACCACCTGTGAGGTCGCGCCGATCCCCGCGGCGGCGAGGAATTCGCCGATGTGCTTGCGGTCGAGCGACACGCCGTGAAGCGTGCCGACACTGTGGACGAGCTTCATTTGCAAGGGCAGGATCGCCATGGTGGCGAGGGTCTCCGGCAGCAGCTCGAGGGCGCCGTTGAGGATCGAGTAGCGCAGGACCAGCGAATCGACCTCCGCTTGCACGGCGGCTCCGGGTGCCGCGGTGGCGAGTGGAATGGGAGGGGGAATGCTGGGCAGGAGGAAAGGCTCGATCGCGCCCGGTTCCGTGGCCGCCACCGCATCGGCCTCCATCACCAAAGCGGCGGCGGCGGGTGCCGCGAGACCGAGGGCGGCGGCGAGATCGCGCAAGAAGGTTTTCTCGGCATCACCGGTCTCGTGGTCGGCCTCGCACACGCAGATCGCCATTTCGTAGGCGAGTTGTTTCCACTCCGGGCTGTCGAGCGCGGCGGCTGCGGCGGGGATGTCGATCTGGCGGAGCAGCACTTTCTGATAGAGCGCGGCGGGATGCAGCTCGGGCGGCAGCAGGCTTTCACCGATGCGTTTGAGCTCGGCGCGTTCGCCATCGGACGCCCCGCCATCGGAAAAAGCGGCGAGCAGGCAAACGGCGAACAGGCCTTCTTCCTTGGAGAGCGCGGAGGTGTTTTCGGACATGGCCTTGAAGCTGCCGGATTTCCTCGCGGGTGCAACGCCGGGGCGGTTGGAAAAACGGGTTTTGTCTCCAAGCGTAGGCACCGCGTATCCCGCGATTGGCGGGGAAAAGAGCGATGATCCTTTTGTCACGGCTTCCACGCATGACGGGTGGGGCATGATCCCCCGCTTATCATGAAAACCATCGCAATACTCCTGTTCTCCACGCTCTTCGCCGGCATCGCCGGGGCTGGTCAGATCACGATTTTCAACGACACCACCAACATTCGCTTCGTGAGGATTACGCACAAGGGGCAGAAGCTTGCCTCGGCCTGGTTGCTGCCGGGCCAAAAGGTAGTCGCGCAAGTCGACGACTCCCGCCGCGGCAAGCCGCTCCTGATGCTCGACGTCCCGAACCTCTGGCAAGAGCAGCCCGAGCGAGATGTCAAATTCTACACCCTTCCCAAAAAGCCGACTCCGCTGTTCTTCGGGATTTCGTGGTTCACGCGGAGCATCGATTCGTGAGCGTTGGACGGCCGCGTTTCGAGCCGGTTGAAGAGGTTCTTTTCCCCAGAGTCGGGAATGAAAGATGCACAGAACATTGCACTTTGTGCAAGGTTTTGTAGAGTCCTGACATGCAGCCGCTCAAGCAGCTTTCCCAAACGCTCGCCTCGGTGGCAGATCGGGAGCATTGCGTGTTTTCATCGTCCGACTTGGCAGCGGCAGTGCCGGACTGCGGGCAGTTGGCGGTGCTTTTGTCGCGGGCGACCAAGGCGGGGGTGTTGAAGCGGGTGTGCCGGGGGATTTATCTCTATCCGGTGAAGGACTATCCGCCGGGTGACCTCCTGTTCCATGCGGCGGCGCGGCTTCGGGCGGGCGAATTCAACTACATCAGCCTGGAAACGGCGTTGAGTGATGCGGGAATTATTTCCCAGGTGCCGATGAACTGGATCAGCCTGATGACTTCCGGTCGCAGTCATGTGGTGGATTGCGGGAATCATGGGCACATCGAATTCGTGCACACGACCCAGCAGCCGGAGGAGATCGGTAACGAGCTGACCTATGATGCGGAGCGGCACCTCTGGCGGGCTTCGGTGCGGCAGGCGCTGCGCGACATGAAGGCGACTCGCCGCGGCATGGAGCTCGTGGATCAGGAGGTGGCGCATGAGCCTGTTTGACCGTTTGGTGGACGAGGCACTGCGGTCGCGGGCCGATCTCGCCGTGCTGCGGCCGGTGGTGGAAAAGGAGCTTCTTCATCACGACATCCTGCGCGAGATGAGCGAAGCCGCGTTGTTGGCCGGCCTTGTCTTCATCGGCGGAACTTGCCTGCGAGCGTGCTATGGCTCGAGCCGCTTGAGTGAAGACCTTGATTTCACCGGTGGCAGCCATTTCAAGCGGAGCGATCTTGCCGGGTTGGCAAGTGTCCTCACGGACCGGTTGAAGACGCGCTATGGGCTGCCGGTGAGCGTGAGCGAGCCGGTCAAGAGCTGCGGCAAGATATCGACTTGGAAGCTCACGGTGGAGACCCGGCCGGGCAGGAAGGATCTGCCGGCGCAGCGCATCCATTTGGATATCTGTGCGATCCCGAGCCACGATCCGCGGCCGATGATGCTGCGGAACCTCTACGGCATCGACCTTGGCACTTCGGGTCTCATCCTCCGTGCGCAGAGCCGCGAGGAGATCCTGGCGGACAAGATCATCGCGCTCGCCTTCCGGGAGAACCGGATCAAGAACCGCGATCTTTGGGACATCGGGTGGCTGGTGCAGCAGGGTGTGGAATTGCCCGTGGCGCTGATCCCGTTGAAAGTGCGGGATCACCAGAGGGATGCGGCGGAGTTCGTTGACTTGCTCCGGGATCGCATGTCAGGCCTCAGGACCGAAGCGGCGACGCGGACCGATTTCATGAAGGAAATGCGCCGCTTTCTGCCTGCCGCCGCGATCCGCGATACGATTGAAAAGCCGGCCTACTGGGAGTATTTGATCCAGGTCGTGGACGAACAAGTGAAGCGGGCGGTTGCTGTGTTAGAGTGACCGGCCCCTCAGCACTCCACCACGTTCACCGCCAGGCCTCCGCGGGAGGTTTCCTTGTACTTGCTCTTCATGTCGCGGCCGGTGTCGCGCATCGTTTTGATGACCTTGTCGAGCGAGACGAAGTGGGAGCCGTCGCCGGCCAGCGCGAGGCGGGCGGCGTTGATAGCTTTGACGGAGGCCATCGCGTTGCGCTCGATACAGGGGATCTGCACAAGTCCGCCGACCGGGTCGCAGGTCAGGCCGAGGTTATGCTCCATGCCGATCTCCGCGGCGTTCTCGACCTGCTTCGGTGTGCCGCCGAGGTATTCCACGAGACCCGCGGCGGCCATCGAGCAGGCGACGCCCACCTCGCCCTGGCAGCCGGCTTCCGCGCCGGAAATGGAGGCGTTGCGCTTGTAGAGCATGCCGATCGCTGCGGCGGTGAGGAGGAAGCGGTGGACGCCATCGGGATGCGCCGGGTGCTTGAAGCGCACGGCGTAGTGGAGGACGGCGGGGATGATGCCGGCAGCGCCATTGGTCGGGGCGGTGACGACGCGGCCGCCGGCGGCGTTCTCCTCGTTGACGGCGAGGGCGTAGAGATTGACCCAGTCGAGGATGGTCAGTGGGTCGGATAGCGAGGCTTCGGGCGTGCTACGAAGGTTCTCGTAGATCGCCTTGGCACGGCGCTTGACCTTGAGCCCGCCGGGCAGGATGCCTTCGCCGGAGCAACCACGCTTTACGCAGGCCTGCATCGCTTGCCAGATGGCGTCGAGCCGCCCGCGGGTCTCCGCCTCGGGCCGGAGGGCGGCTTCGTTGGCGAGGAGGATCGAGGAAATGGATTGCCCGGCCGACTCACTGTGGGCCATAAGCTCGGCGGCGTTGTTGAACGGATACGGCTGCACGATGGCGGCCTGGGGCGGGGATTTCATCTCGGCCTCGCTGGCGATGAAGCCGCCGCCGAGCGAGTAGATCACAGCGTCGGCGAGGGCTTCACCGCTGCGGTCGAGCGCGGTGAAGTGCATGCCGTTCGGGTGCAGCGGCAGGGGCTTGAGTCGCTTGAAGTCGAGGTCGGCTTTTTCGTCGAAGTCGATCAGGTGCCCGCCGGGAAGCCGGAGTTTTCCAGTCCGGATGGCGGCGAGCATTTCCGGGATGCGGTCGATGGCGACGCTCTCTGGTTCCTCGCCGAGGAAGCCTAACAGGATGGCGGAGTCGGTACCGTGGCCTTTTCCAGTGGCGGCGAGCGAGCCGTAGAGGTCGCAGCGCAGTCGGGTGATCTGCGGCGCCAGGCCGGAACTCTCGAGGTAGCGGACGAAGCGGCAAGCGGCACGCATCGGGCCCACGGTGTGGGATGACGAAGGGCCGATGCCGATGGTGAACAGGTTGAGCGCGGAGAGGGTCATGGTGCCGTCTGGCAAGATGAGGAACCACGGGGAAAGTCGCAAGAACCGCCGAAAAATTGACCGTTTTGGGGCGGGTAGATGGAAGAAGGGGCCAAGCGGTGCCCCTCATCGAGGAACTCAGTGTCCGGTGGAGCGAGGTGTGTTGTGCAATCGCGCCCGCCGCATTGCAAATACCCCGGCGGGTTCGCTGATGTCCGTGCAGGCTGCATGTCTTACGTGTCCGGATTGGATCAGAACGAGCGCCCAATCGTTGCCAGACAGCGAACCGGACTCCGCGGCGCACTTCCTGCGATGGGATGTCAGGCCAAGGCATGACGCCGACCAGCCATTCCAAAACAATTCCTATGATCACCAACCTCGAAGAACTCTATCGCGATCAACTTCGCGACCTCTACAGCGCTGAGACCCAGCTCATCACCGCCCTGCCTGAGATGGCGGTGGCAGCTTCCAACAGCGACCTCCGGGAGGGCTTCGTGAAGCACCTTGAAGAAACCCGCGAGCAGCGCGTTCGTCTCGAGGAGATCTGCGCACGCCGCGGGATCGACCCGGAAGGCGAGGAATGCGACGCCATGCGCGGCCTGATCAAGGAAGCGAAGAAGCACATGGGCGAAACCCTCACGGGCGAAGTCCGTGATGCCGTTTTGATCGCTTCCGCCAACCGGGTGGAACACTACGAAATCGCCGCCTATGGAGTCGCCCGTGCCTTTGCGAAGGCGCTCGGCTACGATGACGATGCCGAACTTCTCAGCGACTCCCTCGACGAAGAAGCCGCGACCGACGACGCGCTCACCAAGATCGCCACTGGCGGCCTGTTCGGATCCGGCGTGAACGAGGCCGCGATCCACTAATCCACCTCCCACCCATCTCATCATGAATCACCAACTCCGTGCCGTGGGCGACAGCGCCGACAATGTCGCTGAAGATGTCCGTTCCCTACTCGCGGCCACCGCCGATGCCGTTGAGGACCGCGTCGTCGAAGCCCGCAAGCGACTCGCCGGGTCCTTCGAGCGCAGCCGCCATCTTGCGGCACGGGGTGCACGCAGTGCCGACGGTTTCGTCCGGGGACACTCCTACGAAACCGCAGCAATCGCCTTCGGGCTGGGGGTGCTTGCCATTCTGCTGATGACCCGTTCGCCAAGGCGCTGAGACGTCCCGTCAGAAATCCATCCCGCGGGAATGCCCTGCCTGTTTGTCAGGCGGGGCATTTTCTTTGAACTGGGTGTGCGAGCAAGAGCGCGTTGCGCGGGGTCGGACCTTGGCATCGGACCGCGGTTCTGCTGCGATCCGGCCATGAGAGCAGGCGACTTGATGAAGGATCCGTATTTTGCGGCGATCTTGATGCGGATCGAAAGCCACATTCACGATACGGACCGGGAGACGCGGGCCGCCGGCGGCTTCGCACCGAAGGACTCCGCCGTGAAGTCGGCGCTGCGCAAGGCGGAATTGGCGACGGGTGGCAAGCCGTCGGCGAAGAAGCCGAAGGGCGCGGAAGAGGAGTGGATCGCGGCGCTGTGCGGCGCGCTGGTGGAGATCGGCCGGGAGATGGCGAAAGAGGGCGGCGTGCCGGCCGTTCATTTCATCGCCGCCCTCAAGGCGACCCAAACCTCGCTCGACACCCGGCGCGAGATGGCCGGGCATCCGCGTGGTTATTTGGATTTCCTTGTGGGCTTCATCGGCGACGGGCGGGTAGAAAGCTGAGCGGCCCGCCTGACCTGAACCGACGCTTGGATCCGCGGGCGAGCCGCCCGCGCCCCGCTTTTCAGCCTCAGGAAAACGGCAGATTCGGTTGCTCGGGTGCTTCCGACAGGTCGCCGTGGACGCCGCGGGTGATGATGTCGCGGGTTGCCTCGTCTAGGCACTCGACCTTGCGGATCTTGTCGATGAGCTCGTCGCGGGTCATGGGGCGAATGGGATGTGGAATGGCTGCGGGCGAGCCGCCCGCACCCCTCTTTTATTCCAGCGGTGCGAGCAGGTGCGAGAGCGTTTCCGGGTCGATCCTGAGCTTGGTGGTTTCCTCGGACAGCAGGGCCTCGACCAGCGCGGACTTGTGCTTCTGCAGCTCCAGGATGCGATCCTCGATGGTGCCGCGGCATACCAGCTTGTGGACGAAGACCGGCTTGGTCTGGCCGATGCGGTGGGCGCGGTCGGTCGCCTGGTTTTCGGCGGCGGGGTTCCACCAGGGGTCGTAGTGGATGACCGTGTCGGCGGCGGTGAGATTGAGCCCGGTGCCGCCGGCCTTGAGCGAGATCAGGAAGACCGGGACCTCGCCGGTCTGGAATTGTTTCACCAGCGAGGCGCGGTCTTTGGTCTGGCCGGTGAGCTTGAGGAAGGGGATCTTCTCCTTCTCCAGATGCTCCTCGATCAAGGCAAGCATCGAGGTGAATTGCGAGAACAGCAGGATGCGCCGGCCTTCTTCTAACAGCGTGGGCAGCAGCTCCTCCGTCAGGTGATCGAGCTTGGCGGAGTCGGTGACTTTCGCGGCGGCGGCACTTTTCAGGAGCTGCGGGTGACAGCAGATCTGGCGGAGCTTGAGCAGGGCATCGAGCACGATGATGTGCGACTTCGCCATGCCCTTGTCGGCGATCGCGTCGCGGACCCGCTTGTCCATCGCGGCGCGGACGGATTCGTAGAGGTCGGTCTGCTTTTTGGTGAGATCGATGTGGTGGATGATCTCGGTCTTGGCCGGCAACTCGGTGGCGACCTGGTCTTTCGTGCGGCGCAGGATGAGCGGCGAAACGCGGCGGTTCAGCGCGAGCTGGGCATCGGCCGAGCGGTCGCGCTCGATCGGCTTGCGAAGGCGGGTGTTGAAGGATTTCTCGTCGCCGAGGAAGCCGGGCATGAGAAAACGCATCAGGCTCCACAGCTCGCCGAGATGGTTTTCCATCGGGGTGCCGGAGAGGCAAAGCCGGTGCGCGGCCTTGAGTTTGCAGGCGCTCTGCGCGGTGATGGCCTTCGGGTTCTTGATGTGCTGGGCCTCGTCGAGGGCGAGCACGTGCCAGTCGTGCTTGGAGAGTTCGTCGAAATCGCGGCCGAGCAGCGGGTAGGACGTGAGCACCACGTCGGCATCAGCGATGTCCGTGAAAAAGGCGGCGCGATCCGGGCCGTGGAGCGTGAGGACTTTGAGCGAAGGGACGAACTTCTCCGCTTCCGCCGCCCAGTTGGGTACTACGGACGTAGGAGCAATCACCAGCGAAGGCTTGCCGGGATGCTTGAGCTGTTCGGCGGCGAGGTGGGCCAGGGTTTGCAGGGTTTTGCCGAGGCCCATGTCGTCGGCCAGGATGCCGTGCAGGCCGTGGGCGGCGAGGAACTGGAGCCAGCGGAAACCGTCGTGCTGGTAGCCGCGGAGCTCGGCTTTCACGGTGGACGGCAGGGCGACTGCCGGCAGTTCGCGGAGGTCGCGCAGGCTCTTGCCGAGCTTGGCGAGGGCGCGGACGGTCTCGGAGGAATCGATCGCCAGCGCGTCGGCCATGCCGGCGGCGGTGATCCGGTCGATCCGCCCGGGATCGCCACCGCCTTGGAAGAGATGGCGGACTTGGTCGACGATCTCCATCAGCGGCTTCGCGGGGAAGCGGATGAAGCCGTCTTCCGGCTGGTCACCCGCCGGCAGCAGGAGGAATTCGGGGAGATCGGGCGAGTCGGCGGAGGGGAAATTCCGCGCGATGGCGTGGGCGATCACCGGGATCAGGCTGATCTTCTGGCCGTCGATCTCGTAGGAGACATCGAAGCGGAACCAGTCGATGCCGTGGTCGGTCTCCGCCTCGATCGCCGGGATGAAATCCGTCACGTCGTGCAGGGTGAGGCCACAGGCGGGATCGACTTCGATCGTCCATCCGGCATCGCGCAATCTCGCGAACTCCGGGCCCTCTAGTAGTTCGATCCACGCGAGTTCCGGCGTCGGGTAGGGCTCGGCGGGGATGACCGCGTGGTAGGCGGCGGAACCGAGCAGGGCCGATTGGACGACGGACGAAAGCAGCCGTGTCCCCGCGATCAGTAGGCGGTTCTCCGCGGCGCGTTCGGCCTTGAGATCGCGCGGCCAGGTCACCCGTTTACCGTCGCGCAGCGCGGAGTGCTCGGGCGGCGTGCTTTTGGCGGGCGCTTGCAGGCGCGGGCTGTCGCCGTATTGGAACAGCACCTCACCGATGATCATTTCCTGTCTGCGCCAATGGTCGCCGAAGACGTGCTTGTGGACGCGCAACACCGGCGACGGTGGCATTGCGGGCCGCGTCACGGATTCCACCGCGCGGGGCATCGGCAGGGCGGTGCCGGGGACGCTCGAGAAGCGCTCGATCAAACGGGCGACGCTCTCCGCTTTCACGACCGGACCGCGGGTCCAAGCCGCGAGCACGGGGCCGGGTAAGGAATTAGCCACCGGGCCGAGCATGATTTCGTGGGGGTCGAAGTAGCGCGGCGGGACAGTGGGCAGCACGATGATCCCGGGTCGTCCGCCGCGGAGGATCGGGCGGACGTTGCCGTCGGGTAGCTCTTCCCAGGTGGCCTCCACCGTTTCGACCGGCCCTACGGTGACCGGGAGGTAGTTAGACGAGTCTCTGTAGTTGTGCGAGCTATTGCCGAAATAGACGCGTTCCGTGGCGAGCGCGCCGTCGAGCAGTTCGTCCCAATCGGGGCCCTTCATCGGCATGGTGCCCCAGCCGCCGTGCTTGTTCTGGCGCTGGCGGAACAGCGAGGCGAGGAGGATGTCCTCCTTCACCATGTACTTCGGCGGTCGCGAGGGATCGGCGGTGGCGTTGCTGCCCTGGATGCGGATGGTGCCGTCCTTCAAACGGCTGGCGACGCGCAGGGCGAAGTGGTAGCCGCCGGCCAGGGATTCCTCGATGCAGTAGGCGAGAAAGCGCGACTCGGTGGAAGGCTTTGTCGATTTCTCCGGTGTGGTCGCTGCCTGACGTGCGGCGTTTTCGATCTCCGTGAGCCAGGTGCCGAGCTGCAATTCGGACGCCGGGATGGGGGAGTTGAAGATCTTCGCCGCCGCTAGCTTTTTCCGGAGGAAGATCGCCAGTGCGGCTCCGTGTTTGCAGTTGAAGTGGACCGGGCAGGTGCAGGCGCCGGTGACGAACCAGCGCTCTTTTCCTATCAGTTGGAACTCCAGCGCGGCCTCGTAGGGCTTGGTGCGCGTGCCTTGGACATCCGCCGTGACCATGAGTTCGCCGGTCGAATCGTATTCGATCCATTCGAGGTTCCGGATCGCGCTGTCATTCGCGTAGGACTCCGCCCGGGCCAGCGAGGTCCGGTCGAAGGTCGTCTTCCATTCGCCCGCCACCAGCCACGCCCTGAGTGTGGGGCGGGCCTCGATGGCGGCGATGGCTTCGTCCATGAATGCCTCAGTTGGCGATCCTCCTTTGCCAAGGCTACGGAGGACAAGCGATGTTAGTTGGCGACGATGTTCACGAGGCGACCGGGCACCACGATGACCTTGCGCACGGTCTTGCCATCGAGCTGTTCCTTGACCTTCGGCGCGGCGAGAGCGGCGGCTTCGATCGTGGCGGCGTCGGCGTCGGTGGCGACGGTGATCTTGTCGCGCAGCTTGCCGTTGACTTGGATCACGAGCTCGAGTTCGTCGGTGACGAGAGCGGCTTCGTCGTGCGTCGGCCACTCCATGTTCGCGAGCATCGTCGTGCCGCCGAGGCGGGCGTGGATCTCCTCGCTGAGGTGCGGGGCGAAGGGGTTGAGGACGTGGAGCAGCAGGCGGAACTCGTTCAGCGGAACCACCTCGGCCGCGGTGAAGGCGTTGGTGCAAACCATCATTTGCGAGATGCCGGTGTTGAAGGACATGCGGGCGATGTCCTCGGTGACCTTCTTGATGGTTTCGTGGACGACCTTGAGCAGCGCCTTGTCGGTGCAGGGGACGTCCTGAATTTTCGAGGAGATGACCCATTCGCCGGTTTGGTTTTCTTCGAAGGCGACGCGCCAGACTCGGGCGAGAAAGCGCGAGACACCTTCGACGCCTTTCATTTGCCACGGCTTCACCTGTTCCAGCGGGCCCATGAACATCTCGTAGAGGCGCAGGGCGTCGGCGCCGTATTCCTTCACGACGTCGTCGGGGTTGACGACGTTGCCGCGGGACTTGGACATCTTCGGTCCGTCCTCGCCGAGGATGAGGCCCTGGTTCACGAGCTTTTGGAAGGGTTCGTTGGTGGAGACGTGGCCGAGGTCGTGGAGGACCTTGTGCCAGAAGCGGGCGTAGAGGAGGTGGAGGACGGCGTGTTCGGTGCCGCCGACGTAGAGGTCGACCATGCCGCGGGAAGAGTGATCAGTGATCAGTGATCGGTGATCAGTGGAAGAATTTGCAGTGGAACCTCCCCAGTAGCTCTCGGCTTCCTTGGAGATGAAGCGGTCGCTGTTGCGGGGGTCGCAGTAGCGCAGGTAGTACCAGCAGGAGCCGGCCCACTGGGGCATGGTGTTGGTTTCGCGGATGGAGCCGTCGGGCAGCTCGACCCAGTCGCGGGCCTTGCTCAGCAGCGGTTCGGGGGTGCCGGACGGCTTGTAGTCGTCGAGCGGCGGGGCGAGCAGCGGCAGCTCGGAATCCGGCACGGCGTAGTGCTGGCCATCCTTCCAAGTCAGCGGGAAGGGCTCGCCCCAGTAGCGCTGGCGGGAGAACAGCCAGTCGCGGAGCTTGAACTGGACGCGGCGCTTGCCTTTGCCGTTTTGCTCGAGCCAGTCGATGATCTTGGCCTTGGCTTCGGCGGTGGGAAGGCCGTTGAGGAAGCCGGAGTTGATGGCGTGGCCTTCGCCGCACGCGGCCTCCGACAAGAGGGGTTCGGGCGGCTCGCCCGAATTTCTTCCGAGGCCATCGTCGATGCCCTTGAAGCCCCCGCGGAGATAACGGAAGAATTCACCCTGCTTTAAGGCCGCGCGGCTGGGATTGTCCCAGATGTATTGGCGGAGATCGCCGAGGTGATCTGGATCGCGGACCAAGGTATCGAAGTATTCATCCTGCCAGAACTGGCCGGAGGTGCCGAGCGACTCCTGGATTTTCTTGGAGGTGAAGCTTTTCCACGAGTGGAGGACTTTGCCGAGGTCCTGGCCTTCGGTGAGGTGGACGAGGACGTGCACGTGATTGGGCATCACGACGATGCCCTCCAGCGTGTAGCGGTCGCCGTCGAAGTGGAAAAGATTGTCGGCGATGATGCGCGCGAGGTCCGGTGCTCGCAGGACGCAACTGCCGGAGCCGGCGTCGAGCCACTCTTCAACTCTTCCGCTGAAGAGTTCGTGATACTCCGCTTGCTGTGCTTCGGAGCGGGGCTCGGGATGGCTGGCGAGCCACGATTCGCGCTCCTGGCGGAGCGCGGCGAGTTTCTCCTGCGGAAGGCTGTCGGCGAGGCGGTAGGTGATGAAGTAGCTGCGGCCGTCCTGCTGCCAGTGGGGGAGATTCCGGCGGTGCTTTTCGGTCGGGGTGTGGCCGCTGGGGTCGTAGTAGAGGGCTGCGGGCGAGCCGCCCGCACCCCTCTTGTCGGGGTCGCCTGCGGCGACGACCTGACGGATCGGCAGTTCGAACTTCTTCGCGAACTCAAAGTCCCGCTCGTCGTGCGCCGGGACGGCCATGATCGCGCCGGTGCCGTAGCCCATCATCACGTAGTCGGCGATCCAGATGGGGATCTTCTCGCCGTTGACCGGGTTGGTGGCGAAGGCGCCGGTGAAGACGCCGGACTTGTCCTTGTTCATGTCGCCGCGCTCCATGTCGGACTTGGCGGCGCAGGCCTTGATGTAGGACTCGACGGCTTCCTTCTGGTCGGCGGTGGTGATTTCCGCGACGTAGGGATGCTCCGGCGCGAGCACCATGTAGGTGGCGCCGAACAGGGTGTCGGGACGGGTGGTGAAGACGGTGACCGTGTGGCCGTCGAGTTGGAAATCCACCTCCGCGCCTTCGCTGCGGCCGATCCAGTTTTTCTGGAGCAGCTTGATGCCTTCCGGCCAGTCGAGCGGGTCGAGCTCGTCGATCAGGCGCTGGGCATACTTCGTGATCCGCAGCATCCACTGGCGCAGCGGTCGGCGTTCGACGGTGTGGCCCTTGCTCCGCCACTCTTCGACCTCCTCGTTGGCGAGGACGGTGCCGAGGTCGGGCGACCAGTTGACGGGGGCTTCGTGGACGAAGGCGAGGCGGACGGCGTCGATCTGCTCGCGGGTCCAGCCTTTCGCTTCGAGTTCGGCGACGGGCTTGGCCCTGCCGGCTTCCTCGTCGAAGTACGACGTGTACAGTTGCAGGAAGATCCACTGGGTCCAGCGGACGTATTCGGGATCGGTGGTCGCGATCTCGCGGTCCCAATCGTAGCCGAAGCCGAGGGATTTCAACTGGCGCTTGAAGGTGGCGATATTGGCGACGGTGGTGATCGCCGGATGCTGGCCGGTCTTGATCGCATACTGCTCCGCGGGCAGGCCGAAGGAGTCCCAGCCCATCGGGTGGAGGACGTTGTAGCCCTGGCGGCGCTTGGCGCGGCCGATGATGTCGGTGGCGGTGTAGCCCTCGGGGTGGCCGACGTGCAGGCCGGAACCGGAGGGGTAGGGGAACATGTCGAGGACGAAGAACTTCGGGCGGGAGGCATCGAAGTCCGCATCGCCCGGGTTCGGGGTGCGGAAGGTCTTCTCGGCATCCCAGCGGGCCTGCCAGGTGGGCTCGAAGGAGCTGAAGGGGAAGGGCTTGCGGACGTCGGACATGACTGGGGAAATGGAAGAGTGGCGGATTTCCGCGCGGCGGAGGGCCGCTGGCGGGGCGCGGAAATTGGCGGAAGCGGCTGAGCTTGAAAAGAAAAACCCCGGGCGTGGCGGAAGTGCCAAGTGGGGAAAGTGCCAAGTGCCAAGGGAAGGCGGTGGAAGCGGCGACCGTGAGTGAAAGTGAGGATGCGTCGTCAAAAGAAACCCCGCCGCGGCCGATGCCGGGGCGGGGATGTGGGGTGCTGCGTCATGACGCAGCTTTCGCTGCGGAGACGGCCCGGACGTTTCGCTGGCCACGGATCGCCTTGCCGGCCGATCCGCGGGCGCCGGGGTGGGTCGGAGCCTACTCTGAGCGAAAGCGATGTCGTGCCATCGCAGTCCATGGGCGCGGCTTACTTCGCCTTCGACTTCTCGATCACGGCGGTGATCGTCTTGAGGTATTCCGCCGTGCCGCCCTTCAGCTCGCCGAGGTCATCGGAGAGCTTCTTGCCCTCGGCATCGAGCAGGTAAACGGTCGGGTAGCCGCCGTTGAGATATTCCTTCTTGAGGGCCTCATTCTGCTTTTTGAGTTCGGCGGGAAGCTCCTTTTTCTTCGGGAAATCTGCTTCCATCAGGATCAAGTGCTTGGCGGCGAACTCCTTGAACTCCTTGCTCGAAAAGACATCCTTCTCGATCTTGATGCACCAGCCGCACCAGTCGGAGCCGGTGAGATTGATCAGGATCGGCTTTTTTTCAGCCTTGGCCTTGGCTTTGGCGGCTTCCCAGTCGGTGCCCCAGCCTTCGCCGGCGAAAGCGAACGAAACGGAGGCGGCGAGGACGGCAAAAGTGCGGAGGAGTGTTTTCATCGGGGATTAGGACGGCACGGGGGCACCTGATATTCCAACGAAAAACCCCGCCGCGGCACTTCGGCCGGGCGGGGCTGGGTCTGCCATGAGCGGCACACCCGCAAAATTTTCAATCGAGCTCCTTCTTCGCGAGCGCCGCGTCGAGGTGTTTGAGGAAGAGATCCGTCTTCGGATATTCGGAGGCGAAGAAGCGGCTGAACTCCTTGCCGTCGGCATCGAACAGGATGACGGTCGGGAAACCTTCGATTTTATATTTTTCCGCGTAGGGATCGTTCTTTTTCTTCAGTTCCTTGTCGCCGTTCGGGAAGTCGAGCTCCACGAGGATGAATTTCTTGCTGGCGGCATCGACGAACTCCTTTTTCGAAAAGACGTTCTTGCGCATGGCGATGCACGGCGGACACCAGTCGGAGCCGGTGAACTCGACGAGCACGGGCTTCTTCTCCTTCTTGGCCTGGGCGAAAGCCTTTTCGAGATCGGTGGACCAGCCTTCGAGTTCCTTGGAAAAGGCGGAGCTGACCATGGCGGCGGCACCGATGGTGAAGGCGGCGAGATAGGTGATGGCTTTCATAACGTGGATATAGGCGTCGCGGGGGAGGGGAATATTTCAAAATTCTTGGCGGTGATCGCGGTGGCAGCCAGCTTGCGGCATGCCTACCGAGCTTCCGCTTCTGGTCATCGCCACCCGCAACGCGCACAAGACGCAGGAGATCCGCGAAATGATCGGGGATCGTTTCGAGGTGCGGGACGTGAACGATTTTCCGGGTCTGCCGACGGTGGATGAAACGGGCACGACCTTTCTGGAAAACGCAACGCTGAAGGCGGTGGCGATCAGCCGCGAGGTGGCGGGCAAGGTGCTTTCGGACGACTCCGGGCTGGAGGTCGATGCGCTGGACGGTGCGCCGGGGGTGTGGTCGAGCAGCTACGGCGGTGAGGAGGGGAACCACCCGAGGAACAATGCGCGGCTGCTGGCGGAGATGGCGGGGAAGGAGGACCGCGCGGCACGATTCCGCTGCACGATGGTGCTGGCGGAGGGCGGCCGGGTGCTGGCGGATTTCAGCGGGAAGGTGGAGGGCCGGATCCTGGAAGCGCCGTACGGGGCCGGCGGCTTCGGCTACGATCCGCTGTTCGCGCCGGAGGGGCATGACAAGAGCTTCGCGGAGCTGGGCGCGGCGGTGAAAAACGCTCTGAGCCACCGCGGCCGGACGCTGGCGCAGGTGGTGGGGTGGCTGGAAAAGGATGGCTGAATTTTGATCGGTCGTTGCTTTCTCGATCTGCTAGACCCGCGGCGTGGCGGGGAAGGACAACGGAGAATCAACGCAGCCGAAGCGGACGGTCGGGCTAATCGTCTTCGGCGTAATTTGGACCTCGTTCAGCTCGATCTTCGTGGCGGTCGGCCTGTGGATTTGTTGGAAAGCGGTCACGATCAGCGGCTGGGACACGGTGCCGTGCGTGATTGAGCGCTTTGAGATCCTCGCCGATGCGGCTGAGGATCCGCCGTTCCGACCGGATCTGGTTTTCAGTTATAAGATCGACGGCCGGGATTACAGCGGCAGTCGTTTATGGCCGGATAAGAAGGGGAGCGACGAGTATGAGGATCTCTCGGAGTTGCGGGAATCGCTGGCCCAAGGTCCCGAGGGACCGCTTGTTTCTCCGGCAGGCGTGAGTGCGGAGTGCCGCGTAAATCCGGAGAATCCGGCCGAGTCGGCGCTCTATGGAAAAGGCGGCGGGGAGATCCTGGGCGGGATCTTGTTCACGCTGTTCGGCGGGTTTTTCGTGCTGATCGGGATCGGCGTGGTGGCCGGGGGGATCAAGGCCCCAAAAGAGCGGGTCAAAAGCGAGGGTGGATCCGCCGAGGCTTCGCCGTTTGTCGTGGTGATCGCTCTGCTCTTTTTCGGACTGGCAGGTCTCGGTGTTCTCGGCGGCGTCGTGCTGCCCAAGGCTTGGGAATGGCTGTCGATGCGAGATTGGAAGGAGACCGACGCGGAGGTGATCTGGAGCAGGGTCGCCCGTCACAGTGATAGCGACGGGACGACCTATTCGGTGGATCTGTTTTACCGCTATGCTTTCGGCGGGAAGCAATACCGAGGCAACCGCTATAGCCTGATCGGCGGATCCTCGTCGGGACACTCGGGCAAGCAGGAGGTCGTCCGGGCCCACCCGGCGGGCTCGGTGCTGCTGGTGTTTGTCGATCCCGACAAGCCGTGGCGGGCGGTGGTGAAACGCAATGCCGGGTGGGGTGCGCTGTTTGCTTTGTTCCCACTGCCGTTCCTGGCGGTCGGGTTCGGCGGGCTGTGGTGGTATTTCAAGAAGCGGAACGAAGGAACGTCGGTATCGCGGGCGCGCGGCGGAAAAGCGGTGGCGGCGCGGGCTCGTCACCAGCCTGCTCCGGCGGAGGCTGGCGAGTGGATCAAGGTGGGCAGCACGAGGTGGGCGGCGTTTATCTTCCTCACCATCTTCGCCTTGTTCTGGAACGGCGTCATCTCGTTCGGCGTGCGCGATGCTTGGTCAGGCTTCTCTAACAGTTCAGGAATCGGCCGGATCTTCGGCGGCGGCATGGGCTTGTTCATGATCCCCTTCGTGTTGATCGGTATCGGGGTCGCGGCGGGCGCGATCTACTGCTTCGTGGCCCTGTTCGCGCCGCGCTATGAAGTGAAGATGGGCGAGGGGCGGCTGGTGCCCGGGAGATCGACGTCGATCCACTGGCGGCGTGCCGGTGGCTACGGACAGCCGCGGGATTTCCTGCTGCTGCTGGTCGGCCGCGAGGAGGCGACCTACTCGCAGGGCACCAGCACTTCGATCGCGAAGTCGGTGTTCCATGAGCGGGTGCTTTTCGAGACGACCGTGCCGCTGGCGATGGATCAGGGCCGGGTCGATCTAACCGTTCCGGCGGACGGGGTGCCGACCTTTCACGGCAAGCATAACAAGATCTGCTGGCTCGTCTGCCTCCGCGCCACCGTGCCGCGCCTGCCGGATCTCAACGACGAGCGCGAGATCACCGTCAACACGTTGTCGAAGGAGGAACTTCCATGATCACCATCACCGTCGAGCGCAAGGATCTGCGTCCTTATGAAACGGTCGCCGGTCGGGTCGAATGGCGGCTCGACGCGGTGCCGAAAGATCTCGAATTGCGACTGTGCTGGTTCACGCGTGGGCGCGGCACGGAGGAGTCGGAGACAGTCGAAGCGATGTCCCTCGGCGACACCGCGAGTGGCGCGCGCGAGTTTTCCTTCGTCCTGCCCGGCGAGCCGTGGAGCGTGGATGGCCCGTTGATCGGGATCGCGTGGGCTCTGGAAGTCGTCGCGAAGAAGCAAGGTGGCCTGGCCTTGGAGGAGCTGGTCGTTTCCCCGGACCGGAAGGAGCGCAAGCTCAGGGAAGTGACCGATCCGCGCAGTGCCGGGAGGTCCGCGAAGTGGTTGAAGCGATTTATTCCGCGACCCCGATGACGGCGCGCGACAATCCTTTTGCACCGGGGCGGCTGAGGCGGGTGCTGGGCTTCGATCCTGCCCTCGCGGGGACGACTTGGGAGCTGCTGGAGTCCCGCTGGCACCAACTGGGATGCCGGGCGGCAGTAACGGGGCACCGGGGCAGCGGGAAGACCAGTCTGCTCGATGCCTGGGCGGAGCGCTTCGATGAGGCCCCGCTACGCTTGTTTTTCAACGACCGCCACCGTGACTTCGATGCGGCGGACCGCGCCGTGCTGGCATCTTGCGCCGGGAAAATCCTGCTCATCGATGGCGAGAACCACCTGCCCTGGCTCCGCCGCCGGGAGCTTCGGCGGGCATCGCAGGCAGCGGCCGGAGTGCTGGTGGCGCGGCACGGTCGCGGCGGATGGCCCGAGTTGATCCGCCTTCAAAGCAGCTCGGTCCTTGCCGGGATCCTGCTCAAGCGCGCCTCGCCCGAGTGGGCCGGGCGGTTCTTGCCCGAAGTGGAGGACCGCTGGCATGCGAACCGGGGGAACCTCCGGGAAATGTTGCTCGGCTGTTACGACGATTTGGCAGCGGCGAAGAAAGCTTTTGAAAAAATTTAAGAAATCCATAAGGTCCGGCGCGTGAAACCAATTTTCCTGCTGATTTCCCTGCTTGCGACCGTCGGTTTGACCTCCTGCTCGAGCCAGGTGAAGGCCAAGCGGCCGGTGTCGTATCACTTTGAAAGCGGCCGGACGGCGCTTCTGCGCAACGGAATCGCCTACGCACCCAAGCGGGCGCCGCTGGCCGTCAAGCGGGCGATCGCCGCCGGAAATCGATTGCAGAACAAGCCCTACAAGTGGGGCGGCGGCCACGCCCGGCTTAACGACAGCGGTTACGATTGTTCCGGCACGGTTTCCTATGTCTTGCGCGAGGCGGGATTGATGAAGGGCCAGATGCCGAGCAGCGGGTTTTTCAGCTACGGTAAGAAGGGAGACGGCGACTGGATCACGGTCTATGTCCGGAACGGCCACGTCTTCATGACGGTCGCCGGCTTGAGGCTCGACACCGGCTGGGGTGAGGACCGGAGCGGACCGCGCTGGCACACCCGCACCCGTCCGGGGCACGGTCATGTGATGCGCCATCCGGCCGGTCTTTGAATGGGTCGCCGGGCGGTCCGGAGTTTCGCCAGATCGCGATGATTTATGGACTTGCCGTAGATCGTCCGACCGTGTAGCGGGGAAATAGTCGGGGGCAATTTCCCGGGCACGCTTCCTTCGGTCTTTGCGCCATCGGCTGATGAAGTGGATTTGAGATTTGGCGTAGCGACTACAGACAATGGACATCTACGTGGGCAATCTGCCCTTCACAGCCACGGAAGAAGAAGTGGCCGGGCTCTTCACCGCCTTTGGCGGGGTGGAGAAAGTAAAAATCGTTACCGACCGCGAAACCGGCCGCCCCCGCGGGTTTTGCTTCGTGACTTTGGCTGACACCGCGCGTGTCAAGGAGGCGGCGGATGCCGTGGACGGACAGGAGCTTGGTGGACGCCCGCTGCGCGTCAATCCGGCCGAACCTCGGGAAAAGAAGCCGGGCGGCTTCGGAGGTGGCGGAGGCGGTGAACGCCGGGGCGGCGGCGGTGGTGGCGGCGGCTACGGCGGAGATCGTCGTGGCGGCGGCGGCGGAGAGCGCCGGGGCGGTGGCGGCGGCAAAGGCGGCTACGGCGGCGGCGGCGGAGGTCGCGGCGGTTACGGTGGTGGCAAGGGCGGTGGCGACTGGGATTGACCCGGAGCATTGTCTTCTGAAACAGACCTTTTCAAAGCCTCGTCCCTCTTCGCGGGGGCGAGGCTCTTTTGGGAAAAGCTGAAAAGCTGAAAAGGTGAAAAGCTGAAAGGCCGAAACACCGGCCTAGTCTCCCTCCCTTGGGCTTGCGGCAGCGTCGCGAATACAGGAAGCTGCTTCCACCCATGGCCCCCGCATCCGTCAATGTCGCACGCTTGATCTACCTGCTGGTCTGCGAGGGAGCGGGGTTGGCCATCGCGCACAGCACCAAGGGAACTCCGGTCGAGGTCTCCATGACCGTCGGTCTGGTCGGCGGGCTGGTGGTGGGAGGGTTCTTTATCTGGATCGAATCGCTGATCAAGGGGTTCAGCCTCCGGGGCTTCTCGACGGCGACCTTCGGACTCCTGGTCGGGGTATTCTGCGCATGGCTTTTAACCCGGGTCGGCATCTCCAACTTCGTGAATCTCGCGATGCGGGACCGGATCGTGAACACGGAGTCGGGCTCGGATCTCGCGGCTACGGTCACCTTGACCTTGGAGCTAGTCCTCTACGCCAGCCTGGGCTTTCTCGGATCCGTGCTGGCACTGCGCAGCAGCCGGGACGATTTCGCCTTCATCCTGCCCTATGTCCGCTTCCGCCAGGACAGCAGCTCCGGCCAGCCGATTGTGCTGGATGCCGAATCCGTGATGGATGGCCGCGTGCCGGGGGTGGTGCGTTCCGGGTTCCTCAGCGGCCGGTTGGTGGTGCCGCGCTTCATCCTCGATGAGCTCCAGGTGCAAGCCGGTTCTCCCACGCCCGGCAAACGCCAGCGGGCGGAACGCGGATTGGCCAGTCTGGAGAGCATGCGGTCGGCCAAAGATCTTCAGGTCAGCATCGAGGACAGCGGCGGGGTGTCGGGTGACGAGACCCTGACCGGCCGCCTGCTTCAGGTGACCCAGTTGCTCGGAGCGCGCTTGATGACCAGCGACGAGAATCTTTGCAACGTGGCGAAGCTCCGGGGCATCGAGGTGCTGAACCTGGACGAACTCAGCGACGCGCTCCGGCCCCAGGTGGTGGTCGGAGAGAAAGTGCGTTTGGCCTTGGTCCGGGGAGGCAAGGACGAGCACCAGGGTGTCGGCTATCTGCCTGACGGCACGATGATCGTGGTCAATCACTCGGTCGCGAAAATCGGCACGACCCAGGATGTGGTGGTGATCAGCACCCTGCAGACCACCGGGGGGACGATGGTGTTCGCCGAACTGGCGGGGAACTGAAGATCCGGCTCAGCGCCGGCATTCCTGCCAATCGCGCACGGCACCGCCGAGGTGTCGCAGGGTAGCTCCGGCCGACGTGAACGGGCCCTCGTCCATGGCGCGCTCGGCGGCCCGCCCGCAGAGCCAGGCCGCGAGTGCCGCCGCGTCGGGACCCGCCAATCCTTGGGCAAGCAATGTGCCGGCGACGCCCGACAGCACATCTCCTTGTCCGCCCGAGGCCATGCCGGCGTGTCCGGTAGGATTGAAGCGGGTGCTTGTTCCGGCCGCGCCGACCAGGGTGCGAGTTCCCTTCAGAAGCAGGGTGCAGGGATGGCGGGCGGTGAACCCGGAGACGGCTTGCAGTCGGTCCTGCCCTGCGAGGTCCGGAGCGAGGCGGCGGAATTCCCCGGGATGGGGGGTGATGACATGCTCGGGTCGCAAGAGATCGAGTCTGTTTGCAGCGGCCAGCAGATTGAGCGCATCGGCATCCAGCAGGACAGGGATGGTGGAATTTCCCAAACGGTCCAGCAAACAGGTGCGCCAAGCGTCCGGGACGTTTCCGGTACCGGGACCGATGACCAGGGCGTCGTGGCCGGAATCGAAGGCGTCGGCCACCGGATGATCCGAGACGCGGACCATGACTTCGGGAGGCATCGCGGCGGCTAGAGTCGGCAGGAAGTCGCGCCCGATATGAAGGGTGATCAGACCGGCGCCGCCGCGCAACGCGGCTTCCGCACAAAGAACGGCGGCTCCGGTCATGCCGGGCGAACCGGCCAGAATGCCCAGCCGGCCGGCTTGTCCCTTGTGAAAGTCGTGGGGACGGCGCGGCAGAAGACCGGGGAAAGCTTCCGGGCAAAACAGCCGCAGGTTGCCATCGTCCGGCAGAGGAAGATCGTCCATCGGGACGAGGAAAATCCGGCCCGCCCTCGAGATGCCGGACTCCGAGGTCAGGCCGAGCTTTGGGACTCCCACCGTGAGGGTGAGGTCCACGGTGAATGTCCCGCCCTCTCCGGTGTCGGCATCCATGCCCGATGGCAGGTCCATGGCGGCGATCACGGCACCGCGGCGATCACGAAGTCCGGTCATTTCGGTCGCGAGGTTCGCGAGAGGAGTTCTCAGGGCTCCCTTCGCGCCGATGCCAAGCAGCCCGTCGAGCAGAAGACAGGGACCGGCTTGGCGGAAGATGCCTGCCGGTGTCGGCACGTCTCCGAGCTCCCGTAACTTCCGCCGGGCGAGGATGGTCCATTCGATCTCGGGAAAAGCCGGGCGGATCGCGATTCGCCAACCGGCGTCGCGGAGATGCCGCAGGGCGACCAAGGCGTCGCCGCCGTTATTGCCCTTGCCCACGTAGGCTACGGCGAGACCGGGCTGGGGAAAGTGGCCGATGAGTCGGCGGGCGATACCCGCACCGGCGAGGTCCATCAGAGACTCCGCGGAAACGCCTTGAAGGAACGCGGACTCCTCCAGCGACCGCATGGCCGCAGCTGTGACAAAGGGCATGCCGGGATCCTAGCTGCGCGGACCTCAGCCTGCACGCCGGAAGCGCACGATCCCGTCGGCGATGCCCTCCGCAAGCGCCTGGCGGAACCAAGCAGACTTCATGCGGCTGCGTTCGTTCGCATTGCTTACAAAGCCCCCTTCAACCAAAATCGAAGGGCAGGCGGTGTTGCGGATGACGTAGAAACGGGCGTGTTTGACCCCGCGGTTGACCACCCTGACTTTCGACATCATGCCCGAGTGGACGTAGGAGGCGAGAGCTTGGCTTTGGCCGGAGCAGTAGAAGGTTTCAAGGCCGGACACTTGCTGCTTCCAAGTGTAGTTGAAGTGCACACTGACGAAAATCGCGTCGGAATAGCGGCTGGCGATCCGGACCCTTTCCGGCAGTGAAATGAAGTAATCGCTTCTGCGCGTCAGGACCGTCCGGAAACCCCGCTTCTTGAGTTCGTTTTCCAGGCGGATCGAGGTGTCGAGGGCGAGGTGCTTTTCATAGACGAGACCCCATTGGCCGCCCTTGTCGTGGCCTCCGTGTCCCGGGTCGATGACGACGGTGCGGAAGGACCGAGCCTCCAAAGGGGCGTTGACGGCCAGGAGGCCAAACGCAAGTAGGAAAATACGGGAAAGCTTTCTCATGAAAAGAGATGGTTAAAAACCTAAAACAATATGGATTTTTTAAGTTTCGTGAATGCTGATGTAAAGGGCAAATCCCCAAATTTTCGATTCGGATCCTTGGGGATTATTGGAAAATGAAAGCGGGCCGGTCTGAGGCTTTCCGAACGCGGCCGCGAGCTTCAGCTTCCGCTTTAGGATCGTAGGGGATGCTATTGGCCACTAGGACAATTCCGCCGGACTGGGTGACCAATTGCGGGTCCGGTCCATTTCCGCGCTTGTGCAGTTCGCGACCCAGAAGGCTGCCATCGGCCCCTACCCGGGCATGGGCCCATGCGGTGGGTCCGATCAGGTAGAGCACGTGCATCACCTGGCGGTTGTCCAACGCCACACTGGGTTTGCGGAACATCAGAACTTCGCCCAACGAATGGGTCTGGAGAGGAGTGCCGGTTCGGGTGTTGATGACTTGGGCATAGAGCATGCTTTTGCTGCCTCCCGTGAAATTGAGCACCCGGTATTCGCGGTCTTTGCCCACTTTCTGCGACCAGTAAGGGCGGGCGGTGTTGACGTTGAAGAGCAATCGATTGGAAATGAACCCGTCGGTGGTTTGGCCCGGCATCCGGACCACCCCGTAGATGGAATAGTTGCCCATCGATTGCATCGGGAACAGGCGGGCGATGTCGATCGTTTTGGTCATGGTCTGGCCAAGCAGGATTTTCACCGCCCCAAACGTTGGCTGCCCCAGCGGAGTCATCGGTACCCCGCGGTTCGAGGTGACGGTGAAATCGATCCAGCCGAATCGGCTGTTGCCTTGAAAAACCAAATCCTGTCCGGAATTGTTGGTGACGCTGACGGCGACCGGCACGGGCTCGCCAGCCATGAAAGTGTTGCGCGACATCTGCAGCCTGACGTCGATCTGGGCACCGGCCGGCGCCATAAAAAGGCCCAGCAAGACGAGCGGAAGAAGAGAACGAAAACCGGTCATGGGACTGGAGGCGTATCGCACCTGCTCCGGCACGTCAATCCAACTGACGGGCCATTTCCACAGGTGCGTTTTCTGCCGATTCCGCCGCTTTCTGTCAAAGAACGCGGCTCGGGATCGGCATCATGGGGCGCTGGGCTCCTCGGCAACAGGCCGTGGCAGACGTTTGGTTTCGCGTTTGAGAGCGCGGATCACTTTTGGCACGGCCAGCACCAGCAGGCGGATGCGGTCCTCGGCATCCCGGCTCCATTGGAGTTCCAGCTCGCTGCGGATCCCGTTGACCCGGATGGGATACAGGGCGTTGCTCGGCCCGCGGGCTTCGATCCTTTGCACCACCTGCCGTGCGTGCTTTTCGCCGAAGCCGGAGTCGATTTTCTCCAAGATGCAGCCGAAGACCTGCGGAAGATATTCAGAAGGGGTGTAAATCTCGAAACTGCGGCGCGAGGAGTAGGCCATTTCAAGCTCGTCGAGGAGCTCCTCGGAGCTCGCCTCATAGCCGCGGTCGTAGCGGGTTTCCAGCCATCGGGCGAAGATCCAACCGAAAATAAGCCCGCCGCCGACAATGGCTGGCAGGATGAGATAGGCGTGAGGCATCGAGTCTTGGGAGTCCGTTCATCTCGGGGGGAGCTGCGATTTTTGGGGGATCTGCCCTATAGGACCATGCGGAGGCCTTTGGCGTTCAATGTTTGACGCACGAATCGAATCCTACCCGGCGGCAGATGCGAGGGAACATCCACGAGGGGGGCCGCCGGGTAAGTGACGCTCGGCTATGACGAATCAGCCTTCAGAAAAAACGCGACAAGAAGAAATATTTACAATGGCCATACCTCGGAGCTAGATTACGCTCGTTCAAAGTCCGAAAGAATCCTTTCTTAATTTCTTCCTGCCGTGAAATCCAATCCTCAAACCATGAATCCTGCGACCTCATCCGTTGGGAAGGCCCTGCCAGGTTTCGCCCTGGTGATCACGCTTTCGCTGATGGTCCTGTTGACCGTGCTCGTCACCGGGTTGCTGGGCCTTTCCTCCATCGCGCTGCGATCCGGCGGTCGCGGTGAGTTGGCCGCCCAAGCCCGCGCCAATGCACGGATGGCGCTGATGATCGCGATCGGAGAGCTCCAGAAACAGGGCGGCTCCGACACCCGCGTGACCGCGCGTGCCGATATTCTCGACGAGAAGAATCCGCCGATTCTCGGCATCTGGAAGAGCTGGGAAGGGAGCAACCACGATTCCCAAGGCCGCCCGATTTCGCCCGGCAACTACAAATCCGAAAAAGACCGCCGCTTCCTCGCTTGGCTCGCTTCGGGGGATCCGAAATCGATCCCCGACACCACCGAACGTAAGGGAAGCGTGGCCTTGGTCGGCCCGCGGACCGTCGGGGAGGGCAGCGGCCGGACGGAATTGCAGATCCACCTCGAGCCGGAGGAGATCAATGACCCCGCGGGCAAGGGCGGCTTCGCCTGGTGGATCGGCGGCGAAAACCAGAAGGCGCGCCTGCCCGTGCCGCATGCTCCGGCAGGAGACAGCGCCGCCGACTGGGCGGTGATCGCCAAAAGCCATTCGGTGGCCGATCCGGCTCCGTTCCGGATGGACCAGTTGCTTGCGGACCCCACTCCCGCCGCCAAGGCGATCAGCCTGGGTCAGGGAGAATTCGTCTCGACGAAGGATGATCTCAAGATCTCGCAGGAGTTCTTCCACGACCTCTCCACCAGCTCGGTCGGGCTCCTGACCAACACCGCCACCGGCGGCTGGCGCAAGGACCTATCGCTGGTGACGGAAAACTGGAACACCTTGCCATCGTCGAACCTGCCCTTCTTCCGCCAAACCCCGGCAAAGGAGATCCTATCCTCCAAGCCGACCTCCGGCAACCCCACCGCCGCGAAGTCGATGATCTATCCTTGGTCGTCCTACCGTGGAGACTCGTCCACGATCCCGATTTATAGCCACGGGCCGGTATCCAGTTGGGAAAACCTCAAGGATTATGCGACCGCTTACCAACGGATCTCCAGCGGGGCCAGCGGCAAAGGCAGGCTCGCAACCGGCAATTTTTCGGTCGCAATCGACCTGGCTGCCAGCAGCTTCGATTTCCTCCACAGGGTCCGTATCCTGCCGGTGGTCGCCAGGGTCCAGTGGGTGTTTTCGCATAGCGCGGGCCCCACACCCGTAACCAATCCGCCGACACCCAACGGTGGGCTTGAGGCCCGCCTGCTGCTGACCCCCGTCATCACGATGTGGAATCCCTACAACGTCGAGATCACTGCGCCCGTGCTCTCGTTCTCCATTCCCAAGCCTCTTCCCGCCGCGCTCCAATACACGGTCAACGGCGTCAAGAACTCTAGCTACAACTGTTTGACCACAGGCAGCATCAACAACACTCCGTCGCTCGCGGGCAATGGTAGCCTCGTCTACAACATCCCGATCACGTTCTCGCTCAATCCCGGCGAAACCCGGGTCTTCAGCCCCGCCGCCAACAATGTCGTCGCCGCCAGCAACGCGTCGCTGGCCCTCGAGCAAGGCTACCGCGGGACCGGTGGCCATTATTTCACCGTCAAGGACAGTGCCGGATTGCCCTTCGTCGGCCCGCCCTCCGCCACGATCAAAGCGGACGCGAAGTTCGACACCGCCTACAACGACGGGAACCAAGGCGTTGGCATCTACCTCGACATGGCGATCAACGGCCGCCGTCACCTCGTTTACCGGATGATCTACACCCCGGAGATCGCCAACGAGGTCTATAAGCCGCTGACCCAGCTCGCTGAGTCCACCCTCGGTGCGGCGCAGTCCAACCCGGCCCCCTTCCTTTCCACCGTCTTCGGAGCCCGGATGGCGTCCAAGACTCACATTCCTGCCAAGGGCTTCGTCCAATCCAGCCCGCTGGTCAACTACACCGCGATGGGGGCAAAGGACCTGATCGAGAGCACCATCCGCCGCCACTACGGAGGTACCAGCCACCCCGTGAACTCGCCCTTCGACTACAGCTTCATCAAGCACGCGCCCGGCGGCGACAGCCAACTCCCGAACGCCAGCGACACCAGCGGCCGCGGCTACATCGTCACCGGCTTCAACAAGTCCGACGGGCTGTCCCGCTGCGTCATCGCCGAGCTCCCCACCCGCCCGCTGATCTCCCTCGGCGAGCTCCAGAACTGGGACCTCCGCTACGAAAATCCGATCCCGCCTTACGCCTTCAATCTCATCGGGAACAGCGACGCCACGCCGCTCCTGCCCTCCAATGCCGTGGTTAACAGCGCCGATGCCAGCCTCGGCGTAAACCTCCAGCACGACGACAGCTACTGCGCCAACCACCTGCTGTTCGACGACTGGTTCTTCTCATCGATCGCCCCCGACCCTTCGTCCTTCGGTTCGACCGGCGGCAGGAGCTTGCAAAAAACCTTCACCGATTTCGTCAGCGGCATCGAACCCCTCGACAACCGCGCCTACCGGAGCATTGATGCTGATGCCCGCCTCGCCTCCGCGAATTCCAAGAATGCCGACAAGCTCTACGACGACTATGTCAAAAAGGCCGAGGCATACCGTTCCATCGCCTCCCGCATCGAGGTCGAGGGCATGTTCAACGTGAACTCCACCTCCGTCACCGCCTGGCGCGCTTTGCTCGGCCACGCGCGCAACCAGCGGGTCCCCCACGTTAAGGAATCCGCCGGCGCATGGAGCGTCGATCTGTCCGGTGAAACCGACCACCCGTTCAGCCGCTTCACCGTCGCCGGCGACGTCGAAGCCGGCAAGCAGGGCTCGTCCGGGGCCTTTCCGGAAGCCGCGGAGTTTGCCGGCTACCGGGTGCTCGACGAGGAAGTGATCGAGAAGTTCGCCGAGAAGATCGTCGACCAGGTCCGCGCCCGCGGCCCCTTCCTGTCGCTGGCGGAGTTCGTGAACCGCCAGCTTTCCTCCGGCGATCTGGCCCTCGCCGGTGCCGTTCAGGCCGCCTTGGACGAACTCGCCAAATCGACGGCGACCAATCCCTACAAAAACATCCAGTCCACCGTCGGACCCGCCGGACAGTCGGTCGCGGTGCCGGTCCGCGCCGCGGAGGCCGAGTACCAGTTCCCCGCCGCTGCGGTCGGCTACAACGCCTACGGGGTCCCCGGCTGGACTCGTCAGGCCGATGTCCTCCGCCCGCTCGCGCCGATCCTTTCGGCTCGCGACGACACCTTCGTCATCCGCGCCCACGGTGACGCCCGCGACAAGGATGGCAAGATCGTCATCCGCGCCGTCTGCGAAGCGGTGGTCCGCCGGACCCGCGACTTCGTCGATTCCAAGGACGCCGCCGATCTGGCGGGCACCCCGACCTCGGCGATCAACCGGTCCTTCGGCCGGAGCTTCGAAATGGTTAGCTTCCGCTGGCTTTCCCCGGGGGAAATCTGATTCCTTTTCCCCATGCGTGCCCTAACTCTCCTCCTCTGCCTGTTCCCCTGTCTCGCCATCGCCCAGGACCAGGGCGGGCGCACCTGCCGCGTGATCTTCCTCGGGGCCAGCGACAAGGACCCTGAAAAGCTCCATCTGCACGATGGCACCAAGACCCGCGAGGTCGATCTGCCGCGGCTCAATCTTTCCAAGGTCTACCCTCTGCCCGGCGGCGCGATCACCTTGCGCCTGCTCACCGCGCCGCCCGCCGAGGGCGAGCCTGCGAATCCGGCCGCGCCGTCGGCCACCGTCGCGGAGACTCTCGGCGACATCTACATCCTCGTCAGCCCGGATCCGACGAACAAAACGGTGCCCGCCCGGATGCAGGTCATCGACGCCAGTGCGGAGCGTTTCAAGAACGGCCAGATGCTGTGGTACAACCTCACCGCGCACGAGGTCGGTGGCCAGGTCGGCAAGCAGAAGCTGGCGATGAAAAGCCGCTCCAAACTGATCCTCGACCCACCGGCCGACAAGAACGTCGACTACAACGTCAACCTGTCCTTCCGCATCGCCGGCAAAAAGGATCTCTATCCGCTCTGTGAAACTCGCTGGGTTCATGATCCGGCCAACCGCATGGTGCTCTTCATCGTGAACGAGCCCGGCAGCCGTGCCCCGCGGGTCCTCGGATTTCCGGACCATCGCGAGGAATCTGGAAAGAATCCGTGAGCTTGGGACCGTTCCGATGCTAGAAACATCAAGGTTTCCCCGTCTCAAGGGCTCCCGTCGGCCGGGCCAATGGCTCCACCCGGAATATCTCAGTTCCCTCCCCGCCTACTTGTTCGGAAAATGAAGAAGCTCATCCCATCCATCCTGTCCATTCCGGTCCTTTTCCCTTTCGTGCAGGCCGAAGTCGACTTCGCCCACCAGGTGGTGCCCGTCCTCAAGGAGCACTGCGCGAAATGCCACATGGATACCGCGAAAAAGGGCGGCTTCTCGATGAACACCCGCGAATCGCTGGTCGAGGGTTCCGAGAACGGCGCGGTGGTGGAGCTTGGCAAGTCCCACGAGAGCCTGCTCATCGAGTCGATCCTGTCCGACGACAAGACCGAACGGATGCCCCCGAAAGGCCCGCGCGTGCCGGCCGAGCAGGTGGAGGTGCTGAAAAAGTGGATCGACGAAGGGATGAAATGGGAACCCGGCTTCAGCTTTGGAAAGCTGTCCTACGAGCCGCCCCTCAAGCCGCGCCGGCCCGAGCTGCCGCCGGTGGTTGACGGCCGCGAACATCCGGTCGACCGCATCCTCGACCGCCACTTCGCCGAAAACGAGATCACCCGCCCGCAGCCGATCGGTGACGCCGCGTTCATCCGCCGCCTCACCCTCGACCTCACCGGCCTCCTGCCCGACCCCGCGGCGGTTGATGCCTTCGTCGCCGACAAGTCCCCCGGCAAGCGCGCCAAGCTGATCGAACTCACGCTTTCCAATAACACCGACTACGCCGAGCACTGGCTCTCATTCTGGAACGACCTCCTCCGCAACGATTACCAAGGCACCGGCTACATCGACGGCGGCCGCCGCCAGGTCACCAAGTGGCTCTACGAATCGCTGGTCTCTAACAAACCCTACGACCAGTTCGCCCGCGACCTGCTCGCCCCGCCGAGCGACGGGTCGCGCGGCTTCATCGACGGTATCCAGTGGCGCGGCCGCGTCAATGCCAGCCAAGTCCGGGAGATCCAGTTTTCGCAGTCGATCTCGCAAACCTTCCTCGGTCTGAACATGAAGTGCGCGTCCTGCCACGACAGCTTCGTCGACCGCTGGAAGCTCGATGAAGCCTACGGTCTCGCCGCGATCTACGCCGAGAAGCCGTTGGAAATCGCCCGTTGCGACGTGCCGACCGGCCGCATGGCCAAGCCCGGCTGGATCTTCCCGGAACTCGGCGAGGTCGATCCCGCCGCGCCCAAGCCGGAGCGACTCAAGCAGCTCGCGGCCCTGATGACCCATCCGGACAACGGCCGCTTCACCCGCACCATCGTCAACCGGCTCTGGCAGCGACTGATGGGGCGGGGGATCGTCCACCCGGTCGATGCGATGGACACCGAGCCGTGGAATGCCGACCTGCTCGACTACCTCGCGGTACGCTTTGTCGACGACGGCTATGATTTGAAAAAGGCGCTCGCCTTCATCGCCTCCTCGCAGGCCTACCAGTCGCAACCGGTGGTCATCAAGGAAGGCGAGGACCTCGCGCTGTTCCGCGGCCCGCTGGCCAAGCGCATGAGCGCCGAGCAGTTCGTCGATGCCGTCTGGTCGCTCACCGGCACCGCGCCTGCCAAGACCGCCGCCGGCATCCCTCGCGCCGTACCGAACAAGGGCGGCGGCTTGGAAGCCCGCTGGATCTGGTCGGACGCCACCGCTTCCACTTCCGCACCCGGCGGCCACACCGTCACGCTCGGAACCGAGGTGGTCCTTCCCGCGCTGCCGACCTCCGCCCGCGCCGTTTTCATTGCCGATAACTCGGCGTCGATCTTCGTCAACGGCAACCCCGTGCTTCAAGAGCCCCCGGGTGCCGAAGCCCCGCTGCCCCGGAACATCGAGCTCAAGCACCTCCGCCCCGGCAAGAACTCAATCATCGTGGTCGCCCGCAACGGCGACTCCACCCCGAACCCCGCCGGCTTCATCTTCCAGGCCAATCTCGTCGTGCCCGGTGCCGGACCCGTGGTGGTCGCCTCCGGGCCGTCGTGGAAATGGACCGCCACCGTGCCCGATGCCAAGGGCCGCTTCGCTTCTCCTCCGGCCGACTGGCAGGCCGCCGCGCTCGTCGCGAATCAAAACGTCTGGGATTCCTTCACCTCCGGACTCGCCGACGGCCTCAATGCCGGCGGTGGCGGCGGCGCCGGCCCGATGGTCCGCTCCGCGCTGGTCTCCTCCGACCTCCTGATGCGTGCGCTCGGCCGGCCGAACCGCGAACAGATTGTCAGCATGCGGCCGGACAACATCACCACGCTCGAAGCCATCGACCTCGCCAACGGCGAACTTCTCGCCGGCCTGCTGCGCAAGGGTGCCACGGCGTGGCACGCCTCGAAAGCCCCGACGCCCGAGCTCGTCGACACCGTCTTCATGCGCGCCCTCGGCCGCCGCCCGACCCCCGCCGAGAAATCCGGACTGGTTGCCGAACTCGGTGCCAACCCGAGTGCCCAAACCATCGAGGACCTCCTGTGGATGGTCCTGCTGCTGCCTGAGTTCCAGTTCGTCCGTTGACCTATCTTGCCATGAACGATCCCTTCAAAAACTGCGCCCCCGGTCACGAAGCCCCCACGCGGCGCGCTTTCCTCAAGGCCATCTCCGCCTCCAGCCTCGCCGCCGCCATGTCCGGTGTGCCGCGTGCTTTCGGCGAGGAGGAAGTCGTCCAACCGAAGGCCACCGCCGACTGCTGCATCCTGCTTTGGATGGCTGGCGGCATGGCCGCGCCGGAGACCTTCGACCCGAAAGGCTACATGCCCTTCCAGAAAGGCCTGCCGGTCGAGAAGATCCTCAGCACCTTCCCGGGCATCGACACCTCGCTCGACGGCGTGAAGATCAGCCAGGGCCTCGAGGAAATGGCCAAGCTGATGGACCGCGCCACGCTGATCCGTTCGCACGTCCAGCCGGACCTCGGCACCATCCTCCACTCCCGCCACCAGTACAATTGGCACACCGGCTACGTCCCGCCGCAGACCGTCGCCGCCCCGCACATCGGTGCCTGGATGGCCCGCGTGCTCGGGCCGCGGAACCCGGTCATGCCCGCCTTTGTCAACATCGGCCAGAGGCTTGAAGGCATCGGCGAAAGCGAGGAGCTCAAGGCCTTCACCACCGCCGGATTCTTCGGCGCGGAATTCGGCCCCTTCAACCTGCCGTATCCCGACGAGGCCGCCCGCTCGGTCCGCCCGCCTGAGGGCATGGATGCCGGTCGTTTCGCCAACCGCTACAAGCTCTACCGCAAGCTCGTCGACGGGAATCCGAACCGCGACTTCATGAGCGACTACCAGCAGGAGTCGATGCTCCGCTCGCTGGAGAATGCCCACCGGCTGCTGGGTTCGAAGGACAAGGAAGCCTTCGACCTGACCACCGAGCCGAAGGAATCGCTCGAAGCCTACGGGACCGGCCGCTTCGGCCGCGGCTGCCTGCTCGCCCGCCGCATGGCGGAAGCCGGGGCCCGCTTCATCGAGGTGACCACCGAATACATCCCCTTCGTCCACTGGGACACCCACGAGAACGGCCATGAGACCTTGGTTAAGCTCAAGAAGGAGATCGACCGCCCGATCGCCCGCCTGATCCGCGACCTTGAGGAGCGCAAGATGCTCGACCGCACCCTCGTCATCATCGCCAGCGAGTTCAGCCGCGACATGATGATCGAAGGCGTCCCCGGCTCCGAGGCACGCGACCAGTCGCGCGCCAAGTCCGACACCCTCGAAATGATGAACCACTACGGCCTGCACCGCCATTTCACCGGCGGTTCGTCGGTCGTGATGTTCGGCGGCGGGATGAAAAAGGGCCACGTCCACGGGGCGACCGCCGACGAGCGACCGCTGGTCGCCATCAAGGATCCCGTGACCATCACGGACCTCCACGCCACGGTCTTCACCGCCATGGGCATCAGCCCGAAGACGGTATATGACATCGAAAAGCGGCCCTTCTACGCCACGGAGGACGGCAAGGGCAAGGCGGTCCAGTCGGTTTTCGCCTGAGCCAGTCCTGCATGCCGCGATTTGGCACGGGATTGGAAGTGTATACCCTTGCCACGGGGAGGAAAGGAGTTAGGAGTACGGTCGGTTCTAGAAGTCCATCGTTACCGGTCGTGCTTTCGCGGCTGGGAACGAGCCGCGATGCCCATGTCCGGTGGCCCTCAAGAATCGGAAACTCCTGACGCGCAAAATAACCCGAAATCGATGAAACCCAATACAATTGCCTCTCTACTGGCTGGTGCCCTGATCCATACGGCTTCGGCCGCGCCGGGAGACCTCCTTTGGTCCGACAACTTTGATCTCGGCAGCGATACCACGAACTTCGACGGATCCTCGCTCGCCGGTCGCCTTGGCGGCCCCCTCGGTTCCGCCCCGGATTGCGTGGCGCGCGCTTCCGGGACCCAGCAATGGATCACCTCGAACCAACTCAATCTCCGCGGCGGCCGCATCCGCTTCCAGCGCTCTGCGGCTGGCGCCCGCTTCGACTGGGCCGGGACGGCGGCCGGATCCTCCGCCGCGAACATCGCGGCCGGAGCCAGCATCATCGACTCGGGCGGCATGAAAATTTCCTTCGACTACGTGCCGACCAACAACACCAGCACCAACTGGGTGAACGTCTCCGTCGGTTTCCCGGGTGCCTTCGATGGCCAAGCTATCAACTTTGGCGAGACCGATTACGGGGTGCTACTGCGGAACAATGGTTCAATCGAAAGATGGGACAACGGGTTCAACAAGGGACCCGGTGGGACCTTTCCTGCGACCACGACCACCCGCCATGTGGAATACCTCTACGCTTTCCCCAGCTTCGGCAACGGCACCGAGGTGCGCTCAAGGGTGATCGTGGACGGCATCCAGGTCGCCGCGGATACCTTCTATCTGGAGAACAATGCCGGAGAATTCTATTTCGTCGTGGAGGTCGGTGAAGTGGGCACCTTGGTGGACAACCTGACCGTCACCACTATCCCGACGATCTATTCCATGACAGTAGTCGGTGACGAATTCATCTCCGGCATCGATCCCGGGGAACCGGTGGCCACCCTTTCCAGTTCGACTTTCGCCAAGGGCCCGGAGGCCTCCACCTACGTCTTCGTCGCGGGGACTGGGGATAACGACAACGGCAAGTTCGTCATCGACGGATCCACGATCAAGGCGGGGAGCTACAATTTCACCTTGGACCCTCAAGGAACCGAATACTTCATCCGCGTGAAGGGTACTGGCACGGTCACCGGCGGAACGCAGGAATTCGAGCATGTCTTCACGCTCATCAAGGATGACGACGCCGATGGCCTGGCGGATCAGTGGGAACTCAGCTTCGCCGGAAACCTCACCAGCCTCAACGGTCTTGCAGCCGGTCCCGGTCCCGGTGCCGGCACGGGTGACTTCGACAACGACGGTCTTACCGACCTGCAGGAGTTCAATCTGAGTCTGGGAGCCTTTCCCACCATCAGTCCGGTCTTGGCCGATACCGATGGCGATACCCTCAACGACAACGTGGAGCAAAATCCGGTCGCACCGCGGCCGGTCACCAATCCGCTGGTCGCGGATACCGACAAGGACGGCTTGAATGACGGCGTCGAGTCGAACTCCGGCACCTTCGTCGGCCCCCTGGATTCCGGCTCCAGCGCCATCGATCCGGATACCGATGATGACGGGGTTCGCGATGGCTTTGAGGTCGCCAAGGGAAGCAATCCGGTTGATTTCGCCTCCCGGCCGCCTCTTCCTCCGGCATTTGGCATCGTGCCGGTGACGGATGACGCCAGCACCGGAATTTCTGCGAGCACGACTTACACCCACAAAATCAGCGGTGGCGGTCCCGCCACCATCAACGGCGTGTTGCTCGATGAACTCAACCCGATCTCATTCCCGACGAATTTCACCTGGGCGATCGCGTCCGGTGGCTTTGGTGAGATCAATCCAATCAACAACGGTGCATGGGTGCCTCTTAACGGCGGTGTGACCGGTGCCGGAGTCCTCGATATGTTTGGTGGCTTCGTCTTCAACACGGATGGCAACCCGCAGGGATTCCAGACCTACACGCTGAGCGGACTTGAAATCGGCAAGGCCTACAAGCTGAAGATGTTCGTGCGCCCTTGGGACAACGTCAGCGCCAGCTTCCGTCCGATCGATCTGCGCTTCACGAATGGTGCAACGGTGGACGAACCTTTCGGCGCACTTCCGACCGACCGGCCCGGGATCGTGCTCAACAACGCGAACAACGACTCGGCTTACTACCTGAGCTACAACTACGTGGCGGAAGCCACCAGCCTGGTGATCCGGGCACGGGTTCATGAAAGCGCCCTCCCTGCCAGCGGTTCGTTCCACCTCTACGGCCTGACCAACGAAGTCTTGCCGCCGGTGGTCACCGGTGTGACGCGGGACGGGAGCGGGAACATTATCATCGACTTCACCGGTGCGCCGAACACCACGTACGACGTGACCAAGTCACCCGATCTGACGACGCCCTTCGGTCCGCTGACCACTCCTTTGACGGCCACAACCAATGCCGGCGGAATCGGCCAGGCCACGGTGCCTGCGGCGGAAGCTTCTGAAGCGAGGGAGTTTTATCGCATCGAGGACTAATAGTCCCACTTCACCGCCCCACCGTTCATCTATCACCACGGTCGATCCCGCGGGCACTCCGGTGTCCGCGGGATCGCCATTTCGGGGGATGCCCCTTTACCCCTTGCGGGACCCCCGGTCCCGGCGTCCCCTTCACTCGTTTCATGCACGCACCCAAGCTGCTCAGAGCCCTCGTCGCCTGCGTCACCCTCGCGGCTGGCAACTCGCGCGCGGACACGCCCGACGCCGTCGTCACCTTCAACGAGATCCACTACAATCCGCCGCTCACCCAGGATGCCGAATGGGTCGAGCTACACAACCAGATGGCGGTCAACATCGACCTCTCCGGTTGGTCGCTGGCGGCCGGGATCGACTACACCTTTCCGACCGGCACCGTCATCCCCGGGGGGGGGATGATCGTAATCGCGAAGCTGCCCAGTCATGCCTCGCTGGCTGGCGTGCCGAATGTCTTCGGACCCTACCTTGGGAACCTGTCCAACGGCGGCGAAACCATCGACCTGCTCAATTCCGCCGGCCGCCTGATGGACCGCCTGGACTACGGCGACTCCGGTTCGTGGCCTGCCCAGCCCGATGGCGCGGGAGCCACGCTGGCCAAGCGCCTCCCCGGCACCGCCGCGGAGAACCCCGCGAACTGGCGCGCCAGCTTAGGCGCTGGCGGCACTCCGTCCTCAGTTAACTTCATCTCCAACGAAGTGCCGCTCGCCCATGTCTTCACGGATGCTGACACCAGGTGGCGCTACCGTGACAGCACCACCGCCCCGACCTCTACCTGGAAAAACACCAGCTTCAATGACAGCGCGTGGACAGAGGGCCAAGCCTCCTTCGGCTCTCCGTCCGCACCACCCGTCCTCGCGATCACCGCGGACCTCGTTGAGCGCTTCCGAGCCGGCGCCGTCACCGGCGTCGCCAACGGCGCCACCTTCAACCCGTGGCTCGACACCGCCACCGGGGACGGGGTTTCCCAGAACGCCACGGCCGGCGGTGATCCGGCATTTCAGACCAACTTGACCCCCTCCGGCCAGCCGGTCGTGGACTTCGATGGGAACGACCAATTCCGCACCGCCGTATCTCCCGGAATCGCACCGACTTCCGGCTTCGTCTACTTCATCGTGTGTCGCGCCAACGGCCCGCCGACCAATGGCGGGGTCGGCGACGGCAGCGGCGATTACATTTTCGACCGGGCCGCGGCCATCGGGAATCCCCTCGTCTCGCTCAAACCGGACAATAATCGCTACGGATTCCAGAAGCGCTACGATGACGGCAGCGGCATCGGTGGAATGGTCTCCACCTCACCGATCTCCACCACCCAGTTCCAGATCGTCGCGGTCCGTCGCAATCCCGCGCTCAGCCGTTTTGAAATTTGGGTCGATGGCGTGATGGAGGCAACCACCCCCGACACCGGCGGCAATCTCACCCCGCAGCCGATCGTGATCGCCAACCATGATAGCGGCGGTTCCCAGGGCTTCAACGGCGACATCGCCGAGCTGCTGATCTATCGCGACGAACTCTCCGCCTCCGAGTTTCAATCGGTCGGTGCCTACCTTGAAGGCCGCTACGGACTCGCCACCGCCTTCCCCGACAGCGTCGCTCGAACACCGCTCGCCGCGGGCGCTTCCACCGCTTATTTCCGCAAATCCTTCACCTTCTCCGGTGACCCGGCGCGGACCACTCTCCAACTCGATCACACTCTCGCCGATGGCGCGGTCTTCTACTTGAACGGCCAGGAAATCGCCCGGCACAACCTGCCCGTCGGATCGATCGGCCACACGACGTCCGCTTTGTCCAATGTCACCCAGCCGCAGCCGAGCGCGCCGCAGAACGTCTCCGCCAGCGCGCTGGTCAATGGCACCAACGTCCTCGCCGTCTCCGTCCACACCGGGGCTTCCGACAACACCGCCTGGTTCACTGCCAACCTGCGCGGCGAGGAAACCCTTCCCGATCCCGATCTTCCGCCTGCTTTGCAGATCCACGAGATTTCGGGAGCCAGCGCCTCGCCCTTCTTCATCGAGGTGCGCAATCCTACCGCAGCTCCAGTTTCGACCGCCGGCTTCACGCTTGAAGTGACCGGTTCTCTGTCTGGCACCGATCCCTTGCCCACGGTCACCGTGCAACCCGGCGGCCTGGTCCACTACACCAACACCCAGCTCGGCTTCCGTCCGGCCAGCGGCGATAAGCTGATCCTCCGCTCGCCCACCGGCAGTCCCGTGGATGTAAGGGAAGCCGACCTCGTTACCCGCGGCCGTTCCGACCTCTGGCCCGACCGCTGGCTCTATCCATCCGCCCCGACCCCCGGCACCGCGAACAGCTTCAATCTCCAACAGAACATCGTCCTCAACGAGATCTGTTACAACCCGCCCGACGTCTCGCTAGCCAGCGCCGACAAGCAATGGATCGAGCTCCACAACCGCGGCGCGTCACCCGTCGATCTCGGCGGCTGGAGCTTCGGCTCCGGCATCACGTTCGGCTTCCCTGCACCCACCCTCCTCGCCCCCGGTGGTTACCTCGTCGTCGCGAGGTCGCCCGGTAACTTCACGCCGACCCCCGGTGCGACCGTCCTCGGCCCGTGGTCCGGCAGCCTTGCCGGCGGAGGGGAAAAGATCACCCTGTTAGATGCTGCGGGCAATCCCGCCGATGAGGTCTCCTATCTCGACGGCGGCCGTTGGCCCGGCGCTGCCGATGCCGAAGGCTCCACCCTCGAACTCCGCAACCCGCGCTCCGACAACGCGCTCCCCGGCGCCTGGGCTGCCAGCGACGAACGCGCCCGCCGCACGTGGCAAACCTACACCTACCGCGCCACCGCCGCCGCCAGCACGGGTCCCGACAACCAGTGGAGGGAGTTCATCTTCGGCCTGCTCGATAGCGGTGACGTGCTGATTGACGACCTCCGGGTCACCGAAAATCCCGACACCTCCGCGGTGCAGATGATTGCAAACGGCAACTTTCAGTCCGGCACCACCGGCTGGCGTTTCCTCGGCAACCATCGACACGCCCAGATCGTCCCCGACCCCGACAGCCCGGGAAACAACGTGCTCCGCCTGAGTTCGAAGGGCGCGACCGAGCACATGCACAATCACGTCGAGACCACCCTGACCGGCGGCCTCTCGGTGGTGAACGGCCGCGTTTACGAAATCAGCTACCGCGCCCGCTGGCTCAGCGGATCGAACCGCCTCAATACCCGACTTTACTTCAACCGCGTCGCCAAAACCACCGAGCTATCCCGCACCGACACGCCGGGCACTCCCGGAGCCGCGAACTCCACCGCCGTCTCTAACAGCGGTCCCGGCTTCACCGCCCTTTCGCACTCCCCCGTGGTGCCGGACCCTGGTGAAGCTGTCACCATCACCACCCGCGCCGCTGATCCCGATGGCCTCGGCACGCTCACACTCCACTACTCGGTCAATGGCGGCGCGTTCACCCCGGTCCTCATGACTCCCGCCGGCGACGGGACCACCTTCACCGCACCCGTCCCCGGCCAGTCTGCCGCCAGCGTGGTGCGTTTCCATGTCGCCGCCATCGATGCCGCACCCGCCCCCGCCACCTCCTTCCATCCCGCGGACGGCCCTTCCTCCCACGCGCTCTATCAGGTGAACGACGGGCTCGCCGCCACCAACGGCCTTCAGAACATCCGCATTATCATGAATCCCGCCGACGAGGCCCTGCTCTATCAGACCAACAACCTGATGAGCAACGAGCGCCTCGGCTGCACCGTCATCTATGGCGAACGGGAAATCTACTACGACGTCGGCGTCCGTCTCAAAAGCAGCCAGCGCGGCCGACCAGCTCCCGCCCGCGTTGGCTTCAATCTCGGTTTCAAGAAGGACCAGCTCTTCCGCGGCGTCCACGGGACCATCGCCATTGACCGTTCCGAAGGCCAGATCACTGGCTGCCAGGAAATCCTCTACGACCACATGATGTATGCCAGCGGCGGCGTGCCGGCGGAATACAACGACCTCTGCAAGGTCATCGCCCCCGACCCCGCTCACACCAGTCAAGCCATCCTCCAGATGGCGCGCTTCAACGACGTCTTCCTCGACTCCCAGTTCGAGAACGGCAGCGATGGCACCGCCTACGAATACGAGCTGATCTACTATCCAACCACCACCGATGCCGGCGGCTTCAAGCTGCCCCAGCCCGACGCTGTGGTCGGCACCAACATCACCGACCTCGGCGATGACAAGGAAAGTTATCGCTGGAACTTCCTCCTCGAGAACAACGAGGACGTCGACGACTACTCGCGTGTCATCGCGCTCGGCAAGCACTTCGCCAAGAGCGGCGCGGCCTTCGAGACCGGGCTGGAAAGCATTATTGATGTCGATCAGTGGCTGCGCGCCACCGCCTATGCCTGCGCCAGCGGGGCGGGGGACTCGTTCTTCGCGAACTCGAACCACAACGGGATTTTCTACGCCCGTCCGGATGGACGGATGCTGTTCTTCCCGCACGACATGGATTTTTCCTACAGCGCCACCCGTGGGATCTTCGAGAATGCGGAGCTGCAGAAGCTCGTCGCCAACGGTGCCCGCCGCCGCGCCTACCTCGGCCACCTGCATCACATCTGCACCACGGTCTTCAACCAGTCGTACATGTCGGCCTGGACCAGCCATTACGGCAGCCTGCTCCCCGGCGAGAACTTCGGCGGTCACTTGAGTTATATCGACAGCCGCTCGAACTACATCCTCGGCGCGATCAACACCGACACCCCGTCGGTGCCCTTCACCATCACCACGAACGGCGGCGCGAACTTCTCCACCGGCACCAGCCCGGTCACCCTGGCCGGCCAAGGCTGGATCAATATCCGCGAGATCCGCCTCGCGGGCTCTTCGGTGCCCCTCGCCAGCACTTGGACCTCGGTCAATACCTGGCAGGTCGCCGTCCCGCTCACTTTCGGCCCGAACGTGATCGCGCTGGAAGCGGTCGACTTCACCGGTGCGGTGGTCGGCACCGACAGCATCACGGTCACCAACACCGGCGGCATCGAGCCGCCGCTGCCGTCCACTCTCGTAATCTCGGAGATTTATTACAATCCGCCCGGCAACATTGAGACGACCGAATACGTCGAGCTGATGAACACCTCCGCCGCGACGCTTGATCTCAGCAACGTGAACTTCACGGCCGGACTCACCTTCGCCTTTCCCGGCGGGACGCTGCTTGGTCCCGGTTCCCGCATTCTCGTGGTCAAGGACCAGGCCGCGTTCACCGCCGCCTTTGGCAGCGGCCGCCCGATCGCTGGCATCTATCCGAACAACCTCGATAACTCCGGGGAAAGTCTCGAACTGCGCCGCGCGGACGGTGCGATCCTCCACTTGTTCGCGTACGACGACGTCGCACCTTGGCCAGTGGAGGCGGATGGCAGCGGCTATTCGTTGGTGCTGGCCAGTCCCTACTCGAATCCCAACCACGCCAATCCACTGAGTTGGCGTGCCAGTCTCGTCGCGGACGGTGGGACCCCCGGGCTTTCCGACAGCCAGTCCTACGCCGCTTGGAAAGCCGCCAACGGCAACCATCCTGATGACGCAGACCTCGATGGCGATGGCTTCACCACTCGCGAGGAATACTTTCTCGGCGGCAGTCCACTGGTGGGCGAGCAGACCTTGAAGCCGACTTTCGAGATCGAACCCGGCGGCACTTTCCTGATGTCCGTCACCCGCCGCGCCACCGCAGAGAATGCCGCGGTGATTCCCGAAGTATCCATCGGTCTCACCTTCTGGGCGAACGATCCCACCGCCGTCTTCCTCAGCAACATCCGCCAGCCCGGCAGCCCCGCCGTCGACCGCCTGACCTTTCGTCTTACCCCACCTCCTGGCGCACCCAAATTCTTCGCCCGCTTCGCCTTCGGGCCTTGAACCGGTAGGTCGGTGGGTCGGTGCTTCACCGAAACACCGAAACACCGACTCACCGACTCACCCCGGCAGCCACTTCGCGAGCGTCGCGAGGTCCGCCTTCATCGCCTCGAAGGTTTTCGCCACCCGTTCCTCGCCGGAGCCGCTGACGTACTCGACGTGCAGCGACACCGGAGTTCCTGCAGGCAGCAGTTGCTTCACCAGCGCGCCTGCCTTCGGATTCACGATTCCCTGGCCCAGCGGGCAGGCTTCCCATTGGCGGCCGTTCAGCCGGTAGTCTTTGAAATAGACCGCGGCGATGTGCGGCGCGGCGCGGCGCAGGTTCAGTTCCCAGGTATTCGATCCTTCCACCGTCGCGTGGGCGAAGTCGAAGGCGAGTCCGAGATCGGCGACATCGATCCCTTCCAGCGCCGACACCATGTCCCAGATCGGCCCGCCGACGTAGTTGTTGCCGCGGTGGTTCTGATACTGCCCTTGAACGCCCAGCTCGCGGTTCATGGCCGCCAGGTCCTTGAGCTTCGCCTTCACGTCCGCAAGCTGCGGCGCGACCGGCTTCTTCAGGTCGTAGCGAAAGTGGACCAAGCGGTAGCGCTTGATCCCCAGCGCCGCGGCGGTGCGCAGCAGCGTCTCGCCGGTCTTGTCCGCCTGCCCGATGTCGGACGTCAGGATGTCGATCATCACGCCGTGCTTTTTCAGTCCTTCCACGAAAGCCGCCAAGCGCTCCGGCGCGGCTTTCGGTTCAATGTGTCCTCCGGCGCGGATCGGGGCCTCGATGCCCTTCACGCCCAGAGCCGCCACCCGTTTTCCAAGGTCATCCGCGGCGAGGCCTTCCAGCGTTTTGGTGAAAACCGCGCGCGGTCTGGCCGCGGTCGGCGCCGTTTCCGCGGCCACCGCCGGCACGGCAGAACTGGCGAGGGCAAGGCTTGAGCATCCAAGGAAATCGCGTCGGTTCATAAGCCGCGAGCTTGACCGGTCCCGCTGGCGATTCAATCCGAACTTAAGCCGCCCTCCGTCAGGCCCGAACGATGACAACGGGCTACCTCAAGGTGCCTTCGGTAACGCCGAGTTTTTCGAAGGCCTTGACGTTGTCGAGGAGGGTGAGGGCGTCGGTTTTGCCGGCCAGCAGGTCTTGGTAGGCGGTGATGGTGCGGAGGGTGCCGAGGTCGTCTTCGTCGAGCAACTCGACGCGGAATTTCGACAGCCCGGTCCTACGAAGGTCCTCGTAGAAACGGGCACCGGTCTGGGCGCGGCCGTTGAAGAGGGTGTTGCGGCAGCCGACGTCGGCGGTGAGGCGGTGGAGCTGGCCGACCCGGTCGCGCAGGTGGACGACGTGGCTTTCGCAGGGCCGGCCGCAGTCCTTCCAGGTGGTTCCGCTGCTGAGGAAGGTGCAAAAAACGCAGTGCTCCATATGAAACATCGGCATGTGCTGGTGGAGCGTGAGCTCGAACCATTCCGACGGTGCTGCGGCGAGGAGATCGAGCACCTGGCCGATGTTGAGGTCGTAGGAAATGGTCAGCGTGTCGAGGTTCGCGGCTTCCTTGAGGAGCTTCGCGGTGATCGGGTTGGCGACGTTGAGGGAAAAGTCGCCGACTTTCTTCAAGTCACTACGGTCTTTGTAGTAGTCGAGCGCGGCGAGGTTGCGGAGGAGGATGCCGTCGGGCTCCGCGCGTTCGATGAGCTTGAGATAGCCGGTCTCGCCGGGCTTCATGATTCTCGGGGTGGCGAGGAGAATGGAGGGAGGCGGATTGACGATTGAGGATTGTTGATTGCTGATGGTTGATTGTTTGAGAGAGACCGCATCGCGGTAGCGGCGGGGGTCTTCGAAGTCGCAGTAGATGGTGGCGACGTTGCGGTCGAGGGCGGCCTGGACCTGGGGGAGGGTGCGGCAGAGGACGGACAATTGGGGGACTGGGTCAATCAGGTCATTGGGGTCAATCAGGTCAATCGAGGGGAGAAGGTCGTGGACGGTGATCGAAGAGGGCCTGCGGGCGAGCCGCCCGCGCCCCTCTTCTTTGGGAAGGGCATCGACCAACTCACGGCGCATGCGATTGAGTTCGGAAAGGGGGAGGTGGCAGTCGCCTTCGAGTTGGAAGTCGAGGGAGGCGAGTTCGTAGGAGGTGTCGCCGAGGCGGCCGAGCTGGGCGCGGAGGGTTTCTTCGGTGAGCGGGTGCTTGGCGGCCGGTTGGAGGGGAATTGAGGACGAACATCGAACATCGAACGCGGAACGCTGAATATTGAATGAAGAGGAAAGGCAGAGGGGGTCGCCGGGCTTGCCGGTGGCGGTGAGGTGGAGGGCCTGCTTGACCTCGCGGAGCTTGGCGGTCTGCCAGAAGCGGCGGATGTCGGACTCCAGCTTTTCGTCGGAGGTTTTGTAGAGCGTCTGGCCGGGCTTGAGGCGGCTGAAATTGATGCCGCTGAAGGTGCGATGGAAGACGATGCGAGCGCCCTCGATTTTCCAGATCTTGGCACCTTGTTCGAGGTCGCGGTTTTCGCCGGCGTCAAAGACCACGCCGTCGCCGGGCTTGATCGGGATGGCAGTGCGGTCGGTGAGTTCGATCCAAGTGCCGCCGCAGGCGGAGATGGTGCCGAGCAGCGGGCCGCGCTTTTTTCCGAAGCGGCCGTGGGTGAGGTAGGGGTGGTTGGTTCCGGCAAGCCAGCCGGTGGTGAGGCCGCGGGAAAATGTCATCTCCAGTTCGTAGCGGTCGGCCTCAGTGATTGCCGATTGAGGATTGCCGATTGTCGATTGAGGATTGTTGATTTCGGATTGATCGAGGCAGGCGTCGAGGGCTTTGCGGTAGACCCGGGTGACGGCGGCGACGTACTCGGGAGTTTTGAGGCGGCCTTCGATCTTGAAGGATTTGACGCCGGCTTTGACGAGGTCGGGGATGAGATCGACGGCGGCGAGGTCCTGGGGACTGAGGAGGTAGCGGTGCTCGCCGAGGTCGCGGGTTTCGCCGTCGATGACGAGTTCATACGGCATGCGGCAGGCCTGGGCGCATTCGCCGCGGTTGGCGGAGCGCTGGCCGAGGGATTCACTGGTGAGGCACTGGCCGGAGTAGGCGACGCAGAGAGCTCCGTGGACGAAGACTTCTATCGGGGTGATTGGGGGATTGGGAGATTGGGAAATTGGGGAAGAATGGAAGCGCTCGATTTCTTTGACGGAGAGTTCGCGGGCGAGGACGGCGCGTTCGAGGGGGAAGAGGGACTCGATGAAGCGGAGTCCTTCGGGGGAGGTGATGGTCATCTGGGTCGAGGCGTGGAGCTCGACGCCGGGGGCGATCTCGCGGGCCATTTTCGCGAGGCCGAGGTCTTGGATGATGAGGGCATCGACGCCGGCTTCGGCGATGAGGCGGAGCTGGCGTTCGGCGGACTCGAGTTCGCCGGTGAAGATCAGGGTGTTCATCGCGACGAAGCCCTTCACGCCGTGCTGGTGAAGGAAGGCCATCAGCTCGGGGAGGTCGGCTTCGGTGAAATTGTCGGCGCGCAGGCGGGCGTTGAATTTCGGCATGCCGAAGTAGATCGCGTCGGCCCCGGCGGCGACGGCGGCGCGGGCGCAGTCCCAGTTGCCGGCGGGGCTGAGGAGTTCGGGCGTGAGGTCGGCGTGCATGGGGGGAGCTAGACGGGGAATCGGCGAATGTCGAATCCGGGATGGGGATTGAGGGCCATTCCGCGGGACGGGCCTTTTTTCGCTGAAGCTGCGAAGGATCGAACCGCGGAGGCGCAGAGGTCGCGGAGAGAGCGGGGAGTTGGGGGAACTGGGATGAGGGCAACAACGAGAGGGACGAAACGAGCGAAATTTGAGGAAGAAGAGAGTAGGCTGTTCGGCTCGGGCTTTTGCAGGGTTTCGTTTCTTTCGTTGTTCCAAACGGATTTCCGAGGACTTGAGAGGTCCTCTGCGGTCGGGTGGCCTTTGAAGCCAGGGACAAGGAATGGTCCGGGCGGGGTTGGAGGGGAGTGACGCGTGATTCGATCTACAAGCTTCTGGTGCTGCTCGGGGGATGCGGGATGTTGTTATGGTCCTCGCTTGCGTCACCCAGCGTTTCCGGCGAGCGGCCTAACAATCGCTGCAGGGCCGATCTACTGAGTTTGAATTCGGCATTGCAGGTATATTCGCTCCACGCGGGACGTCCGCCGACAACGGAGCAGGGACTGGAGGCATTGGTTGCGCGGCCAACCTTGGAGCCGATTCCGGAGGACTGGGTTCAGGTGATGTCCAAAGCACCAATGGATCCGTGGAGGCAGCCTTTTCACTATCGGGAGGTGTCGTCCGGGAGCGGGGCTTTCCGGTGGGAGTTGAGAAGCGGGGGGCCGGATGGGATCGCGGGGAATGAGGATGATCTTGCCCAGGAGTTCGAGTGGAAGGGTCGGTGAGGCGGTTATTTGGGTCGGGAGTCGGAATTGGAGGGCGGTTGAGGTCCACAGGGGGAGGCGGGCCGTTGGGGACCGTTCGCGGACGACCGAGGGCGGATCGTCCCTACCTTTGCGGCCTATGGCCGCCGGGCGTGCTGTGAAACCGCTCGACAGACGGGGCCGGGCTTTCTTCCCTTGCGGGCGATGAGCCGAGTCATGGTGTGATGGACAGCGTGCGCGTGGACAAGTGGATGTGGGCGGTGCGGCTGTTCAAGACGCGCGGGCTGGCGGCGAAGGCTTGTGAGAGCGGCCGGGTGCGGACGGGAGAGCGGATTTTCAAGGCGGCGTCCGAGCTGAAAGGCGGGGAGCTGTTGGAGCTGCCCTTTCCCGAAGGTCCGGGGACGCGGGTGGTGCGGGTGCTCGGGCTGATCGACATGCGGGTGGGTGCACCGGAGGCGCGGGCGGCTTGCGAGGAGATCACGCCGCCGGAGGTGATCGCGCAGCGGAAGATCTGGAGTGAAAGCCGGGCACAGCGGCTGATCGGCGAGCAGGGACGACCGACCAAGAAAAACCGTCGTGCGATGGAGGAGAAGCGCGGGTTTTTCGAGTGAAGAACTCGAGGAGGATGGCGACAAAATGACGCCACCACTTTGGAACGCAACGACAGCGGGTTTACAGCAGCCTAGGGTGCCGGGGAAAGCGCGCTGGCGATTTGCAGCCACTCGTCTTCCAAGGTCAGGCCGCGGGCCGGCACCGGCTTTTTGGCTCGTGAATACCAGTAGGCGGCATTGCCCGGATCTCCCTCCTCGCGATGCAGCCAAGCGTGGATCCAGGCGCCGGCGGGATCGGGGAGATCCTGGCAGGCGTCGTGAGCTTCATGCCAGCGTCCGGCCCGGGCCAGCCACAGGACCCGCTGTGCCGGTTTGAGTGCGGCGGGCGGATGGGCATCGTTGCGGGCGGACTCGGCGAGGGCGGCGGGATCCATGGAGGAGAAACGACTGGCAAAGCCAACGGCTTCCGTCTTTCCTTATTCCCGTCATGAAAAGAACGTTCCTCGTGGCTTTGTGCTTGTCGCCGCTCTTCCCGCTCCGCGCTGAAGAATTGCCGCAACTCAATGTGCAGCCTTGGATCGGCAGTTATGCGGGATACGAGCGCCGGAGCTTCCAGTTTCTGGTGGGAAACGATGGCGAGGGATTGTTGACGCCGATGGGTGACAAGGGCGCACTGATGAGCGGCCGGATTGGCATCAAGCTCCAGCCACTGATTGAGGAAGTCTTGCCCGACGAGCGGGTGATCGGGAAGCAGGCAACGAAAGACGGTTGGGAAGCCGTCACCCCCGCGACAATCAATCCTGAAAAGCTGACCTTCCGCGGAACGGTGTCGGGAGGGGCGCGCTTCGAGGTGAATCTGGAGTTCGATGGCGATGAAATCAGCGTTGGCGGGAAGCTTTTGGAAAAGGGTGATTTGACCGATCCGCGCTTCGTCATGCGGGTCATCGTTCCGGATGTTTATTATTTTGAGAACCTGATCGAGAAACGCGAGGAAAAGGCGAAAAAGGACCGGGTCGATCTGCTGTGGACCGACGGCAAGAAGCTGAAATTGGATCTGGTGACCCCGCTCGACGCCGAGACGAAGGAATTCAACGGTCCGGGTATCCGCCAAGCGCGGATCGATATCGCGGGCTATAAGGACAATCGATTTGAGCTCGAAGCCGGTGAGAACGCGGTCTTCGACCTTTGGAATCGCGGAGAAGTGGCGCTGATCGAGGGCTTCACCCTCGGCTGGAAGCCCGATGCTGCCAAAGACCCGGCCGGCAAGGCTCGGATGATCCTCAAGGTGCGCTGAAAAGTGCTTTAGGGATTATTTGAATGCACTCGATTGCACAGACTCGACTCCAAGTACACTGGTGCTAGGTTTTCGCCCGTCTAGGCCTCGAAACTTGGATTCCAAGGCTCTTGGTAAGACACCAGGCAGCACAAAATTGGCTGTAAATTTCCAAAAAACCTTGCGGGGTTCTTGAAATTTCCAGGCTGAAAAGCTTGCCAACTTGTTGTAATTTAACGGATTAAAATTTTGTTTAACCCGGCCTGAATTTAAATTGACGCTATGTGGGTATTTTGGTGTAGTTCGGGGCACTTCAGCGGCTTGGCCGCATCCGATGCCTTCCTCCTCCTACATCCACGAAAGTCATTTTGACTACAAGATGGACCCGAAATTCCGGGTTTCCATCCCTGTCGATTGGCGTCCGGAAACGGAAGAGACGGCGATCCGCCTCCAGATTTCACGGGAGCATGAGCTGCCGGTCATCAAGGTCTTCACCGAAGAAGAGTTCGCCCGGAAATTCGAGAAGGTGGAAAACAGCGACCTGACTCCTGCCAGGAAGCAGCAAATCGTCGGTTCCCTGCGGATGATGTCGAAGAAGGCCTTCGTCAGCGTCCAAGGCAAGTTGACGATCCCGAAAGACTGGAGCGAGCAAGTCGGCATCCAGTCGGAAGGCCAAGTGATCCTCGCCGGCCGCGGACCTTACTACTTGATTTGCGCTTCCTCGACCTTTGATCGCATCAAGCAGATCGAGGCCAGCATGGACGACGGCGACCTCGGCGTCCTCTAACCAAAGATTTCACCCGCCCACACCTGATAGAAGCGACAACATGCTGTTCGCCCAACCAACTCCTGCATCCGCACAAACCGGCTCCGCGACACCCATTGCGGCGTTCGGCAAGGTGTGGGAGTTGGGCTACATTTTCCAATCCGAACGTACCGGCGCACTCGGGACAGCGCTCCGCTCCGTTCACTTCAAGACGGCTGTCCGTCCTGCATTCCATGGCTGGTTGGCAGGACGGCGGCCGGAGAATTTCCTGGCTGGGCGGAAGGGGTCACTCGGGACAGTACCCCTTTCGCTTTTAAACCCGGTGGTCCGTGCAGCTTCTGGCTGGTTGTCTGGACGGACCCCGGGACATTTTCCATGCGAACGGACCGGAGCACTCGGGACAGCGCTCCTTTCCGTTCATTCCAAGACGGCCGTCCGACCTGCATTCCATGGCTGGTTGGCAGGACGGCGGCCGGAGGATTTCCTGGCTGGGCGGATGGGGTTACTCGGGACAGTACCCCTTTCGCTTTTTAAATCGGTGGTTCGTGCGGCTTCTGGCTGGTTGTCCGCACGGACCCCCGAAAATTTTCCATGCGAACGGACCGGAGCACTCGGGACAGCGCTCCTTTCCGTTCATTCCCAAACGACCGTCCGACCTGCATTCCATGGCTGGTTGGCAGGGCGGCGGTCGTTGGATCTTTTCAGTGCAAACGCCGCACCCGGCGAATCGTCGAGCTACCATCTCTCCGTGCTCCCTTGCGAGGTGAGCGAGTGGATGCGCGCGGGCGAGGGGATGCACCTCATCGACGGCACCCTCGGCGGCGGCGGTCACAGCGAAGCCTTCCTGAAGGCTGGCGCGGAGGTGCTCGGGGTGGACCGCGATCCGGAAGCGCTGGCCTTCGCGTCTCAGCGGCTGGCCGCCTTCGGCAACCGCTTCCGCACCTGGCAGGGGAATTTTGCAGATCTCCGGGACATCCCCGAGGTCCGGGGGGAAAAGCGCGCCGATGGCTTGCTTTTGGACCTCGGGGTCTCGTCCCGGCAACTCGACGCCGCGGAACGAGGTTTTTCGTTCCGCGGCGCCGGCCCTCTCGACATGCGGATGGGCCCGGCCTGTCCCTTCGATGCGGCGGAAGTGGTCAACACCTGGCCGGAAGAAGAACTCATCCGCATCTTCCGCGAACTCGGCGAAGAGCCGCGGGCCCGCCGGATCGCCGCGGCCATCGTGAAACGCCGCGCGACCCGCGCCTTCGACACGACGACCGACCTCGCGGACTGCATTGAAAAGACCATCGGCCGCACCGGCCGCATCCATCCGGCGACGAAAGCCTTCCAGGCGATCCGCATGGTGGTGAACGACGAACTCGGTTCGCTGGAGCGCGCCTTGGAGGCATCGGTCGATGTCCTCAAGCCCGGCGGACGTCTGTTAGTCATCACCTTCCACAGCCTCGAAGACCGGATGGTGAAGCGATTCATGCAGCACCGCTCGAAGCCCTTCCTCGACCAACCCGGCTGGCCCGAACCGCGGCCGAATCCCGACTGGTGCTTCCGGCTGCCTGTTCGAAAAGCGATCGCCGCGAGCGACGCAGAGATCCGAGTCAACCCGCGGGCCCGCAGTGCAAAACTGCGGGTCGCCGAGCTTCTGGACCCCACCATCTCACTCCGATGAACCGCCTCCGCTCCGAACCGAAGACTCACCCGTCCGTCTTCATCTCGCTGATCCTTGCCGCACTGGTGGTGGTGACCGGCGGCGTCATGCACGCGGTTTACAAAAACTCGCAGGTCAAGACGGCACGCCTGATCGACCAGGCGGAACAACGGATCGAGCAAACCGAGGTGAAGATCCGGATGATCGGGGTGAACACCGACGAGTTGCTCGACCGCTTCGACATGCGCGAACGACTTCAGGAAAACGGCAGCACCCTCATTGCCATCACCCCGGCTGATATCGAGGAGATCGAACCGTCGCGGGCATCGCCCAAGGGGCCTACCGACCGCGCCTTGCCATGACTTCCCGCGCCTTCCAATCCCGTTGCTTCCTGCTGTGCTCGGTCCTCGTGATCGGGCTCAGTTTGCTTTCGGTCCGTCTGATCCAGATCCAGGCGTGGGACCGCAAGCACTACGCGGACAAGGCGCGGTTGACCTTCGAACGCCGCGAGATCCTGCCGGGCTTGCGCGGCAAGATCGTGGACCGCAACGAGGAGGTGCTCGCCAAGAGCATGCCGGTCGCGACGGTCTTCGTGAACGTCAATCACCTCACGGATCCGCTGATGATTTCCTACCCGCTGGCCTACGAGCGGGTGAGCCTTGATGAAGGCTGGGAGTCGCTGGATGCCCAAGCCCGCAAGCGCCGCATCCTCGCCGAGCGCAGCGTGATCCTGAAGGAGTTCGAGGACATGCCGGCCGGTGCCGCATTCGAAAAGGCGCTCGCCCAAGCGGTCCACCTCCTCGCCCGCCCGCTCGGCCTCAAGCGCGAGGACATGCGGCACCGGATCGAAAAGGCGATCGCCGACAAGGCCAAGGAGTTCGCGCTGGTCAAGGACCTTAAGGCCGATGCGGCGGAAGGCGTGCGCGAGCTGATCTCAAGGCACTGGCTGGAAGGTTTCTTCATGCGCGAGTCATCGAAGCGCTGGTACACTTCGCCCGACCTCGCGACCCATGTCATCGGCTACACCGGCGAGATCGAAGTGCTCGATGAGTTGGGCGGCAAGGCCTTCCGCCAGGTCGGCAAGTTCGGCATCGAGTCCACGCTCGAAGAGTACCTCGCGGGCAGCGACGGCTGGCAGGAACACCGCCGCGCCCCGAACGGCGCGCGGATCCCCGGCGATCGTTCGAGCCTCAAGCCGCCGCGCTCCGGTCTCAATGTCCAGCTCACGCTCGACATGGGTGCCCAGGCGATCGTCGAGGAGGAACTCGACGCCGGCCTCAAGGAGTTCCAGAGCGAGCGCGGCTGCGTGATCGTGATGGACCCGAAGACCGGTGAGATCCTCGCGATGGCCAGCCGCCCGCACTTCAATCTCAATCTCCTGAAGGACCTCGACAAGACCGCCGCGAACTTCGCGCTGCAGGCGACCTACGAGCCGGGCAGCACGATCAAGATCGTGGCTGCCGGTGCCGCGCTCAACGAGCGCCTGGTGTCCGGCCCGACCTCGATCTTCTGCCACAACGGACTCTACCAGCAGGGCAAGGTGCGGGTTCCCGACCACCATCCCTACGGCTACCTCACGGTCGAAGGCGTGCTCGCGAAATCCAGCAACATCGGCGCTTACAAGCTCGGCCTCCAGCTCGGCTCCAAGCGCTTCTACGACTACATGGGTCGCTGGGGATTCGGGGTGAAGACCGGCATCCAACTCAGTGGCGAGAGCCGCGGGGTGGTTCGCGACACTGGCAACGCCGTCGATTTTTCCCGCGCCACCTACGGCTACGCCCTCGCCGTCACACCGCTGCAAATGGCCTCCGCCTACTGCGTGATCGCGGGCGACGGCAAGCTGCGCAGACCGCACATCGTCAGGTCGGTCATCGCCAACGACGGCACCGTCGTCGAACGCTTCGAGCCCGAGGTGATCTCCACCGTCCTCCGCCCGGAAGCCGCCAAGGCGATGCGCGGTGCGCTGGAAAAGGTGGTCGACATCAAGGGCACCGCGGTGCTGGCGGAGGTGCCGGGCTACCGCGCCGGCGGCAAAACCGGAACCGCCATCCGCATCAAGGACGGACGCTACCAGCCCGGCCATTACACCGTTTCCTTCGCGGGGATGTTGCCCGCCCAGGATCCGGCCTTCGTCTGCATCGTGGTGATCGACGATCCGCTGACCAACGAGGTCAAGCGTTACGGCGGCACCATCGCGGCTCCGGTCTTCGGCAAGATCGCCGGGCGCTTGGCCGCCCACATGAATCTCACTCCCACCGAGCCGGTGGAAGACAAGGACAAGCTCGCCGGAATCCAGGACCCGTGATTTTACGCGATCTCATCGCATCTCTCCACCGCCCGCTCGCCGTGGGCCCGCTCGACGTCGATATTAGCGCCGTCGCGTCCGACTCGCGCCTGGTCGAGCCCGGCACCGCCTTCGTCGCCATCCGCGGCGACGACCGCGACGGCCGGATGTTCATTCCGATGGCGCTGGAGAATGGAGCCTCCGCCATCATTTCCGACTCCGCCGCCGAGACCGGTCACCCGGATGGCGTGCCCTACATCCAGACCGGCGACACCCGCCACGCGCTCGCCGCCTTTGCCCGCATGCTTGCCGGCGAGCCCTCGAAAAAGCTCAAGCTGGCCGGCGTGACCGGCACGAATGGCAAAACCACCACCGCCTTCCTGCTCCATCACCTGATGAAGCGCGTCTGGCACCGCGCCGGTCTGCTCGGCACCGTGCTGGTGGATGATGGCGAGGAGTCGAAGCCGACCACTTTCACCACGCCCGGCCCGGTCGAACTCAACCACCTGCTCGCCCGCATGGCCGACCACGGCTGCCGCGGCGCGGCGATGGAAGTTTCGTCCCACGGCATCGACCAGAAGCGGGTGGAAGGCATCGCGTTCGACGTCGCGATCTTCACCAATCTCACCCAGGATCATCTCGACTACCACGGCACGCTCGACGCTTACGCCGCGACCAAGTTCTCGTGGTTCGAGTCGCTCGCCGCCGATCCTCTCGGCAAGAAGCCGGTGGCGGCGGTCAATCTCGACGACGGTCACGGCGAGAAGCTGGTGGCGCTGTTAGGCGACCGCCTGCCGATCATCCGCTACGGCTTCAACGTCCACTGCGACTTCCGCGCGAACAACTTCAAGCAAAGCGCCCGCGGCATGGAGTTCGAGCTCACCGCGAAAGGGAAGAACTACCTCGTCCGCGCACCACTCATCGGCCGCTTCAACGTTTACAACTCGCTCGCCGCGCTTGCCGCCGCCAGTGCACTGAAGATCCCGCTGCGCGATGCCGTGGCGGCCCTGGCCGACGCCCCGCAGGTCCCCGGCCGGATGGAACTCTGCGGTGCCCGCGACGGTGTCACGGTGTTCGTCGATTACGCCCACACGCCGGATGCCCTGGAGAACGTCTGCCGTACCCTCAAAGAGCTGCAACCGAACCGCCTCATCACCGTCTTCGGCTGTGGTGGCGACCGCGACAAGACCAAGCGCCCGCTGATGGGCAAGGCCGCATCCGAACTGAGCGACGCCTGCATCCTGACCTCCGATAACCCTCGTAGCGAGGAACCCGAAGCCATTCTCAAGGACATCGAAGCCGGCATGAGCGGCGCGAGATACAAGACCGTGGTCGACCGCGCCGAAGCGATCCGCATTGCGATCCATGCCGCCGGGAAAGGCGACATCGTGCTGATCGCCGGCAAGGGCCACGAGACCTACCAGCAGTTCGCCGACCGCACCATCGACTTCGACGACCGCCGCGAAGCCCGCCGTGCCCTCGACGAGCGCCCCGAAGAACCGCAACGCAAGCGATGAACCCGATCGACGCCAGCACCTTGGCCCGTCATGCCGGAGGCGAACTCGCCGCCGGACGGGGCGACGTGCCCGCGAATGCGGTCTCGACCGATACCCGCACCATCCCCGCGGGCTCGGTCTTCTTCGCCCTTCGCGGCGAACGCTTCGATGCCAACGACTTCGCGCCGCAGGCCATCGCCGCCGGGGCCTCGATTGTCGTGGTCGAACGCTGGGACGGACATTGCCCGGATCACGCGGCGGTCATCAAGGTCACCGACAGCCTTTCCGCGCTCCAGCGCTTCGCCGCCTGGTATCGCCGTCAGCGGGAACTTCCGGTCGTCGGGATCACCGGATCGAACGGCAAGACCAGCACCAAGGATTTCACCGCCGCGGTGCTGAGCCGCGCCTATCAGGTCTGCGCGACCCGTGGCAATCTCAACAACCACATCGGCGTTCCGCTCAGCGTCCTATCCTTGGAAGAGAGCCACGGCGCGGCGGTCTTCGAGATGGGCATGAACCACCCCGGCGAGATCGCGCCGCTCTGCGAGATCGCGAAGCCGAATCTCGGCATCATCACCAACATCGGCACCGCCCACATCGAGTTCCTCGGTAGCCGCGAATCGATCGCCGAGGAGAAAGGGGCGCTCGCCCGCAGCCTGCCGGAAGACGGTGCGCTGTTCCTGCCCGTCGGCTGCGATTTTCACGACTACTTCAAACGTCGTACCAAGGCACGCGTCATCGCCGTCGGCAATGGCCGCGGGCTCGTCCGCGCCGAGAACCTCCGCCAGGACGAAGGCCGCTCGAGCTTCACCATGGTCATCGACGGCAAGCCATCGGCCGAAGTCGATCTTCCGGTCACCGGTCGCCACATGGTGACCAATGCCCTGCTCGCCGCCGGTGCCGGCTGGTTCCTCGGCATGGAACCGGAAGCGATTGCGGCCGGGCTTTCCTCGACCCGCCTCACCAGCGGCCGACTGCGCCGGTTTATCTCCGGCGGCATCACGATTTTCGACGATACCTACAACGCCAACCCCGAGTCGATGGCCGCGGCGATCGACACGCTCGCCGAAACGCCGGTGCGCAATGGCAGCGGCCGCCGCATCGCGGTGCTCGGCCGCATGGGCGAACTCGGCACACACGCCGCTGAAGCCCACCTCAAAGTCGGCCGCCTCGCCGCGTCGCGCGGGCTGCAAGTCATCGCCGTGGGCGAAGGCTCGCAAGGGATCGCCGAGGGTGCTGGCAGCGCCGAACACTTCCCTGATGAGGCCGCCGCCGCGGCGTGGCTGGCCGGTCATGCGAAGCCCGGCGATGTCGTCCTGTTCAAAGGCAGCCGCAGCGCCGCGGTCGAGCGCGTGATGAACCAGGCATTTCCTTCCCAAGACTGATGCTCTATCTGATTTACGAATGGTGGCAGGCAGCCTTCGACGCCGAGAAAGCGGCGGGCGTCAAGGAATGGGCGCACACCTTCAGCTTTTTCAACCTGCTCCAGTACATCACCTTCCGCGCCGCGGTGGCGTGCCTGCTCGCGTTCTTCCTCAGTCTTGTCGCCGGCCCGAGGGTGATCCGGAAGCTAATCTCACTAAAAGTGAATCAGCCCATCCGCACTGCTGAGGAAGTCCACAAGCTCGCTGAACTCCAAGGTGGAAAGATTGGCACGCCGACCATGGGCGGCGTGCTGATCATCGGCTCGGTGCTCATCACCACGCTGATCTGCGCCCGGCCGCTCAATCCTTTCGTCGCGGTCTGTGCCTGCACCATGACCGCGCTCGGCCTGCTCGGCTTCTGCGACGACTACAAGAAGGTGAAGCAGAAGAAGTCCGACGGCGTCAGCGCGCGGACCAAGCTGTTCTGGC
>JAYTLR010000105.1:0-14476 GCA_043729195.1 Akkermansia sp.
GCTGGAGTCGCCGGTGTCGATCCCGGGCTGTTTCCGGTGACTCCGGAGCCAGAGAAAGAGAAGAAGGATTGAGGAGGGGGGGGCGCAAATGTTCCAGGCCGTTTGGATTGGCTCGGGGTGGAGCTTGCTGAGCTCGCGGGCCGTGGTGGGCACCCTTGCGTTTCAAAAGACCTGACGTGCGTTCGGGTGGCCCCGAATCCTTCACGTTCCGGGGTTCAGTCCATCACCTGCGCCAGGGTCGCCTGGATGTGCGGGTTGACGCGGTGCTCGAAGGTTTCCATGCCGACGCGGATCGCGTTCCGCACCGCGACGGCGGTCGAGCCGCCGTGGGCGATGATCACCACGCCGTTCACCCCGAGCAGCGGGCTGCCGCCGTAGGATTCGGCGCTGGCGCGCTCCTTGACCGCGACGAAGGCGCCCTTGGCGATCTTCGCGCCGATCATCCGCACGGTGGTGGCGGTGAGCTCCTTCTTCAGCCACTTGAACATCGCCTTGGCGGTCGCCTCGCAGGACTTCAGCACGACATTGCCGGTGAAGCCGTCGCAGAGGACCACGTCGAGCTGCGTCTCGAAAAGATCGTGGCCCTCGACGTTGCCGACGAAATCGAACGGTGCTTTGCCCGAGTCGGCGAACTGCTTGAGCAGGGCGAAGGTCTCCTTGGTGAAAGTGGTGCCTTTCTCGTCCTCCTCGCCGTTCGACATCAGGCCGACCTTCGGGTGCTTCACGCCCAGCACGTGGCGGGCGAAGGCGCTGCCCATGATGGCGTAAACCAGCAGGTGCTCGGGCTTCGCCTCGGGGTTGGCCCCGGCGTCGAGCAGGTGGCAAATGCCGTGCTCGTTCGGCAGGCCGGAAGCGATCCCGGCGCGGTCGACGCCCTCGATCAGCCGCAGCTTGATGGTGGCGGATGCGACGGCGGCTCCCGTGTTGCCGGCGGAAATGAAGGCATCGGCGTCGCCCGACTTCACCAGATCCATCGCGACATTGATCGACGACTTCTTCTTCCCACGAACGGCTTTCGCGCCGGACTCCGCCATGCCGACCACTTCCGGCGCGTGGACGATCTCAACCCGCGGGTGGGTCGAGGAAAGCCCCTGCTTCTGGCATTCGGCGCGGATCGCTTCCTCGTCGCCGACCAGGTAGATCTTCTCGATGGACGGGTAAAGCTGGAGGGCTTCCTTGGCACCGCCGATGTTCACGGCGGGGGCGTGGTCGCCACCCATGGCGTCGAGCGCTACTTTCATCGCGGAGAAAACGTGAGGTCCGGATACGAAAAATCACCGCGCCGGGGACTCCGGCACGGCGACTTGGCGAAAATCGGATCGCTGCGCTTCAGAGCGCATCGACTTCGAGCACCTTGCGGCCGGCGTAGTATCCGCAGGACGGGCAGGCGATGTGCGAAGGCACACGGCTGCCGCACTCGGAGCAGGATTTGAAAATCGGGGCACGCCAGCGGTTGGCGCCGCGGCGCATCTTTTGCCGGCTCTTGGACTGACGGCGCTTTGGTACGGCCATGACGGTAGGAAGTTAGCGTTCGGGATCGAGGTTATCCAGCGCGTCGAGAGCGGACCAACGGTCGTCGCCTGCCGCGCGGGGGCGGGTGTCTAGCGTTTCGGCCGCGGGTTTGTCCACTGCCAAATATCGGGGGTCGATTTCGCAGTGCATCGGAACGTCCGCATCCTCGCAGCGCGGGTATTCGGGGAACTCGATGAGAATCTCCTCCCGGGCGGCTTCGGTGGCATCCACAACTCCCTCTTTTTCAATTTCTACCGCAAAACTTGCGGGTTCGATCCGGATCGTTTTGACGAAGGGATGGATGGTCCGGACGCAGGTGAATTCGAAGGGTGCGGAAAGGCTGCCGGACAGCAACAATTCCGAGCCGAAGCGCTGGACGTAGAGGTCATACTCCAAGGGCCCGACCGGACGCGGGTCCTTGGGCGGGAGGTCGAAGATTTCGGCCGGCAGTTCGCCGCTGAAGTTCTTCCCTTCTTCTGGCAGGGTGTGGAGGTCGATGAGGAGGCGGTCGGGCATCGGGCGGCGAGAGTGCGACCTCGCGAGAAGGATTTCAACCGGCAAGCGGCCCGATGCAACGGGAAATCCGTTGGGGCTGCTCCGATCAGGGCTTGAGGGTGGCGTGGCGGCCGAGGTAGCCGAAGCCGTGGCTGGCTTGGACGGTGGTGCCGGGCTGGAACTGGAGAGTGCCGTCGCCCTTGGCCGCGGCTTGGCCGGGGGCGAGCTTGAGGCGACCGGTGAAGGTGCCGGCGCTGGCGGAGTCCTCGGTGACGGTGACGCGCTCGATGTCGCCCAGGCCGCTGGCGACGGTGACGGTGCCGGTTTCCACCTTGCCGTAGTCGAAGTTCAGCGGGGCGGTCAGGCGGACGATGAGTTCGTCGCCCTGCTTGACGAGTTCCACCTTGGACTCGCTCCACGCGAGGTAGGCGAGGCTGATGTCGAAGGCGGTGTTGAACTGGATCCAGCCCTCGGTCCAGCCGATGTCGCCGACTTCCGGGTGGTAGGGGTAGTGGGCGTTCTTCGGCGAGCCGTCGATGACGAAGCGGGCTTCGGCGAGCTGGCCGATGCCGCCGACGTAGAACTTGAACCAGCCGTGCTCGACGCCCTCGACCTCGCGCGGGGCGTCGAAGGAGAAATGGCGGCCAACGGGGTTGCGGCCGAACATGCCGTCGAAGTGCGACCAGACGAGCTGGTCGAGCCGCTGCTGGTCCTGCGCGCTGGTGATGAATTCGCGGGCGGCGAGGATGGGGGCGGGCAGGCCGACGACGTTGCCGGGTTCGTTCCACATCGTCGGCTTCTCGCCCATCGGGGTCCATTGGTCCCCGTCGTCGAGCTTGCGGAAATCCCACAGGTTTTCGGAGCGGCGGATCAACACCTTGGCCCAATCGTTGAGCTTGTTAGAGAGTTCTTTCGGCGCGCGGTCGGGATATTCGCGGAGCAGGTGGGCGAGGCCGGTTACGGTGATGAACTCGCTCATCCGCTGGCCCTTGGTGACGAGTGGATCACTCCAGTCGAGGTGCTGGACCATCCATTCGGCCTGCTTCACGGCGGCATCGAGATAGATCGCGGCGTCGGGGCGCTTCTCGCGCTTGGCGACCTCGTGCATCATGAGATTCGGCTCGATGGAGGAGCCCGGCGGGAGGCAGCCCTTGGTGCTGCCGATCTTGGTTTTGAGGGCGAGCAAATCGTGTTCCGGGCTTTCGTCGTAGGGGTATTCGATGTCCTTCTTCGGGTTGGACCAGGTCTTGAAGGCGAAGTCGCGGACGACCTGATAGTTCTGCGCGGGCAGCCATGCTTCGAGGGCGGGCCAAGCGTAGAGGAAGTAGGCGAGTTGGGCCTTGAGGTGTTCGTGGCCGAGTTGCTGGGTGACGATGACGTCGGCGCCCCAGTGGATGAGTTTGACGAGGTCGGGGGCGTCGTCGCGGTAGGGTTCGAGCGCGCCCCATAACTTGCTGTTAGCGGGCTTCTCGTAATTCACCTGGCGCGGCATCCGTTCGTAGGCGGAAGGATTCGAGAGCCACTGGGGGACCAAGGTGTGAAGTTCCCAGCCGAAGTGGTGGTCATCCCGCCAGCCGAAGGAGCCGCGGCATTCCTTGCGGTGGTTGCCGACGTAGTGGCGGCTATCGATCATGAAGTCGATCGCGCCCTGGTAGCTGATGCGTTCGAGCCAGTTCGGGCCGATGCGGAAGGGCACCGAGACGAGGCCGCCGGCTCCGACCACATACTCGGCGTCGCCGTCCGGATTGAAGGCCGAGAAATCGCCGGTCTTGCCGGTGATCTTGCCCTCCGCGAGGGCGTCGCCGCCTTTCGCCGGGCGGACGATGAAGCGAGTGCCATCGGCGAGGGACGGCGCGGTGAAGCGCTTCGGTTTGCCGAGGTTGAAGCCGCTTTGATTGAGATAGATCAGCGGGATATCTGCCTGGTTGGCTCCGCCGGTGAGGCCCTTGGGCAATGGCGGAAGGTCGCCGGCTGAGGACGGCCAGACGACGAGTTCCTTGACGCGGGCATAGCCCTTGGTGCTGGCGGTGACCCAGAGGCGGAGCTTGTCGGTTTTGACCGTGACGGTCTGATCGAAGGGAATGGCGAGGGAGTTGGCTTTGTTGCCGGTGATCGTAGCGGACGGGATGTCGGTCCATTTGCCGTCGCTCCAGAACTGGATCTTGAAATCCGCGATCACGTCGGCGGCGCCGAAGCCGGTGAAAAGATGGACGCCGGCGAGTTGCTGGACGGTACCGAGATCGACGGCGAGCCAGGCGGGATCGGCGGAGGGCTTGCTGACCCAGCGCGAGGCGTCGCTGACCTTGCCGTCGATGGCGTTCGCGGCGGCGTATTCGCCCAAGGTGGAGCTGGCGGTGACGGCCTTTGGTTTCAGCGGTTCGATGGCGCTGGCGCTGGCGAGGGACGCGACGAGCAGGGTGAGGAAGGGGTTATTTCTAGCGTTCATGGGTTCTGGATGGGTGGATGTGCGAAAGGGTGCTGACGGAGTTCTGGGAGATCCAGCGGTCCTCGAGCTTCGCATCGGGTCCGTCGAACTCCTCGCTCCAAGCCAGCGTCGGTAGAGGTATCATGGACAAGGGAGACGGAGTCATGGGCGGGAGTGCTGCACGATGAAGTCGATCAGCTCCTGGCATTCGAAGAAGGCGGGGGAGATCTCATGGCCTCCACCGGGGATGATCTTGACGGTGCATTCGCCGCCGGCGGCTTCGTAGCGCTCTTTGATGAGCTTGGTGTTTTCGTCGTAGGGCACCGCTCCGTCCTTGTCACCGTGGACGGAGAACATCGGCACTTTCTTCGCGGCGAGACCGGCGAGGTTGTCGACGGGATTGAACTCGCTGAGACGGGAAAGGAGGGCTTCCTCGGTCAGGTTGAAATCCGCGAGTGTTTCCTTCTTGGAGGATCGCAGCGGCCAGCTCGTGAGGTTGCAGACGGGATAGATGCCGGCCCAGGCGCGCACCTTGTCGGGGTTCCGGAATGCCCAGGCGAGGGTCATCAGGCCGCCGCGGCTTTGGCCGAGGAGGATCGGCTTGGACGAATAGCCGCGTTTGATCATCGCGTCGTAGAAGTCCGTGAAGCGGGCGGTGCTTCCGGGAGCGCCGCGGACTTCGCCGAGGTCGAAGCCGGCGAGGGCGATTCCTTCCTGCATGAAGGCGTCGAAGTACTTCTTGTGGCGCGCGATGATGACGTCGCCCTTGATCGTCGGCGCATACCAGATCCATGGCTTGCCCGCGGCGGGCACGGCGGGCTCGAAGAGATAGGCCTTGTTGCCGCCGACTTCAAAGATCGCGGCTTTTCCGGGAACGGGGGCATCGGTGCGGAAGGGCGCGGCGGGTAGGCCTTCGCGGTTGTAGAGATTCCCCTCCGCCATCATGGCCCAGCCGTAGCGGACGGCGGTGGGTCGGGCGATCTTGTCGGAAGTGACGACCACGTTCGCGCCCTCGATCACGGCGCGGGCGGGCATGAACTTTCCATCGGGGCCGGCGAGGGTGAAGCCCTTGAGCGCGCCGCCTTCCGAGGTGAGTCCGGTCCCCGTGTGGGTGAACGAAAGCACGGCGCGGTCGTTCTCGATGCTCATGCCTTTGAAGACGGGGCCGGAGTACTCCACCTTTTCCCCGTAGCTGATCGCGCGGGCGGCGAGGGCGAGGCGTTCGCCGACCGGACGCTTGCGGGTCGGGTGGATGTTCGCGGCATCGCCGACGTCGGTGGTCACGACCATCGCGGTGCGCGGGGTCTTTTGCCAGATGCGGTGCTGTGCCTCGCGGAAGGACGGGTGGGTGTTTCGGTAGGAGGCGAGTTGGACGAAGAGGAAGGGCAAGTCCTTTCCCCAAGCGCTCCGCCAGTCGGCGATCATCGCCGGGAGGAGTTTTTCATAGGCGGCGGCCTGCCCGGAGTTCGACTCGCCCTGATACCAGAGTGCGCCGCGGATCGCGAAGGGTTGGAGCGGCGCGATCATGCCGTGGTGCAGAGCGCTGGGAGCATCGTGGCAACGAAGTTTCGGCATGACGGGTGCCGGGGGCGCGGGCTTGCCCTGAGCTTTGGCCGCTCTGATGGCTTGCGGATGCACCTGGTCGCGCTGGTGCTGGAAGGCGCTGTAGGCATTTCCGATGGTCTCGAATTCTTCCGTTGAGACGTCCTTCCATTTCTCAATCAGCGATCCCGACTCGCCGGTGGCGGCGAGGGTTTCGGCCCGCATCCAGCTTTCGATCCGCGTGCCGCCGACCGAGCTGACGAGCAGGCCCACCGGCACGTCGATCTTTTGCTGGAGGCTCGTGCCGAAGAAGTAGGCCACGGCTGAGCAATCGGCGGCCGTCGCGGGTGAGACGGGCTTCCAAACGCCGGCAGCGTCATCTGAGGGTTGCTGGCCAAACTGCGGCTTCACCGTGAAGAAGCGGACAGTCGGATGATTCGCGGCGGCGATTTCCCGTGCGGCTTGGTCGGCGGACTTGAGTTGGAAGTGCATGTTCGACTGCCCGGAGCAGAGCCAGACATCGCCGACGACGACATCGTTGATGTGGGTCTCCTCGTCTCCCGCGGTGACGATCAGGTCCCGGCCCTTTGCCGACGCTGTTAGAGGATCGAGTTTGACGAGCCACTTGCCGTTTGCATCCGCCTTCGCCGCCTTGCTTTGGTTGGCGAACTTGACGGTGATTTCGTCATCGGGTGCGGCCAGGCCCCAGACCGGTAGCGGCTGTTCTCGCTGGAGCACGGTGTGGTCAGTGAAGACGCCCGCGAGCTTGAGGTCGGCGGCGTGGAGGGTGAACAGCGGCGCGAGTACGAGGCAGACAATCGAGAGGACGAGTCGATACATGGGATAGGGTGAGTTTTATTCAGATTGAGGAGCGGTCTTCCCGGGGAGGATCTCGAGATTCGGCGTGCGGATGTGCGGGTCCACGCCGTTCGCGCCGAGGTCTGCCCAGCCGTGATCGTCGGTGAGGATGACGATGATGTTAGGCGGCGCTGCGGCGCTGCTGGAACCGCAGAGGACGCAGAGCAGGTAAAGGATGTGCTTCATGGTTGGCTCGGACTACTTGGATCGTGGGTTCTTCGGCGTGGCAGGCGGTGCGTTCTTCTTCACCTTGTTTCCGCCGAGCGGCCAGGGCAGGACACCGACTCGTTTCGCCCAAGCGTCCCACTGCACGGTCATTTCTTTGACGCGGTCGGGCTGCCGGGCCGCGAGGTCGTTCATCTCGGTGCGGTCGGCGGTCATGTGGTAAAGTTCCCAGGGGCCGGGATGCTTAGAGACGAGCTTCCACTCGCCGCTGCGGATCGCGCGGTTGCCTTCGTGCTCCCAGAAGATCGGCTGGGGGCGTGTGATGGGTCGCTCACGGAATGCGGGAGCCAGGCTGATGCCTTCCATCGGCGGGATCGTGTTTCCAACATGCTCCTTCGGATAGCCAGCGCCGCTGACATCCACGCAGGTCGACATGATGTCGATGAGGTGGGTCGGGGCGGCGTTGAGCTTGTCATGTGACCCTTCGGCAATCCCCTTCGGCCAATGCGCGATGAGCGGTGTGCTGATGCCGCCTTCGTGCTGCCAGTGTTTGTATTCGCGGAAAGGAGTGTTGCTGATGTTGGCCCAATTCAGGCCGTATGCCACGAAAGTGTCCGCGGCGCCGGGCATGACGCCCTGGCCTTCGCGCACAGGATAACCGTCGCGGGTTTGTTTGCGGCTCTTGCCGGGCGGGATATAGCCATTTGTGAGCGGAGGCAGCGTCGGTTTGTCGGCGCGGGGCTGGTGCGGCCCGTTGCGACCGAGGGTTTCGGCGCAGGCTCCGTTGTCCTGGATGTAAAGGATGAGCGTGTTGTCGTATTGGCCGTTCTTTTTCAGCGTCTCAACGAGGCGTCCGATGCCCTGATCCATGCAGTCTAGCATGGCGGCGTATACTTCCATGCAGCGGGCTTCCCAAGGTCGGCGGTCGAGCGTGACCCAGTTGCCTGCCTGCGGGGTGATTTCCCAGCGCTCATCGAGCAGGCCGAGGCTCTTCATTTTTTCCAACCGGGCCGCACGGACACGACCGTAGCCGATATCATAGCGGCCTTTGTATTTCGCGATGTCCGCCTCCTTTGCATGCATCGGCCAATGCGCGGCGGTGTGGGCCAGGTAGAGGAAAAAAGGTTTCTCCGGGATGCTTTTCGCGTGGTCGGTGACGAAGCGGGCGGCGTGGTCATTAAGTGCGTCGGTGTAGTAATACTCCGCGGGCTGATACTCCGGGTCGGCGAAGGGCGAGATGAAGGTGTTGTCGCGAGTGAGCGCGGCGGGATCGAAAAAACTGCCTGCACCGACAATGGTACCGTAGAAGCGGTCAAAGCCGCGCTGGAGCGGCCAGTTGTGTTTGCCGGCATCGTCCGCGGGATTGGTTTCTTTGGTCACATGCCACTTCCCGGCCATGTAAGTCGAGTAACCGCCCGCTTTGAGCACCTCGGCGAGCGTGACGGCCTTCTTGCTCAAATCGCCCGCATAACTTTCGCCGGCTTTCACGCTCCAATCGTCCACCATGTGTCCGATGCCGGCCTGATGCGCATAAAGACCGGTGAGAAGCGAGGCACGCGTGGGGCAGCAGCGGCCCGTGTTGTAAAACTGAGTGAAGCGCAATCCACTTTTGGCGAGCGCATCGAGATTCGGCGTCTCGATCTCGCCGCCAAAGCAGCCGATGTCCGAGTAGCCTACGTCATCGGACAGGATGACGATGATATTCGGCTTTTCGGCAGCGGTGAGAGCATGGGTTGCGGCGAGAATGAGGAGCAGGGTTTTCATGGCGGCGATTTCAGGTGGTGCGTTCGAGTCCTACGGTTTCGCAGCCGGAGGCTTTGGGGACGGGTCGCGTTCTGTCGACGGCGGGTAAGTTGGTGGGCCGAAAACGGATTGCTTATCGCCGGTCTGGCGCATCCACTCTTCGAGCTGGCCGGAGAGCTTGGCGATGCGTGCCGTATACGCTGGATGGGCGACAAGGTTGTTGAGTTCCCATGGGTCGTTGTTGAGGTCGTAGAGTTCGGCAGGCGGGCGGTATTGATGGGCGCGGACGCGCTGCGCGGCGTGGTCGTCAGTCCGGGCTTTCCGCACCCATGAGAACCAGTATTGGCTCAGTCGAGCACCGTGGGAGACATTCTCAGTCGCCGAAGCGGATGGTTTGGGGGAATCCTTCGAATTGGTCGCCGGGCTGCGGATTCTTCGCGTCGGATTGGTAGCGCCACATTTCGAGCACCGAGGATTTCCGGTCCGGGGATATGATGACCATGCCGTGGCCCGAGCCCTTGCGTTGCGCCACGGTTTCCGGCGGATCCGTCGCTTGGGGCTTCAGGCTGTTACTACCTTTCTCAGGATTGGCTGCGGCGAGCACGCTGAACTTGTTGCCAAAGGGATCGATGAAATCCCCGGCGATCCCGCCATCCTCCGGCCACCAGGCGCGCGGCCAACCGTTGGCGGCGCCGGGGACCATGAAGGCCCACGGCCCGTCGTTCCAGTCATGAATGCCATGCCGAACCAGCAGCCCGAGGTGTTGGTCGCCATGCAGCATCAGGGTGCGGTTTCCCTTGAGGGGTTGCAGCGCGCGCTGACGTCCGGACCTTGGCCAGCCGTTGCTATCCCAGTCGAAGTGGTTCTTGTTCAAGGTGGGGCCGGTGTGGGTGTGGCCCTTGCAGAAGATCGTCTGGGAAAACACGAGGCGCAGTGGTTCGCCCGCGGTGGCGGCGGCCCACTCGCCGAGGAAGCGTTCCTGCCGTTCGCCTAACAGGCTGGCGCCGGGCGGATCGACCGCCGCCGCCGATGTTTTCGCATTCTTGGCTCCCTTCGGCAGCACGGCACCGGGGCCGGACTTCCACTTGCGGTCTTCGAGGATCGCCATCGGCACGCCGCCCCAGGTGAGTTTCGTGAAATACACGCCGATGCCGCTTGGGAGCGGCGCGGGATCCACCGGGTCTGGCAAATGGCCGGTCTGCGTGCGCTCGACGGCCTTGACCCACTCGACCGGCATCGTGTAGCCGCCTGCCTCCGGGCTGCCCGCGGCGCGGCCACCGTTCCCCCACAGGTTGCCCTGGAACACATCATGGTCGTCGGGAAGAATGATGGAGGGTTTGTCTTTCAGCAGATCGCGCCAGGTCCAGCCGAACTGATAGAACTTGCGCAGGTAGTCGAGCATCGCCTTGTCCACCGGCTTTCTCACAAGGCCGTAGCCGCCGTAACTCTCATAGATCTGGTCGCCGGCGAAGAACAAGAGGTCGGGATCCTGGAGCGTCACGTTGCGCACCATCGTCGGCAACGGAAACGCATAGCCGTTGTCGCATGAGAACGCACCGATCTTCAGCGGACGACCGGATATTCCCGGATCGTTGGCGAAGGTGCCGGACCAACGGGCGTCCCCGCCTTTCCAAGGATAGCGCACGCGGTATTCCACCGCGCCCGCCGGAACCTCCGCCCGGAAAATCGCGGTTCGGGCGAGGGGATCGATCACCGTCACGCCGGCTTCGCTCCATTCGTTGTTCCGTTTGAGATCGAGTTTCACCTCCTTCGCGTCCGACTCGCCCATCGGAGCCATTTGCGCGGACAGCTTCACCTGGTTTCCCTGGCGGGTGTATTGGGTCCACAAGATGGGGCCGAAGGGCTCCACCCCGGTGGTGCCGATGCCCTCTCCCAAAAGACGCCAATCACGAAAGCGCGCCCGGATCGCCCCCCGTTTGTCGTTCGGGTCGCGCGGCGATGATGCGGCAAGGCAAAGGTTTCCTGTCAGCTCCTCCGTTTTCACCGGCATCCTGACTGACGCCGATTTCCCACCGCGGGTTCCGGTAAGCCGCAGCTCGCCGTCGTGTGCGGTTAGTTCGAGTTCGACGGCCCCCTCGCCTGTTAGAACCTCGTCGGATACCGCGTTCGGGCCGAGCGTGAGGCGACCATCGGCGCGGACGGCTGCCGCAATGCGTTGCTTGGGCCACATCGCGACGTGCCGGGGATCCTCCATCATGCCTTTTACCCCCACCGCCATGCCTGCCCATACCGATTCCGGATTCGAAAGCTTGCCGGGTGGGAGCAGCTCAACCGAAACCCGCATTTGGAAGCCCTTCCGCGGTTCCAATGGCCGGTGGCTTAGCAGGTGGAGCAGACGATCTTTCGCCGCCACGGCAACCACGGCTCCATCCACGGTTTCCCAATCATAAAGCGGCCCCGCCCAGTATTCGGGCCCCACCCATGGGCGTGTCCCATGCCAGTCGGAGCGAAACTCGGCCGCAGCAAGCGGCCACAGCAGGAATGTGACTAGGGCGATGACGTGTTTCATGTGAGTCGGATCGTAAGCTATTTCGCGGGCGTTTCGCGAAGGGCTTCCCGGAGCCAAGTCCGGATCTGCCGGCGCTCGGGGGTATCCCGGTGCAGGACCGTGGTCCCGTGATTGACCCACGGGAGGTCGATGAAGGCGACGTCGCCTTGCGGATGGTGTTTGGTGACGAATTCCCGGGTGGCTTCGAGCTCCGTGAGCGGTTCCAATCCCAGGGCTGACTTCGCGGTGGCGAAGGTGGTCAGGTTCTTTTCTTTGATGAGTCCCAGCAACTTGGCGTCGCTGCCGCGGGCCGAGAGGGAGGAGTATTCGCCGCAGATCAACTGGCGAGTCTTTCCCAAACGGCGCAAGCGTTCCGGGGCCCGGCCTTGTTCTTCGGGGGGCATGCCCCAGGCGGTGTGGGCGTCGTCGTAGTGGCTGACCGGAATGATGGCGCGCCAGAGCTTGGCGATCTCGTCGTCATACAGGCCGATGTAGTTGCAGGCGATCGCGCCGCGCGAGTATCCTGTTAGAATCACTTGCCCGGGATCGCCGCCCCACTGCCGGCAGATGGCGGGCACGACTTGCTTGGCGTAGGCGATGGTGGCGTCGACATCGCCCCACCACCAGTCCATGTCGCGTTTGGCATCGGCACTTACATAGGGCAGCACGGCCCAGATGAATCCTTTGCCGCCGCTGAGGGCGTAGCCGATGTTCTTGTTATCACGGACGCGGCAGTTGTTGCCGAGGTATTCGATGATGACTGGGAATCGTTTGCCCACCACCCAGTCGGTCGGGAGGTAAAGTGTGTGGGCCACCTCGGTGCCGGCGTAGGCGGGCAAGGATTGGAGGACTATTTTGCCGGGAGTTGGTTCGCCGGGGGTGAGGGGTGGATTGGCCAGGTCCGCCGGGATGGTCATCACATCGGGATGGGGCGAGGCGTCGGCAAGAGCCGTTAGCGGCGCGAGGAGCAGGGCGGCGAGGCAGCCAGGACTCATGGCTCGGTCGCGGGCTTGAAGTGGAGGCTGTCGACGAAATCGTTCACCTTGAAGAACTCCGCCCCGGTTACGGGTTTGCTGTCGAGGGTGAGGTTTTCGAAGGTCAGCTTGCGGATGCGGGCGTCGGGCTCGCCATGGAGGATCTGCGGTTCGCCGAGGACGCTGGGTGCGGCGATGGAGATGTTCTGGAAGAGGACGCCGGAAAGATCGCCGGCTTTGCGCGTCTCCGCGTTCTTCGAGTAGGGTGCCGGCATCGTCATGCAGACGAAGAACTGCTGAAGGGTCGGCCGCGGGTCTTCGATGTTGATATTGCGGAAGACGACCCCGGCTCCGGCCGCGCCGCCGCCTTCGCCGCGCATGTTGAAAACGCGGCCGCCGCTCCAGTGGTGCCACATGGCCCGCGAGTAGATGACGTTGCAGTCTTCGACGATCAACTGGCGGTCGGTGAGCTCCGGGATGCTGCTGAGCACGAACGACGAGCCGTTGGCATCGTTCCACAGCACGCAGCGGCGGATGCCGAGGCCGCTGACGTAGAGGGAATCGTCCTGAGTGCGGAGGAAGCAGTCCTCGATCAAGGTGTTGCCGAAGGGATTGATGCCGTCGCCGTTCGCTCGCCAGGTGAAGATCTTGGTCCACTTCACTTCGTTGGGATGCCCTGCCTTGTAAGGATGGATCAGCATCAGCGAGTGGGTCGCGGAGTCGGCGATGGTGATGCCTTCGATGCGGGTGTCGGTGGTGCCGACCAGCTCGATCGGCCGATAGCGTGCGTGGTCTTTTTCAGCGACCGCGGGCTGCACATATTTGGGGTGTTTCAGGCGGGCTCCGGACAGGGTGCCGAGGCCGAAGATGCGGATGTGATGGCCGTCGCCCCACTTGGTGTTGGAGAAAGTGCCGTAAACGATCGCATCGCCGGGGATGTAGTAGTTGCGGTTCGCGCGGAGCGGGTAGGCGAGGCCGATGTCGTGGACGCCGGGCAGGAAATGGAGGGTGGTCCAAGGGCCGTCGGCGGGTGGCATCTCGCCGGGTGTCACGGTGAAGACGCCGGGGTCGCCGGGCTTCGGCTTGCCGTCTAACAGCGGGTTGGCGAACAGCGAGATCGTGTGGATGGGCGGGCCTTTGTAGCCTTTGCCGGTGTTCTGGCCGTCCATCTGGCCGTCGATGTCCACGGCAACGAGGCAGGGCTTGTCGAGCGTCACGAAGACCTTGCCGTCTTTAACCGAACAGGCGGAGGCCTTGCGTTTCGGGTGGACCGCTGCGGTGCGGACCGGCTGGCCGTTGGCGCGGGAGATTTCGACTTCGACGGGTCCGGCGGTTTCGAAGTTCACGTAGGTGTGAGTCCAGCCGGCGAGATGGGTGAAGTAGGCGTCGCTGTTCTTTTCGACGCTCTTGCACGCGGTTTCCCAGGCGAAGGCGCTGCGCCATTCACCGACGTCCTTTGCCGGGCGGATCCGGACTGTGTAGTGCTCCGATGCGGCGAGGCCCGGGACGGGCGGGTAGATCACCAGATCATCGGCGGCGAGCGCCATCGGCTGCGACACCCAGAGCAGCGTGATGAGTATCGCGAGGAGGGCTTTCAAGGCGGATGGTCCTGTTAGGGGGCCGGAGCTTCGGTGACGCGGAGCCGGACGAAGCGGCGTTTCGCGGTGCCGACCGGGATGCTTGCGCGGACGGTTTGCAGGGTGCCGTTGTTACTGAGGAGTTGCTCGGTGACGCCGGCGTTGCTCCATACGCCGCTGACGAGCGTGTCGTTCCACTCGACGGCGAAAAGGATGCCATCGGCGATGGCGGCATTCGAGCGGGTGTAGGTGAACTCGAGGGTGCTGCCGTTTTTCACGAGGGAGGGGGCGGCGAGCGTGGCGGCGTGGGGATTCTGCGCGGTGGCGAATTCCATCAGGTTGGTCTCGCCGTCGCCGTTCGCGTCGAAGGTGTCGGCGGCGGTGCCGGTGTCCTGCGTGGTGCCGAAGTGGGTGAAGCGCCAGTTCTGCTGGCGGGTGATGACTTCGACCGGAAGGGATCTGCTGGTTTCGCCAGCGCTGTTAGAAGCGGTGAGCTGGAGCAGGTAGCTGCCGGGTTGGCTGAAGGTGACGGTGGTGGCGGGGTTGTTGGAAGCGGCGAAGCTGGCAGTGCCGGGGCCGGAAACGAGGGACCAGGTGCTGGTGGTGGCTCCGGTGGCGGTGCCTGTTAGAGTGGCGGCGGTCCCGGCGATGGCGGCATTCGAGCGGGTGTAGGTGA
>JAYTLR010000106.1:0-8687 GCA_043729195.1 Akkermansia sp.
GCCACTTGCGAAATCCGTGGACCATTGGAAGAGCAGCCAACGGCGGTGGCCAACGTCCACGTTCCAGGCCGAGATCCCGTTCACGTCTTCCTGGAAGTAGGCATCGACCGCCCCCGGACCGAAAAAGCCCAGAGCGAGGTTCCCGTTCCGGTTCGCGTTCCACGCCGCGCTGGTCCACGCGGTGGAACTGTTGGGAGGATCGTGGCTCAAGCCGCCATTGCCCGGATAGGTGCGAACGATCATCAAGGCCGAGCGCTGGGACGCGGCCGCCTTGGTGGTGTTCGCCGGTGGCACCCAATCGTCCCCGGACACGATGTTGACCGTCGAACCGGAATTGACCCGCACGTCGGCTTTCAAGCCGCACATCGCCCGGTAGTAATTCACCCGCCGCTCGATGTCCCCCGTAAATGCGGACGACACCGTGCCTTCGGCTCCGGCTGCCGTTGACGTGTAATTGCCCGTCCAACCCATCCGGTCCTGATAGCCTTCGGAGGCCATATAGATGGCCTGATAGAAGGACACGACCTCAGTCCGGTTGCTCGTATCCACTTCAAACCCACGAGTCGGTGCCGGCGTGGTAGCGCCGGAAACCGCAATGGGAATGTGGGTGATAACGAGGAGAACCGGCCAGATCACTCTGGTCCAAGGGAACAGCACGGCTTCTTGATATTTCGTAAAGCCTAACAGTTAAAGCCCAAATTTCAAAAAATGGCGCTCACGCGGACATGAATTCGTAGCGGATTGCCGAAATCCCAAAAAATGCAGCAGTTTCCGCCCGGAGCACGATCGGGCCCAGGCTGGCGGGAAGAAATCCCGCCTCCATCGCCGCCGCGCCTTCCGCCGCCGAGAAATCCCCCTCCGGTCCAACGAGCAGGGTCACTTGGCGCGGCGAGGCTGCCCCGCGCAGTACCTCCCGGAGCGACCTCACCCCGGGAAGCAGCGAGGCGATGATCTTCAAATCGCCGGTCGAATCATCCGCCCAGCTTGCGAAATCGCGGACCGGCAAAACCTCGGGAAGCAAATCTTGGCCACACTGCTTGCATGCTTCCAAGGCGACGCGCTGCCATTTCGCCGACTTGCGGGGAGCGTCATCCCCGTCCACCTGCACCACGGTATGTCGGGTGATCAAGGGTTGGATCGTGTGGACGCCGAGCTCCACCGCCTTTTGCACGATGAGGTCCATGGTTTTCCCTTTCGGGACCGCCTGTGCGAGGCAGATTTCCGGCACCAGGCCCGGAGACGAGACCGCGGCACCGAGCTCCAGCCGGAGTTCGCTTTTTGAAACATCAAGGATCTCCGCCGCGGCCGAGCATCCGCGGCCGTCGAAGACCGTGATCCGGTCCCCCCGGCGCAGCCGCAGCACCTGGGCGGCGTGCTTCGCCTCGTCCCCGGTGAGCAGCGCCTGCGCGCCCCATGCTTCCGGACTGAGGTAAAACCGTGCCATGGCCCGCGCTAGAGGTCGAAGAAGCGCCGGGCCTTTTGGAAGAAGGACTCCTGCATCGGCGAGTTGTGGTCGCCGATCGACTCGGCGAATTCGCGCAGCTTGTCCTGCTGCTCGCTGTTGAGCTTGGTCGGCACCTCGACCTGGACCCGGACGTGAAGGTCGCCTTTCTTGCCGCCGGAAAGCGCGGGCACGCCGCGGTCGCGGAGCCGGAACAAAGTGCCGCCCTGCGTCCCTGCCGGGATCTTGATCGATGCCTTGCCGTCGAGTGTCGGCACCTCGAGCTCGCCACCGAGGGTCGCCACGCTGAAGCGCATCGGCACCTCGCAGAACAGGTCGTTGCCCTCGCGTTCGAACACATCGTGCTCCTTCACGTGGAGGAACACGTAGAGGTCGCCCGCCGCGCCGCCGCGCACGCCGGCATCGCCGTTGCCGGTGGAGCGGAGACGAGTGCCGTCTTCCACGCCGCCGGGGATGCGGATCTTGATCCGGCTGGTCTTGTGGACCCGGCCGTCGCCGCCGCATGTGCCACAGGGATCGCTGACCACTTCACCCGCGCCGCGGCACTCGGGACAGGTTGTTTGTTGAATGAAAATCCCGGCTTGCCGTGCGACCACGCCGCGACCGCCGCAGCTCGAACAAGGACGGGTGCCGCCACCGCTTTTGGAGCCGCTGGAATTGCAGGTTCCGCACGCTCCGAAGTGCTCGATCTCGAGCTCCTTCTCCGAGCCGCGCGCCGCTTCTTCCAGGCTGATCTCCAGGTCATAGCGCAGATCACTGCCGCGCTGCTTCCCGCCGCTCCGCTGGCGACGGCCACCGCCGAAGAACTCCTCGAAGCCGCCGCCGAATGCCCCGCCGAAGACCTGCGAGAACAGGTCCATCGGGTCATGGAAACCACCGCCGCCGCCACCACCGCCGCCATTGAAGGCCTGGTGGCCGTATCGATCGTAGGCCGCGCGCTTGTCGGCGTCGCTCAGCGCCTCATAGGCCTCGCCGAGTTCCTTGAACTTGTCCTCCGCCTCGTGGTCGCCCGGGTTCTTGTCCGGGTGAAATTTCACCGCGAGCTTGCGGTAGGATTTCTTGATCTCCTCCGGGCTCGCATCGCGGGCGACGCCCAGCACTTCGTAATAATCGCGTTTCGCCGCCATGATCAGCCTTCCTCTCCGTCGCTCTCGATCACGGACTTTGCCACCACCACGGTGGCCGGACGCAGCAGCCGGTCGCGCAGCATGAAGCCGCGCCGGTGGACCCGCAGGATCCGCCCTTCCTCGTCGCCGGGCTCTTGGGCGACCGCCTCGTGGACGTTCGGGTTGAACATCTGGCCCTCCGCCGGGATCTCGGTCACGCCCTGGTTGCCCAGGAAGTCGTTCATTTGCCGGCGGACCATGTCCATGCCGATGTAAATCATCGAACTCTTGTCCTGCGACGCCGCCAGCATGCCCATCTCGAAGTTATCGATCACCGGCAGCAGGTCTTCCAGCAGGCCCTGGTTGGCATAGCGGATCGCATCCTCGCGCTCCCGGGCGGAGCGTTTGCGGTAATTGTCCAGGTCCGCCGCGGTGCGCACCGCCAGCTCGCGCCATTTCATCACGTCTGCCTCCAGTGCCGCTAGCGGATCGCCGTCGGTTTCCTCCATCTCTTCAAATTCCTGATCCACGGCTTCGGCCGGATCCTTCTCGTCGTCGGAAATCATGCGGGGGTTCCTGCCACTCCACGCCCCGGCCGTCAACGGTTCCTTGGTCCGCGGATTTCCCGGATTACCGCAGCGGTGGCGGCACCGGGGCGGCGGAGGCTTGCGCGGGCGTCTTGCTGCCGTCGAGGATCTTGGCCAGGCCGGCGACGACGCCGCCGATGTCGCTGAGGTTCTGCGGCAGGATCAAGGTGTTGGTCTCCTTCGCGAGGTTGCCGAACTGGATGATATACTGCTCGGCGATCCGCAGGTTCACCGCGTCCTTGCCGCCGGGCGTCTGCATCGCCGCGGCGATCCGGGTTATGCCATCCGCCGTCGCTCCCGCCAGCAGCTCGATCTCGCGGGCCTTGCCCTCGGCCTCGTTGATCTGGCTGAGCTTCTTAGCTTCGGACTGCTTGATGACTTCCTGCTTCTGGCCTTCGGCGACGTTGATCTGCGCCTCGCGCTGACCTTCGGACAGGGCGATGGTGGCGCGGCGTTCGCGTTCGGCGCGCATCTGCTTTTCAAGCGCGTCTTGGACGGACTGCGGCGGCTTGATGTTGGCGATCTCGTAGCGGGTGATCTTCAGTCCCCAGGGCTCTGAGGCCTTGTCGAGGGCGGTGATCACCTGCGCGTTGATCGTGTCGCGCTCCTCGAAGGTGCGGTCGAGCTCCAGCTTGCCGATCTCCGAACGCAAGGTGGTCTGGGCGAGCTGGGAGGCCGCGTAGTAGTAGTTGTCGATGCCGTAGGAAGCGAGTTTGGCATCGAGCACCTGCATGTAGAGCAGGCCGTCGATCTCGATCGCGATGTTGTCCTTGGTGATGCAGAACTGCGGCGGCACGTCCATCGCCACTTCCTTCAGCGAGTGCTTGTAGGCGACGCGGTCGATGAAGGGGATCAGGATGTGGAAGCCGGCCTCCAGGGTTTTGTGATACTTGCCGAGGCGTTCCACCACGTGGGCCTGGCGCTGCGGCACGATGCGCGCGGTTTTGATCAGGGCGACGACGACCAAGGCAACCAGGCCGAGGGTTAGGAAAATTCCGAATTTCGAGTCGTCGCCAGGAGCGGCAAGGAGGGAGAATGCGAGCGTTGTGTTCATGGGAGGAGCCTGGTGTTAGAGACGGGTGCGGACGTAGAAAGTGAGGCCTTCGCGGCGTTCGATGATGACGGTTTCGCCGGCGGGGATCGGGGCTTCGCTGCGGGCTTTCCAGTTGGTCCCCTTGATTTCGACCAGGCCGTCGCCGCCGCGGCCGGGCAGGGCGCCGACCACCCGGGCCTCGCGGCCGGTGAAGTCGTCGTCGGATTCGCCGTTCAAATTCGCGGAATCGCCGACAAACCATTTTTTCACGTAGCGGCGGAGGCCGAAGAGCAGGGTGACCGAGCTGATCGCGAAGACCGCGGCCTGTGAGCCGATGCCCGGAGTGAGGCCGGCCCAGGTAGTGATCGAGGTCAGGATCGCCCCGACGCCGAAGAAAACGATGATCACGCCGGGCGCGAAGAATTCCGCGAGAATGAGCAGGACCCCGACGAGGAGCCAGAGGTTTTGAGGGCTGATGGGCATGGTGGGAGGATGGATTTCGCTGAGGCTTCTAGCACGGGGAGGGGAGGGACCGAATTACAATCTTGGGGGAATGGTGGAAGTCGGTGGGTCGGTGAGTCGGTGAGTCGGTGAGTCGGTGGGTCGGTAGGTCGGTGGGTCTCGATCCCGGGAGGGATCCAAGCTCAAGTAGCCGGGGGTTGAGCGCAGCGACTACCCCCGGATCAGTCATTCGTAGAAATTTTCGCTCCCCGGAGGGGTGCCAGCAGGTCCGGCGATTGGGGAGGGGCTCGACCGGCTGCGATCCCTCCGGGATCGGAATGTCGTGCCGGCTGATGACCGGGGAGGTCGCTTCGCTCGCTCCCCGGCTACTTGGGCTGTGATCCCTACCAATACCGGAAGCTGATGTGCTTGCGATCCTTCGGCGTCTTCGAAATCGGGCGCAAGCAACCAGCGACAAGCGGCTTCCCCAATCCGATTTCCTGTCCCACCTTCCGGCCGTGACCACTTGGCAGACCGCTTGCTCCATCGTTGAAGAGTGCCTTTCCCGCGGCGTGCGCGAGTTCGTCGTCTGCGCCGGGGCGCGGAATGCCTCGCTGGTGGAGGTGCTGGCCCGCGCCGAGGCGGCGGGTGGTACGCGAGTCTGGCGGCATTTCGAGGAACGCAGCGCCGGGTTCTTCGCGCTGGGACGCACGATGGCCACCGGCGAGCCCTGCGCGGTGGTGACGACCAGCGGCACGGCGGTGGCGGAGTTGCTGCCGGCGATGATCGAGGCGTTCTACCAGGGCCGGCCGCTGATGGCGCTGACGGCGGACCGGCCGGAGCGATTTCGCGGGACCGGTGCGCCGCAGGCGATTTCCCAGCCCGGCATCTTCGGCGAGCACGCGGGCAGCGGTCCGCTGGCGGACTGGCAGCAGCGCTCGCCGTGGCACTGGAATGTGGAGCTGGAGGAAGACTTCACGCCCGGCGAATGGACGCCGCCCGAGTTGACGGATCCACCGGAGATTCGCTTGCCGAACTTCTCGGTTGCGGGCCTCGCCCGCTGGGTGCGGGAGGACATCTTCCGCGGGCTGGTGGTGATGATCGGCGACCTGGAACCCGAAGACCACGAGGCAGTCTTCCATTTCTGCCTGGACCTCGGTGTGCCGGTGGCGGTGGAGGCGACCAGCGGCTTGCGCGAAGCACTCGGCGAGCTGGCCTTGCCCGATCCCGACCGGATGCTGCGCGAACGTCCACCGGGAAAAGTCCTGCGGCTCGGCGGTGTCCCGAGCGGCCGCTTCTGGCGGGATCTCGAGGACTTGCCGGAGACGGAGGTGTACAACATCACACGAACCGGATTGCCCGGCTTGGCGCGGAAGTGCGAGACCATCGTCTCGCCGGTCGGCCGCGTGATCAAGGGGCTCGGTGATGTCGAGAAAGCGGGCGACGCGCTCGACTACTTCCGTCGTACTTCGCGCCGCGCCGGTCAGATCGATGACCTGCTGGAAGCTTATCCCGATAGCGAGCCTGGCCTGCTGCGGGTGCTTTCCGCGTATGCTTCGCTCGGCTCCTCGCTCTATCTCGGCAATAGCCTGCCGATCCGCGAGTGGAACCTCTTCGCCCAGCGCGACAAGCCGGTCACGGATGTCCGTGCGAACCGCGGTGCGAACGGGATCGACGGCCAGCTTTCCACTTGGCTCGGCTGGACCGCCGACCTCGAAGACTCCTGGTGCCTGGTCGGCGACCTCACCGCCCTCTACGACCTCGCCGCACCGGCCTGGCTCGGGCAGATCGAGCGCAAGGGCCGCGTCTTCGTCGTCATCAACAACGGCGGTGGCCAGATCTTCTCCCGCCTGCCACGGCTCGACGCGATGAGCGAGCGGGCGAAAGACCTGATGCTCAATCCCCACGAAGTCCGCCTCGACGGCTGGGCGGCGATGTGGGGGATGAAGTATCTCCGCATCGAGAACGACGCCGGCTTCGACGCCCTCGAGCCCGGCGAAGTGCCGCTGCTGGTGGAAGTCATCCCGGATGCGGAGGAGAGCGCCGCTTTCTGGCAGGCGTGGGACCGGATGTGAGTTCGGGGAAGACCGGGTAGCCGGGGGATCTTCGAGCTGCTCGCATCTCGTGAAATCGCGATGCAATCCGCAGAGATCTTGCCGGTCTCGCCCGGAACGTCGCTTAGAGCCGGTCCAGCGGGCTCTTCACCCCGGTCGCGCCGATGTCCTTCGCGACGTGGGTATAAATCTCGGTTGTCTTGACGTCGGCATGTCCCAACAGCTCTTGGAGAGTCCGGATGTCCGTCCCGCCTTCCAGGAGATGCGTCGCGAAGGCATGGCGCAGCGCATGCGTACTGGCCTTCTTGTCGATCAGCGCCCTTTCCACTGCCCGGCGTACCGCACGGGAGTAGCACTCCTCGTGCACATGGTGCCGCCGCACGATTCCGCTCTCCGGATCCCGCGAGGGATTCGGGCCCGGGAACATCCATTGCCACGGCCACTTCTCGCCCGCCCGGCGGTCCTTTCGGTCGTAGGCGTTTGGCAGCGCCACTCCCGGTAGGCCCGCTGCGCGGTCCCTTTCGTGTAGCTCCCGCAGCTCCTTCTTCCGTTCCGCGATCTCCTCCCGCACCGCGACCGGCAACACGGTCGTCCGGTGCTTGTCGCCTTTCGCTTCGCGGATCGTGATCATCCCGCGCCCCTCGTCCACGTCCTTCACCCGCAAGGTGACCAACTCCTTCAGCCGCAACCCGCCGCCATACTGGATCTTCGCCATCAGCGCGTAGCGCTTGTCGATCTTCTCCAGCACCGCCACCACCTCCTTCACATCGAGCACCACCGGCAGCCGGGTCATGGTCTTCCGCAGCCGCACTTGCAGATCCACCGACTCCATGCCGCAAACGTCCCTGTAGAAGAAAACCAAGGCATTGAGCGCCTGCTTTTGTGTCGAAAAGGACACCCTCTGTTCCGCGACCAGCCATGTCAGGAAATCCCGGCCTTTCCCCGGATCGAGCATCGCCCGGGCATCGCCCGTCCAGCGGGCAAAGCTTGCCGCCCAGCGGCCGTAGGTCTCCCGGGTCAGCCGCGCCAGGCCGCGCCGTGAACCCGCGCGGTCCACGGCGTCCCGCGCCCGCTCCTCCAAAGTCCGCGTCTCATCCCCCCGCTCCCGGGAATTCTTCACCCAACGCAGATACCACTCAATCGCCGCAGCCCACTGTTCGAGCTGCCAGGCGGGCCGTTCCTTCACCTTTACCTGCTCTTTCCAGAACAGGACGCAGGCCTCACGGCTTGCCGGCAAGCGATGGAGGGACCGGAACGTCTCGAACCAGCCCAGAAGCATCGAAAAACCATCGCGCTGGCGAGGATTGACGTCACGGGAGGCTTCAAGATCCTTGGTCCATTGATGCAATGCAGCATGCGGTTTTGAGTTCATGCGAACATCTCTAAAAGGTGTTCTTCTGAACGTCCATGAAAAATTCATTCCTTCGCTCGTCCGGAGCTCTTCGAGTTCCAAAAATTACGCGGAACTAAAGCGCTGTATCTAACAGCCACGGATCTCCAACCCATCAAAAAACCTGTAGCAATCTCACCGCGCTATCGGCAGCCGGTATTCCTGAAGCGCTGCATTGACAACCAGTCATTTCCAGCGATCATTCCTGGACGATGAATCCCACCCAGCGCTTGTTAGATATCCAGCTCTGAGTGGGAGAATAAACACTGTTCGCGAAGAAATGAAGAGTTATAGATTCACGTCTGATCTGATTGCCGCGTTTCGGGAGATTCCGATGCGGGCGTCGAGCGTAATTCGTGTTGGTGGATTCCTCGCTTGCCGTAGTTTGCGGCGTTTCCGATTGGCGAGTTCAGGCTCCAGCGTGATTCGTGTGGGTGGTTCCAGCCTGATCTTTGATTCGAGCCGTTCGTGTTTGCCAGATCACTCCGGCTCCGATAGTCAGAGTTCATGCGACTGTCCTGCATCAAGCCTTCCAGATCAGATGGCGCGAACAAGTCGTGACGCACCAACCGGCCATAAGCTTTTCAATTGCATTTCAATTTCCTTTCAATCGC
>JAYTLR010000107.1:0-7166 GCA_043729195.1 Akkermansia sp.
CTCCATGGCTTGGGCGAGGGCGGAGGGGAAGTTGATGTAGTACTGTTCGCTGGCCTGGCGGCTGATGAGTTGGACTTTGGTCGGGAATCCCATGCGGGCTCCTCTAGTCGAATAACTAGACTTTGGTCCAGTAAAATCAGGAGAAGCGGACAACCGAGGCTTCCAGCCAACCTGTTTATCTAGTCAGGGGCCAAAGTTCAGCAACCCGGCACTCCGTGCCGGGCTTATATGAGGGACCTTTAGGACCGAAGACACCGCCCGCGCGATGCCGCGGAAGTGGCCAATCCTTCAAGGCATTGGGCTAAAGCCAGTGCTTCCCCGGAGATTTCAGCCGCCAGGAGCCGCCTCTCGAATCCAATGCGCTAGAAACCTTTCCCACTCGTTCTTCCACGATGGCTTGTCGCCATGAACCCTCGCGATCCATGCGCGATGGAAGGCGGATCCGGCGAGGGGTAGCTGGCGGCTGGCGGGGCTCCGCGCGGAAAGCAAGGGGTCCTCGTCGGGCGGGGTGCGGCGTTGCAATTGATCCACCAGGTCGGCGAAGCGGGATTCGAGGAACTGCGGGCGGTCGGCGTCTTGGGGTTGGTGCAGGGAGCGCGGGGTTCCGAACTCGATGACGGGCCGGTCGTCGGTGTTGAGCGGATACTTTTCGAACAGATCGGCGGCGCGGGTGAGGTTGCCGCCGTAGAAAAGCGGGATGGTCTGCTCGTTGACAGGCAGCATGAGCTGCTGCATGTCGAGGTAGGTCGCACCCTCCACCGCGAGCCGCTTTTCGGGTTCGGCATCGAGCGTGGAAGCGGGCAGCGGGCTCAGATCGGCATGGCCTACCAGCGCGGCGATTTCCGCTCCGGGTTGGAAATTCCCGCGCCACAAACTGACCTGCGGGAACGCGGAAAGCATGGTCCGCGCGATGATGCCGAACTCCTGCGCGGAGATCTGATAGAGCGGCAGCCACTGGACGAAAACGCCGCCCGGCTTGAGGCGCTCGCGGACCGTTTGGAAATGTTCGCGGCTGTAGAGGTTGCCGGTGCCACGGCGGTAGGGAAGGAAGAGGTCCGCGTTGATCATGGCATATCTCTCGCGGTCGGCCAGCAGGTGGTTGCGTCCGTCGCCGACCAGGATCTCTGCCCGCGGATCCTGGAAGAGGCCGTTGGTTAGATCGACGCCGTCCGTCCGGCCGGTGAAGTATTTCTTCGAGGCGGCAACGACGTTCGGCGAGAGCTCGCAGGCCACGACCTTGCGGACCTGCTTGAAGTCCGTGCGGTTCAGCGCCTCGCCGGCGGTGATGCCGGTTCCCATGCCGAGGAAGAACACGCTGTCACTAGCCGGGTAGGCGAGCAGCGGGATCCGGGCTTGGAAGATCTGCGGGCTGTAGGCCTGCGTGGAGCCCAAGCTGTAGTTCGAGTTGATCCGGATGGCGAGCCCTTGCCCGGGCTCGGCGACCACGGCGACGGTGCCATCGCTGCCCTCCCATTTCTCCACCGTTTTCCGGGAAGGATCCACGCCCGCGGGATCGGTCAAGCGCGACGGGTTCAGCGCCGTGAGCAGGAGCACGAACACGAGGCCCGACGCGATCCTGGCGGCATGCGAGCCGCGGCTCCCGGCAGCGGGCAGGAACATCCCGGCAATCAGATAGATCGCGGCGATCCACTGGATGCTGTGCCAGACCCCCAGCCATTCCAGCAACAGGAAGCCCGCGGCCAGCGAGCCGAGGATGGCGCCGATCGTGTTGATCGCGGAGAGCGTGCCGATGCTCTTCCCGGCATGGGTGATGAAGCCTTCCTCGCTTTTCATGAGGAAGGGAAACACCGCGCCGAGCGGCAGGCAGGCCGGACCGATGGTGGCGAAGCCGGTGCCGAAAAGCCGCAGCACGTAGCTGGCGAACGAGCGGTCGGTCTCCAGCATCTTCATGCCTTCGGTCAGGCCCGTCGAAAGAAGAGGCGTCATGGCCAGGGCGGTGCCGCCGAGGGTGAAGAGCCAGAGCAGCACCTGCGGCGCGGGCATGCCGCCGCGGGCCAGCCGTGAGGCAAGCCACGCGCCCAGCGAAAGGCAGACCAGCACCACGATCAGCACGGTGGCGAAACTATAGACCGAGTTCTCATGCACCTGCGCCAGCATCCGGGTCCAGACCACCTCCAGCGCCAGCAGGTTGAAGCCGGAGACGAAGGCGAGGACCGCGATCAGCGCCCGGGGAATCACCGGTTCTTCCGCCGTCACCGCATCCGCACGCCGGGCTTTCTTCCCGCGCGGCGGATCCTTCCTTTCATCCGCTGCGGACGCGTCGGCCGGTTCTGTTAGAAAGCACGACTTCTTCGACAAGCGGAATGCCAGGAGCGCGGCGACGATGGAGGCCGCCATCGCCGTCGCGCAGGTCAGGCGGATTCCTAACAGCCAGATCAGCACGAAGGCCGTGGCGAAGGCCCCGCAGGCGGCACCGAGCGTGTTCACCGCATACATCCGCGCCGTGATGGCTCCGAACGATTCCCGGCTGCGGATCACCGCCTGCCCCAGCATCGGCAGCGTGCCACCCATCAGGAACGAGGCGGGAAACACCATGATCAATGTGGCGAGCGTCTTGAAGGCCGTGAGCGCCAAGCCGCTGCCATCTTCCTGATAGAGCATCGGATAGACGCGGGGCACCACGAAAGGGGCGATCAGGATCACGCTCCCGGCCGCGGCGATCCCGAGCTCCAGCCACCCGCAGGTGCGCAGCGGACTCGGGCTCCTCCCGCAGCGCTTGCCCCAGTACCAGCCCCCCGTCGACAGTCCGCCGAAAAACACCGCGAGCGTGAGAGCGGTGGCCTGCGAGGTGCTGCCGAAAAGCAGGCCGGCCTGGCGCATCCAGAGAATCTGATAGATCAGGCAGGCGAAGCCGGAGAGCCCGGCCATCAGCCAGAACGACGCTCCCGGAGTTGCCGCCGGGTCACGCCTTTCGCGTGAAGGGATCTCGGTCGGACCGGCCGGATTCGCCGCATTCTTCCGCCGTGTCATTTCTGCCTGACATAGACGTGGTATCCGCAATGCCAGTCCGCCGGCACTCCGGCGGTCGCTTCCTCTTCGCTCTGGGGCACGGCGTTAAAACCGCCGCGCTCGACGAGGAGGAAATCCACCCCGTCCACCGTCCGGACTTCCATCTTGAGCGCCTGGCCGTCGTTCACGCCGACGAGCATGTCGCCGGACCAGAAGTAGCCGCCGTAGAATTTCGATCGGCCGACTTTGCCATCGTTCGTGAGCTGGAGCATGTCTTTGGGCTTGTCGACGGCGGTCGGATCCTTGCCCTTGGTTCCCTTCAGGTAATTGCCGATGCAGGTGTCGATCTCGGACGGCTTGTTGGGTGCCGGCCAGACGGCCCATGCCCAGTTGCCGATCACGGCCGCGTTCGGGGCAAACTGCCCGTTGTACACATAGGCATCGGAGTCCTTGCCGCTGATGTGCGAGGCCAACGTGGTCTTAGGGATGCGCTGCACGAAATCCTCGCCGCCCGGCACCAGCCGCAGGATGTCACCGATGCGGGAACGCACGACCCGCGCGCCGCCACCCAGCACGGCACCTGTGTTGGGCTCGGCGAGCACGTCCGGCATGGAGCCGTAGGTCTTCTTGAGTAGAGTGGACGCGAACTCCTTCACCTCGGGATTCGCCGCTTTCACCGCGTCGGCGATGGCCCGCGAACTCCGACCGGAGGCCGAGTCCACCCGGAAGGAGGCCGACTTGTCCACGATGGCCGGCAGCACGGCTTTGTAGTGGGAGGGATCGATCGAGATCTTCGCCAGGGTGCACACCGCAGCGGTCTGCAGCCAGGTGCAGTCGTAGTCGAGGAACTGGAGCAGCCGATCGCGGTGTTTCGCAATCAACTCCGGCGAACCGCGCCCGATGGCCTCGATGGCGTGGAGAGCGACCCACCACGATTCGGCGGGGTTTTCAATCATCCTGCCCGCGAGGTCGTACATCTCCGGCGTCACCTTGTCGGCCGGCAGCGGGCCGCCCTTGAACATGCCTGTTAGAGCGAGGAGCCCCGCCTGCCGCAGCCGCGGGTCTTCGGATTTCAGGAGCGGAACCACAAGCTCCACCTTGCCGCGCCGGACCACCTGATCCATCGCGATGCTGCGCAGGTCGTATTCCGGGTGCTGGAGGTACCTGAGCAAAGTTTCATTCGTAAGGTTCGGAGCGCCGAGCTTCGAGATCACTGCCAACGAGGCATCCGTTTCGACCTTTTCGTTCTTCAAATCCTCCACGGTGAGGGGCCCGCCGGGGATGGGCTCGATGGAGTGGAAAACATCGTCGGCCGCATTGCCCCACGGGCGCTCCAGGGGCATCGACTTGGCCCACTTGCTGCGGGGTGCGCCGAAGAGTTGCAGGTGTTTGCGGGGATAGGTGTAAGTCAGGGCGAAGAAGGTGCCCCAATCCATGTTGTCCTCGCTGGCGGAGCGGTCGTAGCGGTCATCCATGCCCGCGATCCCGATGCTGCCGTCGAAGCGGCGGGAGAGGTCCATGACCCAGCGCCGGGTATCGAGATACGAGCGATAGGGCGTCGGCCGCTTTTCGCGCATCTGGTTGACGGCGGCGTGGTGCCAGATCTCGCCCATGCCGCCGCCGGTATGCGCGGCGTGGAACCAGTTGGTGGCGTAGAAGGCCTTCATCGCGGAGTTGTCGCGGGCTTTCGCGAACACCGATTCCTCCCCTTCCGGCGCGATCATCGCCGCGGCTCCCAGGCCGAAAGCCAGGCCGCTGGTCTTGCCGTTATCGCGGAAGCCCCCCTCCGGGAGCGTGTTGCCGTAGGCCACGTTGCCGTGTCCGGCGAAGCGGTAGAATTGGGAGAAAGTCTCATCGAACATGTACTTGTCCACCTCCACCCCGCACAGCTTGGCCATCAGGAGGAAGCTCATGCAGTTCACCCCGGACGCGTGGACCTGGCCGGTGCCGACGGAATAGGTGAAGGCCGCCGGTGCCCCGCGGCCGCTCCAACCGCCGCTGAACATGTGCACCCTCAACTCCTCGGTCATCTGCTTGATCACCGGCAGCACGCTTGGGTCGCCGGTGCGGAGGTAATACTCGCAAAGCCCCGGCCCCTTGTAGCCCTTCTCCCAGTTCATCCCGCCGATGGTCTTGATGTCCTTCATCCAGCGGCGCACGACTTCGAGATCCTTCTCCTCTCCCGTGGAAAGGAGGAAAATGACCGATCCCCATTTCGGCTGATCCTGCTTCGCGATCAGGTCGGCGAGGCCCCTCACGATCTTGTCGGACTTCGGGCAGTTCAGCGGCCAGGTCGCGCTGTAGGCGCCCATCACCGGAATGTTCACGGTGACATCGCCCGCGCCCTGGATCTTCAGGACGACCTTTCCATCCTTCGCCTCCGCCTCGGTGACGATATCCCCGAGGATGATTCGGGGATCCACCTCCTTGAGCACCTTGCCGTTGATGCTTTCGATGATCTGGCCCTTCTGCAGCTTGCCGGTCGCCTCGGCGGGCGAGCCTTTCTCGACGTTATTGATCTGCATCGTCATGCCCGGGCGGGTCAGTTGGATGCCGATGCCGACCGGCCCCAGATTTCTAACAAGCCACGGTCCCCGGTCGGTAACATTGGGAAAGGGATTGAAGACCGGCGTGGTCGCCGGGGTGTAGTAACCCGGCTCGCCGCCTGCCGCAGCCTTCTTCTGCTGAGCTACGGCGATGGTCGCAATCGTCAGCGCGACCACCGCGGCTCCGGCGATCCTTGGAAAGGAGGTTTTCCCTGTTTTCATGTCGTGGCTCGTTCGGGTTGGCAATTGCTTGGTTCGGAAATCATCCGGCGGTAGAACGCACGACTGCGCGATGTCCTTCCTCGCCCGCGGAAGCTAGCAATCGCGGCCTGGAAGGAAAGGAAAAGGGTTTGTCCCGGAAGCCAGGGCGCCTCCACTAGGGATGGTATTGTGCGGTGAGTCGATCGATAGGCCGCCTCCCTTGCCGGTCTTTGCGTAAACCGGAGCTGCGGAGAACCGGTGCTGGATGGCCAGCCCCTCTTTCAGCACTTCCTGGAACAGCGGGTTGTCCTTGAAATCCGCTTTCTCCTTCTCAGCCATGCCGCGGGCTGCGCCGTCCGGCGACCTTTGGCAAGGCGACGGGACATTCCCAGCCCGGCCAGAAGCCGAGGGAGTTCTCCAGGGTCCAAGGCGCCCCCCCGCGTCCATCGCCCGAACGGCAACGGCTTTCGCTCGCGGAGCCCGGGCCAGCCTGAGGGCCAAGGCTCGCATGGCCGACCCCAGGGCGATTTGAGCCGTGACACGCGGTCCGGTCGCAACCTAGCTTTCCATCTTCCTGAACCGTGGAGATGAGGCCGATTCCCGCACGCGTAACCATCTTCCCCGCCAGCCGCGGCTCGCGGCCGGTTTCCGGGCTGTACTACTACGGATACCGATACTTGATCCGGTGACGGGCAACAAAATTCAAGAACCGACCCCCGAAGTCAAGGATACCTTCGCTTACTTCGAGTGGGTCTTCGGCAACGCGTGGAAATCCTTCCGGAAACCTACGACGCCAATTTGAGAAACCGGTCCAAGGCCAAATCGGGCCGTAACACGTACCTTAAACTTGTTGGCCAATACTAATTATGGTGTTCGACCGAATTCCTAAGCCGGAGGCTAGCCGCTGATGACCGAAGCTAGTCCCACCAAAGATGCAACTTTTTCTCCTCAAAAACGCGATTGGATATCGGGTCACCTTCAAAATAATTTTCAAGCCCAAATGTGGTATCAAGTCCGTCTGTTCTATTCGAACAAATCGCCTCAATCATTTCAGCGTCCTTCAATACTATATCTTTATTAAACTCAATAATAATATCAGACTCTGTGAGGCTGACGATCTCCAAATATATTGAAGTCTCGATGTCCTTGATCATCTTCGCAACTACTCCACGAAATTCTTGAGCGCTGGAAAACAAGAACCCCCAGTGATAGTTTTCCCCAACCTTGAAGGCTTCGAGCGCAAATACCAGATCGCTTCGGGGGATGACATAGACTCTCTGACTCTTGCCTGCAGTCCAAGCAAAGTCTCGGTGCCACAAGCCACCACCCATGTCGACAAGCATTGAATCACTAGTGCAGCGTCCTGAAACTAACTAGGCTTTTGGAAGGGGATGTGCTCTGGATTGTCGCATGTCTCGGACGACGAAGCCCCTTGTATTGGATTCAGAT
>JAYTLR010000108.1:0-9914 GCA_043729195.1 Akkermansia sp.
GGGATGTTGTATGCGACGGCGGTGGCGGCGATGATCGCATCACCCAGCTTCATCTTCTTCTGTTGCCGCAGTTGGATCGCTTGCTCGATTACCTCATCATCCAGCGCATAGGTAGGGCTGGCATTTACGAAGTCGAGAAGGGCAGTCACTTCCTCAGGAGAAATGCCAGCGAACCCGAGTGCCTCGATGCGCGTCACGCTTGCAATCGCCGCGTCGGGATGGGAGGTCCAAGAAGTGAGCCAGCCTCCGCCGGGCTGGCATGCATGGATGACGATGTTGGTATCCAGGAGCATGACCTCAATCGCGGCCCGGCAGCGGGCGATCTTCGCGCATTTCGCGTTGCCATGCGACCGAATCGGTCATGTCGCGGTATGGATTGAGTTTCCGGATTTCCTCCAGTGCCGCCTCGCGCCTCGCGATCATTTCCGGCGAGGCGGTGAGTTTCTGTCGCTTCGGTTTCTCCTCCATCGATTCCACCGTCATCAGGACATGCGCCCGGCCCGGCTTGATCCACGCCGGCAGGGGCGAAAGCAGTCGCACGCTGCCATCGGCTCCGATCTCGATGTCGGTTTCCAACGTATTCATACCATGAGAGTAGCGGGGGGCTGGGAAAACGTAAAGGCTGCATGTTCCGCCTTGTGAAAGGAGATGAAAGCTCTGGCTGCTAGGAATTTGACTGCTAGGAATTTGCATTTGGCGGGTGCTCCTGAAACAGCCGATGGGCCGGACCGGAGCGCGGGGAAAAGGGGGGTGCGGGGGAAAAGGGGGCTTCTGGAAAAACTGAAACGCTGAAAGGAAGAATGCTCGGCGGAAGGCCGTGATGTGGCGGGATCAGGGAATTCTGGAGGGAAATTCATTAGCTCGGAACGTAGCTTCCCGGTCCGCCTTGCCAGGATCGTTTTTGGCAGCGAATTCTGAGCACCCCGGTGGGCGGAGTCAGGAATTTTCAAGAACCAGGGTGTAACCGTCACCGAGCGGGACTTCGGATGCCTGCAATACAGGGCTTTGGTCAAACCGGTCGGGAGAGCTGGCGTCTGGATCTCGGGGACGATTGAACCAGTCGAGGTTCGGTACGTCATCGGGGATCCATTCCTTGATCGCCAGCCACGGCACCTCGGGGGCCTTGATTCCTGAACCTGTTAGACTGTCTGCGATGATTGAGGTAGGCTTGGTGAGGGACAGTGAATTGGATCTCACGGATTAGGATCCAGCGGAAACCTCGTCCTCGCTCCCCAGGGTCCTTGGATTCTGAACCTTGCCGTCGGGGAAGCGGAATTTTCCAGGCAAAGATCGGTGCGGAACGGGCGGGCGGGAGTCTTCCGGTGGCGAGTATCAACCTGCGGCAGGGGTGGAACCTCACGAATTCGCACAGTGAATGGGGTACCAGTTCTCGCCGATTAACATCCTTCCGATGATCCCCTTGCCTTCAAAGTTCTTCCATTGGAAACCGCCTTTGAAAGCTCCACCGTCGCTGCTCCATGAACTTCGGGACCCCACTCAAACCACTTCTTTCCGGCATTCTGAACGGCCTTTGGCTGGCACCTTGGACGCTCCAAGCCGGACTGCTGGAACCTCCCGTCATGTTTTACGGCCAGGTCACCCCGGCATCGCCCGCCCCCGACCTCTCGACCGTCACCTTCACCTTTGCTGGAAACGCCGAGACCCTGACGACCGCCGCACCCGCCCGCGTGGTGAGCATCGAGGGCACAAGATGGTTCATCGTCAGCATCCCCTTCGAGTCCCGCACGGTGCAAGGCGGCCCGGCTCTCGCCGCCAGCCCCGGCAGGCCGGCCTGACCCGTGGTATTGCCTTGATCCCCGTTTGAACTTACCTTTCGTCCATGAACCTAACGATTACGATCCCGGAAGAAGTGGCGCAGGTTCTCGGTAGCGGCCGGGAAGAGCGCGAGCAGCGCGCGCGGGAAAGCATCGCCCTGGACCTCTATCGCGAGGGCCGGATTACCCTCCGCACCATGGGGCGGCTGGCCGGCGTGGGGGATGACTACTGGGCGGCGGACGCCTTTCGGGCCCGGCACGGGCTGCCGGTCAACGCCCTGGCGGATGCACCGGATGCCGATCAAGCCGCCATCGCCCGGCTTCTGACGCCATGAAGCTGATCGTCGCGGACACCGGCCCGGTGAATTACCTAGATGGGGTCAGGTCTATGGGATTCACTTCCGCCACCACTTCCTCCACGCTCTCCGCGACGCCAAACTCATCAACCCCGGAAAACTCGCCGACCTCCTCGCGACTTCTCGAAAAGGAAGATTGATGTTAATCCGCGAGAACCGACCCCATTCACTTCTTAATCCGCGAGAACCGAGCCCATTCACTTCCTTGATCCGCGGCTCGTCGCTGGTCTTTTCGGCGGTGTGGGCATCGACATAGGTCACGCCGATGGTATCGCCGCCGCGGACCTCGAGGATGCCGTTGCCGGGGACCGGCGGACCGAGCGTGGTGACGATGCCGCCGAGGGCCATCCGGGCATTTCGGCCCACCAGATCGCAGGCCACGGTTTCCTCGTCGCCGCTCTTCGTCTTGCAACGGATCTTGACCTGCTCCCCGGCCGGCAGGATCGCGAGATCGGGGTCGTCGATCTTGATGTAAAGCCGCTTGCCGGCTTCCACCTTGTCGATCTTCGAGTCTTCTTGGGAGAGGGCGGTGCCGACCTTCTCCAGCGCCTCGATGGCGCGGCTGTAGTGGCCCAGCTTGAAGTGGCCGAGGCCGATGTAGTAGTAGGCGTCGTTGACCTGCGTGGAGGCGGGAAAGCGCGCGATCACGTCGAGCATGATCGTGAAGCATTTGCCGTAGTTGGCGGCTTCGTAGAAGCAGGTGCCGGTCTGGAGATAAGCGTAGGCGCGGCGTTCGTCGTTACCGTTGGCTTCCACCGCCGCCGCCTCGTAGTGGAGGCGCGCCTTGTCGGGATCGCGCACTTCCTTGAGCAGGTGATCGGCGAGGCGCAGGTGGGCGTCGAAGCGGACCTGGCTGCCCGGGTAGCGCTCGACCACCGATTCCCAGACCTCCAGCGCCTTCTCATTCTCGCCGAGTTCAAGGCGGGCATCGCCGGCCTGCAGCAATTTGCGGGCGGCGCGGTCCTCGATGATCGAGCCCCGCTCGGCGGTGGGTTTCTCCTGGGCGGAGAGCGGGAAGACCAGTGCGAGGAGCAGTAGAGCGAGACGGCGGGTGACGGGGGATGTCATGATTTTCAGGCGAACGATGAGGTCTGGCATCTGCTACCGGGAGCGCCCCTCCGATTCAGGTTGGGGTTTGTCTTTAGCCTCAGACTTCGACTCAGGGCGGCTAGCGGGTTGCCCAGTGTCGTCTTCTGCCTTCGGTGGTTCCAATAGTTCAACTGGGACACCATATTGAGCGGGCCAGATGATATAAAACATATCAGAATGTCCTAGCCCATAATCAACAACCGCCCAACCCTCCCTCGTCTTTAGGAATAAAACCGCTGTATCGCTCGCAATGCCGTCTTTGGGAGTGATTTGATTGCCTTTCGAGTCTGCGGCGTAGCCAGCGAAGAGAGCCCAATTCTTGAACGCCTTAATTTCCCCGATGAGCTGAGCCCCTGCAGGAGTTCGCTTCTTGAAGATTGGCAAAAAGGCATCAAGTATTGCGCTAGCTTCTTTGCTTCCCTGAGCCACGAAAACCGGAGTTCTCGATTTGACGCTATAAATATCATCCCACTCTTCTCGCTCAACCTTTTTTTGATATTCGGCAAGCGTATTTTGTGCGTTCACACATGGCAAATAGCAGATTAATGTAAACCGAAGTAGATGAGTGTATCGCATTTTTTCAGTTTCTTGGAAGATCCTCGAGACCTGGCACCCGCTATCGGGAGCGCCCCTTTGATTCAGGTTGAGGTTTGTCGCTATCCTCCGGCTTTGACGCCGTGCGGTTAGCGGGTTGCCCAGTACCGGCTTCGCTCTTTGCTTTCGTCGCTTCGGCGAGCTTCAAAAGATTAGGGTGGAAACGGAACCCATCGCCAGTGCCCAAGAGGAGTTCACCTTCGGGCATCTCGTCGAAGAACACGAATGAAAGCTCTCCAGGACTTTTTGAGTCTAGTTCTAGTTTTGGCCTCCCTTCGATCATCAGAAAGAACTTCAACCTACGTGAGACCTTTGAGTCGCCTTTGAACACCTGCACGACGGTCGCCTCCTTGTAGTATCGTTGGTAAAGATCGCTCCCTGGTTCGTCCACCATGAAGTCCTTGGAGGTGCACACCAAGAGCGCGTGTGGGTATTTTTGTAAGTGATTCTCAAACCATTCAACCAGGGCCTCTGACAACTCTTCGCTCTCCTTCGATTCAGGTTGTTCGTCGCTCCCCTTCGGCTTAACCACGTGGAGGGTAGCGGGTTGCCCAGCCCCTTCGGGCTCTGGATTATCTGCCTCGCTGGACTTCTTTACGAATTTGAACCTGCCCGTGAACTCGTAGTCTTGGCTCTCTTCTATGACTAACACACACTGAGCCCTGGTCTTCTTTTCTTCGGCTTCGAATTCATAAGGGGAAATTCGCTCACCTTGTCGCTCACCGAAATGCGGCCCGAGTCGGACGCCTCCTCCACTCTGATTCACCATGAAAGAATTCTCAATCACCTTCACAAGCTCAGGATCACTCTTTGCGATGCGCGACTTCATGTCTTCCCAACTGATGCTGCCGCCAGCAAGAGCGCATTGGATGCCCAGTAGCGTTAAGATGAGAAGCTTCATGATGGACTTCATTTTTAGGCAGAACGTTTGAGTGTTCCTACGCGATCTTCATGATTGGGAATTCTCATGCGAACAATTCGCGGATCGGGCTGGCCTCCTTGCGGACGAGGCGCATCGGCCGGCCTTGGGCGGTGATGACTTCCTTGTCGAGGTCGATCCCCAGCGCGTGGCAGATGGTGGCGTGGAGGTCGGGCACCTTGACCGGGCGCTCGGCGGGTTCCATGCCGTCGGGGTCGGACGCGCCGATGATCGAGCCGCCCTTGATGCCGCCGCCGGCCATCAGGCAGCCGAAGCAGGCCGCCCAGTGGTCGCGGCCTCCGGCATCGTTGATCCGCGGGGTGCGGCCGAACTCGCTGAGCACCACCACCAGCGTCTTGTCGAGCATGCCGTTGGCCTTGAGGTCGGACAGCAGCGAGGCGATGCCGGAATCCATGACCGCGCCGTGATCGCGCATCGCCTGGAAGATGTTGCCGTGGTTGTCGAAACCGCCGCGGTTCACCTGGACGAAGCGGACACCCTTTTCGACCAGGCGGCGGGCGAGCAGGGCGCCGCGGCCGAACTCGGTGTTGCCGTAGCGTTCGATCGTTTGCGGCGTTTCCTCATCGAGTTCGAAGGCCTTCAGCGCGGGGCTTTCCATCAACGCGACGGCATCCTTGAGCGCGATCTCGGTGGCCTTCATCTCGTTCGCGCCGACGTTGCCGGAAGTCCGGGCGTTCATCCGCTCGAGGATCTGCAAGCGCTGCATGCCGCGGGCGTGGCTGATGCCTTCGGGAAAGGCGAGGTAGGGATCCTTCTCGCCGGGGCGGCCGACGAAGTAGGCTTCGCATTGCTGGCCGAGGTAGCCGGCGCGGGCCGCTTGGCCGCTGATGCTGACGAAGGCGGGCAGGTCGCCGAGCGGCTGGCGTTCGGACACCACGATCGACCCGAGCCCGGGGTGGAGGATGTTCGGCGTCTGGCCGAAGCCGGTCTGGAGTTCATACTGGGCGCGACCGTGGTCGCCATTGGTGCCGGCGATCGAACGGACCAGCGCGGCGTGGTGCATCTGCTTGGCGAGCTGCGGGAAAATCTCGGAGATCTCCATGCCGGAAACGGAGGTCTTGATCGGCGCGAATTCGCCCTGGACCTTGCGGCCGGGTTTCGGATCCCAGGTGTCGAGGTGGCTCATCCCGCCGCTGTTCCAGAACAGGATGACATGTTCGGCGCGGCCCTTGCCGGGGACGGCCTGGGCCAGCAACTGGCTGACCGGCATGCCGAGGATCGACGCGCTGAACATTTTCAGCAGGCGGCGGCGGGTGACTTGGTAATCGGTGCAAGCGCTCATGGCGGAAAGGTCGGGTCAGGGTAGGAAGCGGAATTCGTGGCTGTTGAGCAGGGCCCAGCGGAGGTCGGCCATGCCTTCGAAAGGATCGGCCGCCAGCAAGGCGCGGGCCTCGGATTTTTCTTCGGAACTAGGCCGGCGGGTCAGGATTTCCAGATAGGCGTGTTCGATCGCGAGGTCGTGATCCTTTTGCAGGATCCGGTGGAGCGGTTCCAGCGGGCCGACCCGCGACGCCTCGTGGGTCATCCGGCCGTTGAGCATCATGAGCTGCTGGCGCAGCGAGGATGAGGTGTCGCGGAACTCGCCAAGCCCGGCGCGCTCCGGCTGCCCGAAAACCCGCAGGAAATGCGCCGGTGGCGCGGGCGTCGCCATGTGCATCGCGCTGTCGAAGCGCGGGTTGTCATCGACGGTTTCCGTCACCGTCTTGGTCGTGAACTTCATGGCGTTGCCCTGCGTGTCCTTATTCATCGCGGCCATTTTCTCGGCCTCGATCTGTTCGTCGGACATTGCCCGCATCGACTCCAGTTCGCCGCGCTCCTGCTGGGTGAGGATGGCGTCGAAATCCAGCTTGAGGGTGGATTCGAGGTCGTAGCCATCGGCGCGCATGGAGGGAGCCGCAGGGGATTCTTTCATCTCCGCCGCCGGTCCGGCCGCTTCCATCTCACCGGTCGGAACCCGGATCTCCCGGCTGACCTGCTTCTCGTTGGCACCCTGCGGCCACTTGAAATCAGCGAGGTGGCCGGCGACGACCACGCTGTCGAAAAGCACCTCGCCGATCATCCGCCGGGTCGGCGCGGCGGTGAAGCTCTTCTCGCTCTCCTCGCGCTGCACCACCGGCGTCCCGGCGGGCAGCGAGGCGCGGCGGTAGGTGTCGGACAGCGTGATGATCCGGATCAGGTGGCGGAAATCGTAGCCGCTCGCGATGAACTCGCGGGACAGGAAGTCCAGCGCCGAGGGATTGCGCGGCGGATTGTAGTCGGAGAAATTGTCGAGCGGCTCGACGAAGCCGCGGCCGATCAGTTCGGCCCACACCCGGTTGACGAAAGCCTGCGCGAAGTAGTCGTTGCGCGGGTCGGTGATCAGCTTGGACAGCTCTTCCCGCAGCGCGCTGGCCCGGTAGATGTCGCCGTGCACATCGAGCGCCCGGCTTTCCCGCTCCGCTTCCTCCAGCACCGGATCATGCGGGCCGCCGACCGCGGGTTCGACGCCATCCAACAGTGCGTCGAGGGCCGCGGCATCCTTCTCCGATGAAGCGGCTTGCTGTTCCCCGCTGCGGAGTTTTTCGAGTCGCACGAGATGGTCGGGAGTCGCGCCGGGTTTCGCCAGCTTGAAGGGAAAGCGCGGCGTGACCGGCTCCCGCGTCTTGCCCGCGGCCTTGTCTTCGGGTGGCCAGAGCACCGCCATGTCGTTGGCCTCGGTGGTGTAGACCATTCCCTCCTGCCGCCCCTGCACCTTCCGGGTTTTCCCGAAGTAGGCGGCGAAATGGTAGAAGTCCTTCTGCCGCCAGTCGTCGAAGGGATGGTCGTGGCACATCGCGCAGCCGATCCGGACGCCGAGGAAAACCTGCGCCGAGGAGGAGGCCAGCTCCATCGGATTGACGTCGTCGCCGAGCAGGTAGCCCACCGCCGGGTTCGAATTGGCGCGGCCGGACGCGGCGATCAACTCGCGCACCAGCACGTCGTAGGGCTTCTCCTGTTCGATCGAGCCGTGGATGTAGGCCAGCAACTGGTTACCGCCGGGAATGGTCGAGCGGATCCGCAGCATGTCGGCCATGAAAACGGTCCAGCGGTCGGTGAAGCGCGGGTGGGCGAGCAGCGTGGCAACGAGCTTCTCCCGGCGGCCGTCGCCCTGGCCTTCAAACTCGCGAAGCTCGGCCATGGTTGGAATCCGGCCGATGAGGTCGATCGTCGTCCGGCGTAAAAAGGCCTCGTCGGCGATCGGATCGGTCATGACCACCGGCGCGGACGCATTTTCGCGCTTTAAGATGTCATCCAGCATCGCCGCCGCCTCCACCGGCGACGCGGGGGCCTTGTCCGGCAAGGCGACACGCTTGAGCGGCGGCGGGGTGCGCTGGGTCAGGACGACTCCTTCCGGCCAGGGCGCCCCGGCGCGGACCCAGGCATCGAGCAGCCCGACTTCTTCCTTCGTCAGCGCCTGGCCTTCGTCCGGCATCACCCCCTCATCGATCGGGCGGAGGTGGAGCCGGACCAGCAGTTCACTTTGGGCAGGGTCGCCCGGCATGATCGCCTCCGCGGTGTCGCCGCCTTCCAGAAGACCCGCGAGGGTGTCCATGCGGAGCCCCCCCTTGTCCTTGTCGGCGTTGTGGCAGCGCACGCAGTTCAGCTCGAGGATCGGCTGGATCTGCGCCGCGAAATCCGGGCCCGCGGCCAGGGCCGGCAGCGGGGTCGCGAGGATTCCCGAGACGGAAAGCAGGGAAATCATGCGCGGGTAGGTTCGCATCAGGACAATCTACAAAGCTTCAAGGGGGTAGTTGATCAGCAATCTTCACGAAAGGGGAAAGTTTTCTCCAAATCCGCGCCAAACGCCGGCCGGCCGGGAAATCGTAAGCACTTCAGGGACTGCCGGTTGACAGGACGGCACGATAGCATTGCCTTGGCCGAGTTCCTTGGGAGGTAGCCCGTGTCTCGCATCCAGCCTCTCGATCCGCGAACAGCATCCAGCTCGCCAGCCTCACGAAAGTCCAACCCGTTTTCGTTTCAAACAGCTTCCCCAAATGAATCGCCCTAGCCGCCCTCTCATCCTCGCCTGCATTCTCGCCGCTCCGTTCGCCTGGGCCGACACCGCGGAAAAAGTTGCCCGAGCTGCCGATCCCGACACCGGCATAACCCTGCCGGAGGGGTTCGATGCGGAAATTCTCTACGAAGTCCCGAAATCCCAAGGCTCGTGGGTCGCCATGGCTTTCGATCCCAAGGGCCGGCTCATCGTGTCGGATCAGGACGACAAGGGCGTCTTCCGCGTGACGCTCCCCAAGGAGGGCGAGCCGGGGTCCAAGATCCAGGTCGAGCCCCTGCCGGGCTTCCCCTACGAGCCGATCGACTGGGGTGCGCGCAAGGTCGGCGGTGCACTGGGATTTCTCCACGCCTTCGACAGCCTCTACATGTCCACGATGAAAGGGCTCTACCGCATCCGGGACACGGACGGTGACGACGCATACGATGACTTCAAGCTGCTCAAGCGCCTCAATTACGGCTACGAACATTCCGCGCACTCGATCATCCAGACCGCCGACGAAAAGGGCCTCTACCTCGTGAGCGGGAACTACACCCGGGTCCCGCAAGATGTAAGCTCACTCCAGCCGCCGGTCTGGGCGGAAGATTCGCTGATGCCTTTCATCCCGGATCCCACCGGCCATGCCGTCGGGCTCAAAGCACCCGGCGGGTGGATCTGCCGGATCTCACCCGATGGCTCGGACTGGAAATTGGTCGGCTCGGGATTCCGCAATTCCGTCGATATCGCGCTGAATCGGGAGGGCGAACTCTTCACCTACGACTCGGACATGGAGTTCGATGTCGGCTGCCCTTGGTATCGACCCACCCGGATCAATCACGTCATTTCCGGCGCGGAGTTTGGCTGGCGCTCGGGCTCGGACAATTGGCCGGAGTATTTCGCGGACAGCCTGGGTGCGGTCCTCAATGTCGGGCCGGGCTCCCCCACCGGCATCAGCTTCGGCCACCACTCCAACTTCCCCGCCACTTATCAAGACAAGCTCTTCATCTGCGACTGGACCTTCGGCACGATCTACACCGTCGAGTTAAAAGAGAGCGGATCGAGTTATACCGGCACCAAGACGGAGTTCCTCCACGGCAGCCCGCTGAACATCGCCGCTATGCGCTTCGGCCCGGACGGCGCGATGTATTTCG
>JAYTLR010000109.1:0-47149 GCA_043729195.1 Akkermansia sp.
GCTGATCGGAAGATGGGGCTCACTCCTCTTCGACGGGGAGGGCTTTTAGGGGGGCTTCTTCTTCGTCGGGGATGGGGCCTGGGTCGAGGGCGGATTCGGCGACGGGTTGGGCTTTGAGCGGCTTGGCGGAGGCGATTTCTTCGCCATCGACGGGCAGGGCGCGGGCGGGGTGGGTGGGGCAGAGGTCGTTTTCGGCGGGGACCAGGTCGACGGGGACGCTGTCGGTGTAAGCCTCGCTGGCGGCCTCGCAACCGGCGGTGGCGCGCTTGCCGGAGGAGCGACAAAGGCGGCACTCCTCGAACGAGAGCTGCGATTTCAGGCCCTCCGCCTTGTAGCCGAGCTTGTCGGCGGTCTTCATGACCTCGACCCAGACCGGCAGGGCGAGGGTGGAGCCGTAGCCGCGGTCGATGATCTTTTTCGGGGTATCGAGGCCGACCCAGACGGCGCAGGTCACGCTGGAAGTGTAGCCGGCGAACCAGGCGTCCTTGTAATCATTGGTGGTGCCGGTTTTGCCGCCGCAGGGCTTGTTGAAGCCGAGGGTCTTGACCGAGGCGGCGGTGCCGCGGGTGGTGACCTCGTTGAGGATCTTCGAGACGGTCCAGGCGGAGCCGGCGTTGGTGGCCTTGTAGGGGACCGGGGCGTTCTTGTAGATGACGTTGCCCTTGCGGTCGCGGATCTCGTCGATGATCCGCGGCGGGTGGCGCATGCCGCCGTTCGGGAAGGTGGTGTAGGCGGAGGCAACCTCGTAGGTGGTGGCTTCCCAGGCACCGAGATAGGAGGTCGGGACTTTCGGCATCGGAGTCTCGAAGCCGACCGAGAGCGCGACCTCGGCCACGTTTTCAATGCCGGCGCGGCTGCCGAGGCGGACCGACATGGTATTTCGCGAGCGGATCAGGCCGTAGGAGGCCGGCTGCATGCCGCCGAAGGTGCCGTCGGAGTTCTGCGGTCGCCAGCCGCCGAGGTCGAGGGGACCGTCGCTGATCAGCGAGTCCGGGCGGACGCCCTGATCGAAGGCGGCGAGATAGACGAAGGGCTTGAAGACCGAGCCGATCTGGCGGCGGCCCTGGAGGGCGCGGTTGAATTTCGACTCATCGGCATCCCGGCCGCCGACGATGGCGAGCACGGCGCCGGTGAGGTTCTCGATGGCGACGACGCTGCCCTGAAGATACTGCGGGCGGGTCTTGGCATCGACCGGCAGCTCTTTCCAAGCGGCGCGGGTCTGGTGCGGGTAGCCGCCGGTGCGTTCGACCTGGCGGAGCTTGGCATCGAGCGCCTCCTCCGCCTTCTTCTGGATCAGGTGGTCGATGGTGGTGGTGATCTCCAGCCCGCCGAGCTCGATGTTTTCCTCTTCCAGGATTCGCTCGAGTTCGCGGCGGATCGCGTCCATCGCATAGCTGTCGTGGAAGATCCGCCGCCACTCGGGGCGGACGGTGATCGGGTCCTTCTTGGCGGTTTCGGCGGCGTCGCTGGTGATGAATTTCTCCAGCACCATGCGGTCGAGGACGGTGTTCCGTTCGCGGATCGCCTTGTCGATGTCGTTGAAGGGCGAGAAGGCGTTTGGCCCGCGGACGATGCCGGCAAGGAGCGCGGCTTCCGAGAGGGTCAGTTGCTTTGCGCTCTTCTCAAAATAGGTCCGCGAAGCTTCTTCGATGCCGCGGATCTGGTGGCCCCAGAAGATGCGGTTCACGTAGTGCTGGAGGATTTCCTGTTTCTCGTAGTGGGACTCGATCCGGTAGGAGACGGAGGTTTCCAGCAGTTTTCGATCGAGCTCTTGGAGCTTCGGGGAGAAGTCGAGCCATTGGCTTTTCAGCAGGAAGCTGTTCCGGGCGAGCTGCATGGTCAGCGTGGAGGCACCTTGGGCGGCGCCGGCGCGTTCGATGTTCTCTTTCACCGCGCGGCCGACGCCGATCCAGTCGACTCCGCCGTGGGTGTAGAAGCGTTTGTCCTCGCGGGCCAGGATGGCGAAAATGAAATCCTGTGAGACATCGTCTATGCGGATCACGTCGCGCTTTTCGCCGTGGATCCGGCCGAGTTCCTGTCCGCGGCGGTCGTAGATGACGGTGCGCTGGGGCATTTCCGCCACCTTGGCCATGTCGAACGGCCGGGCGCGGACGAAATAGAAGACCGCCATGGCAAGGCCGGCGTAGAGGCCGGCGATGGCGAGGTCGCCGCCGACCCGCAGCGGCAGGCGGAGGGCCTTGGGCAGGGGGCGGATGAAGGCGTGGAAAACGTGGAAGGGCCAGAACAGGATGACCGAGCCGAGACCGATGGGTTTGGCCGGCGCGGCCTTCTTGCGGTTGGACGAGCGCTTCTCGGAAATTTTTCCGGTTGGGCTGCCGGGGTCCTTGGGTGATGGTTTCGGCATGGACTTGGAAAGATTACCGCGGATTTCCGGCGGATGCGATGGCGATATCGTGCGGGAGACGAGGACGAGAGATGGTGTCGCTATGACGTGTGAGAAAGCGATGAAGCAACGGAGATTTTTCCAAGGAGTGGCGGCGATTGTCGTGTTGGGTGGACTGATGAGCCCCGTGCTGGCACGGCAGCCCGTGGGTTCGATCGAGGACGTTCGCAAGCTTGAAAAACAGATCGCGGCGGTCGCGGGCAAGGCGATGAAGTCGACGGTGGCGCTCATCGCCGAAGCGACCGGGGCCTCCGGGTCCGGCGTGGTCGCCTCGGCCGACGGGCTGATCCTGACGGCGGCGCACGTGATCGAGGGAGTGGAGGAGGTGCAGGTGGTCTTTCCCGACGGCAAGCAGGTGAAGGGGAAGGTGCTGGGCGCGAATCTTTCGAAGGACATCGGGCTGGTGAAGATCGAGGACGAGGGGCCCTGGCCTTTCATGGAGCGGGGCGAGTCGAAGCCGCTGAAGGCGGGCGACTGGGTCATCGCGATGGGTCACTCGACCGGCTTCGACCCGTCGCGGACGCCGCCGGTGCGTTTCGGGCGGGTGGTTTCGGACGGCCCGGGGAATTTCATGACCACCGATTGCACCCTGATCGGGGGGGATTCCGGCGGGCCGCTGTTCGATTTGGACGGCAAGGTGGTCGGGATCAACTCGTCGATCGGCGAGGCTTTGAAAAATAACAACCACGCCGGCGTGGACGGCTTCAAGGACGACTGGGATCGGCTGATGGCGGGCGAAGTCTGGGGCGAGCTTGAAATGAACCCGATGCGCAATCAGGAGCGGCCGGTGATGGGCATCAACTTCGGCCCCGCGGTGCGCGGCGGCGGAGTGATCGTAGCCGCCGTGCGTGGTCCCGCCGCCAAAGCGGGGATCCGGCCAGGGGACGTGATCCGGACCTTGGACGGCACCGTGGTGCGCGACGGCGGGAACATGCAGGTGCTGCTGGCCAAGCGGCAGGCGGGCGACAAGGTGAAGGTCGGCGGCGTGCGGGGCGGCAAAGCTTTCGAGGCGGAAGTCGAACTGAAACAGATGAATCAACTCCGGTGAAAAATTTCGAATCGATGATGAAGACAGGAACTTTGGCAATGCTGCTCCAAACCGCCCTGCTGACCGGGGTGTTTGCCCAGAGGGGTGGCCCGGAAGTGCCGCTGATGCGGCCTGAGGAGGCGGAGGTGGTCCAACGGCAGACCATCGAGTTTTTCGACGCGATCCGGCCGGCCGCGCAGCAGGCGGTCGCATCAACGGTCTGGGTTTGGACCGATACCACGGGTCGCGGCAAGCGGCCGGTGGTCTTTGGAACGGTGGTCGGCGACGGGACGAAAGTGCTGACCAAATGGAGCGAGATCGCGATGGCCCGCGGGGTGATTCAGGTGGTCGGCGGCGATGGCAAGACGGCGAAGGCGACCGTGGAAGGCGTCTATCAGGACGAGGACCTCGCATTGCTGAGCTTGGAAGGCGCGCGCTACCGACCGGTGGATCTTTCCCAGGTCGAGGCCCCGAAGATCGGCAGCTTTCTGATCGCGGCATCGCCCGACGACACTCCGGCGAGCGTCGGTGTCGTGGCGGTCGAGGCCCGCTCACTGCGGGAGAAGGACCAGGCATTCCTCGGCGTGCGGCTCGATCCCGAGCACAGCGGGACGGGCGTGCGGATTCTCGGCGTTGAAGAAGAGAGTGGTGCCTTGGAGGCCGGATTGAAGGAGGGCGACGTGATCCTTTCCGTGGGCGACCGGGCTGTGAACAGCCTGATCGAAATGCGCACCGCCCTCGCCGGCTTTGGCCCGGGAGAGCGGTTGGAGATCCGATTCCAGCGGGACGGCGGGGAGGTGAAGGTGGATGCCGAATTGAAGGAGAAATCCGAGAGCTACCAGCAGGTCCCCGGCGGCCGGCTGCGCCAGATGGAGAAGATGGGTACCACGCTGAGCCTGGTGCGCGGCGGGTTCCCGTCGGTGATCCAGACTGACATGCAGTTGGAGCGCGACCATTGCGGCGGACCGGTCGTCGATCTGGACGGCAGGTTTGCCGGCGTGGCAATCGCGCGGGCCGACCGCACGCGGAGTTTCATCATCCCGACCAAGGCGATCGTCGAACTGCTGACGCGGAGCCCGTTGAGCCCCAAAGAGGCGCAGGATGCTCTCGCGCAGCAGCGCGAGGAACGTCAGCAGGTCGGCCAGGCCGGACATCAAGGGCCGCAGCAGCCGCGGCAGCGGATGATTCCGGCGAAACCGCAGCAGGCGGAGAATCTCCGTCGTCATCTGGAAGACATGGAACGGCTGATGGAGCGGATGCGTGCCGAAATGGAAGGCCTCGAGTAGTCGTGGCCCGCTGACCAAGGGCGGCATCGCCGCAACATTCCTATGCGGGACCCGAGATTTGTCGCCGCCCACCGGGGAGGTCCGCTTTCGAAGGAAGACCACCGCCGCTTGGCCGCTTGGGCCGCGGATTGCGTGGAGCGAGTGTTGCCGGTCTTCGAGCGAACGTCGACCGACCCGAGGCCGCGGGCGGCGGTGGAGGTCGCCCGGGCATGGGCCCGGGGCGAGATGCCGGTCGGGCACGCCCGGAAGGCCGCGGTGGCTGCCCACGCCGCGGCACGAGAGGTGAGCGGCTAGGCGGTCGCGGCGGCCCGGGCGGCGGGCCATGCGGCGGCCACGGCACACATGGCGGACCACTCGCTCGGTGCGGTGATTTACGGGCTCAAGGCTCTCGAACAAGGTGAAGTGGCGGCAGAGCACGCGTGGCAGCTTTCGCGCCTGCCGTTGGATCTACGCGAACTGGTGACGACTGCTCTGGCGCGGCGGTTGCCGGGACGGTTTCCGGTCCAAATGGAATGACTCGCCCTCGGGCAGCGACTGAAAGCTTTTCATTTCCCCGGTCCGACAAACGCGGCCATGGTAACGGCGTGAACGAACCGGTGGATCAACTCGGGCGCGGGATGCGGGATTTTCGGATCTCGCTGACTGACCGCTGCAATTTCCGCTGCCGCTACTGTATGCCGGTGGAGGTCTTCGGGCCGGGCTACCGCTTCCTGCCGCGGGAAGATCTGCTGAGCTTCGAGGAGATCGTGCGGTTGGCCGGGCTGCTGGTGCCGCTGGGCATCGGCAAGGTGCGGTTGACGGGCGGCGAGCCCTTGCTGCGGCGCGGGGTGGAGGATCTGGTGGCGATGCTGGCGGCGATCGAAGGGGTGCATGACATCGCACTCACCACCAACGGCGTGCTGCTGGCCCATCATGCCGAGGCGCTGGTGCTGGCGGGACTGAGCCGGGTGACGGTGAGCCTCGACGCGCTGGATCCGGAAATTTTCGCCCGGATGAACGGCGTCGGAGCGAAGGTCGAGCGGGTGCTGGCGGGGATCCGCACGGCGATGGCGTTCGGTCTCAAGACGAAGGTCAACGCAGTGATCCAGCGCGGGGTAAACGACGGCGAGATCCTGCCGCTGGCGCGCTGGGCGAAAGCGGAGGGAGTGGATCTGCGCTACATCGAATACATGGACGTCGGCGAAACCAACGGCTGGAAGCTGGACGAGGTGGTGCCCGCCGCGGAGCTGTTAGAGACGCTCGGTACGGAGTTCGAGCTGGTGGTTCGCGAGCCGGCGTATCGCGGCGAAGTGGCATCGCATTGGAGTCATCGCGACGGGAGCTGTGAGATCGGGGTGATCGCTTCGGTGACGCGGCCGTTTTGCCGGGACTGCCAGCGGCTGCGGCTGTCCGCGGACGGCAAGCTCTTCACCTGCCTGTTTGCCGCGGACGGTCATGATGTCCGCGGACTTCTGCGGGGCGGGGCGGGAGACGATGTCGTGCGGGCGGCGGTGGCGGGCATCTGGACGGAACGAAAAGACCGCTACTCCGAAGAGCGCGGTCTGGTCGCCCGCCCGAAGGCGGAGATGAGTTATCTGGGCGGTTAGCGGAGGTCGGCCACCTTGACGCCTTTTTTGAAGCCGTTGAAGCCGAAGTCGGTGGGCTTGTATTCGCCGACCGGATCGGCATCGAGCTTCGCCGGGACTTGGAGGCCGCAGGCCCAGTAGGTGGAGTTCACGACGAAGCGGCGCAGGCCGGGTTCGACGAAGTCGGTGGCTGCGCCCATCGTGGAGCAGATGACATTCTGAGTCTTGCCGTTGCCGAGGTCGCGCTTGCGGACCCACGCGACCGGCATCATCGGCTCGTTCTTCTTGCCGGCCACCGGACCGTCCTCCGGCTTCATCCCGGTCAGGACCTGGCCGTGAAGAAGCACCGTGGCGTCCTCGGGCAGCTTGGTGATGCCGTAAACATCGCTCGGTCCCCAGACATTCTCGACGCCGGTCAACAGCGGGTGGGACTTGTCGGACTCCACGGGGATCCCGCGGCAGCTTTCCTTGCCGTGGTGGCCGTGGTGGTTGATCCAGGTCTCGCCGAGGATCTTCCGGCCGAAGCCGCCGTCCTTGTTGAAGGACCACGAGGCGTAGGGGCTCTCCTTGTTGCGGGTGTAGTTGAAGGCGTGGGTCGAGGTGCGCAAGCCGAGCAGCGGCTTGGCGGCCTCCACGTAGTCGGCGATGTGCTTCATCTTGTCGTCCGGCAGCTCGCGGAAGCGCAGGCCGAGGATCAGGAAGTCGGCCGAGTCGATGGCTTCGACTCCCGGGATGTTGGTCTGTTCGTTGGGGTTGATCTCGCCGGTCTTGGGATCGATCGGGAACAGGACGGTGCACTTGAAGCCGTGCTTTTCGGCGAGCAGGCGGCCGAGCATCGGGAAAGCTTCCTCGGTGCGGTATTCCTCGTCGCCGCTTACCAGCACCACGTGCTTGCCTTTGCCGGGGCCGTCTTTGCCTTCGAAGACAAGCCAAGGGTCTTCGGCCAGAGTGGTGGCGACGAGGGCGAGGGGGAGGAGCGTGCGGAAGATCAATCTCATGGTTTTGAAGTTACGGGGAAAGCATGCGGCTTCTTGCCGGGGCGGCAAGAATGAAGGGGCACGCCGGGAGCGCCGGTCTTCAGACCGGCAGCCTGGATCTTTCGAGCCGGTCTGAGGACCGGCGGTCCCGGGGAACTACGGCCAGCGGACCTTGGCCCAGACGGGGAAATGATCGGAGGGCTGCTCTTCGCGCGACTTCTCGATGCGGATGTCGGCGGCCTCGATCCGGGCACCGCGGCTGACGAGGATGTGATCGACCTTTGCCCAGCCGGTCCGGTGGCCTTCCCAGAAATGGAGGGTCCGGCGGTTCTTCACGCCGGCATGGAGGGCTTGGTAGGTATCGACGAGCGGGTTCTGCCAGCGGGGAGCCGACGAGCCGGCGAGCGATACCGGTTTCCCGGTAAAGTAATCGACCGCGGGGTTGCCTTCGGTCGCGTTGAAGTCGCCTAACAGGACGACCGGTTCGCCGGGGTGTTCGCGCGTGTCGATCCGTGACGACAACAAGGGCGCGGCTCTTTCCCGCGAGCGCTGGTTCTGGTGGTCCCAGTGGGTGTTGAACACATAGAAGCCCTTGCCGCTGGCGCGGTCGATCAAGCGAACCCAGGTGGCGACGCGCGGGTAGCTGTTGCCCCAGGTTTTCGAGCCGGCTTGCTCGGGGAAATCCGACAGCCAGAAGGTGCCGCCGGCAGACTTTTCGAAACGGTCGCGGCGGAACAGGATCGCGGAGTATTCGCCCATGCGCTTGCCGTCGTCGCGGCCGATCCCGTGGAAATCGTAGTCGGGCAGCGAGGCCCACAGGTCCGCCGATTGGCCGTGGAGCGACTCCTGGATGCCGAAGACATCGGGATCGATCCCGCGGATCGAGCGAACCACCCGGCCGATCCGGTTCGGCCATGCGCGCCAATCCTTCTCGGCCGGGTTCTCGTAGCGGATGTTGAAGGTGGCGAGAGTCAGGTGCAGCGCGCGATCGGTGGCGACCGGCACGGCTTTCGGCGGGTCCGCCTTGCGGCAGCCGGAGGCCAGGGCGAGCAGGCACAGAAGCAAGCGCCTCATTCCGGGATCATGTCGGCGAAGACCTCGATGTAGCGGCCTTCCTTGGCACGCAGGGCCTGGCGGTATTCGCGCGTCGCATCGCGGCGTTTGACCGCCTCAAGAGCGGCGATCACTTCGGTGCGGGCCTCCTCGAAGCTCCGCGCTTCGGCGGGCTTGCGGGCGGTGACCTCGGCGAGGTGCCAGCCGAGCTTGGTGCGCAGTAGGGTGGGGCGGTTGAGCGGGAGGGCAAAGAGCGGCGCGGCGAAATCGGCGGGCAGCCGGTCTTGGGTGAGCCAGCCGAGATTGCCCCCGGCTGCCTTTGTCCGGGGATCGCCGCTGATCTCGGCGGCCAGAGCGGGGAAGTCCTTGGTCTTCGCGATGAGCTGGTCGAGCGCCTTCTGCAAGGTCGCACGGGCGGCCGTGGCATCATTGCCCAGCGTCGAAAGGAAGATGTGGCGGGCCTCGATCCGTTCCGGCCGGGCGAGTTCCTTGGCGTGGGATTCGTGCCAGGCGCGTGCCTCTTCTTCGGTGACCGCGATCTGGGGGGCGATCCGGCTTTCGACATACTTCTGCTGCTGCAAACGGCCACCGATCCGCAGGCGGAGTTCCTTTTCAGAGTCGATGCCTTCCGCGGCCAATTCCTTCTGCATCGCGTCGCGGCTTTCGAAGCGGGCGGCGAGGCGCTTCAGGGCCTCGTCGACCTCCGCTTCGGCGACCGGCAGTTCGGTGGCGTTGTGCTTGGTCTTGATGCGCAGGAGCTGGTGGTCGATCAGGTCTTCGAGGGCGGCGAGGCGTTCGACCCGGCGTTGCTGGGGCGGCAGATCTTCAAGCTTCTTGCCGCGCAGCCAGAGTCGTTCCTTGGTCGCCCGCTCGAGTTGTGTGGCGAGGATCGGCAGGTGGAGCACCCGGGCGACGACGCCTTGGGATTTCGCGGCGGCGATCGATTCCGGGCTGTCGGGTAGCCCGCGCTGGATTCGTTTCCTCAGCGGGCCGTTGAAGACATAGAGGTCCGCGCCGAGATAGATCAGGAGGGCCGAGAACAGGAAGATGCGGATGACGAAACCTTTGGTGTGGCGCACGGGAGAAAGGAGGGTTTTTCACACTCAGCGCACCTCCACCGTCGCTCCGGGACGGATCAAGGTCGGGATGCGGATGGCGTCCCAGTTGGCGAGGCGGATGCAGCCGGCGCTGCGGGCGCGGCCGATGGTCTCCGGGTCCGAGGTGCCGTGGAGGCCGATGCCCGGGCGGCTGAGGCCGTTCCAGATGATGCCGACCGGGCTGTTAGGGCCGGGCGGGATGTTGAGGGCGTTGTTGGAGCGCTTGCCGGTGTCGAGCAGCGACTGGTCGTAGCGCCAGACCGGCAGCTCGACGCTGTTGTTGAGTTTCCAAGTGCCGTAGTGGATGAACTGCGGCTTGCCCGGGGTGATCGGGAACGAGGCGACCAGCGCGGGGTTCGGCTTCACGGCGACGTTCGGCTTCACCAGCAAGGGACCGTCGGCGATGGTCTCCGCTTCTTCTTCGACCAGCAGCGCGGCGGGCGCGGCTTCGAAGATGCGGACCTGGTTCATCTTGGTATCCACCACCGCGTGGCGTTCGGACATCGCGGGATCCGCTTCGTAGCGCTGGCCGGTGAGAGCCTCGATGTGGAAGGGCTTCACGTTCGGCACGATCAGCGTGCCGCCGGGCTTCACGCCCCAGGTGTTCTTGGAGCCGTTGAGCTCCAGGATGAAATCGACATCGGTGTGATAGCGCTCCGCCATGAACTCGGCGATGCTGCGGTAGCTCATGCGCTTGGCCTTCGCCTGCGCGGGACGCTTGTGGGAGAGGCCGCTGTTGACCCACTTGGTGGCGACTTCCGGCACCACGGCGCTGGCGAACGCGCTCGGCACGGCTTTCCGCGCGGCGGCCAGGACCGGGCCGAGTTCCGCGGAGGGATGACCGTGGACCTCGTTCCAGGAATCCACCGCGAGCACGGTGAAGCGGCCGGGCTTGCCGTCGATCACGCCGGGTCCGAAATTCGACTGGTCGAGGAAGATCTGGAGACGCACCGCGTCCTCGCCGCCGGGGAGATTGTCGATCGCCGGCGAATCGGTCTTCGGGTTCGGCTTGCGCTCCGGCAGCACGACCGTGCCGGGAGCCAATGGCGTGACTTCGACGACCGGTGCCGGCGGCAGGATCGGGGCGGCGGGCTTCTCCACCTTTTCGGGCGTGATTTCAGACGGATCCACTGGCAAGGCGCGCAGTGCTTCGGTCTGGGCGGCGAGGGGGACCGCGGCGGCGGTGAGGGCGAGGGTGAGGAATTTCCGGAACATCTTCGGCAAGTTTGAAGGTCGGGACGCGGGGAGTATTTCACCGATCGCCGGAATGTCACGCCGGGAACCCTAACGGTTTCGAAAGCGCGCAGAAGGCTAAGGGTCGGGGCCAATTTCCGGATTGCCAAACCAAAACCACGGGCCTAGCGTCCGCCCGCCGAAGGCAAAAAGCCCCTTGGTGTAATGGTAACACTACGGATTTTGATTCCGTCTTTCCAGGTTCGAGTCCTGGGGGGGCTGCTTTCTTTCAAGCTTTGAGGATTGCGGAGAATGCCGGGTAACGGCGGCCTTTCCGGGCTGCAAAATTGATTGGCCAAGTCGCATCGGCTGGCTAGGGTCCGCGTCCCGAACGGGGTGATATGGCTGTAGAAGGATTGGAATTGGCAAAGGCGTGCGCGAAAGCGGCGGATGAAATCCAGGCGGAGAAAATCCGCGTGTGGGACTTGCGCGGGCTCTCGAACCTGACCGATTTCATGGTCGTGTGCTCGGGATCATCCATGCCGCACCTGCGGGCGATCCTGCGCGACGTCCGGGGTCATGTGGATGACTGGCACGGGGCGAAGCCGGCCAATTCGGAAGGCAATGCCGACACCAAGTGGGTGGTGCTGGATTACATCGATGTCATGGTCCACGTGATGCACGAGGAACTGCGCGACTACTACGGGCTCGAGGAGCTGTGGGCCGACGCGAAGGAGATCGATTGGAAGGCGTGAGTTTGAGACTGAGCGGCGGTCTGCGACCGCCGGTGGGTGTGAACGAAGCACCGGAGGGCTTGCGGTGGAACGAAGGGTGAAACGGGCCTGATCGGTCGCTTCGTTACAAAGTGCGGCGGTCATAGACGCGCCGCTACATGAGGGAATGTAGCAGCGGTCATGGCCTCGCCGCTACATGGGAGCCACGTCCACCGACACTTTCAGCGAGTGGCTGGCACCGCCGACGGTCACGCCGCGCAGCGGGGAGACGTCACGGTAGTCGCGGCCGGTGGCGACGGTGATGTGTCGTTCGCCGGGGCGGACATTGTTGGTCGGATCGAAGTCCAGCCAGCCTTGGCCGGGCACGAACACGGCGACCCAGGCGTGCGAGGCATCGGCGCCGACCAGCTTGACCTTGCCGGGCGGCGGGAGCGTTTCGAGATAACCAGAGACATATCTTGCCGGCAAGCCGAGCGAACGCAGCGAGGCGATCATCAACTGCGCGAAGTCCTGGCAGACGCCGCGGCGGTTCTTCAGCACCTCGGCCACCGGGGTGGCGACGGTGGTGAAGTCCGGGTCGAACTTGAAGTCCCGGAAGATTCGCGTGTTCAGCGCGCTGACGGCTTCCAGGACGCAGCGGCCCGGCGCAAAATCCGGCCGCGCGAAGTCGGCGAGCTCGGGCGTGACAGGGATCAGCGGCGACGATAGTGCGAAGGCCCGGGCGTCGAGCGATGCCGGGTCCTTGGAGGCGAGCAAGCTCTGGCGCAGCGCGTCCCAGGGGCCGCCGGCTTCAAGCGGGAGTTGGCCGGCCGACAGCACTTCCACCTCGCTCTCCGCGGTGATCACCAGTTCGGGATGGGGCCGCTGGATCGAGAAGTAGTCGATGTGATTGCCGAAGGAATCGCGCCGCGTGCGGTGGAATTCCGGCTCGGGATCGATGGTCAGCTTCCACTTGAGGCATCGCTGCCCCGGCAGGTCGAGCGGCCGCAGGCGCGCCTCGTTGTGGCACAAGTTCGCCGGCGTGTCGTAACGGTAGGTCGTCCGGTGGCGGATGCGGTAGCGCATGAAGTTGAGAGTCTATGGTTGATGGTTGATAGTTGGATCATGGTTTTGCTATCAACCATCAACCATAGACCATCAACTCCCTGCCTTTTAGCCGTGCAGGAAATGCGGGCGGTCGGCGTGGCGGAAGTAGGTCAGGGTGAGGGCGTTCGAGAGGTGGTAGAGCGAGGCGCTCATGTGATCCACGAAGATCTCCAGCTTGCGGCGGCGGCCGCCGCTGGTGGCGGCGAGAACGGCGACGTCGGCGAGGCGCAGGCGGCTGCCGGTTTCGACCAGGATGCGCTGCTCCTTGGTCAGGCGCGCGCCTTCGAGCTGGCGCGGCAGGTGGTCGATGTTACTGGCGAGGCGCTGGACTTGATAGAGCAGCGAGCGGGCGTTGTTCGGCTCCATCAGGAGGAGCTCCAGCACCAGTTCGATCCGCGGGTGGGTGCGGTAGCGCTTGCGGTAGGTGACGAGGCTGTCGGAGGCGGCGAGGACGGTTTCCATGACGAGCTGTTCCTCGGCCGCGGGCCGGCCTTCGACGAGGAAGTTGCGGATGATGCCGAGCAGGAACTGGGCGCGCTCGATCCGCCGGCCGGAGTCGAGCAGGCGCCAGCCGGCATCGCGGGTCATGCTCTCGAGATTGAGTCCGAGCAGCGCGGTGAAGTGGATGATCAGCCGGTTGAGCGGGTCGGTGAAGTCGTCGAGATCCTTGTGGGCCGGCGGCTTGTCCTCGACCCATTCGCGGGTGATTCCCTCGATGACCCGCCAGGAGTCCGGCGACCAAAGATCGCGGACGGTGTAGGCGGCGTTGCGGAAAGAGCGCAGGTTGCTGGCCAGCGAGCCGGTGCGGTTGGCCTCGGTTAGCAGGGACACGACTTCTTCCTCGTCGCTGACGGCGGCATACTCCTCGCTGGGATGGACCGGTGCGGCATTGGTCACGGCTAGCAATCCGCCCATCAGGATCTCGCGGTGGCGGAGGAGCTGGTTCTCGTCGTCGCCCATCGCGTCGACGAAGCTCAGCACGGCTCGGCGCAGCAGGCGGGCGGTGCCTTCCGCGCGCTCGGCGTAACGGCCGGTCCAGAACAGGTTCTCGCCGGAGCGGCTTGGGACGTTGCGGGCGTCGGGCTCGGCCCCGCGGTCCTGATCGTCGCTCCACAGGCTGATGTAGGGCTCGTTGTCGCTGCCCTGGACCCAGGTGTCCTTCGAGGTGCCTCCGAGCTGGCTGGAGACAATCAGCGCGTCGGTCGAGGCGGCGATCCGGGTCAAGCCGCCGGGCATCACGATGTAGCGGCCGTCGGGGGTGGAGGTGGCGAAGCCGCGCAGCACGCCGCGGCGGGCCTCGATCGAGGTGCCGTTGAGGCAGGGCAGGGTGGAGAAGCCGACCTGTTCCTGGCCGACGAAGGATTCCGGGGCGGCGAGGATGCGTTCGCGCAGGTTCTTGAGCTCGTCGGCGCTCAAGGTGGAGCCGAACACCGTGTCGAACGTCGGCGCGCGGTGGATCGCCTTGACGACCATCGTGTCGAGGCGCGCGAGAACGATGTCGCGAGCCTTCTTTTCCCCGCACCACCACGTCGCGGCGGCGGGCAGGATCAGCTCCTCGCCGCGCAGGTGGCGGCAGATGCCGGGCAGGAAGGACATCAGGCCGGGGTTCTCCAGCACGCCGCTGCCGGGGTGGTTGACCACGGCGACATTGCCGGCGCGCATCGCTTCAAGCAGGCCCGGCACGCCGAGCTGGGAGTCTTCCTTGAGTTCGAGCGGGTCGCAGAACCAGGCATCGACGCGGCGCACGATGACGTCCACCGCTTCCAGCCCGCCGAGCGAGCGCAGCCAGACGCGGCCGTCGCGCACGGTGAGGTCGTCGCCCTGGACTAGCGAATAGCCGAGGTAGGAGGCGAGGAAGGCCTGCTCGAAGTAGGTTTCGTTCTGCGGGCCGGGGGTCAGGATGACCACCCGCGGTTCGCGGGCTCCGGCGTGGGTGGGGAAGGACTCGAGGGTCTGGCGCAGGGTCCGGAAGAAGCCGGCGATGCGGCGGATGCCGGTGCGGTGGAAAAGGCGGGGCATCGCGCGGGTCATCACGCCGCGGTTTTCCACGACGTAGCCGCTGCCGGAAGGGGCCTGGGTGCGGTCGTTGACGATCCACATCCGGCCGTCCGGGCCGCGGGCGAGGTCGGCGGCGTAGAGGACGAGCTGGCGTTTCGAGGCCAGCTTCATGCCGTGGCAGGGCCGCAGGTAGCCGCGGTGGGCGTGGATCAGCTCGGGCGGCAGCCAGCCGCCGGTGATCAGCCGCTGGTCGCCGTGGAGGTCGGTCAGGACGTGGTCGAGCAGCTCCGCGCGCTGGATCAGGCCGGCTTCGACGGTTTTCCAATCCTGCTCCGAGACGATCCACGGCACGGCATCGAGCTGCCACGCGCGGTGTTCGCCGCCGGGCGCGCCGTGGACGCTGTAGGTCACGCCGTTTTCGCGCAGCAGCCGGCGGATTTCCGCGGAAGTCGCCGCGGCCTGCTCGGGGGAAAGCCCGCCGAGCCAGGACGCGACGTGGGACCAGGCGGGGTTCACGCGGCCATCGGCGGCGACCATTTCATCCCAAGTGCCGCGCGGATAGTCCGCGGGCAGGGTGTGTTTCGGGGTGACCGTCGCCGACATGGGCGTCGGTATGCCCGGATTGGCCGCGCTTGGCAATCGCGGGGACGGCGGATGCGTCATGCGGCGGGGGGGAATCAGATCCCTGCGGAGTGGGGAGGGGGCACGGTGGGGGGGCGAGGCGGGCGGTTGGACCGAGTTGGCTCCCGATATCAGCCCTGGAAATTCGTCAGGCGGGAGGCTCCTCATGGCTGCCGGATCGACGCACCTTCCGGCCAGAAAACCCTTGTCAGATCAGGGATCGACGGGGCATTCCGGAGACACTGTGATAAGGTCGAAGATTCCATTCGTAGGCTGGACAACGACTTTGAACAAGAGCCCCTGAAAATTGAGGTGCTGCGGGGGCTATGGGAGGAATCAAAATGAGCGACAAGCCGCGGCTGGCACCCTGGGGGCTCCAAGAGCTGGGAGAGGGTGAACTGGCAAGTGAGGCGCTTCGCTTGGATTTCCCGCTTCCTTTGCACCCGTGGGCGGGTTCATCGTCTGGGAATGAAGAGCTTTCTCTGCGCATGGGTATGCTGCTTTTTCTGGGTTGCCGGATGCGGCAAGCCGGAGAGTCCCGCTCCGGCCAGCGCGGTCGCAGATGCGGTGACGGCAGAATCAAAGCGGGTTTACCGCTGCGAATATTCGCCGCTGATCGACTATGAGGCCGAGAACTTAGAAGAGGTCCTGACCGGCAGGAAAGGCTGGCGGGTGGCTGTTGACGGAGTTTCCTACGATCGGGAAGTCTACGATGACTTGGAGGATCTGATTGAAAAGATTCCCGCCGGCTCCGAAGAGGGCCTTCCTTTTAGCGGATTTAACGAACATTTCTTACTTTGTGAGGGAGACGCGAAGGGCAGGTTGATCGGCTTTGTTGCGGACAACCACGGGATGGTGGTCTGGGAGATGGAGGTCGATGACGAGGGAAGGTGGCAAAAGACCGAGACGGGAACCCGCTTGGGAACCGAGGAGGACAAGGCGGCGGTTCGGGCGCTGGTGAGCACGGTCAAGTTTGGACCGCTGTGACCGGGCGGGTCCCGAGGATTGACTCGTGAAACACGCTGCCTTCCGCCATCCTGCAAAAATTTGCCTGCCCTGCGGCATCCATCAGATCCGCTGTTTCACCCAGGCCAGCGCGGTGTCGCGGTCGGTGAGGCGGCCTTCGAGTTGCTCGGTCTGGACGTTTTCGAGGAGTTCCTTGAAGCGCGGGCCGGGGGGCATGCCGAGGGCGATGAGATCGCGGCCGGTGACGAGGGGCGGGGGAATCAGGGGCGCGGCGGCGAACTCGTCGCGCTTGGCGAGGACGTAGTCGAGGTTGTCCGTGAAGCCGTTCGAGGAGCCGCAATCGACGCGGTGGAGCTCGATTTCCAGCGGGAAGGTGGGGGCGGCCATGAAGCGCTTGAGCTTGGAGACCCGCATCTGCTGGACGTGCATGAACTGCATGTGGCGGGACACCATGAAGCTCACGGACTCGATGACGTCGTTCGGGTAGCGCAGGCGGCGCAGGATGTCCTCGGCCATGGTCGCGCCGAAGGCGTCGTGGCCGTTGAAGCGGATGCGGCCGGCTTCGGCGTCGAAAGTTTGGGTCGGCGGCTTGGCGATATCGTGCAGCAGCACGGCGAGGCAGAGTTCCAGCGGGGCACGGTCGCCGAGCATCTCCAGCATGATGCGGGTGTGGGTGTAGACATCGCCCTCGGGGTGCCATTCGGGTGGCTGTTCGCAGCCGATGAGCGGCAGGACTTCCGGCAGGAAATGGCGGATCAGGCCGGAATCGACGAGCAGCCCGAGGCCGCGGGCGCGGTCGGGGAGGACGAGGATCCTGGAAAATTCCTCGCGGATCCGCTCCGGGGAAATGCGGGCGAGGCCGTCGGCGGCCTCAACCATCGCGAACCAGGTGGCGGGGTCGATGTCGAAGCCGAGGGTCACGGCGAAGCGGACGGCGCGGAGCAGGCGCAGGGAGTCTTCCGCAAAGCGGTCGGCGGGGGTGCCGATCGACCGGAGCACCCGCGCGTCGAGGTCGGCGCGGCCGCCGACGTGGTCGATCAGTTCGCCGCTGGCGGGGTCTTCGAAGAGGCCGTTGATGGTGAAGTCGCGCCGCTGGGCGTCTTCTTCCGGGGTGGAAAAAGTGATGGTGGCCGGGCGGCGGCCGTCGTGGTAGGAGCCGTCGGTGCGGAAGGTGGCGATTTCGACGTGGTGGCCATCTAATTTTGCGATGACCACGCCGAAGTGAGCACCGACCTCGTTGGAGCCGGGGAAGATGCGCATCACCTGGGCCGGGGTGGCGGAGGTGGCGATGTCGTAGTCTTTCGGAGTCTTGCCGAGCAGGCGGTCGCGGACGCAGCCGCCGGCGAACAGCGCGACGTGCCCGGCCTCCTTCAGGCGGCGGGCGAGCGACACGGCGGCGGCGCGGGCTTCGGTCACGGATGTCTTGTTAGGCGAGCGGGGGGCGGGGGGCAAGGGTGGGATTGAATCCGGCGATTGACCCGCGGGGCGGGGGAGGCAGGCTGCGGCGGTGCGCTTGAAATTGACGATCGCTTACGACGGGGCGGGGCTGGCCGGTTGGCAGGCCCAGAACGGGGGGAATACGGTGCAGGATTTCATCGAGAAGGCGATCGCGGAGACGGCCAAGCAGCCGGTGCGGATCCACGGCTCGGGCCGGACGGATGCCGGGGTGCACGCGCTGGCGCAGGTGGCGCATTTCGATGTGCCGGAGGGGAACTCGATGAATCCCTTCAACTGGGTGCCGGCGCTCAATACGAAGCTGCCGGCGGCGGTGCGGGTGATGGCGTGCGAGGAGGTGGCGGACGATTTCCATGCGCGCTACTCGGCGAAGGGGAAGACTTACCGCTACGACTTATCGACCGAGCCGGTGATGTCGCCGTTCCGCGCGGGGAGGGCCTGGCATCTGCCGCGGCAGCTCGATCCGTACACGCTGCGCGAGGCGATGGCGGTGTTCGAGGGGCGGCACGACTTCGAGGCCTTTGGCGCGCGGCGGGGTTACGAGACGGAGGAGACGAGCTTCGTGCGGACGGTGACGCGGGTCGACCTGGAGGAGATCGGCTGGGGCTGGCGGCTGCGCTACAGCGGGGAGGGCTTCCTTTACAAGATGGTCCGCCTGATGACTGGAGCGGCAGTACAAGCGGCGCAGGGCCGGCTGCGGGTGGACCAGTTGGTGGCCTTGCTGGATCAGGCACCGGGGCTGGCGCTGGGGAAGAGCCCGTATTGTGCGCCGCCGGACGGCTTGTTTTTGGAGTCGGTCGAGTATGACTGAAAGCGGCGGGCGATCGAAAGGTGTCGCCGGGTCTGCCCGGAAAAACCAAGATGGGAACAACGAAAGGGTCGAAATAGACGAAATTTCAGAGAGTCGTGTGAATGGCGCGATTCATCCCGCGGGTGTCCGGATCCATTTTCAACTTGCCTTTATTTTCGCGGAGTTTCGGCGGTTTCGTTGTCGTTATCCTGCCTTCCAGATTTACAGCGTGATCTGGGCACCGAGCTCGACGACGCGGCCTGGCGGTAGGCGGAAGTAGGCGGTGGCGGGGGAGGCGTTGCGGGCCATGGCGGCGAAGACGACCAGGCGGATGCGGTCGAGAGCGCTGGCGTTTTTGCCAACGCCGTAGGTTTCGCGGCCGAGGATGTAGGTCGCCTTGCCGGGGTTGAAGCGGACGGCTTCCGGCAGGCGGGTCTTGAGGGCTTCGGGGACGTCGGGCGTCTCGGCGAATCCGAAATTCAGGCTGACCCGGTGCAGGCCGCCGCCGAGGTCGGTATGCGCGGCCCAGTCGGTGGCGTCTGCATACGGCTGATCGAGGGTGTGGACGTGGAGCAGCACGACCTTTTCGTGGAGGACTTGGTTGTGCTTGAGATTGTGCAGCAGGGCGGTCGGCACGGTGTCGCCACGGCCGCTCATGTAAACGGCGGTGCCGGAGACCCGATGGATGCTGCCGCGCGCGATGTCGCTGAGCAGCGCTTCGATCGGCAGGGACTCGTGGGAAAGCCGGGCGTAAAGGCGCGCGCGGCCCCAGACCCAGGTCATCATCAGCAGCATGGCGGTGCCCGCGACGGTGAGGGGCAGCCAGCCGCCGTGGACGATCTTGAGGGAATTGGCGGCGAGGAAGGGCAGCTCGATAGCGAGGAAGAGGGCCATCAGAGTGCCGGCCTTGAGCTTCGACCAGCCCCACGTAGTGCGGGAGGCCGAGTAGAAGAGGAACGAGGTGATGGTCATCGTCAGCACGATGGCGATCCCGTAGGCGCTGGCCAAGGCTGCCGAGCTTTTGAACGAGAGGACGAGGATGATGCAGGAGACGAAGAGGAATCGATTGACGGCGGGGACATAGACCTGGCCGATCGAGTGCTCCGAAGTGTAGCGGATGCGAATTCGCGGCAGGCAGCCGAGTTGGACCGCCTGGGTGGTGAGCGAGAAAGCGCCGGAAATCAGGGCTTGGCTGGCGATAGCGGCGGCGGCGGTGGCGAGGACGGTGAGCGGCAGGAGCATCGATGCCGGGGCCAGCAGGAAGAAGGGGGCGCGGAGGGCGGAGGGATCGTGGCTCAGCAGCGCGGCCTGGCCGAGGTAGTTCAGCACCAAGCCGGGGAAGACCACCGTGAACCAACCGCAGCGGATCGGCCGGGTGCCGAAGTGGCCGAGGTCGGTGTAGAGCGCCTCGCCGCCGGTGACGGCGAGGAAGACGGCGGCAAGCAGCGGGAAGGCGTGGGTCCACTCGCGGATCAGGAAATTGATCCCGGCCATCGGACTGACCGCGCCGAGAATTTCCGGATGCGCGAGGATCCCGCGCAGGCCGAGGGCACCGAGGGTGATGAACCAGATCAAGACGATGGGTCCGAACAGAGTGCCGACCTTGCCGGTGCCGTGGCGCTGGATCGCGAACAAGCCGGTGAGCACCAGCAGCGCCAGCGGGACGACGTATTTTCCCAAGGCCGGGGTGCTGACCGAGAGGCCTTCCACGGCACTGAGCACCGAAATGGTCGGGGTGATCATGCCGTCGGCATAAATCAGCGCCGCACCGGCCAGCCCGAGGAGCAGGATGAATCTCGGATCCTTGCCGCCGAGACGCCGGGATGCGGAACGAATCAACGCGGACAGGGCGAGAATCCCGCCTTCACCCCGGTTGTCGAGTTTCAGGATGATCAGGACGTATTTGATCGAGACCACGAAGATCAGCGCCCAAATGATCAGCGAGGCGGCCCCGACGAGGTTGGAGGCCGTCAGGGGAGGGGGAGATCCGGAATGCGGGGAGAAGCACTCGCGAAACGCGTAGAGCGGACTGGTACCGATGTCGCCGAAGACGATCCCGAGGGCCGCGAGAGTCGCCGCAGCGATGCGTGGTTGGCGGCCAGTGGGGCCGGCGGAGGGGCTGTTCATCGTCGCGAAACAGATTGTCCGCGCCGCTTTGGAAGCACGACGCGGACCCGCTGGCCAGCTAAAAGGTTCCGGGAGGGGGATGGGAGAAAATTGGGAAACCACCGAAATCCCCTTCTCGTCAGGCTCTTCCTGCGGTTCTTCTCTCCCGCCAATTCTTGTTCCCAGCCTGCTGATCCTCCTCGCCTTGATTCTTCTTGCCGGAGCGGAACTCCTCGTCCCCGGCAGTAGTCCGCTTGCCGTCAAGCTCGGCCTGGCCCTGCTTTTGGTCGGGTTGACGAAGGTCGCCTTAGGCACCTCGATGCCGGAACTCATCGTCTCGGTCAAAGCGGCGATGCTTGGCCAATCCGACATCGCGATCGGCAACGTGCTGGGCTCGAACCTCTTCAATATCCTGTTCGTGCTGGGTGGCAGCGCGGCGATTCATCCGGTGCGCACCACCGCGCTCAAGCCGCTGGATTTGTGGATGATGGTTGGCGTCACGGTGATCCTGCTGCCGATGCTGTTCAGCGGCAAGCGGCTCAACCGGCCTGAAGGCCTCGTGCTCGTCGCCTGCTACGGCGGCTACCTTTTCTTCATGTGGCCGAAATGACGCGGAATCGCCGCTGGACGGTGGCACCTCAGGCCGTTAAACGCGGCCCGTCATGGCCAAGAAACCGGTGGTGCTTATCATTCGCGACGGCTGGGGTGTGAACCCCGGGGGGAAGAAGACTGCGAAGAAGGACGGCAACGCGACCTTGCTCGCCAAGACCCCGTTCCACGACGTGATGCTGGAACAGTATCCGAAGGGCTTCCTCAGCGCATCGGGTCTGGATGTCGGCCTGCCGGACGGACAGATGGGGAATTCCGAGGTCGGCCACCTGAACCTCGGCGCGGGCCGCGTGGTCTATCAGGACCTGACCCGCATCAACAAGGCGATCGAGGACGGAAGCCTGGCCAAGAACAAAACTTTCAAGAAGGCGCTGGCACTGGCGGCGGCGAAAGGAAAGCGACTCCATTTCCTCGGCCTGCTCTCCGACGGCGGTGTGCACTCGCACCAGGACCACCTCTGCGCGATGGTCGCGATGGCCAAGGCGGCGGGGGTCGATGACATCATGGTCCACGCCATCACCGACGGCCGCGACACTTCGCCGACCGGTGGCGCGGGCTTCATCTCGAAGGTCGAGGACGAGATCGCGAAGTCCGGCGCGCGGATCGCGACGATCACCGGTCGCTATTACGCGATGGACCGCGACAAGCGCTGGGAGCGCACCAAGCTCGCTTGGGACGCGATCGTCCACGGCATCGGCGAGCCGAAGAGTGTTCTGCCTTCCGAGGCGATGGCCGAGGCCTACGAGGACAGCAAGACCGACGAGTTCCTGCTGCCGATGGTTTTCGAGACGCCGGGCAAGAAGCTGGTGCGGGATGGCGATGTCGTGCTGTTTTTCAACTTCCGCGCCGACCGGGTGCGCCAGATTTCGGAGACCTTCCTGACGGACGGCCCGTTCACGCATTTCAAGGCCGGTCGCCGGCCGAAAGTCCACTACGTGACGCTGACCCAATACGACGCTAACTATAAGTGCGACGTCATCTTCGGGCCCGACAAGCGGAAGATGGTGCTGGGCGAGACTGTGGCGAAGGCAGGCAAGAACCAGATGCGGATCGCCGAGACGGAGAAATACCCGCACGTGACCTATTTCTTCAACGGCGGCGTCGAGAAGGCCTACAAGGGCGAGGACCGCTACATCATCCCGTCGCCCAAAGACGTCGCGACCTACGATCTCAAGCCGCAGATGAGCGCGGCGCAGGTCACGCAGACGGTGGTCGAGCAGCTCAAAAACTACGATCTGGTCATCCTCAACTTCGCCAACCCCGACATGGTCGGCCACACCGGCGTCGTCGAGGCGGCGATCAAGGCCTGCGAAACCATCGATGCGGACGTGAAGGCGGTGGTCGAGGAAACGCTGCGCCTCGGTGGCAAGCTGCTGATCACCGCGGACCACGGCAACTGCGAGTTCATGATCAACGCCGACGGCTCGCCGAACACGGCGCACACGACGAATCTGGTTCACCTGGTTTACGTCGCGGCGGATGCCGACAAGTTCGAGGTCAAGGACGGCATCCTCGCCGACGTCGCGCCGACCCTGCTCGACCTGCTTGGCGTGCCGCAGCCGAAGGAGATGACCGGTTCGTCGCTGCTGAAGAAGCGGAAGAAGTAGTCGCTGTTAACCTTCCGGCTCGATCTGAAACACCGGCAGCGGTCCCGCGGGATTGAGGGCGGTCGGCGCTTGCAAAGCGAAGTGGCGGTCTTTGCCCGCCTGGAAGTTGCCGAAGGCGATCGGGGCGACGGTCAGGCAGACCACCGGGGTGTCGCCGCCGTCGAGCTTGGCGACGTGGATCAACATCGCGCAGTTCGGGAATTTCGACACCGCAAGTAGGTCGCCGGGCGCGATCCAAGTGGTGGCGACGTCGTCATCGGTGGGAAAGAGGTATTCGATGAACACCGGCCACGGCGCGGGTTCGCTGAACTCGTCTGGCGCGATCATCGCCTGGGCTTTCACCGCGAAGCCGGGCTGGAAAACGTCGTCGGGACCTAGCCTGCGAACCTGCTGCACCTTGTAGTTGCCCTCGGCGTATTGGATCAGCTTGGGCTCTTTGAGGTTGAGCAGGTAGTTCCGCATCAAGGCCGCGTTGAGCTTTTGCAGGTCTTCTTCCGAAAGGCCGGCGTAGCGGCGGTAGAAGGCGCGGGGATCGGCGGATTCCCCGGGCGGGGCTTGCATTTCAGTGAGCGGCTCCGGCGGCACGATGCGGCCCAGCTTTCGAAGGATCTCGTAGTTCCGCGGGATCTCCGGGTGCTTGAAAATGTGCAGGCACATCAGCCAGCTCACCACGGCCAGGCACAGCGCCAGCACGTTCGCCAAGGCCCACCAGTAGTAGGCGGGCGAGCGCTTCTTCGGCGGGGGCTCCTTGTCGCGGCGCATCAGTTTTTGCCGCAGTCTTCGGGCTCCGGCGTGGGTTCGGTGGCGGTTTCGAATGACGTGCCGCAGCCGCAGGAGCGGGCTGCATTCGGGTTGTCGATGCGGAAGCCGGCGTCGGACAGGTCGTCGGTGTAGTCGAGCCGGCAGCCCGCGAGCTTGCCGCTGCTGTCGGCGGCGACGATCACCCGGCCGCCCGGAATTTCGACCACCGTGTCGCCTTCCTCCGCCGCGGCGACTTCCATCACATACTGCCAGCCCGCGCAGCCGCCCTTGCGGACCGCGAGCCGCAGCCCGAGTTCCGGTCCGGCGCCCTTGCGTTCCAGCAGCGCCTTCAGTTCGTCCGCGGCTTTGTCGGTGATCAAAATCATCTGCGGGACTGATACGACAGGGGGGACGAGGGGCGAGCCAAAAAAGTGCTCGTCCTTGGCACTTGGAACTTTCCCCTTGGAACTTCACCCTCCCGCCGTGCCGCGCATCCGCATCCTTCCCGAAATCCTCGCCAGCCAGGTGGCGGCCGGGGAAGTGGTCGAGCGGCCGGCCAGCGCGGTCAAGGAGTTGGTCGAGAACAGCCTCGACGCCGGGGCGGGGGAGATCCTCGTCGAGATCCGCCGCGGCGGCGCGGCGCTGCTGCGGGTGATCGACGACGGCTCGGGGATGTCGCGCGATGACGCATTGCTCAGCCTGGAGCGCCACGCCACCAGCAAGCTTTCCGACTCCGCCGGGCTCGCGACCATCCGCACGCTCGGCTTTCGCGGCGAAGCAATGCCCAGCATCGCCAGCGTCTCGCGCTTCCGCCTGATCACCCGTGAGCCGGATCAGATGGCCGGCACCGAGATCGCGGTCGAAGGCGGGGTGATCCGGGATGTCCGCGAGGCCGGTTGCGCGCCGGGGACGACGGTCGAGGTGAAGGATCTTTTCTACAATGTCCCGGCGCGGCGGAAATTCCTGCGGGCTGAGACGACCGAGGCCGCGCACATCGAGCACCAGCTCCGCCTTCACGCGCTGGCTGCTTCGTCGGTGCGCTTCCGTTTTCGTAAGGACGAGCGCGAGGTGTTCGACCTGCCCGGCGGGATGTCGCGCCACGACCGGGTGCGCTGGATGACCGGCACCGAGCTGGGCGGCGAGCTGGTGGTGCTGCCGCTGACCCACGGCAATGGCATTTCCGTCGAAGGCTTCATCCTGCCCGCCGCCCATGCCCGCCGCGGTCGCCGCCATCAATGTGTCTTCCTCAACGGCCGGCCGGTGGAGGATTCCGCGATCTCGCGCGGGCTTGCCGAGGGCTTCCGCGGGGCCTTGTCGGACGGGCTCCATCCCTGTGCCTGGCTGTGGATCGACCTCGAACCTTCGCTGGTCGATGTCAATGTCCACCCGGCCAAGCGCGAGATCCGCCTGCACCGGCCGCACGAGCTGCGCGATGTCTTGACCGCCGCGGTGCGCGATGGCCTGGCCCTCGCCGAGGCGGCCCGCCGTCCGATGGTGGCGACCGCGGCAAGGTCCGCCCCGGTGTTGGAAATGCCCGCCCCGCGGATCTGGCCGGCCGCCTTGCCGGTTCAGCGGCAGTTCGAAATGCCGGCTGCCGTTCCTCCGTCCATGCCGCCGACGGAGAAAGCCTTGCCTTTCCGCTATCTGGGCAGCCTGCACGAGCGTTTCGCCCTTTTGGAATCCGAAGACGGGCTGGTGCTGCTGGACCCGCGAGCCGCCCGCGAGCGCATCCTCTACGAAAGGTGGCTGCACGATGCCGCCGGCCGCGGGGTCGAAAGCCAGGCCTTGCTGGTGCCGGTGCTGCTGGAGCCCGGACCCCGCGAGTGCGAACTGGCACTCCGGCATCGCGACGAATTCGCGCGTGCGGGGATCGAGCTCGAGGACTTCGGCTCCGGCACTTTGAGAATCGGCTCGCTGCCGGAATTCCTCCACCTTTCCGACGCCCGGAGTTTCCTGACCGGGCTCATCGACGACCTCGCCGCGGGCCAAAGCCCGGGTGCCCGTCTCGCCTTCGAGCTGCTGGCCAAGGCGCTCTCACGCCGCGCGACCCTCGCCGAGTCTCCGCGGCCGCAGGAAGCCATGCGCCTGCTGGAGATCCTCTTCCGCTGCGACTTGCCCTACTGTGCCCCGGACGGTCGGCCGACCCTGACCGAATTCTCGATGCGGGAGTTGGAACGGCGCTTTGCAGGCGGGAAATCCGCCCTTTTTTGAAAACCGGGAATTTTGACCTTTTGGGGTTCTTGTTGTTCAAATTACCTAAAAATTTAATTGTTCGGTGATGAGGATCCTGCTTTCGTAAGCCGGTCTATGAGTTCGATCGTTCCTCATCATTCCCTCGTTTCCGGCTTCGCGCCAAGGCGGGGGAATGGTGTTGGGATCGGATTCATTTAATCATAGATTACTCCTGATTAGTCGATTACGAATCAAGAGCAAATGAGTGAACGGATGGGTTGAGTCAGTTTTCCGGGAGCCTCCAGATTCAAAATTCGGCTAAGACAACCGGCTTTTCAAACTGTTCAAAATTTACCCAAATATTTCTTGTTCAGATTTCCGAAATATTCATACTGCGCGGCGAAGGCACCCGCCGGACTGCGGTTTTTTTAGAAAACAGCATGAAGCTTCGCTCCGTCATCCTCATCGCTCTCGCACCGGTCCTGTTGCCCGTCGCAACGGCCGCGGCGCTGCTTGGCGATCGCTTGCAGGAGATCCACGGGGCCTTGCTCGACAACCGCCGCGAGGCGCTGCCGGGCCTGAGCAATCCCTTCGGAACGCCCGACAAGGCGCGTCTGGTGATGGAACGTTCCGACGACGCATTCCGTCAATTCCGCGGCTGGCGCAGCAATGTGGTCGGCACCGTCTTCTGGATCGGCGAGCAGCCCACCCAGAACAACCCGGTCCCGAACCACATGAGTTCCTGGGACATGAACTGGCAGGAAAATTTCGGCGGCTATGATGACCCCGACCGCCGCAAGGGCTATCTGCCGGCCGACTTCGTGCCGAAGCTCAATCCTTTCTACATCGCCCTGCCCTACAATGACGTCATTCGTGGCGGTCATCACCGGCCGGAAGCTTCCGAAGTGATTCCCTGGTTCTGGCGCGACTATCGCGGCGAGGGAATCTCGGTTTGCAAGGGTCGCTGGGTTGCGATCCATCGCGAAGGAAAAGTCTGTTACGCCCAGTGGGAAGACGTCGGCCCCTTTGAGGTCGACCATTGGCAGTATGTTTTCGGCAACGAGGAACCGCGCGGCAACCGCAACAACGCGGCAGGCATCGACCTCAGTCCCGCCGTCCGTGATTTCCTCGGTTTCCGCAGCGGCGAGCGCGTCCAATGGCGTTTCGTCGAAGCCCGTGATGTCCCCGAAGGCCCTTGGGCCGGTTGGGGGAACCGACTTCACGGGGACTGAGCAAGATTTCCCGACAAGCAACCTGACCATTGCTGTTCCCACACCCGATAGAGACAACAACAGGACGACTCGTTCGTCCCCCTTACATCAAGACTGATTTTGTCCGGAGAGGCGATGTTCCCGCATCGCTTCTCCGGAGACCCGGCGAGGGACTCTGTCCCGAGCGGGCATGGCCCGGCTTCCTTACAGGCCGTTCCATGCCCGGCACCCCTCGCCGGGTCCCTCTCCTCCAAGGCCTGTCCCGGCCGAGGATCCCGGAGAGCGGATGAGGTCGACCTCAACTGTTCACCCACAACCAGCCATGAAAACCAGCCAACTGGCTGCCCGCGCGGCAGCCGTAATGTGCGTTTGCACCCTTGTGCCCAAGGCATCTCTTGCCCAAGGCGATAGCGGAAACCCGTATCCGCTCACCGATCCATTGCTCCCGGTGGGAGTGATGACCGCGTTCCCGACGATCGTCCAGACCGGCACCAAGCCGACGCTGACCTGGAACATTCTCCATCCGAGCAAGGTGAGTGATCTGGCGGTGATCAACCCTCCGGGAACCATCATCCCCAATCAGACGGTCTATGTGACGGTTCAAATCATTGGAACCGGAGTGACCACCTGCCAGGGAAACTCCATTGTCCCTCCTCCCACCGATCTCCGGATCAGTCTGAACGGAGGCAGCTACGCCCAGTTGTTCTACGGGACACAGGCGGCTGTGAACTCTTCACAAAAGCTTTATGTGAAGAAGGTCAACGCCGGACAGACCATCGATCTCGGCGGACGCTATGTCATTGGCAGCGGCTGGAGCCCTTTCTTCACGACCCGGAGTTCCAACCTGCAGGTGATCTCACTGGTCAACGGTAACAGCCTGCCGACCCGTTCGCAGTTCCAAGGCCAGGCAACCCTGGCCAGCTATCTTCTGCCCTATCTCGATGCGTCCAAGAAGGTACGCATCGGGCCTCTCAGCATTCTGGTAGTGATGGAGCTTGGCCAGACCAATCCGAATTCCCCCTGCTTCGACTATCAGGATCAGGTCGTGCTCGTCACCCTGAGCCGCAAGCATCCCAACAACGGGCACGGCAACAACCTGGACGGTGTTGACTCGTCCAATCCAGGCCAAGGCGGCGGCGGTCCGAACGGAGCGGTCGATCCATCCGGCGGCATCGATGACGAAATCCGCTGAAACACCCAGCTGTCGCCCTGATGAACACTACCTATTTGCTTCCGCTCCATGCGGGCGCGGTCGCCTTCCTCCTGGTGGGCGCACTGGCTGCCGCCGAGCCTGTCATGCGTGATGCCGCCACCCACGAGGAGCTTTCCGCAACCCTCCGCGTGGCCATCAACAAGGGGCCGCTGGCCGAGCTGAAACCTGCTCCCGGCCCGGACCCTTCCAAGGTCAACATTCCGGAAAGCATTGTTGCGACCTCCGACTTCCTCTCATTCGCAGGCAGGGCGACCTTGGTTCCGAAGAAAGCGATTCTTCATATCCCGGCCAATATGGTTGATCGGGTGAAACACCAACCTGGTTCAACGGTCCAAACCTGGTCCGAGTTCTATGCGATGAACCGCGCCTGGATTACCACGGTCGAAGTCAGCCGGGTCCAGGCCGAGGGGAACGAGCCTTTGGCGGAGGATCTGTTGAAGCGCAATGCGAAGAGCGGCAGTGTCGTCGTCGCCACCTACCAGGGTGGACCCATTTCAGTCCTTCCTCTCAAGGTCCCTGTCCCCGCCGTCACTCCTATCGCCAAGAAGCCATGAAAACCATCGTCTACCTTGCCTCCGTCATCCTGTCCGCGTCCTTTCTGGCTCAAGCCCAGACCGTGGCTACATACACGAACTTCATCCGCCAGAAACAGACACCTTCCACCGTCGTGTGGGACATGCCCGTGGCAGCGGCCGGTGAGCAGTTGTCGGCCCTCGCCATCAATCCGGGGGGTGCCCACTTCGAGTTATGGACCGTTAATACCGTCAGCACGCAGGATTACCTGCTGGATACCCGCTATGTCGGTGCCTATGTCCCGGTGGCCGACATTGCCATCCGGTCGGAAGATCCTTACGACGTGATTCCTCGGACGCGGGCCGACCGACCGTTCTTTGTCGATGTGGTCGTCAACGGGTTGTTGAGCGGAGCCACCGATCCGGAACCGTCCAAGAAGATCAAGTTCCTGCGGCATGTGCAGTCCTACGGGACAGCCGGGACCGGCTTCGCCATTGACAGGACTCAGGCGGCTCTTATGTCGCAGACCTATATCGAGGCGAACGGAACCAGCACCCTGACCTTCGCTATCAACGCGATTCCCGGTGCGGACCGGGCGAAGATCCGGGGCGAGGAGCGGTTCTCGGCCTTCTCGCTGGCGGACTATCAGGCACCGGAATCTCAACTCGGGTCCAAGTTCATCCAAATCTGGCCGGTGGCCGACGGGGCGATTGCCGGCATTGTCGACAACCAGGAGATCCGCTTCCGGATGCCTCCCTTGTCGATCACGCTGAACGACCTCTATCCAAACTCCCACACCTACGCGCAAGTCTACAAAGGGGCTCCCCAGCTCGGCCGAGTCGGTGCGATCATCCCGGGTTCGTCCTTGATCATCAATGACACGGTGCCCCAGAGCCGGGTGCTCACCGTTACCGAATACGATAAGGTCCTTGGCGATGACGGGCAGTGGACCATGGAATTGGTGACCTCCACGCCCTTCGGCTTGGATCGCCTGGCCTACGTGACCTTCAGCCTGGACCGCACGCTTCAGATGAATGGCACGGTCACCACGGTGGATTAACTCCGCTTATGAAGCTCAAGGTTCCATCACTTCCCCTTCCCGCCGGGCACCTTGCCCGCGGGGACGAGGAGTTTTTCCAAGTCCTGCCGGAGGTTGTCGTTCCGGTAAAGCAGGGAAAAGGTGGCCTCGCTGGTCTTCCGGAGCTGGTCCTCGACCGCGGTGTACGCGAGCAGGAGGAACAGCCCCTTCACTGGCTCGCGGTGAAACGACACGGAGCTTGTCGCGAACTTGTCCTTGATGAACCGGTCCTGCCGGTTGGGCGTGAGCGCACCGTGTTCGGCGGAAAGTTCCTTCTTCAGCTTGTTGAATTGGGCCTCCATCGCGTCCGTGCCCGCCTCGGGATTGCGGTAGTGGACGGTCAGTTCGAAGAGCCGCCCGCTGTGGAACCGTCCCTCCAGAGCCTGGGCAGCAGAATCGGGCAAATTCCCTTTTCGCGGGGAAATTTTCAAAATGCGAAGCGCGGGTTGATCTCCGGGAAGCGAGATGTTAACGTCCAAGGAATGTCGGGAAGCCCAATCAATCAACTTTTCCGGAGTATCGCCCCAGCGCAGGCCGAAGGGTGGCTCCAAAACAGCTTGGGCGCTGGCACCGGCAGCCCCGAGCCACAGGGCGAAGAGGGCGAATGCCAGGTGCCGGACGGTGGTGAACACGGCGGCAGACTCCGGCTTTTCCGCCGATCCCGCAAGCCCGCAGGCATCCGGCGCGGTTCGGTGCTGATCGAGACCACGATCGCGATGACCATGCTCAGCGTGCTCGGTCTGGCCCTGCTCAAGCTTTCACTGAATGTGACCGCCCCGCGGCAGTGGACACTCCAGCAGACGGTGACCGATGCCTACATGACATTCGAGAAGGCCTCCGCCCAGCGGCAGTCCTTCGACCAACTCACTTCTGCCAACTCCCTCTGGCCGGTCTATCCGACGATGGCGGCGACCACCGTGGAAATGGGCAAGTTGCCCGGAGGCAAGGTGATCAACGGCGTGGTCACCCGGACCCGCTTTGCCGACCCGAACAATCTTCCTTCCAAGGGCGGGACCGGCACAGCGCTCACCAATCCGGCCTCGATGGAGGTGTGGCGCTTCCAAAGCATCATCCGCTACCAGGTGGCCGGCCGCAGCTATCTCAAATCCCGAACCGTCGTGCGCTCCCAATGAAGCTTTCCCATCCACGGGCCCAAGGCAGGGGCTACACACTGCTTGAACTCTCGCTCGCGATGGCCACGGGCATCGTGGTGGCGGTCATGATGCTTGCTTTGGTGAACCAGCAGATTGCTTTCCTGAAGATCTACAACGCCCAGAATTTCCTCTCCACCGAGGCACCGCTGATCAACAACTATCTGGTCCGTGTCATTGGCTCGGCGGAGGGCTACCGGCTCTACGAGAGCGTCGATGACCTGAGAGACGGCTCACCTCCCGTGATAGCGGACGCACCGGTGATCATGCTGCGCTTCAAGGAGCCCGACGGGACCTTCCGTGCTTCGGTCCTGTCCTTCGAGGACCCGGGCACCGGCCAAGGTCTTTATTACCGGATCGTGACCGCCGCAGGAGTCCTCGGCACGCCCGACTGGGCGATCTCCAAACGGCCGGCCGATGTGGATTTTTCAATCGTCCAAGGAATCCTTCGAGTCCGGGTCGCAGGGCCGAACGGCGAGGAAATCTTCTATTCGGGAACCCAACAGTTATGAAAATCATCCGTCGATCCCGGAAGCTTCTTTCCGGCTATGTTTCATTTGTGATCGTTCTTTCGGCTGGCTTGATGCTGACGCTGATGACCTTGAGCGCCTACCGGAACGCCCAGGCGGCGGCGGTGGTGCAGTCCGAGACGCAGATCAAGGTCGACTATGCCGACAAGGAAGACGCGGTGCTGCGTGCCGTGGTCAACCTGGTGCCCAATAAGGCGATCCGGGCGATGCAAAACCGCTCGAATATTTCCGGGGTCGAACGTGACTCGCTGCGGTGGCAGAACATCTTCTCGGAAGCGCTGGACCAGGCCAACGCTCGGACTTCGATTTCCGCCACGATCAAAGGCCAGGTCGGCGGGCCGAAGGCGATCGTCGCCAATGTCGGCGATTCCGCGCTGGCCTCGATGGACGTGATGTTCGATGCGATCGAGCCGGAAGCCGGCTTCGTCGCTCCCGGCATCAACCGCTCCCTCGGGGCCGGATTCCCGGTTCCCTTGGAGACCGCCAACAGCACGGTGGCAAGCCGTGACCGGACCTACCCGATCATCGCGGCCGCAAAGGTTTACGGGAATCTCGCGGCAAGCGGGGTTTCCCTCCCGGTGGCTCAGTATTCCGCGATGAACGTCATTCCCTACCCTGACATCCGCTTCGGTTACTCCGCGCCGGGCCAGCCTTTTGTCGCCAAGCGCAACTGGTGGGCCTTCAGCATGCAAATCGCGGAAAATGACAAGTTGCTCGATAGCTTCATGCGCGATGGCGGCAGCAAGAACGAGCGCGATTTCATCGTGTCGATTTATGAGATCCCGTCCCAGCTTGCGATTTCTGCGGAGGCATTCACCAAGCTTGGAACCCACGCCGACGGGACTCCCTGGCAACATACCAATATCGAAGGCGGCGTTTATTCCACCCGCACTCAGGTCGAAAGCGGCATGCACATCGACCGCTTGTCCGCGCGCCGCGGTCTGACGCTCGGCGGTGACGTGACGGTGGGCGAGAACCAGCTCAACGGCAATCCATTCACGCCCGGTGTCCGCGAGCAGTTCGAGGTCACCAACGGCACTTTCATGCCAGTCACCATGGCGTCGGAAGCAGGACGCGCCACGTTCGTGCCCATCAACCGGGGCAACGGTTACTTCGACCGCTTCGCCCATACCGCGGAGGCCAGTGTCCTTTCGACGACCACCTGGAACAACTATTCGGTCGGCGCGCTCCAGTGCGCGATGAGACTTGATATCACCGCGGTCAGGAGCTCCACCGATCCCACACCGTCCGCCTTGCGCTTCCAGTATCTCAAAGGTGGTGTCCGGCAGATCCTAGACATACCCCTGAATACCGGGCCGGTGGCGGGTTTGCCGCCGGGCTATGTCAAGGTTGCGAACGAGGGTGATACCTTCACCTTCACGCAGCTCGTCGATGTGGCCTACGGCGCCGCCGGCGGCTGGGCCTTCCGGACCGGCGTGACCGGACCCATCACTTTCAACAACGCAACTTTCGGAGACCCGTTGGTGGGTACGCTCAAGAGCGGCTACTTTCGGGCGACCTTTCCGTTCGAGGTCAAAAAGCTCAACGGTGTGAAGCCGGCGGTGGCCATCTATCCTGAGCGCTTTCCGGCATTCCTCGCTTCGCTCGGCGCCGACAGCCCGGCGGTGAACCACTCGCTGGTGGTCAATGTCGATTACTCGACGACGGGAATCAACGACCCGAACTTCCGGCCGAAGATTCCCTGCACCGACAGCGACTACGCATTGCTGATGACCGAATGCGACGACCTATCGGCTTACACCAAGGGCTTCTCGCTGGTCACCAACCTGCGTCTGTATATTGGCGATGATTTCAACGTCGTCGCCACCACGCCACCGGCTGGCTCAGGCCTGCCTTCTCCCTTCTACCCGCCGGCCTCGCTGTTTGCTCCGGAGAAGCGCTACGGGACCGACTTCGATCCCTTCAAGGTCCAGATCGCCGGCCAGATCGGCCACCTCAAGGGCGACGATGGCACGACCAACAATCCGGTCCACCTGCTCGACCTGAAGATGGCCAGCGAAACCACTGCTGCCGCGGCGAATATCGACGTCAACCTTCGTCCGATCACTCATCCGGCAGAACTGCCGCCGATCACGATGATGAACTGGCTGGTGATGGTCGAGGAGCGGCGCAAGGCGTTCTACACCGCGAACTGAGTTTTCAATCGCCGGAGTAGACCAGTCGGCCGCAGCTTTCGCACTGGGTTCCCTCGACGTTCGAGTTCACCTTCACCAGCGTGGAGGCGACCAGCTTCATGTGGCAGCCGGTGCACTTGCCGCCGGTGACGGGCACGACAGCAAGGCCGTTCTTGGTTTTGAGGAGGCGCTCGTAAAGGGGCATCATCGACTCCGGGGCAGCGGCGGCGAGAGTGTTCCGCTCGGCCTGGACTTCGAGCGTTTCGGCTTCAAGCCGCTTCTTGCGGTCGGCGAGGGCGGCGAGGTCTTCGTCGATGAGCTTTCGAGTGTGGGTTAGTGCGGCCTCCGCCTTGCCGAGCGTGGCGCGCAGGGCGTCCGCCTTTTCCATCAGTTCGAGCTCCTTGGTTTCCAGGGCGTCGATGTCCTTTTCGTAGCGGACGACTTCGTGGCCTAGAGCTTGGAACTCGTCGTTCTTGCGGGTTTCGAACTGCTGGGTCTTGAGTCGCAGGATGGTGGTGCGGCGGGTGCCGGTGTCCATTTCCACCTTCTTGATCTCCACCTCGTTGGCCATCATGGTCTCTTTCGCCTTGCGCACCGCCTCGGTGTCTCCGGCGAGCTTATCGTTCGCGCGGGCTTCGTCTTTGGGAATTTTGGCGAGGTCTTCGGCGAGAGTCCGCAGGCGGCGGTCGCGGTCCTGGAGCACTAGGAGGGCTTCGATGGATGGGAGCATGCGGGGTTGTTAGCCGCCGGCGGCACCCGCGGCAAGCCCCGGGAGCGCCGGTCTTCAGACCGGCAGCAAATGCGATTCGAGCCGGTCTGAAGACCAGCGCTCCCGGGGGGGGGGTCAGCGGCCGGTCCGCCGCGGGGTGGGGTTTTCCGGCGTCAAACCGCTGCGATACCTGGGGACGAAGTTGTCCTTCTCCGCGGCATCCACGTCCTTGAGCAGCACTTCGATTGCCTTGCCGAGCTGCGGGTCTTCACCGGCCACCAGTTGTCCGGGCTCCGGCCAGACGATGTGGTCGGGGACGGCACCGTTCATCTCCATGTCGGCCCCGGTGTCCGGCGAGAACCAACCGCGGAAGGGAACGCGCAAGGTGCCGGCTTCCAGGATCCGATCGCGGGAGGCGGAAATCACGCCACCGGCGGTGGTGACCCCGACCAGCGGGCCACGCTTGAGGGTCTTGATCGCGTGGGCGAAAATCTCGGCGTTGGAGAAGGAGTTCTGGTTGCACACGACGACCAGCGGCTTGTGCCAGGAGGCATAGACCTTGCGGTACTGCGGGTAGCCCGGGCCACCGCCGCGGGGGATGGTCACCGCGTGGCGCGGTTGGCAGAGCACGGTCAGCAGGTGATCGGTGATGAAGCCGCCGCCGTTGTCGCGGATGTCGATGACCAGGCCTTCCTTGCCGTGGGCGGAGGCGTAAATCTCACGTTCGAACTGGTCGAACTCATCCCAGAACATGCGGGCGATGTGAACGTAGCCGAGGCGACCGCCCGACAGCTCCTCGACCCGCTTGCGGTTGTCGAGCACCACCTGGGCTTCCGCAAGGTCGCGGGCGGTTTCGTAGTCGATGGGGTTGAGTTCGTGAACGTGCTCCTTTCCCGCGGCGTCGCGGACCACGAGTTCAATGTCGCGGTCGAGCCGGCCGTTCATGAAGCGGTGGACTGGCATTGAGCCGTCGATCGCGCGGCCATTGATCCGTACGATGGTGTCGCCCGGCCGGACCGGCGGTTTGCAAAGGGCGGCCGGGCTGCCGGTGATCACCGAGGCCACGGTCATCGGATCGCCCGCGCCATGGCGCTGGAAGCGGATGCCGAGATGGCGGGTCGACTGGAACTCCGCACCTTCGTTTTCCCAGGGTTTCGGCCAAACGGCGGAGCTGAAGGTTAGGTGGGACGCGTTCAACTCGCCAAGCATCATCTCGACGATGCTGTCGAAGGTCGGGGAGTCCGGCGCGCGGGCGGCAGCTTCCTCGTATTTGCCGAGGATCTTTTCCCAATCCTTGCCGTTCATGGAGGGATCATAGAAGCGGTCGCGCAAAGTCCGCCACACCGAGCGGAACCAGAGGCGCTGGTGGGCGACACGGTCGCGGACCAGCCGCGCGGTCACCGGATACCGGGTCAGCTTGCCCTTCTTCAGGACCGCGGGTGCCTGATCGACGATCCAGTAGAGCGTGCCGTCCTTGTCCATGCGGATCGGCAGGCCGCGGAAGTCGGCCTCGTCCGTCATCGCGGCTCCGGTCCGGGCCTCGATCCGGTAGAGCTTGTCGTTCGAGTTGTTGGTGCTCTGGAAAAGCAGGGCGCCGGAGTCCTCCGTCCACAGAACGCGCTCCGGCTCGATGCCTCGGGTGTTGAGTCTAACAATCCGGTCGCTCAGTCCTTCGAAGTCGATCCGCATCCGCTTGCGCTTCGGCTTCTGGATCTTGGTCGAGACTTCCGGGACGAGGCTCTTCGGGATGGACTCCTCGACGACCGGTTGCTCGGGCTCTTCGGCGTCGCTGTTTTCGCGGTCGCTTTCTTCCTGGCGGTAAAGCGGGTCGTCGCGCATCGCGGATTCGGCATCGATCTCGCGGCGGTCGCGGATGGAGCGGACGGCTTCCTCGATCTTGAGATCGACGAAGAACAGGCTCATCTCGTTGTTCAGTCGGCGGCCGGTGAAGGCGATGCGGCGGCCGTCGGGCGACCATTTCGGAGAGCCTTCGAAATCGGGATGGCGCGACAGATTGAAAGGCTCGCGCGAGCCGTCGGCGGGGGCGATGTAGATGTCGCGGTTGAAATTCTGGTCCTGCGCGGCGAAGACCAGCCAGCCGGAGTCGGGCGACCAATCGAAGGTCGGCGCGTCCCAGCAGGCGAAGAGAAGCCTCTCCGCGCTGCCGTCGGCATTGGCCACGTGGAGATTTCCGCCGCCGGAAATGTAGGCGAGGCGGGTGCCATCCGGGCTCAGGGACATCCGGCGTTTCGGCGCGGGGCCACGGGTGACTTGCTCGTGCTCGAAGCTCTCCGCCCGCCACCAGAAGTCGCCGTCCCGCTGGCGGCGGACGCGCCAGAAATTGCAGTCGATGCCGTCGTCCTTGAGATAGTAAATCCACTGGCCGTCGGGTGAGAAGACGGCGTCCTCCTCACGGGCGTCGGTCCGGGTGAGGCGGTTCGGCTCGCGCAGTACGGTGTCGCTGGTCCACAGCTCGCCCTCGGCGCAGAAGACGATCTCGAGACCGCTGGGGGAGAAGTCGGCATCGACGGTGCCGGTGATTTTTCGCAGCTCCTGAGTGGTGTCGGGAAGGTCCTCTTGCTGGCGGATCGTCAGACGCTGCGGTTCCCTTCCGGGTTTCCAGGACCAGAGGTGGAAGCCTCGGCGGAAGATCATCAAGGACCCGTCCGCGGAAATCGATGGGCGGATGACCCCGTCGTCGGTGAATGTCGTGAGTTGCTCGTCCTTGCCGCTGGCGAAGTCGCGGTTCCACAGGTTGAAGGTGCCGTCGCGCTCGGAGACGTAGTAAAAGCCACTGCCGTCGCTTTTCCAAATCGGCGAGCGGGCCTCGGACGGCTCCTGGACCATCGTGGCGAAGGTTTTGGCGGCGATGTCGTAGAGCCAGATCGAGGAGGCCCGTGGACCGTGGTAGCCCTTGCGGTTGAGTTGCTCACCCTCCCTGCAGAATAAAACCTTCGTGCCGTCCGGGCTGTAGCGGGCGGACTGGCCCTTTTCGTTGAAGAGATAGGTTTCGGGAGCCTCGAGTCGCAGATCGATCTCGATCAGCCGTTCCGGCCGGAAGCCGGGTTCGTCGCGCAGGCCGCGGACCAGCGCGCGGGTACCGTCCGGCGTGATGTCTTCGAGGTAGGCACTTTCCGAATGAAAGCTGTGTTGTGCCGCCGGGCCGCCGCCGGCTGGCATCGAGAAGAGCTGCAGGAAGCCGGCCCGGCTGGAGCAGAAATAGAGCGTCTTGCCGTCGGGCGAGTAGATCGGGAAACTGTCGCGGGCCGGGTGGGCGGTCAGCCGTTCCGCCAATCCACCGGCGGCGGGGACGGACCAGAGGTCGTCGCGCCACTCGAATGCAACGGTTTGGCCATCGGGCGAAACGCAGGGCCAACTGGCCATCAGGATCTCGCTGTTTTCCGTCGCCGCTCCGGCACGCAAAGCCCCGGCCCCGATCAGAGCCGCGGTGAGGAGTAGGGTGAAACGCCGGGTGAACATGCGTCGATGGGGCTACGGAGCGCCCAGGAGAAGGCTTTCAGATGGTTAAGTAATCTTAAACACAGGTCGCCGGGCGGTAGTAAGCATATGCCCTGCCAAGTGGCAAGGCCTGCTCCCGCTCTTGAGGATCAATTGATCATCGACATTTCTGAACAAACGCGGTGGGGTGGGATTTTGACATGAAGCAATACATCGTCCGACCCATGACCACCGGCTTTTTCTCGGGAGCTCTCAACGAGTTGAAGCTGGAAGCCTTTCTCAACGAATACGCCGTCCAAGGTTGGAAGTTCGTGAAGTCGATCCACGAGACGAAGAAGATCCTGGGGATTTTCTCACGCGAGGCGCATTTCGTGATCTTCGAGCGCGACGTTTGAAGCCACGGGGCGGGATTATTCGTGGTCGCGCGCTTCGACTTCCAGCGGCGAGTCGAGGTAGCCGTGGACCAGGCATTCAGTCAGATACTTGCGCATGAAGGGTTCGATGCCGCCGAGGCGCTGGTACTGGGCGACGTGGACGAGCTCGTGGCGTAGGATCCGCGAATGGCCGTCGAGCAGGTAGATCCCGCGGCCGAGCGCCATGCCGGCGGGCTCGAACACGGGGATACCCCAGCGGGTGGCGAGTTTGACCAGTGGTCGCGGTGCGGGAAGCGGGACCGACTTCACCTCGAGCACCCGGATGCTCTCGGGCTCGGTGATTTCGAGTTCGAGGGCGAAGGCGAGCGCTTCGTGGTTGAGCGGTTGCCCTTCGGCGAGGATGTGACGCTCCTGATCGGCGGCCCAGCGCGCGGTGGCCGGCGCGATGCCGGACGCGAGCGTGAGGGCGAGGCCGAGCGGGAGGATCATGCGCTGAATTGTTCCACCAGCAGCGCCTTGCCGTAGTCACGGTTCATCCGCGCGATGTGGTCCACGCTGATCTCCTTCGGGCAGGCGGCTTCGCACTCGTACTGGTTGGTGCAATTGCCGAAGCCTTCAGAGTCCATCTGGGCGACCATCGCGAGCACGCGCTTTTCGCGCTCCGGTTGACCCTGCGGAAGGTGGCCGAGGTGGGAGACCTTGGCGGAGACGAAGAGCATGGCGCTGGCGTTTTTACAGGACGCGACGCAAGCGCCGCAGCCGATGCACGCGGCGGCATCGAAGGCGGCGTCGGCGTCAGCTTTCGGGATCGGAATGCAGTTGGCTTCGACTGCGGAGCCGGTGCGGATATCGATGTAGCCGCCGGCGGCGATGATGCGGTCGAAGGCGGAGCGGTCGACCATCAGGTCGCGGATGATCGGGAAGGCTTTCGCACGGAAGGGCTCGATCCAGATCGTGTCGCCGTCGCGGTATTTCCGCATGTGGATTTGGCAGGTCGTGATGCCGCCTTCTTTGCCGTGGGGGATGCCATTGATGGTGAGCGAGCAGGAGCCGCAGATGCCCTCGCGGCAGTCGTGGTCGAAGTGGATCGGCTCGCCACCGTCCCTGATGATTTTCCCGTTCACGATGTCGAGCATCTCAAGGAACGAGGCTTCCTCCGGGATGTTCGCGGCGGGATAGGTTTCGATGCGGCCCGTTTCCTTCGGGCTGTTCTGGCGCCAGACCTTCAGCGTGAGATTCATGATCGGGAGAAGATTTCGGGCCCGTCCGGGTGCCTTGGGGCCGTGCGGTTGAAACTAGATCGTCACCGGCAGGGCGCTAGTCGAAAAAGCCGCTTTCTTGCGCATGATTCCTCACAAATTGCCCGACGGGCATGAATCGAGCTTTTCCGATTCTTCCCCAACGTCTTGAATTGAAAAGCCATGGCTACCTTGGAAACCACTGTCGACGGACTGAAATTCGCCAATCCCTTTGTCATCGGCTCCGGACCGCCGGGCACCAACGTCAAGGTGATCAAGCGTGCCTTCAAAGAGGGCTGGGGCGGGGTGATCGCCAAAACGGTGAGCCTCGATTGCTCGAAGGTGGTCAACGTCGGGCCGCGCTACGCCAAGCTGATGGCCAACGACGGCAAGGAGGTGATCGGCTGGGAAAACATCGAGCTGATCAGCGACCGCAAGTTCGAGATCTGGCTGGACGAGTTCAAGGAGGCCAAGGACGCCTACCCCGAGGGCATCCTGATCGCCTCGATCATGGAGGAGTTCAACAAGGACGCCTGGTGCGAGATCGTCGAACGCTGCCAGGATGCGGGGGTCGATGCCTTCGAGCTGAATTTCTCCTGCCCGCACGGCCTGCCGGAGCGGAAAATGGGAGCGGCGATGGGCCAGGACCCGGTGATCCTGGAGGAGGTCTGCGGCTGGGTGATGGGCGTCTCGAAGATCCCGGTGTGGGCGAAGATGACGCCGAACGTGACGCACATCGAGGAACCGACCGCCGCGGCGCTGCGGGCCGGCTGCCATGGCGTTTCGGCGATCAACACGATCCGCAGCGTGATGGGGGTGAATCTTGAAACTCTCCGGCCCGAACCGACGGTCGAAGGCTACACCACGCCCGGCGGCTATTCCTCGAAGGCGGTGAAACCGATCGCCCTGCGGATGGTCATGGAAATCGCGCAGATGATTAAGAAGGACTTTCCGGGCCGGACCCTGTCGGGGTTGGGCGGGGTGGAGACGGGGGCGGACGCGGCGCAGTTCATCCTGTTAGGGAGTGATACCGTGCAGGTTTGCACCGGGGTGATGAAGTTCGGCTACGGGATGGTGAAGGACCTCTGCGACGGCTTGCTGGCATTCATGGATAGCAAGGGCTTCGAAACGATCGGCGAGTTCAAGGGGCTGAGCCTGCCTTATTTCACCACCCATGCGGAGCTGGTCCGGATGCAGCTCGCGCGCAAGGCCGAGGAAGCCGCGGCAAAGGAGCGGGCCGGCATGGTCAAGAACGACGCCGAATGGGATGGCGACGACTTCGTGAAGCAGTCCGACGCCCTGTCGCGGAAAGCGGCGGAGTAGCAAGTGGAATCACGGTGCCACGATCGCGCCGTAGGACTCCGGGCGGCGGTCGCGGTAGAACTGCCAGGTGTTTCTGACTTCCTCGATCATCCCGAGGTCGAGGTCCGCGACGATGAGTTCGGTCTTGTCGCGGCTACCGACCACGACCATCTGACCGCGGGGGTCGCAGAAATAGGATTGGCCGTAGAACTCCCCGATGTTCCAAGGGGCTTCCGTGCCGACCCGGTTGATCGCGCCGACGAAGTAGCCGTTTGCCACCGCGTGGGCCGGTTGCTCGAGTTTCCAGAGGTATTCACTTAACCCGGCGACGGTCGCGGAGGGGTTGAAGACGATCTCCGCGCCGTTGAGACCGAGGCAGCGGGCGCCTTCGGGGAAGTGGCGGTCGTAGCAGATGTAAACGCCGATCTTGCCGACGGCAGTTTGGAACACCGGGTAGCCGAGGTTTCCCGGGCGGAAGTAGAACTTTTCCCAAAAGCCGGGATGGCAGTGCGGGATGTGGTGCTTGCGGTACTTGCCGAGGTAGCTGCCGTCGGCGTCGATCACCGCCGCGGTGTTGTAGTAAACCCCGGTCTGCTCGACTTCGTAGATCGGCACGATCAGCACCATCCCGAGCCGCTTGGCGGTCTCCATCATGAGCTGGACCGTCGGGCCGTCGGGGACCGGCTCGGTGATCGAGTGCCAGCGGGTCTGCTGCTCGGCGCAGAAGTAGGGGCCGTAGAACAGCTCTTGCAGGCAGAGCACCTGGACGCCTTGCCGCGCCGCGTCCTCGATCAGGGCCATGTGGCGGTCGATCATCGCCTGCCGGATCACCTGCGGATCGGCGTCGCCGGGGTGGGTGGAGGAGGACTGGATGAGACCGGCTTTGACGATGCGGGGCATGGGATGGTGGCGGTTAAGGTCTTGCCGGATCGGCATGGAATCCGCTAGAGGAGCGATTGGCATGCCATCTGGCAGCCCTCTCCAATCATGAAGCCGACCGTGGATCAAGCCTGCCCGATTTATGTCGGCGGAAAGTGGAAGCAGGTGGAGGGGAAAACCGGCGGTCCGGTCTTCAATCCATCGCGCGGCAGCGTCATTGCGACCGTGCCAATGTGCGGGCCAGTCGAAGTGAACGAGGTCGTTGCGGCGGCCAAGGCGGCCTTTCCGGATTGGCGCGACACTCCGCCGAACGAGCGGGCCCAGGTGCTGTTCCGGGTGAAGATCCTGCTAGAGGACGCATTCGAGGATCTCTGCCTGGGGATCTCGACGGAGCACGGCAAGACATTGTCCGAAGCCCGCGGCGACCTGCGTCGGGGGATCGAGGTGGTCGAGTTCGCCTGTGGCATCCCGACCCTACTGATGGGCGAGTCGCTCGAGAACATCGCCCGGGGAATCGACTGCCACACCGACCGCCATCCGCTGGGGGTCGTCGCGGGGATCTGCCCCTTCAATTTCCCCGCGCTGGTCCCGATGTGGATGTGGCCGATCGCCATCGCCTGCGGCAACACCTTCATCCTGAAGCCGAGCGAAAAAGTCCCGCTCACCATGCAGCGGGTGGTGGGCTTGTTAGAAAAATCCGGCCTGCCGCCTGGCGTGCTGAACATCGTCCACGGTGGCCGGGAATGTGTCGACGCGCTGCTGGAACACCCGGATGTCGCGGCGATTTCCTTCGTCGGATCGACGCCGGTCGCGCGCGAGATCCACCGCAAGGGGACGCTCCACGGCAAGCGCGTGCAGGCGGCGGGTGGCGCGAAGAATTTCATCGTCCTGATGCCGGACGCCGATGTCGATCGCACCGTCGAGGCGGTGAAAGACGGGGCTTTCGGTTGTGCCGGCGAGCGCTGCATGGCCGGCTCCACCGCGGTGGCCGTCGGTGAAGCCGGGGAGCGCCTGCTCCCCGCGCTGGCCGAACTGGTCGGCGCGATGAAGGTCGGCCCGACCGACGTCCGCGAATCGCAGCCGGACATGGGCGCGGTGATTTCCGCCGAGCACAAGGCGCGCGTTTCCGGGCTGATCGACGCCGGCGAAAGGGCGGGTGCGAAGGTTCTAACAGACGGTCGCAAGACCCGGGTGGCCGACGCGCCCGACGGCTATTTCCTCGGACCCACGGTCATCGACCAGGTCGCGCCCGACAATCCGCTGATGGCCACCGAGGTCTTCGGCCCCGTGCTCGCCGTGCTGCGGGCGAAGACCCTCGACGAAGCGATTGCCGAAGCCAACAAGCAGGCCTTCGGCAACGGCGCGGCGATCTTTACCAACTCCGGCAAAGCCGCCCGCGAATTCCGTCGCAACGTCAGTGCGGGCATGGTCGGCATCAACGTCGGGGTGCCCGCTCCGCTCGCCTACTTCCCGTTCAGCGGCTGGAACGATTCGTTCTTCGGCGACCTTCACATCCAGGGTAAGGAAGGCGTCGAGTTTTTCACCAAGCGCAAGACGACGACGACCCGCTGGTTTTCCTTCGGCGATGGCGAGATCTGGGCCAAGTGAAGACAATCACCAATCATCAATCCTCCAATCATCAATCGAACGGCGCTTCGCAAATGTCTTTCATTCGGTATTCAATGTTGGGCGTTCGATGTTCGATGTTATCTGAAACCCCATGAGCCTTCTCATCCGCAACGCCGACATTGTCACGGCGACCAAGCGCTTCACCGCCGACATCCTGTGTGAGAATGGTGTCATCACCGCTATCGGTCCGGATCTAACGGCTCCAGCCGGGGCGGAGGTGATCGACGCCACCGGCAAGCTCGTCTTCCCCGGCTTCATCGACCCTCACGTTCACATCTACCTGCCGTTCATGGGCACCTTCTCGAAGGACGACTGGGCAAGCGGCAGCAAGGCGGCGTTGATGGGCGGGACCACGACCTTGATCGAAATGTGCTGTCCCTCGAGGGCGGAGGATCCGCTGGAGGCGATCCGGCTTTGGAAGAGCAAGGCGGCCGGAATTTCATCGTGCGACTACTCGTTCCATGCCGGCGTCACCCGCTTCGACGAGTCAACGGCCGATGCCTTGAAAGCCATCGTGGAGGAGGAAGGCGTGGCCTCGTTCAAGGTGTTCCTTGCCTACAAGGGAGCCTTCGGGATTGAGGACACCGAGTTGTATCACACGCTCAGTCTCGCCAAGGAACTCGGTGTCGTGGTCACCGCTCATTGCGAGAACGCCGACCTCGTCGCGGAGACTCAGAAGAAGCTGGTCGCCGAAGGAAAGACCGGCCCGGAGTGGCATGAGCCGTCGCGGCCGGTCACGGTGGAGGCGGAGGGCTGCCATCACCTGATGACTTTTGCCGAGATGACTGGCGCGGAAGTTTATGTCGTCCACACCAGTTGCCGGCCGGCGGTGGAGGCGATCGTCGAGGCCCGCAAGCGAGGTGTTAGAGTATCGATCGAAACCGTGGCGCCCTACCTCACGCTCGACAGCAGCTACGCCGAGAAGCCGGACTTCGAAGGCGCGAAGTATGTGATGAGCCCGCCGATCCGGGCGAAGGAGCATCAGGATTTCCTCTGGCAATGCCTTGCTGACGGCACGATCGACACGGTGGGAACGGATCACGCACCCTTCGACTTCGCGACGCAGAAACACATGGGTCATCCGGAAGCGGGCAAGGCGGTCGACGCCTCGTTCCAGTCCACCGGCAAGGCTGCGAATTTCACGCTGATCCCGAACGGAATCCCAAGCGTGGAAGAGCGGGTCAAGCTGCTCTACACCCGCGGCGTCGCGGCCGGCAGGATCGACCTGCACACCTTCGTGAAAGTCGCCAGCACCCGGGCGGCGGAGATTTTCGGACTCTATCCGCGGAAGGGTGAGATCGCCGTCGGCAGCGACGCCGACCTGGTGATCTGGGATCCCGCGTGGACCGGCACGATCTCCGCGGCGACCCACTCGATGGCGACCGACTACTCCGCCTTCGAGGGCTGGCCGGTCACCGGCCGGGCGGAGACGGTCACGGTGCGGGGCAAAGTCATGGTCCGCGCCGGCGAGTGGTGCGGTGAAACCGGATGGGGAAGCTTCCTCGCAAGAAAGTCCAAGCCGGTGTAGCGGCGCGTCTTCTTCAAATGCACCCGCCCCGCCACGACGAAAGCCTGATCAACGAGGACATCGCTCCGGTGCCCTTGTCGAAGCGCACCTGGTCGGCGCACGACATCGCGGCCTTGTGGATCGGGATGGCGGTGTGCATCCCGACCTACACGATCGCCAGCAGCCTGTTAGGCAGCGGGCTGACCTGGTGGCAGGCGGTGCTGACGGTCTTTCTCGGAAATCTGATCGTGCTGGTCCCGATGACCCTCAACGCCCACCCGGGCACCGCCTACGGCATTCCTTTTCCGGTGCTGCTGCGCGCCAGTTTCGGGATCCGCGGGGCGAACATCACGGCGCTGCTCCGCGGCGTGGTGGCTTGCGGATGGTTCGGCATCCAGACCTGGATCGGCGGCGCGGCGATCTACTCGACGCTGGGGATGATCTTCGGCTTCGGTCCGCCGCAAGCCGTGGGCTGGTTCGGCATTTCCCTCGGTCAGTTCGCCTGCTTCATGGCGTTCTGGGCGGTGAACGTCTATTTCATCCTGAAGGGCATGGAATCGATCAAGTGGCTGGAGGTGCTCAGTGCGCCCTTCCTGCTGTTGGTCGGGGTAGCGCTAGTGGTGTGGGCGCTGAACCGGGCCGGCGGGCTTGCGGTGGTACTGGCCGGGTCGTCGAAAGCCCTGCCGATGGCCGAGTTCCTGCCGGTCTTCGGCGCGGGGCTGACCGCGATGGTCGGCTTCTGGGCCACGCTGTCGCTCAACATCCCGGATTTCTCCCGCTACGCGAAATCGCAGAAGGACCAGGTGCTGGGGCAGGCGATCGGGCTGCCGCCGACCATGACGCTTTACTCGTTCGTCGGGATCGTGGTCACCGGGGCGACGGTGGTGATCTTCGGCGAGGCGATCTGGGATCCGGTGCAGGTGATTGGAAAGATCGGGAGCAAGTGGCTGTCCGCCTTCGCGCTGGTGGCGCTGGCCGTCGCGACGCTGTCGACGAACATCGCGGCGAACGTGGTCTCGCCGGCCAACGATTTCTCCAACCTCGCGCCGCGGCACATCAGCTTCCGTACGGGCGGGATGATCACGGCGGTGATCGGCATCCTGATGATGCCTTGGAAACTGGTGGCCGATCCGAACGGCTACATCTTCACCTGGCTGATCGGCTACAGCGCGCTGCTGGGGCCGATCGCCGGGATCATGATCGCCGATTACCACGTGTTGCGCAGCCGCAAGCTGGACGTCGATGAACTGTATCGGGTCCACGGCATTTATCGCTTCACCCGCGGCTTCAGCCTCGCAGGGCTCGGTGCCTTTCTGCTCGCGGTCCTGCCGAATCTGCCGGGCTTCCTGGTGCAGGTCGGCGCGGTCGATGCGGCATCGGTTCCGGACTTCCTTGAAATGCTCTACCGTCAGGCCTGGTTCGTCGGCTTCGCGCTGGGCTTCGTGCTTTACCTCGTCTTCCGGAAAATCGCTCCGGTGAAGGTCTGAAATCATCACTCATCAATCCCTACTCCGCCAAGGCTACGAAGGGCGGGCTCCCAATCACCAATCGAAGTCCGCTCCGCGATCGCCTTTCATTCGATGTTCGATGTTGGGCGTTCGATGTTCGAAGTTCGTCTTCCCTCCAAATCCCATGCCACTTCCACCGTTCGACTACACCCCGATGCCCTACGACGGTCCCTCGCCCGAGGAGGTGCTCGACTTGCGCAAGCAATACGTCAGTCCCGGCATCTTCCACTACTACAAGAAGCCGATCATGATCGTCGAAGGAAAGGGGCAGTATCTCTTCGACGAGAAAGGCCGGCGTTATCTCGATGGTTTTGGCGGCATCGTCACGGTGAGCGTGGGGCACTGTCATCCGGAGGTGGTTGCCGCCGCGAACCTGCAGAACGAGACGATCTCCCACACCACGACGATCTACCTGCATCCGAACATCGCGCTCTACGCCAAGGAACTCGCGGCGAAGATGCCGGGCGACCTGAAGGTCTGCTATTTCGTCAACTCCGGCTCCGAGGCCAACGACCTCGCGCTGCTGATGGCCCGGGCCTACACCGGGAACTACGATGCGATCGCGCTGCGCAACGCCTATCACGGCGGCAGTCCGTCGGCGATGGCTCTCACGTCGCATCACACTTGGAAGTTCAACGTGCCGCATTCGTTCGGCGTCCAGCACGCTCGGATGCCCGACCTCTATCGCGGGGCCTTCGGTGCGGCCGATCCGGATGCGGGAAAGAAGTACGCGGCCGATGTGGAGGATCTGGTGCGCTTCGGATCGTCCGGAAGGATCGCCGCCTTCATCGCCGAGTCGATCCAGGGGGTCGGCGGCACGGTGGTGTTTCCCGACGGCTACCTGAAGCACGCCTACGATCACGCCCGCGCGGCCGGCGGCCTGTGCATCGCCGATGAAGTCCAGGCGGGCTTCGGCCGGACCGGCAGGCATTTCTGGGGCTTCGAGACGCAGGGTGTGATCCCCGACATCGTGACCATGGCGAAAGGCATCGGCAACGGCTGTCCGCTCGCCGCGGTGGTGACCACGCCGGAGATCGCGAAGACCCTGGCGAGCCGGATCCACTTCAACACCTTCGGCGGCAACCCGGTCTCGATGGCCCAGGGTCGGGCGGTGCTGCGGGTGATCGAGAAAGAAGGTCTCCAGACGAACTCGCTCAAGATCGGGGCCCGTCTAACAGCCGGCTTCCACCGACTGGCGGAGAAGCATTCGCTGATCGGCGATGTCCGCGGCCTCGGGCTGATGCTC
>JAYTLR010000110.1:0-37859 GCA_043729195.1 Akkermansia sp.
AGGTCGGCGACAAAATCGGCGATGGTGAAGTCGATCTCGTGGCCGACCGCGGAGATGACCGGGATCTGGCAAGCCGCGATGGCCCGGGCGACGATCTCCTCGTTGAAGTTCCAGAGGTCTTCGATCGAGCCGCCGCCGCGACCGACGATCAGGACGTCGCAGCGGGGGATGCCGTGCTTTTCCGGGTTGGCCATCCTTTCAATGGCGCGGGCGATCTCGATCTCGGCGCCTTTGCCTTGGACGCGGACGGGAAAGAGGACCGGCTGCACCCAGGGCGCGCGGCGTTCGAGGATGTTGAGGATGTCGCGGATGGCGGCGCCGGTGTCGGAGGTGACGATGCCGACGGCGCGCGGGAAGGCGGGGATGGCTTGTTTGCGGGCGGCGTCGAAGAGCCCTTCGGCCTGGAGTTTGCGCTTGAGGGCTTCGAACCTGGCCTGGAGTTCGCCGACGCCGGCGCGCTCGACCCTCTGGACGATGATCTGGAGTTGGCCGCGGGCTTCGTAAACGCTGGGTTCGGCGAAGACGCGAACTTTCACCCCGTCCTCCATCACCTCCGCGCCCGGCCGTTTCCGTGCGCCGAACATGCAGCACTGGATCTGGGCGCCATCGTCCTTGAGCGAGAAATACCAGTGGCCGCTGGCCTGCTTTTTCAGGTTGGAGACCTCGCCTTCGACCCAGAGCTCGCCGAGTTCGATCTCTAACAAATTCTTCATCCGCCGGACCAACTGGGTGACGGAGAGGGCCTTCGGGGCGGGGGCGGGTTTCGGGGTGAAGAGGTCCATGAGCAGAGACGCAAGACTTGAAGACGGAAGACGCAAGACCGGGGGGCTTACTGCTTCTCCTCCACGGCGTTCAGGAGGATGCGGAGGGCGCCGCCGGAAATCCAGACTTCGTAGCAGAGGCAGACCAACGAGCCGCCCATCAGGACCAGGGCGGCGGTGAAGGAGGGGATGGCGAGGATTTGCAGGGTGGCGATCACGGCGACCATCGAGACGACGCAGAGGAGCAGGCTGAAGGCACCGAGCAGTTGCATCGCGCGGATCAGGGTCAGGCGGCGGCGGAGGTTGTCGATTTGGAGGCGGAGCAGGGCGTCGCCTTCCTCGAGCCAGTCCTTGTGGAGCTGGCGGATCAGGGCGGAGAGGTGGAGGAAGCGGTTGGTGAAGGACAGGAAAAGCAGGCTGATCGCGGGAAACAGCAGGGCGGGGGTGGAGACTTCGAGGGTCACGGGGGTGGTTGTAGTCGCGATCAGGGCTGAGGGCAACCGGACGGTGTACTGGACCGCGGACTTTAGTCCGCAGAGCCGGTCGGGGATTTCGAGCGGACTAAAGATCCGCGGTCCAGTACACGACAGGGCTCGTTCCGGGCTTGCCGCCGGGGGGCGGGGCGGAGAACCTGCCCCCCTAACGGATGAAGCGATTCTACCCCTATTTCGCCTACCTGGTGCAGGTGAAGTCCACCTACCTCGCGGGCATCGCCGCCGGTCTGGTGTTCGCGGTGGCCAGCGGCTTCGGGATGCCGATGCTGGTGAAGACCGTCTTTCCGGTGATTTTCAACAGCACCTCGAAGGTGGAGGAAGTCAGAACCGTGCTCAGCGAGGCGCGTGGGGCGGAGGAGGCCGACGCGATGCTGGAGCGGGCCTTTCCGGGGGAGGCGGAGAGTCTCAAGAGCTCCGCCAAGGTGCGGCAGTGGATCACCGACCGGGTCGGACCGGAAAAGGCGGGGATGACGCTCCTCATCGGGGCTTGTGCCTTGATTCCCATCGTGGCCCTGATCCGCGGGCTGGCGGGGTTTCTCAATGTTTATTTCATCACCGCGGCGGGCCTTCACGTGTTGCGTGAGATCCAGCAGTCGGTCTTCGTGAAGCTCCAGCGGCTGCCGCTCGGCTTCTTCAGCGGGCGCAAGACGGGGGACCTGATCAGCCGGGTGATCACTGACTCGAACATGCTGCAAGGCGTGGTCACCACGATCTCGAACGACCTGATCAAGCAACCACTCACGCTGATCGCCGCCTTGAGCTATCTCGGATGGGAAAGCTGGCAGAGCCGCGAGTCGTTCTTCCTGCTGGCGTGCTTGCTGAGCATCCCGATCGCGGTGCTGCCGGTGCGGCTGTTAGGCAAGCGCCTGATGCGCAAGGCGGCGGCGATGCAGCGCGAGGCGGGCGACAACTCGGCGGTGCTGGCCGAGACGCTCGGTGCGACCCGCGAGATCCGCGCTTTCAATCTCGAGGAGATGATGGGCAAGCGCTTCCTCGACGGGATCGGCCGCTGGACGAAGTTCCATCTGAAGGTCATCAAGTACCGCTATTTGTCGCCGCCGCTGATTGAAATGATCTCGGCCGCGGTGGTGGCGGTGGCGCTGGGATATGCGGCGTCGAATGGCTTCAGTTTGGAGAAATTCCTGCCGTTGGTGATCGCGCTCTACATGTGCTACGACCCGATGAAGAAGCTCGGGGAGGTTCATAACCGGCTGAAGCAGGGCGAGGCGTCGCTGGACCGGCTGGAGGTGATCTTGAAGGCGGAGGAGGGGGTGACGGATCCGGTAAGTCCGGTGAAGATCGCGAAGGTGGAAGGGCGGGTGACTTTCGAAGGGGTATCGTTTTCGTACGGTGACACGCCGACCTTGGGCGGCATCAAGCTGACCGTGCCGGCGGGGCAGGTCGTGGCGATGGTCGGACCGACCGGTGCGGGCAAGACGACATTCGCGAGCATGATTCCCCGCTTCTACGATCCGACCGCGGGACGCATCCTGCTGGATGATGTCGACCTCAAGGATCTTCGGCTTAAAGACCTGCGGGATCACATCACGATCGTCCCTCAGGAAGCGGTGCTCTTTTCCGGGACCATTTTCGAAAACATCCGGTTAGGCCGGATGGATGCGAGCGAGGCGGAGGTCAAGGAAGCCGCGCGACTGGCCCATGCCCACGAATTCATTATTGCCCAGCCTCAAGGTTATGAGACGCAGGTCGGCGAGCGCGGCGCGCAGCTTTCCGGCGGACAAAAGCAGCGGATTTCGATCGCCCGGGCCTTTCTCAAGAACGCGCCGGTGCTGATTTTGGACGAGGCGACTTCCGCGCTGGATGCGGACACGGAGTCGAAGATCCAAGAGGAGCTTGCGGATCTAACAAAGGGGCGGACGACCTTCATCATCGCGCATCGTTTTAGCACGATCCGGATTGCGGACCGGATCCTGGTCTTCGACGGCGGGAAGATCGTCGGGGACGGGACATTCCAAGAGTTGGAGACGAACAACGGGTTGTTCCGGAGTTTGCTGGACAGGCAGCAGCATTGATCTTTTCGCCGGGAGCGCGAAGTGAGTCCGCCGAGATCTCGCTGCTAACACTCGTCCGTCATAAACCGGGACAACTACTCGGCGGGTTCGGGAGCGGGCCTGGGTTTCATCTTGGCCCGGGCGATTTCCCAGACCATGGGGAGGACCGAGAAACCGATGATGCCGAGCACCACGAGCTCGAAGTTCTCCTTCACCACCGGGATGTTCCCGAAAAACCAGCCGGCGGGGAGGATCAGCGCGACCCAGAGGATGGCACCGGTCACGTTGAAGAACATGAAGCGCTTGTAATCCATCTCGCCGGAACCGGCGACGAAGGGCGCGAAGGTGCGGACGATCGGGACGAAGCGGGCGAGGATGATGGTCTTCCCGCCGTAGCGGACGAAGAACTCGTTGGTCTTCTCGATGTGCGACGGTTTTACGATGCGCGGGAAAGTCCGCATCATCCATCCGCCGAACTTGCGGCCGATCCAGTAGTTCACGGTGTCGCCGAGGATCGCGGCGACTAACAGAACCAGTGCGGCGATCCAGACATTAAGGCCGGAGGTCGGGTCGGCGGCGAGGGCTCCGACGGCGAAGAGCAGGGAGTCGCCGGGCAGGAAGGGCGTCACTACCAGGCCGGTTTCACAGAAGACGATGAGGAACAGCAGTCCATAGATCAGCGAGCCGTTTGCGCGGGTGAATTCGGTCAGGTGCTCCTGGATGTTCAGGATGAAGTCGATGATCTGGCTCATGGGTCAGGCGTTTTCCGGACGGGGGTCGCGGGTCAGGAGCTCATGCATCGCGCGGGCGGCGGGCTTGTGCTCGTAGAGGATGGAGTGGACCGCGTCGATGATCGGGGTGCGGATGCCGGCCTTGCGGGCGGCGTCGTGGATCGACAGCGTGTTCGGCACGCCTTCGGCGACCATGCCGAGCGACGAGGTGGCTTCCTCGAGGGTTTTGCCGTGGCCGAGGGCCAGGCCGACGCGGTGGTTGCGCGAGTGAACGGAGAAGCAGGTGGCGATGAGGTCGCCGATGCCGGAGAGGCCGGAGAAGGTCTCGGCCCGGCCGCCGAGGGCGATGCCGAGGCGGGTCATTTCGGCAAGGGCGCGGGTGACCAGGGCGGCGATCGCGTTGTCGCCGAGGCCGAGGCCGGCGGCGATGCCGGCGGCGATGGCGTAGACATTCTTGATCGCGCCGCCGAGCTCGATGCCCGCGAGATCGTCGCTGGTATAGCTGCGGAAATGCGGGGCGGTGAAGAGATCCTGGAGGCGTCGGGCGAGGTCGGCATCGGTGGAGCCGATCACCGCGCAGGTGGCGAGGTTGGCGGCGATTTCTTCGGCGTGATTCGGCCCCGAGACCACGGCGACGGGATTGGCGGGAAAGATCTCGCGGAGGATTTCACTCATCCGCTCGCCGGTGTTGCGCTCGATGCCCTTGGCGCAGGAAACCAGCACGGTGGAAGCAGGCAGTCCGAGCGCGGCGAGGTCGCTGGCGGTCTGGCGGGTGGCGGCGGTGGGCACGCCGAAGACGAGCAGCGGGTGTTCCAAGGCGTCGGCGAGCCGGGTGGACGCAGCGACGTTCTCCGGGAGCAGGATTTCGGAGAGGTAGCGCGGGTTGCGGTGGCGGGAATTGATCGACTCCGTCACGGCGGCGTCGCGGCCGATGAGCAGGAGCTGGTCCAGCCGGGGCGCGACGAGCACCGCGAGCGCGGTGCCGAAAGAGCCGGTGCCGAGGATGGCGGCGGAGGAGAAGGAATCAGGCATTGGACTTCTTCTTGGGCTGGAAGCGGTTCTCGGTGCCGTTCATCAGGCGCTGGATGTTGGCGCGGTGTTTCCAGATGGCCAGCGCCGCGATGATGATGGAGAAAACAAAGAGCGGTTTGTTCCAAGTGCCGTCTTGGATCCGACCATGGGTCCAGGAGCCGTAGAGTGTCACCAGTGGCAGGGCGGCCGCGGCACCGATGCTGGCGACCGATACGTAGCGGGAGGTCAGGAACAGCAGCACCCAGATCACAATCAGCAGGATCACGCCGAAGGGCATCAGGGCGAGCAGCACGCCGGCCGAAGTGGCGATGCCTTTGCCGCCCTTGAATCCGACCCACGGCGAGTAGTTGTGACCGAGGATCGCGAAGAGGGCGGTCAAGACGTGGACAAGCTGGCCGGTGAGCTGCTTGGCGGCGGGGAGGTGGAGCGCGAGGTCATCGAGCCCCGGCAGCGGGACGCCGACCTTGCGGCCTTCGATCTGGACAAGATTGAGAGCGATGGCCACCGGGATGAAGCCCTTCAAGGCATCGAGCAGCAGGCAGGTGATGCCGTATTTCTTTCCGACGACCCGCAGGACGTTGGTCGCGCCGATGTTGCCGGAGCCGTGCTGGCGGATGTCGATGCCCTTCAGCCGGGCGATGAACAGGCCGAAGGGGACGGAGCCGAGCAGGAAAGCGATGAGCGGGCAGAGCCAGAGCTGCATGTGGCGCGTTCCGTAGAGCAAGGGCGGGCCGATGTCACCCCTTGAATGACCGGCTTATTTTCCCGCGGAGCGACGGACCAGATCCAGCAGCTTGGCCTCGCCGGCGATTTCGTCGGCCAGCCGGTCCCTCCCGGACTCGGGTGACCGGGCGAGCCAGGTTTTCCAGTCGCCCCCGGCATACAGCAGGCGGCGCAGGGCGTCTTCCCAGAGTTGGCCGGAGGAATTTCCTTCAGCGGAGGTGCTCAGAATTTCGAGCGAGGCCTCAGGATCGTAGCCGGTTTGGATTTTCGCCAAGGCCAGCTCGCCTTGCTGGCGGGCCGGGCTTTCGGGCAGTCGCGACAGCCACGTGCGGGCGGCCGGGAGATCGTGCGGGGCCCAAAGCTCGACCGCACGCTTCACGTCTTTCGCATCCGGCGATGAGGTGAGGAGGGACTCTGCCGCCGCGGCGGGATCGTAGCGGAAGCGAGCTGTCGGAAAGGCTGGCTTGGAAGATTCCGATGCCGGGTTTTCCAGCGTCCCCGCCAGCTCCGGCCAGAAACGAGTGATTTCCGGGTAGTTGTACCGCCACAGGTTCGCCGATGCAAGCGACGAGGCGGGCACCCACTTCGCCAGTTCGGCGGTCTTGTCGGGAAAGACGCGGGCGGCGCGAACGGCCAGTTCGCAGGCCATGTCGCTGGTCCAGCTTAGCGCGGCCAGGGCTTGCGCGGGGTCGCCGTGCTGCACCAAGGCCGCCAGCCAGCGGTCGCAGGCGTCGGCTGGATCGTCGTAAATGCGCATTTTCGCCAACTCGGGATTCTCGCGCAGGGGAACTCCGAGTTCGTCGGCGAGCGATAGGGACAACTCCGGATCCCGGCGGTACAGGTTGATCAAAAGTTTGTCCGCAGCAGGAGATCCGGCCGCCGCGAGTCCGCGCACGATGCGGGTGGCAATCTCCGGGTTTTGGTCGAGGTCAAGCCAGGCGAGCGCATCGGTCCCCGAATCATTCTTCGGGTCGAACAGCCACGCCAGGGCCCCCTCGGGGTCCGCCGCGAGCCACGGCTTCACGGCGACGTAGAGATTGGGGGGCTCGCCGATCACCTTCCTCAGCATCGCACTTTCCGCCATGAGCTTCGCGGTTTCCGACGGATGGGTGCGGAACGAGGCCCGCAGCATCACGTCCAGCCGGATATTCCCCGTCAGGTTTTCTCCGGTTTTGTCGAAATCGAGGACGTAGCGGATCGCCGCCGGGCCATCGTGGAAGGACCAGGTCATGCCGAGGTGGCTGGCGGCCCGGGTGCGATCCGCCGGCGGCAGCTTCATCACCGCGGCGGCGGCCGCCGCCGGGTCGCGGCGGGCCCAGGCCCCGAAGATCGCGCCGAGCGGCGTGTGCCACACGGCGGCCCGTCGGGCTTCGGCCCTGCTGCCATCGCCGAGCGGCTCGGGCGCCCCTTCCGGCATAGCTTGAAGGCGACGGAGCGCTTCCGCGGGATCCTTCCCCGCCAGAGTCCGCAGCGCCGCCGCGGAAAAGTCCGTCCTGTTGTTTTTGGCGAGGGTTTCCCAAGCCGCTTGCGGATTCCTCTCCGCCAGCGCGGAGATCGATTCGGGAGCCAAATCGACCGGCCGCCCGGCACGGACGGCCAGTTCCTCGCGAGCGAGCACTTGCAAGAGATCGTCGCCCTGAACCCGGAGGCCATCCCGGCGTCTCTGGAAAACCAATGGCAACTTCCGCAGGTCTTCCGCCGAGGCTTCGCGGGCGAACTCTTCCCAATGACCGGCCCATTCGTTCATCGGTCGGGTGCGGAAATGCCCGGCCAGCGCTTCGACCGAAACTTTCCGCGGATCGGGCCGCTCGCGCATCGTTTTGGAGGGCGCCATGTGAACGACCGATGGCTCGGACGGACTCGAGAAATGCTTGCCGGCGGATCGGGAGAGTGCCCATGCCAGTGCGAAACAAGCGATCGGAATCAGAAAGGAACGAAGGAGTTTCATGGAGTGAGGAGTTCGAGTGCTTCGCGGATTTTGAGGGCATCTCCGCCGCCGTATTGGGGGTCGCTCACCTTGCGCTCGATGCCCTCGACGACGGTTTGTTGATCTTCTTTGGAAAGGGATTTCAGCCATTCGATGCCCGCGACCGGATCGTCGCGGAGCGCCGCGAAGCCCATCTGGGGCAAGATTTTCTCTTTCTGCGCCTCGGCGGATGCCAGCCCGGCGATGGCCATGGCCTCATCGTAGCTGCCGCGCCCGCTGGCGTCCGCGGCGATCCACTCGAGCAAGTCATCCGCCGCTTTCCTCGGGATCTTTTCCAACAATCCCTGGGCACTGCCGTCCGCCAGCCCTGCTTCCACGTGCCGATGGAGCGCGCCACGGGCCATCGCCCGCACCGACCCGTTCCCGTCGGAAAACAATTCCAGCAGCGTCTCCGGGGCGGCAACGGACTTTCCAAGATCGTCCGAGTTCAGCCAGATGCCCGCCTTGCCTGCCCAGCGGATCGCGCCGAGCGTATCCGCTTCGATCCAGCCGGCGAGAATGTCGTCTGCGAAGCCTCGGGCTCCGTTGTAGCTGTCGTAGCGCGCGGCGATCCCGGGAAGCAGCGCGAGCACCCGTTGCGGATCGCTTTTGCTGGCGAATGAAAGCGACCGGCCCACCGCGTCGCTGGTGGGCAGCGAACCTTTCATGGAGGCGGAGAGCTCGAGAAAGCGCCACGGATCGCTGCCCGCGAGCTGCTCGGAAACCACCTGATGCATCGCATCCCGCTCCGCGCCAGGGGCGGCGGCTTGCCAGCGGCGGATCGCGGCTTCGGGATCGGTTTTCATCAGGTCCTCGGTCTCCCGCTCCACGGCAGTCGTGCGGATCTCGCCGGGCGGGAGCGTTGCGGACTCGGGCGGGTGTCCCAGGTCCGAGAGGACCTGGGCCCGGATCTCCGGCCAAGGGATGAGCCGTGCCCGGGCCAGCGTCGTTTCGGGATCGTGCCGTGCGAGTTCCGCGAAGGCGCTGCGGACCTTGTCGGCTTCGGCACCTTCCGGTTGGTCGGGATTCCGGCCTTCAAGGATGCCGGCGACCCGGCGCCCGGCCTGTTCCGGATCGGGATAAGCCAGTCGCTGCTCGCGAATTACCCACGCGTTGGCGGGATCGATCACCGCGAGCCGGTCGGCAATCTCATCATGGGTTTGAACCATGTCCGAGGCCAACGAGTTCCGATCGATGGAGGGCAGGGCGAGAAAGGCTTCCGCGGCGGCTTGCGGATCGGTTTCCATCCAGCGCGCGAGCATTCTTGTCGCGAGCGCTTCGGACCTCGATAGCCCGTAGCGGAGGGCAGCGGCCGGCTCGATCTCCACCCAGCGCCGGGCGGCCAGATCGTGAGCGGTGCCGAAGGTGCCCATGCCTTCGGACAGGTCGCCGATATCGTCCTCCGCCATGATCGCCCGCAAGTCGGCCGCGGTGGCTTGCGGAAGAAACTCGACGAGCGGCGCGAGGCGGCCGGCGAGGATGGTTTCCAGCACCTCATCGAGCGTCCGATCCATGCGGACCGGTCGCGGGGCGAGGGCGATTTCCGGCGCGGCACCCCCCGACTTTCCCTGTGGAATCCCCGACGGCGCGGCTGCCGAGTGGACGATCACCGGAGGAGGCGGCGGTCCCGGGTCTTGCTTCCAACCCGCCGCGCCACCCGCCAAGGCCAAGGCCGCCCAGGCGGCGACCTTTGCGCCGGGGAGCGCTCCGGCCACAGCGCCCGTTGCCGCGTGTTGCTTCAGGGCGGCTGCCGCGATGGTCTCCGCGGCGGGGAGCTTGACGGACGAAGCGGCGAAAGCCGCGACCACCGTGGCGGTGGTCCGTGCACCGCCCATGCCGTGGGCCAGCCGGGCGAGTGCCCGTTCGACGCGCTTCTGGCAGGCGGCTTCCGACTTCCCGGTCACGCTCGCCATCTGCCGGTAGTCCTCGCCGCCGCAGCAGTGGCGGAGGACGAGTTCGCGGTCGAGATCCGGCAGCTTGTTGAGAGCCTCGTCCAACCGGTCGTAGATTTCCGGGCGGTTCATCGGTTCGGGGTCGGGGATGACAGGAATTTGGGAAAGGCGGCTCTCCTTGCGGGCGAGAGTGCTTGCCTCGAAGTAGGCCGTGCGATGCAGCCACGCCCGCAGCCGCTCCGGGTTCCGGGCGACCGCTGCCGACTTCGCCGCCAGCCGGGTGAAGGCATTCTGGGTGGCCTCCTGCGCCAGCGCCGCGGAACCGAGCCGGCGCAGCGCGACATGGAAGACCAGCGGCAAGTGCCGGCGGACCAACGCGGTGAAAGCGGATTCGCTCCGCGTGTCGCGGAAGTCTTTCAGCAGGGTGCCATCGTCGGGTGGGTGGGACATCGGATTCTACTGTGTTACGTCTTGTGGCCCCTCCTCACACGACAGGAATCTTTTGAGTCGCGGAAAAAAATGAGCGCAGGCCGGAGAATCCGCGCCGGGGAAACCCGGGTGGAGTCGGCTCGAACGATGAATCAAGCGGCCGGGCGGCGTGGACTTATTCTTCCTCTCCCGGTATGTCGCCTGCTTGAATGGGAGCGGCTTATGGAATCCGAAATCGCAGGCTGGTTCGCGGTCATCTTCCGCTTCGTGCACGTGCTGGCCGCGATCATGTGGATCGGCAATTCGCTGCTCTTCACCTGGATGGAGCTGAACCTGATCGCGCCGCGGGCGGACGAGGAGAACCCGCGGCCGGACCTGCTGGGGCACCTCGACATGCTGCACGGCGGCGGGGTGTTCCATCTGGAGAAGAAACTGATCGATCCGAAGGCGATCCCGGTGCCGCTGCACTGGTTCATGTGGCAGTCCTACACGACGTGGATCAGCGGCGTGCTGCTGCTGATCGTGGCGTTCTACTCGGGCGGCGGGACGGCCTTGTTAGACGCGACGCGGAGCTCGATCTCCGGCGGCGCGGCGATCGCCTTGAGCGCGGGCGGGATCGTCCTCTGGTGGCTGGTTTACGACACGATCTGGCGCTCGAAGCTCAAGGACAAGCCGGCCGGGGCGTTGCTGCTGAGCTTCGTGCTGCTGCTGGCGGCGGTGGACTTCTTCAGCGGGCATTTCAACGGCCGGGCGCTCTACCTGCAGACCGGCGCGATGCTCGGCTCGGCGATGTCGGCCAACGTGTTCTTCCACATCATCCGCAACCAGAAGAAGTTCATGGCCTCGTTGAAAGCCGGCGAGCCGCATGACTTGAAATACGGCAAGCAGGCGAAGATGCGGTCGATGCACAACCACTACATGACTTTCCCGGTGCTGTTCATGATGCTGGCGGCGCATTTCCCGCAGCTCACGAGCGCGGCGCGGGCGGTGCCGGTCCTCGCGGTGGTGATCGTGGCGCTGATGGCGGTGAAGCACCTCATGAATTCGCGCTACCACTTCAAGCACTGGCTGTTCGCGATCTTCGGGACCTTCGCGGCGGCCTGCGGGGGGATCGCGGTGCTGCTGGCGGCTCCGGTGGAGGCGGAAGGCGTCGCCTTGTCCCCGGCGGTGGAGGGCGGCAAGCTGTTCGTCGGGCAGGGCTGCGCGGCCTGCCACCAGCAAGGTTCGTCCCAGCTTGCACCGGACCTGGCCGGAATCTTCCATTCGGAGCAGGTGCTGGCCGACGGCAGCAAGGTCACCGCGGATGAGGCCTACTTGTTAGAATCGATCCGCCAGCCGCAGGCGAAGATGGTGCGGGGCTATGCCGCGGCGATGCCGTCGTATGCGCATTTGCCGGAGGAGGATCTGGCGAAGCTGCTGGAATATCTCAAGTCGCTGTGACCAGGAGAATGGTAATCGGAGGGAACTGACCATCTATAAGGGCTCGAACGATGATGTGGAGGCACCGGCGAAAAGAAAGCCTGATTTCAAGAAGAGACGTTGTCGCTGGTCGCCTCGCATGGCGTGTTCTGCTCGCTCATTCTGACACTCGGACCTCAACGTTGGAATCAGCAGCGTTGTAGAGATCTCCGAACCCCAATTTCAAGGTCGTATCACCCCTGATCGTCCAAGGCACATACAGCCTCTGCTTCTCCTGGGGTTTGAGGTAAACGTCCTCCATCGGATTATTCTTTCTAGAGTCCCAGTTGGCTGAACGATAGGACGAATACACGCGGTTGCCATCTTGGATCGACACACCATTTAACTGAATGTCGTCATGTATCCTAATGATGTTCCTGATCACAAGAGTCGAAGTCGTCTTGTTCACTGCCTCAAAATAAATCTTCACCGTCTCTCCGATCTTCCCGCGGATCGGTTGCTTCTCCAGAACAATATTGATCTTCTGATCCTCGGCGCTCAACCGCGTCAAGGCCGTGATTCCGATGATGAACAATAGGAGTATTTTCATTTTTGCAGAACGTCGAGGCCTGGCTCCCGCTACCGGGAGCGCCGCTCCGCTTCAGATTGAGGTTTGTCACTACCCTCAAAATCCGCCTGAGAGCGTGTAGCGGGTTGCCCAGTGCCGACTTCTGCTTCTTGTTCCTCTCGATGAATCTCTTCCATCCGGAGGAAAATCCAGTCTGTCAGTTGGCTTCTAATGGGCTCCCTGAAAAGCTTGGAACTCGAATCACCAGCAACTTTCACGCGGTAGCCAGAAATTTCAGGAACCACCGCCACAAATAGTTCTTCCCTAGCTTGCTCGCCGATCAGGGAGTCAATCTTCTCGTCAATCTCGTCGTTAACCCTACGGAATGCTTCCTTTGGATAGTTGCCTCCACCACATGTTACGAATGTTGGCATGTCCCATTGAATAGGGGGATTCCGCCACTGAAAGCCAAACCATATTCCGCCCGACAAGACGACGAGCATCATAGAAATCCATATGGCAGCGCGTTTCATTTTCTTGCAGACAGTTTTATTCACCGACCGGTCGGAATTGCCCCCTGTTCTCCGACCGGTCGGTGAACAATGAAAAACCCGACAGCGAAGTACGGAGTTCCGGGAAAAACGTTCATGGTGGGGACGCTAGCCCTTCCATGATGGCGTTCCAAGGGGAAATTCAGGAGTGATGAGTGGCGTTGGTGATGGGGGATCAACCGCAATCTGGCGAACCAGGCCCCCGGCACCGAGGCGCTTCATGACATGGAGGTAGATCGTGGTGGTGTCGACATTGGTGACGCAAGGGAGAACAGCCGGACCTTCCCCCCAAGACAAACTTCCGGTTGGGACAAAAAAATGGCGCGGCCCCTTTGAAGAGCCGCGCCATGGGAAACTGTAGGTGGGACTTACTTGCCAGCGGCCTTGAGAGCGGTTTCCCACTTGTCGATGTTCTCCTTCTGGGCGGCGAAGAGGGCGTCGGTGGAATCGATGATCTCGATCTTGGTGATCTTGTTGCCCTTGCCGTCGGACTTGCCGCCCGGTTCGCCGGTGTCGACCTTGCCGACGATCTTGTTCACGACGTCCAGGCCCTTGGTGACTTCACCGAAGACCGAGTGGCGGTTGTCGAGGAAGGGGGTGGGGGCCATGGTGATGAAGAACTGCGAGCCGTTGGTGCCGGGGCCGGCGTTGGCCATCGAGAAGAGGCCGGGTTTGGAGTGCTTGAGCTCGGGGTGGAACTCGTCGGCGAACTTGTAGCCCGGACCGCCACGGCCCGACTCGGTCGGGTCGCCGCCCTGGATCATGAAATTCTCGATCACCCGGTGGAAGGCGATGTTGTTGTAGTAGCCGCGCTTGGCGAGGTTCAGGAAGTTCGCGGCGGTCATCGGGACCTTGGAGGCAAAGATCGTGGCTTCGATGTCACCGGCGTCGGTGACCATCTTGATCTTGATGTCGGTCACGGCGGCCGGCTTGGCGGCTTCGGCAGGTTTCACTTCTTCCTTCTTGGCGTCTTCCGCGAAGGCGAAGGGCGCGAACAGGGCGAGGGCGAGGATCAATCGGCGTTTCATGCGTTGTCGTGTGGGTTGGTGGGGAAAAATTTCAGGCGTCGCTGTCGCTGTCGCCTTTCGGGGCGGGGCGGAGTTTCGGCGGCTGGGGAGTGGTTTCGGGCAGGATCGGCTGGATGTCAACGAGCGGGACCCAGCCGCGGCTTTCATTGGTAAAAGCGACGTAAGCCCATTCGCCGGAGCGGGTGAGAATGCGGCAGAGCGAACCGGCAGGCGCGTCGATGACCTTGGGCGCGGTGCGGGCGGCGTCGGTGCGCACATTCGAGCTGTCGGCGACGATGACGACCTGATCCCGAGCTGGGGCGAAGCGGGCATCGTCGGGGTAGTGACGCCAGGCCAACAGGCCGCCGAGCGCGAGCAGCGGGGCGGTGACGAAGCCGGCGATGGCGGCGATCCGGACACCGGCGCCGGGGCGGGTGGCGGGAAAGACCAGCAGACCGAGCGCGAGGATCCAGGCCGCGGCCCAGACGGTTCCTTGCCAGAAGGAGAGCGGCATGCGGGCGAGCTGGTGCTGATAATCCGGGCGTTTGACGGTGATGGAGCCGAATTTCCGCTCCAGGAAGCGGAGATTCTGGCGGGCTTCGGGGTGCGCGGAGTCGCGTTCGAGTGCGCGGCGGTAGTAGAGCGCGGCTTCGCCGGGCGACCCGAGGCGGTAGGCGGCGTTGCCGATGTTAAAGAGGGTGTCGGCCGAAAGTTGCTCGAAGGGGCCGCTGTCGAGCCAGGCTTTGGCGGCGGCGTCGTAGCGGCCCTCGTTGTAAAGTGCGGCGGGATCTTCGGCGGCTGCGGCACGGTCTCCGGTGAGTGTGGCGAAAGCGAGCAGCAGCGGCAGGGCGAGGCGGCGGATCTGACGCAGCACGCGCTGGCGTTCGGAGCGATCGATCTTTGCCTCGGCGCTGTCCTGGCGGAAGCAAACTTGGTCGCGCTTCGCCAAGACCTCGGCAATCAAAGGGTCCTGGCGGTCGCCGAGCCAGCGTTCGATGAAATGACCGACGCTGCGGTAAAAGGCACCGGTCTGGTTCGGGGCACGTTCGACTTCTTTCCACTCGCGCTGGCGACTGATGAGGTCGGGGTCCTTGCGGAGGCGGGGGGCGAGTTCGCGGGCGGCGATGCGGATGATGAGTCCCGCGGCGATTAGCGCGGGGATGACTTGCCAGATCCATGAAGGGAAATTCTTGCGGGCCGCGAGGAGGGCTGCGCCGGAGTTTACCACACCGAGGATGTCGGTCATTTCCTCCAGCGGCATGGGAAGGGCCTGCGGCGCGGCCAAGGTCACGCCGGGAAGCGTGGACGGGAGAATATTGAGCGGGATGGCATCGGAAAGAAGCGTGTCGTAAACTTCGCGGGCCGGGTCGAAGTAGGTCAGGCGGAAGGGAGGAACAGCGCGCTGGGGCCGAAGCGGGCGCATGAACTGGCGGAAGGTCACCTCGCCGGCAAGCTCGCGGCGTTCCTCGCCACGCTCGGCAGGTGAGGCGTCGTAGAGTTTCCATCCGTCGGCATCGATCAACCGGGGCGGGTCGAGGGCGTCGAGATTGCCGCTTCCGCGGACGGTCATTTCCAAGGTGATGGGATCGCCCTCGCGGATCTGGGTCTCGCCGGCCTTGACCGCGAGTTCGAAGCTTCCGATCGCGTTGGTAAAGCCTTCGGGAGCGCCGGGCGGCAGCGGCTTGGAGTCGAACTGGATGGCTGGGATCGTGATGTTGAGCGGCTGGGCGTAGGCGCCGCCGAAATCATTGATCGACATCATCCGGAGCTGCAAACGCAGGTTCGCGGGGCCGAGGGTCGAGATGCCGGCGCGGTTGGTGGAGACGGTGCTGGGGTAACTTACCGCGACGAATCTCTGCCCGCGCAGGGGCGCCCGGTCGAGGCGTGGCTGGGGCTGGAAGCGCCAGGCGGAGAGGCCGTCGCGTTCAAATTCGGGGATCCCCCAGTCGATCACATAGATATCTTCGGGGAAGTAAATCTTGAGCTCGACCGGTTGCTTTTCACCGACGTAGGGCTTGTCCTTCAAGGCATGGAAGGCTGCGAAATAACTGATCCTTTGGCTGCCTATGGTGGCCTCCGACAGCGGGAGTTTCTCGTCGTCGATGATCTTCACTTCGACCGGCGCGGTGCGCTGGGCGACCCCGCCGAAAGTCAACTCGATGGACGGGATGACATAAGTGCCGATCTCATAACTCGAGACGGTGAAGGGGATGAAATACTCGGGCCGCCGGCTGGGGCCCTGGCGTTGCTGGATTCTGAAAGCCCCCTGTTTGATGACCAGGCCCTTGACCACCGGGGTCGCGGGCATCTCGTCGGGTTCGACCTCGCCGGGAAGGAGCAGTTCGAGCGTGCCGGGTTCCCCGCGGACGAGGAAACGGCTGCTCATGACGGCTTCGACCATGGCGGCGGCGCCCGCGGTTCCGGCGCTGGCGAGCAGCAGGAAGAGGGCGATCGGGAGATGGATGAGTCGGTTCACGGTGATTGAAAAAAGGGATTACCAATCCTTCTCGGGCTGGCGGTATTCGAGGCGACCGGGGGAAAGGGCACCTTTTTCGAAATCGGAATTTTCGCGAAGGATGCGTCGTGCCGTGTCTTCGGCCGACTCGCCGGGCTTCGGCTTCTTACCGCCATCCTTGTCGCCGTCCTTGTCTCCTTTTCCCGGCTTCTTGTCTTCGGGGCGGTCGCCGCCTTCGCCCTGCTCCCCCTCTTCGTCGCCCTCGCCCTTGCCCTTGCCTTCGCGGTTCTTGCCCTTGCCTTCGCCTTCCTGGTCGCCGTCGCCCTCGCCTTCGGGTTGGGGCTGGCCGCCTTCGCCCTCTGGGCCTTCGCCGGGTTGGCCGGTACCGATCCCCTGGGCGTTCTCCTGGACCTCTTCAAGGATCTCGCGCAGGCGCTTGAGGTGTTTGACGGTGAGGGTGCGGTTGTGGGTGGCGTTGGAGAGGGTGGGATCGTAGTTCAGCGCGCTATCGAAGTGCCGGGTGGCATCGACCCAGTCGCTGAGCACGTTGCTGAAGCGCGCAAACCCCTCGGTGTCGCCGTTATCCGGCACCTCACCCTGAACCCATTTCGAGAGAGCCTCGCGGACCATGGCGTCGAAGCCGGCCAATGGGTCCTTCTCGGCTTCCTTGCTGGTTTCGTCTTCCGACTTCTCCTCGCCCGAGAGGCCGAGGATGGCATCGGCGATGCGGCTGAAGGCGTCGGACTTCTTCTCGGTGTCGTCCTTGGCGATTTCCGGATAGGAAGCGCCGTTCGAGAGCCGACGCCAGCCGCTGCCGAAAAGCTGGGTGGCGAGACCGTGGTGGGCGGCGGCGCGGACCTTCGGGTCGTTGGAACGCAGCGCCTCGCTGAAGCCGTGGCGGGCGGCATCCTGATCGCCGTGAAGGTAAGCGGCATTTCCCTTGGCCAACTGGTAGCGGGCGGCCCGGTCGACATTCCGCTCCTCCATGGCGAGCTGGTCGAAAAGATTCATCGCCTCCTCGTGGCGGCCTTCGGCGAGGGCACGGCGGGCATCCTGTTCTTCACCGGCTTGCAGCGGCTGCGGGAACATCATCAGGCAGGCGGCGGCGGCGCTCGCGCTGGCCGGACCGAGCCCACGCCAGCGGGTGCCGGCGACGACCGACGCGATGAGCATCAGGATGCCGGGAAGGACGAACCACTGGTAGTATTCGACCGGAACGGAGCGTTCACGGCCGGCGAGTTCGAATTGTTCCATATCGGTGATCGCAAGGGTAACCATGTCGGGGATGTTGGCGGCGGAAGTAGCGACCGCGAAGCGTCCGCCGGTTTCCTGGGAGAGCTTCTTGAGGCCGGCGGGATTGATGGCGCTGCGAATGAGGTTGCCGGCGCGGTCGCGGTGCTTGCCGTCGGGGTAGTTCTTGTCGGGGATGTAGTCGCCCTGCTCCGTGCCGACCGCGATGGTGAATACGTAAACCCCGGCGCGCTTGGCCTCGGCCGCCAGCTCCATCATCCGGCCGGTGGTTTCCTCGCCGTCGGTCAGGAGGATCAGCGCGTTTTCCTTCTGGCCGGTTTCCTTGAGGGTCTTGATGGCCAGTTCAAGGGCACCTTCCAGATTGGTCCCGCCGATCGGGATGTAGTCGGTGTCCACCTGGTCGATGGTTTCGCGGACGTTGGCGTGGTCGGGGGTGAGCGGAGCGATGAGATAGGGTTCGCCGGCGAATCCGAGGACCCCGATGCGGTCGCTGGGGAGCGCTTCGATCAGATCGTAGCAAAGCGTTTTCGCCTGAGTGAGCCGGTCCGGCTTGAGGTCGGTGACGAGCATGCTGCGCGACAGGTCGAGGGCGAGCAGGACATTCCGGCCGCGGGTGGTTTCGGCCTCGACGCCTTGATTCGTCTGAGGCCGGGCGAGGGCGATCGAGAGCAAGACGACCGCGCCGAGCAGGAAGGAGAATGCCAGCCAGCGGGGCAGCGGGCTGCCGCGGCGCAGGAGCTTCGGCCGCAGGCGCGGGGCGGCAAAGGCGGCCCATTGCTTGCGGCGGAGACGGCCGGTCAGGATCGCGCCGGTCACGAACAGCGGGATCAGCAGCAGCAAGGCCAGCCAGGCGGGTTGGGCGAGGGTCATCATGGCGCGGGCGGCGGGTTGAGGGCCAGGACGAAGGCGGCGGAGAGCGCGGCGAGCACCGCGGCCCCGAGGAACCAGGTGAAGAGCTCGTTGTCCTCGATCACCGTGCGGGAAATGGTTTCGGATTTTTCGAGGTCGTTGATGGATTTGAAGGTGCCTTCCAGCTCGGCGACGTTCTGCGCCCAGTAGTGCTCGCCGCCGGTGAGCGCGGCGATTTTGCGGAGGGTCGGCAGGTCGAATTCCTGGCGGGCGAAGCGCTGGATGTCGGACGAGACGCGGCCTTCCTCGGTGCCGACCGCCACCGTGTAGATCTTGATGCCGAGCTTCTTGGCATTCTCCGCGGCTTCGATCGGCGAGATCTTGCCGGAATTCGAGGCTCCGTCGGTGATCAGCACGATGATCTTGCTCTTTGCATCACGGGAGTCGAGGCGGGTGGAGGCGGCGGAAATGGCGGATCCGATCGCGGTGCCCATTTCCTTGAGGATGTTCAGATCGACCTTTTTGAAGCTTTGCAGCAGCCAGTCGTGGTCGAGGGTGATCGGGCTGACGGAGTAGGGCCGGCCGGAATAAATGACCATGCCGATCCGGTCGTCCGGTCGGCTGCGGATGAAACTGTTGACGACTTCCTTGGCGGCATCGATCCGCTTCAGCGGCAGGCCGCCGGGAGTGCGGAAGTCATCGATGCTCATCGACAGCGAAACGTCGAAAGCGATGGCGATATCGATCCCGCTGGCGGTGCGGGATTGGTATTCGTTCCGCCAGACCGGCCGGGCCAGTGCGAAGATGGCGGCGACGATGGCGGACATGGCGAGCGGCAGGCCGAACGACCACGCGGTGCGGCGGACTTTCGCGCCGAGGCTGACGAGGACCGAGAGGGTGGAGAAGGTGATCGCGGCTTCCGACCCGCGGCCCCGCCGGAGGAGGAACAGCAGTGCGCAGGGCACCAGCAGCAGCAACCACTGCGGCTGGGCAAATTTGAAATGTTCGAGGATGTCCCTCATGCGGGCTGGTTCTTGTGGAGGCGGTCCAGCAGTTGGCGGGCCGCGCTGAAGAGTGCCACCGGATCTCCGCTGGACTCGCGACCATACTTCAAACGGGCGAGATGCGAAAATCCTTCCGCGGTGAGCTTGCGGAGATCCTCGGGGTAAGAGGCGAGGGCGGCGTGGCGGGAAATGAATTCCTCGTGGGTTTCGAACAGCGCGGGATCCCCGCTGACGCTCGCGAGGTAGCGGCGGAGGGTGACCGAGACGCGGGTGGCGGCTTCCTGCATGCCGCCGCCCGGTGCGGCCTCGAGTTCCTGCTGCGCGCGGCGGTAGGCTTCCTCGCGGGCGAGCCGAGGGTCGGCGGCGACGGTCTTGGAGCGCCGCAGGAAAACCACGAGCGCGATGAGCGCGAAGATGGCGAGCGAGATCGCGACCCAGGCCCAGGGCGGAAGGGACGGGTCGGGCAGCAGCGGTTCCGCGGGGACGAGGTCCCGTAGCGCCATCGGATCATCGGCAGGTTCGGCCATGGCGTGCGGTCTAACGGGTGCGCTTGCGAGCGCGCTTCTTCAAAAGGCGGTGGAGATCGCCGAGCCGGTCGCGGTCGGTCGAGAGCTGGGCGAGATCGATGCCGTTCTTCTTGCAAACGGCCTTGATGCCTTCGGCTTGCCGGCGCATCAGCTTTTCGTAGCCCATGCGGAGGTTGGCATTGTTGGTGTTGACCTGCGCTTCCCAGCCGGTTTCGGGGTCGGTGAAGACGACCTTGCCGGCCTTTGGCAGCACGGCTTCGAGGGGGTCGGACACCTGGAGGGCGATCACCTCGTGCTTGCGCGCTAGCTTGCCGAGCGGCTTGTCGAGAGGATCGTCGAAGAAGTCCGAGATCATGAAGATGAACGCCTTGCGCCGCAGCGTCCGGATCAGGAAATCGCAGGCGGCGGTGATCGAGGTGCCGGCCTGGGTCGGCTCGGCCATCAGGATATCGCGGACGATCCGGAGCACGTGGCGGGTGCCCTTGGCCGGCGGAACGTAGAAGTAGGCCTCCTTGGCGAAGAGTAGCAGGCCGACCTTGTCGCCATTGCCGACCGCGCTGAAGCCGAGGATCGCGGCCGCTTCCGCCGCCGCCTCGCGCTTGGAGAAATGGACGCTGCCGAAGTCGGCCGAGCCGGAGACATCGACCGCCAGCACTACCGCGAGTTCGCGTTCCTCGCGGAACTTTTTGATGTAGGGCGTACCCATACGGGCAGTGACATTCCAGTCGATGAAGCGGATCTCGTCGCCGTGGGCGTATTCGCGGAAGTCGTCGAAATCCAGGCCTTGGCCGCGGAAGGACGACTGGTATTCGCCGGCGAATGTCTCCTTCACCAGACGCCGGGCTTTCAGCTCCAGCTTCCGGACCCGGCTCATCACCTCCTCGATGTGTTCTTCGTGGGTCATGGGAGAGAGACACAAGACTTGGGGACGCAAGACAGAAGACCGGAGGGCCTCGGGTTCTGCGTGTCCGTCTGGTAGGCTGGGCGCGTTCTCATCGATTCAAGTCTTCTGTCTTGAGTCTTGAAGTCTTGCGTCTTCACGGCACCGGCACCTTGGCCAGGATGCGGTCGAGGATCTGGTCGGTCGTCACCTCTTCGGCTTCTGCTTCGTAGCTGAGGAGGATGCGGTGGCGGAGGACGTCGTGGGCCATGTCCTTGATGTCCTGCGGTGACACGAAGGCGCGGCCGGAGGTAAAGGCGCGGGCGCGGGCGGTCAGGGCGAGGTTGATGGTGCCGCGGGGCGATGCGCCGGCGCGGATCAGGTGTTTCAGGCCACCGTCGACCTTTGCCGGGAAGCGGGTCGCACGGATCAGGTCGACGATGTATTCGCGGACCGCGGGGTCGATGTAGATCTGGTTGACGTAGGAGCGGGATTCCGCGACCTGCTGCGGGGTGGCGACGTTCTTGGTCTGGTAGGGCGGGGTCGAGGTGGCCATCCGGTCGAGCACCTGGAGTTCCTCGTCTTTCGAAGGGTAGCCGACGCTGACTTTGAGCAGGAAACGGTCGAGCTGGGCTTCCGGGAGCTGGTAGGTGCCTTCCTGGTCGATCGGGTTCTGCGTCGCGAGGACCAGGAAGGGCTCGGGCAGCTTGTAGGTTTTGTCCGCCAGGGTGACCTGCTTTTCCTGCATCGCCTCGAGCAAGGCAGACTGGACCTTGGCCGGGGCGCGGTTGATTTCGTCGGCGAGGATCAGGTTGTTGAAGATGGGCCCAAGCTTCGGCGAGAATTTCGCTTCCTGCGGGTTATAGACCATGGTGCCGAGAAGGTCGGCCGGCAGGAGGTCGGGGGTGAACTGGAAGCGCGCGAAGCTGGCGTCGAGCGATCCGGACAGCGCCTTGACCGCGAGGGTCTTGGCCAGGCCGGGGACACCTTCGAGCAGGACGTGGCCGTTGCACAGCAGGCCGACGATCAATCGGTCGACCAGCCGGTCCTGTCCCACGAGCACGCGGCCCATTTCCTCTTTCACGGCGGCGATCCATCCGCTCGTGGCGGCGATCCGTTCCTGCAATTCTTCAGTCGTCATGAGTAGCTTCTGCGGACAGTGGCTGTGCATTTCCGATACCGCCAGTGCGAATCCGTGACAGCAGGGGCAAAGCGTCCCGGGGCGGGGCGGCTGTCTGAAAAAGGCGCAGGGATTTCGAGGGTCATGTCAGCCGAATCGTTCGGCGAGCCGGGCGAGCGATTCCCCGGCGGCACGGGCGGTGGCGGCGAATTCCCGCGATACCCGCTGGTCGCCGATCACCCGGTTCCAGAAGTCCCGCGCGGGGTCTAACATCTCCCGCCAGGCCTCCGCGTCGGCGGGCACCGGCGGCTGCGGGGCGAAGGCCCGGTCGACCAACTCGCCCTGCGGGCCGGGAGCCCAGAGCATCGGTAGCATGTCGTAGGCCGGGGCGAGCGTGAAGGGGAGCTCGTCGGTCAGCCGGAAGGCGAGGTTTCCGGCGTGCATGTCGGTGTTTCCGATGAGTTCGCCGAAGGCATGCAGGCGCCGGGTGTGCTGAACCGCCTCGGAGCCGATCAATCCGGCCTGTTCCAGTTCGACGACCCGCTCTGTCCAAGTGACGGCATTTCCGCCGATGGCGGAACCGTGCAAAGCCTCCAGCGAGATCACGCCGCTACGACCGCCCGCCGCTGTCCGGTCGAAGCGCGTCACTTCCAGGAAGCGCCGGCCTCCGGCATCGATCAGGCGGTGGCCGTTGTGGGCAAGTCCGACCTCCGCGAGGATCGCCAGTGCATGGAATTCCATGGCCAGCAGATCCGCCCAGCGCCGGCCAGCGGCCTGGATGATCGGGGGCGAAAACTTCACCAGCACCGACCGTCGTTCAATTCCGGACTCCTCCAGGGTCGCCAGGAACTTCGGTTGCTCGCCACCCGCCGACGATCCTGGAGGGGGGGCGGTCGCCGCGCGCGCCGCCATTTCGGGATAGCGGGTCATCGCCTGATGCGGTGCCAGCGTCGATGCCGGGGCGGGGGTTACTTGCAGTGCCAGCGCCCGCCGCAGGCAGGCGTCGCCGACCGCCAGATTTCCCGGAAGATCTTCGCCGCAGGTGGCGAGGAACAGGAGAGTATCGTCGTCCTCCCAGTTCCGCTGATCTTCCGGCAGCCGATGGGCTTGGGCGATCCGGCGCAGGATGGCTCTCCCGAGGAATCCCTGGGGCCGGACATCACCGAGAAAAAACGGAAAACCTGCCCAGATCCCTTCCGGATCAGAAAAATGGGATGCCCACGCCGGCGGCACCCCGGCCCAAATCACGCGCCATGCCCGGTGGTAGGCTTCCAGGGTTCCCCATGCCTCCGGCCGGCCGTTGGAATCGATCCGGTAGAGGGGGAATGTCGCGGCTAATTCGCGCACTTTTCGGCGCAGTACGTAACGCGTCCGGCGGGTGGCCCCGAGTCTGACGAGATCGCTTCCCAACTCCCCCAAGCTCCGGGTAATGGTGGACGGATCGACCCGCAATCGGCCGGCAAGGTCGGCTGCTTGCGTGGGCCCGTCGGCGATCAAGCGCAGGGTGAGGTCGCGCGAGGTGATTTTCGGAGGCCTTGCCATTCGCGGCGAATTATGCAGCGAAAATGCATCTAATTCAAGAATTTTAAACCGCTAACTATTATTTAGTTAGGATATTATTGAGTCTGGTTATGCACCGAAAATAAATAGTTAATGAGAATGAATCCAAGCGACTATTTTGGCGTCGTCACCGTCTGCGGACCAGACTTGGCGGAGGAAATCGGCCAGGTGAAGGCCTCCGCTGCGGGCGAGAAAGGCGCGGTCACCGCCACAGCCGTACATCAGGTCGGGATCGAGTTCTCCGCGCAGTTTTGCCTTCGCCTTGGCAAGGATCCGGGGCAAATAGGCCATTCCGGCAAGCTCGTCCCCGAAAGTCGGGATGTCACTTGCGGTCAGGTTTCTTTCTCCCGGTTTTCCTCCCATCACGACCTGGAAGTAGTCTCGGCGGACCGCGGCGACGAGCAGCGCCGTCGAAGGTGAAGGGGTGCCCTCCTCGCAGAAGTCCTCCACGAAGTCGAAAAACTCGCGGGGCTTGTAGCCGATTTCCGCCAGCAGGGCGGCGTCTGCTGGGGCGTCGTAGTAGCCGGTGAAGTCGGTGTCACCCGCGCGGTAGCGTTTCACACAGCGGTCGAAGAGGTCGAGAAAGCGGTCGTTCCAAGTCATGGCCCCGAATCTGGCGAGGAGGGGCCGGGGTGCAAGTTATTCGGCTCCGCCCTTTGCTGAGCCGGACTTCATTGATCCAACCGGTGAAGCACGGGTATGGATTCGGATTTCTTCAGCACCAAGGGTGCGGAATTTCAAGGCTTCACCGGCTTCAGGCTCGCCGCGGCCCCGACCGGGGTGCCGTGGGCGTGGGAGCGGGAGCGGTCGGGCAATTGGCCGCCGACGAGGCGGTCGCCGTGGAAGAGGAGGACGGTGTTTTCCCCGGCTTCGAAGCGGCGGGCGGGGGTGAAGTCGGCGGTGTAGAGGGCGCCTTTGCTGAGCCGGACTTCATCGATCCAACCGGTGAAAGCGCGGCTCGGCTGGCCGCCTTGGTCGGGATCGGCACCGAGGTAGAGCGGGAGTTGGTTGCGGGTCCGCAGGCCGGCGGCGGGGGTGGTGCCGGCGGGCTTGCCGTCGAGGTAAAGCGTCACCGCCTGGCCATCGAAGACGCCGGCGAGGTGGGTCCAGCTGCCGGGCTTGAGGTGCGGCCCGGATTGCACGCTGGCGTAGCGGTCGCCGAGGTGGACGAGGAACGTGACCTGGCCGCCGTTGGCGTGGAAGCCGAACTCCGAGCCTTCGGTCTTGGCGACGATGCCGGCGGTCTCTTGCAAGGCATCCGGCATGACCCAGGTCTCCAGCGTGAAGGGTCCGTCGGGCAGGTCGAAGTCGGCGGACTCGACCTTCACGCCGGAAGCGCGGTCGGTGACGTGGAGGGCGACCGGCGGGTCGGCGGGGACGAAGGCGTCCTCCGCCAGCGGGCCGAGATCGAGCTGCATCGGCAATTTGCGCTCGGGCAAGGTGGTGCGGGCGCTTTCCTCGAGGTAGTCGGTTTCCATCGAGAAGACCGGCACGCGGAAGTCGGCGTCGTAGATGCCGCCGTTGCGCGCGACGGCGAAGGACAGGGTCTGCTCGGTGCCGGGTTGGACGACGGCGTGCTGGTGGTCGGGCGTGATCGTCCAACCCTTGGCGCGGGCGACCGACAGGGTGATTTCGAGCGGCCGGGCGGAGGGGTTGGCAAGCTTCAGCTCGTAGGGGCCGGAGCCCTTGCCGGCGGGATCGAGCGCGAAGGGCGCGGCGGGCTGCGGGGTCATGCCTTGGGCGAGGTTGAGGTCCTTGTAGCGGTCGGGCGTGAAGAGCTTGGGATCGATCGCGCTGCCGACCGGCAGGACGCCGACCTTGATGCCGTCGGGGCGGACGGTGACGACGTTGAAATGATGGAGGTAGCCGAGGCGCGGGTAGTCGCCGGGGATGTGGCCGCCGGTGGCGGCGAGGGCGAAGTATTCGATGCCGTCCTTCACGCCGTCGTAGCGCAGGCGGTGGATGTGGCCGGCGAAGCAGGCGCTGACGTTGCGGTTGGCGACGAGGAGCTGGTGGACCTTGTCCCAGTTGTTGCCGGGGTAGATGTCGGCGGCCCAGCGCGGGTGGTGCATGAAGACGAAGACGTGCTGGAGCGACTTCATTTCCTCGAGCGACTTCTTCAGCCAGGCGAGCTGGGAGTCGCTGAATTTCTGCTGGGCGGGATCGCCGAAGTTCCGCGGCTTGTCGGGGTTTTCCGGATCGCCCTCGTCGGAGAACAGCACGAGGAAGCCGCACTTCTTGTGCTCGAACCAGTACCACAACGGGCCGAAGTGCTTTTCGTAGGCCTGCTCGTGTTCGAGCGGCGGGCGGCCCTCGCCGCGCCAGTAAATGTCGTGATTTCCAGCGACCGGAAACCACGGCATGCGCAGGCTCTTCATGGTGTCGCGGTATTCGTTCATCTGGACCTGCCACTGGTCGGGGGCGTTGTAGCCCTGGATCAGATCCCCGACGGTCATGACGAGGTCGGGGTCGAGCAGGTTGGTGTCGGTCACCGCCTGGGCCAGCACCTTGACGCCCTCCGGCGGGCCGCCGGTGCGGTCGCCGAAAATGATGAAGTGGAAGGCGTCGTCGCTCTTCGGCAGCGGGAGCAGGACCGGGTTCGGGCGGTCGGTGCGGATCGCCGGCGGGTGGGCGGCGGCGATGCCCGGGGCGAGGAGGGCGAGGAGGAAAAGGAGGCGGGTCATGGTGGCGGGGATGAGGCTACGGGGCGGGCCGGGGTTTTCCATCGGGGGTGGCGTGTCGCTTTTGGAACAGGGCGGGGAAGGCGGGCTGGTTTTGCTGAAACGACGGAGGTCCGAGAGGATGTCGCTGCGTTTTTTAACTGTTCGATTGAACATTTAAAAATCCTCTCTTAGATTCCCGTCGTGGCCGCCGCCGTGATCGATGAACTGCGTAGGAAGCTGCGGGAGAAATTCCCGGAGGCCCATGCCGCGTTGCCGGTGGCTGCCGAGGAAGCCGCGCCGGATCGGCCCTTTGATCCGGCGTTTTTCCCGACGGGCGCGATTTCCGAAGTAGTGGGCTCCGGGGTCGGGATGCTGGTCGCGGGGCTGCTGGGCGAGCCGGCGGAATGCGCGGCGCTGCCGGATTTCGTGCTGGTCGACGGGGGCGATGGTTTTGATCCGGCGTCCTACACCGCGCAGGCCTGTTCGCGGTTGTTGTGGGTCCGCTGTCTGACCGCGGAGGAGATGCTGAAGGCGGCGGACCTGCTGGTGCGCGATGGCAACGTGCCGTTCATCCTGCTGGATACCTGCGGGATCGCGCGGCGGGATTTGCAGGCGCTGGCGGGGTCGCTGTGGTGGCGGTTGAAATTGGCGGCGGAAGGATCGGGCTGCCGCTTGGTGGTGATGTCGGCCGCCCCGCAAGTGCCCTGCGCCGCGGTGCGGGTGGCGCTGACGGCGAGCTTGGGCTTGGAGGATTTCGAGCTGCCGCGACGGGATCTGGTGGGGCGGATGCGGGTGGGCGAGGAACGAAGGAGGAAGAGCGCGTGAGAAGCCCGAGACCAGAGACCCGAGATCCGAGACCAGAGACCCGAGACCCAAGACCCAAGACCCAAGACCCAAGACCCAAGACCCGATCCCCCGATCCCCCGATCGCCCGATCCACCAACTGATCCCGGGAGGGATCAAAGCGCAAGTAGCCGGGGGTCGAGCGCAGCGACCACCCCCGGTAAAGTCGCACCTTGTATGATTTTCCGATCCCGGGAGGGATCGCAGCCGGGCCGCCCCCCACGCAACGGCGACCATGGCTGGCACCCCTCCGGGGAGCCGGGGATGCCCGGATCCGGGGGTAGTTGCTTCGCTCAACCCCCGGCTACCGGTGCTGCGATCCCTCTCGGGATCAAGATGCCATCCGACCCATCGACCCATCGACCCACCGATCCACCGATCCACCGATCCACCGACCCACCGACCTACCGACCCACCGACCCACCGACCCACCGACCCACCGATCCACCGATCCACCGACCCACCGATCCACCGAAATGTTCGCCGCTCTCCATCTCCCCGACCTTGCCGCTCTGGCCGTGCTGCGTTCCAATCCGGATGCGCGGAGTCGGGCGTATGCGGTGCTGGAGATCGCGCAGGGGGCGATTTTGGAGAAGGTGAAGTTGCCTTTGCTAGCGGTGAACGAACTCGCGCGCGGGACGGGGATCGAGGCCGGGTGGCCGCTGAACCGGGCGTTGGTGCGATGCCCGGATTTGCTCGTTTTGCCGCCGCATCCGGCGGGCGAGGCGGAGTTGCTGCGGGAGATGATCGGGCTGGCGGAAAGCATCACGCCGGACCTGGAGATCGCGGGGCGCGACACGCTGCTGCTCGATCTTTCGCGGGCCTCGTCGAAGCAGGCGGCGGGGCTGGCTTGGCTGGAGATGGCGGAAGGCGAGCTGCGCCATGTGAAAGCCGCGACGCCGGATCTGGCGCGGCTGGCGGTGCGGCATGCGGGTTGCCACGGCCGACAGGTTTCGACGGAGGAGGTGAAAGCGCTGCCGCTGGAATTGCTCGGCGGGTCGGCCTTGCTCGGGCTGTTAGAGGACTGGGGGCTGCGGACGCTGGGCGATTTCATGGCGCTGCCGCGGCAGGATTTGATCGAGCGGCTGGGGCGTGAAGCGGGGGAGTGGCACGATCTGTTGCACGCGAAAACCTGCCGGCTGCTGCGGCTACATCGTCCGCCGGAAAGCCTGGCGCAGTCGATGGATTTCGAGGAATCGCTGAGCTCGACCGAACCGCTGGTCTTCACCTTCCGGCGGCTGCTCCACGCGCTGTCCGCGCGGCTGGCGGCGCGCCACTTGGCGGTGAAGGCGCTGCAAATCCGCTTCCATCTGGAATCGGGTGCCGAGCTGGAACGGGTGATCCGGCTGCCGGAGCCGCGGGTCGCGGAGGCGGAGCTGCTGCGGCCGCTGGAGATCCTGTTAGAGACGCTGAAGCTGAAGTCACCGGTGAGCGGGCTGACGCTGGATGCCGAGACGATGCCGCCGACTGCGGCGCAGCGCGACTGGTTCGTCCGCCAGCTCCCGCGGCCGGAGCGCTGGAGCGACACGCTGGCGCGGCTCGATGCCCTGTTAGGCCCGGGCCGGACCGGCATCCCGGTGCCGCCGTCGAGCCACCGGCCGGACGATTTTCAACTGCGGCCGGGCGATGGTCCGGCTGGTCTGTTAGAGAGCGCTTTCCTGCCCTCCTGCCCGGTGCCCTTACGCCGCTTCCGGCCGCCGCACGAGATCATGGTGGCTTTTGAAGCGGGACCGAAGCCGCTGGCCTTGCTGAGCGGACCGTATCGCGGCGAGATCACCGGCTGCCGCGGCCCTTTCAAGCACTCCGGCGACTGGTGGGATCCGGACGCCGCGTGGAAGCGGCTGGAGTGGGACGTGCGTCTCGCGAACCAGCCGTTGTTGCGCCTCGCCTTCCTGCCGCCGGACCGGTGGTGCGTGGACGGGGTTTATTTATGAAAGTGCCGAGTGATCAGTGATCAGTGATCAGTGATCAGTGAAATGCAAATGAGATGCCCTGCTTCCCACCACTGTCCTCACTGCTCACTGCTCACTGATCACTGATCACTGATCACTGATCACTCGGCACTTCCCCGCCAGTTCCAACGCTCCGCCCCCCCTTGCACTCCGCCTCCTCAACTCTTCCACTGATCCCTGCTCACTGATCACTCGGCACTCTGCCTTTTCGTCCGCTTCGTGATGAACGCCAGTCCTTACTCAGAACTCCACGCCCGCTCGGCGTTTTCGTTTTTGCGCGGGTCGAGCCCGCCGGAGGCGATGGTGGCGCGGGCGGCGGAGCTGGGGCTGGAGGCGATCGCGATCACCGATCACGAAGGCTTTTACGGCTCCGCCCGGGCCCACAAGGCGGCGCGGGAATGCGGAATCCGGGCGATCGCGGGGGCGACGCTGGAGATCGATGGCGCGCATGTGCCGGTGCTCTGCGCGACGCGGCGGGGCTACCGGACGCTGTCGCGGCACCTGAGCGACCGGCATTTGAAGACTGCGCTGTTAGAGTCGCCGCTGGACTCGGGCGACCTGGTCGCGCTGAGCGGCGACCGCGAGGGGCCGGTGCTGCGGCACTTGCTGAAGGACGACAGGGAAGCCGCTCTCACAGCACTGCGCGGGCTGGTCGCGATGTTCGGGCGGGACAACGTGTTCGTGGAGATCCATCGCCACGACTTGCGCGACGACGCGCGGCTGAACCGGCATCTGATCGATCTCGCGGCGCACTTGAAACTGCCGCTGCTCGCCAGCAACGCGCCGCTCCATGCCACGCGCGAGGATCGTCCGCTGGCCGATGCCTTCACCTGCCTGCGCCACCACGTGCCGCTCGACGCCGCGGGCCTGTTGCTCGCGCCGAACGGCGAACGGCACATCAAGTCGCCGCGCGAGATGGCGGCGCTGTTTTGCGACCTGCCGGAAGCCCTCGTGAACACCCGGCGCCTTGCGGAGCGGACCGGTTTCACGCTGGAGAATCTCGGCTACGAGTTCCCCGATTTCCGGATGGAGGACGGGCGCGTTTTGTCGATGGGCGAGCAGACGGAGTATCTGCGAACGGTGAGCCGCGAGGGGGCGATCCGGCGCTACGGCAGCTACCGCGGCGAGGTGCGGGCGCAGATTGAAAAGGAGATCGAACTGATCGGGCGGCTGGAGCTTTCCGGCTACTTCCTGATCGTCCGCGACCTCGTCGAGTTCGCCCGCAGGGAAGGCATCCTCTGCCAGGGCCGCGGCTCGGCGGCGAACTCGCTGGTGTGCTTCGTGCTCAATATCACGAATGTCGACACGGTGAAGCAGAAGCTGGTCTTCGAACGCTTCCTGTCCGATCACCTCGCGGGCAACAAGCAGCACAAGAGCTGGCCGGACATCGACATCGACTTCCCGTCGGGCGAGCAGCGGGAGAAGGTGATCCAGTATGTCTTCCGCAAGTACGGCGCGCGCGGCGCGGCGATGACCGCGAACGTGATCACCTACCGGCCGAAGTCGGCGTTCCGCGAGATGTCGAAGGTGCTGGGCTTCCCGCCTTCGCTGGCGGACCGCTTTTCCATGCTGGGCGGCACGGCGGAGAGCCGTTGGGAAGAAGAGGACCGGCGGAAGCCGCGCGAGGAGAAGGAGCAGGACCGGCGCGAGGCGTTCGAGAACAGCGTGGCCAGCCTGTTGCCGCCGTCGCACCCGCGGTTGCCGGCTTTGGAGAAGCTTTACCACGCGGTGCTCGGGATGCCGCGCCATCTGGGCCAGCACTCGGGCGGGATGGTCATCTGCGACCGCGGCCTGGACGAGGTGGTACCGATCCAGCCGGCGACGATGCCGGGGCGGACGGTGGTGCAGTGGGACAAGGACGATTGCGAGGACCTGGGCATCGTGAAGATCGACCTGTTAGGCCTGGGGATGCTGGCGGCGATGGAGAACATGATCGAAATCACCGGCAAGCTGGGCGAGAAGGTCGACCCGGCGGCGATCGATCTGGCCGATCCCGCGGTGTTCGAAATGCTGCATCGCGCCGACACGGTCGGCACCTTCCAGGTCGAGTCGCGGGCGCAGATGGCGACCTTGTCGATCCTGCGGCCCAACACCTTTTACGAAGTGGCGATCCAGGTGGCGATCGTGCGTCCCGGGCCGATCGTGGGCGAGCTGCTGCATCCCTACCTGCGGCGGCGCAACGGGCTGGAGCGACCGGACTACATCCACGACGACTTGCGCGAGGTGCTCGGTCGCACGCTGGGCGTGCCCTTGTTCCAGGAGCAGGTGTTGAAGATGTCGATGATCCTCGCGGGCTTCGACGGTGGCGAGGCGACCGAGTTGCGGCGGGCGATGGCTTTCAACCGCAGCGACGAGCGGATGCAGCGGGTGGTGGCCAAGCTGCGCCGGCGCATGAGCGAGCGCGGCGTGGCGGAGGATGTGCAGGAGAAGGTGGTGCAGTCGACCGGCAACTTCGCGCTCTATGGATTCCCGGAGAGCCACGCGCTGTCCTTCGCGTCGATCGCCTACTGGTCGTGCTGGTTCAAGGTCCATCACCCGGCGGCGTTCTACACCGGGCTGATCAACAACCAGCCGATGGGCTTTTACTCGACGCACTCGCTGATCCAGGACGCGAAGCGCCACGACATCCGGGTGCTGCCGGTGTGCTGCCTTCTGAGCGGCGTGGCGACGGAGGCGGTGGACGCGCGGACGATCCGGTTGGGTCTGCACCGGCTGTTAGGCGTGTCGGCGGCGACGCGGGAGCGGATCGTGGCGGAGCGGGAAAGGGCGGCGTTCGGTTCGCTGGCGGACTTCCTCGGCCGGGTCGCACCGAACGCGAAGGAGCGGCGGCTGCTGGCGAAGTCGGGTGCGCTGAACGGGCTGCCGGAGACCGGTCACCGGCGGCAGGCGATGTGGCAGGTCGAGCTGCCGCTGTTCGAGGATTTGTTAGATGGAGTCGAGAAGCCGACGGGGCAGGTCTTGCCGGAGATGACGATGCCCGAGCGGGTGGCGTCGGACCTCGCGACGCAGGGGGCATCGACCGGGCCGCATCCGATGGTGTTGTGGCGGGAGCGGAGAGGGGCTGCGGGCGAGCCGCCCGCGCCCCTCTTGAGGCGGGCGATTGACTTGATCGATCTGCCGCATGGATTGCCGGTGAAGGTCGGCGGGCTGGTGATCTGCCGCCAGCGGCCGGGCACGGCGAAGGGGCATTGCTTCATCTCGCTGGAGGACGAGACGGGGATCGCGAATCTCTTCGTGCCGAAGAAGACCTTCCAGCGGCTGCGGCGGGTGATCGTCAGCGAGCCGTTCCTGATGGCCGAAGGGCGGGTGCAGATTTCCGAAGGTGGGCAGCGGACGGTGTATGTGAATGAGGTCTTCCCGCTGCCGGGCTGCGAGCCGGGGCACGCGGCGCGGTCGCATGATTTTCATTAGCCTGTGTCCCTTGAAAATCAGGGTGGAACCGGTGAGTCGCTTGGCGTAGGCTGTTGCCATCCATGAAGCTCGAAGAGATCGCGCAAGAAGCGGGGAAGCTACCGAACAAGGAACGGGCGGAGCTGGCTTGTCGTTTGCTCCGTGGTCTGGATGTTCCGGAATACGATGTCCCGGATGAGGAGGTAGAAGCTCGAATGCGGGAAGCGGATGAGGATCCGTCCGTCATGATCGGCTTCGACGAACTGGTCGAGGGACTGCGGCATCGTGGAAGCCAGCAATTCACCGGGGGAATCAGTTCTTGGAGACTCCCGCTTCATAAGCCCCGACCATTTCACTGAGCCTCGTCCGTTCTTCATCGGTCGCATCGGCGGTGAAGGAGGCGAGGATGCCGGCGACCAGATAGTATTCCGTTTCATCCCGGATCTTTCCGCGTTTCAGGATGCCTTTGAACTGGCGCGAGTAGCGTCTCCGCAACTCCGACAGAGTGACAATGCCACGGCCTGCAAGATCGTCATCGATCGCCGTCACTTCGGCCGGCGACAGGTCCCATGAGTCTTCAAGGGTGTCGTTGATCGCAAGTCCCAAACCGAGGCGTGCTTGCGACATGCTTTTTTGTTCCATCGACTCTAGGACCGCGAGCGGATGGTGCTCTGCGGGAAGGTCGATGGGACAGGGAAAGCGCTTTTGCCAGGCGACGAAGAAGGCTTTCAAGGGTTCGTATTCGGCTGCGGAGATCTTGGGCATATGGGCGGAGTTGTCCGGGATGGTTCAAGCCGTTTGAACGGAGTGCCGCGAGAAGCGCACAACTTGCAGAGTTGTGCTACTTCGCTCCCGCGAGTTTTGGGTCGTCGAGGTCGAGGCGGTAGAGGATCTGGTTGTAGTTGTAGCGCGGGGTCGGCTGCGGGCGGTCGGCGAACTCGGCGGTGTAGGTGCCTTCGAAGACGATGAAGCTGGCGTCCTCCGGGGTGAGCTCGGGGTGGATGCGCGGGTTGTAGAAAGTGTAGTTGTCGTGGGTCAGGATCTTCACCGCCTTGCCCCAGGGACCCGTCGGCGAAGCGGCTTCGGCATACCAGATCTCGCCGAAGGCGGAGGGCCTGCCGAAGTGCTGGGTGAAGACGGTGATCCATTTTTTGCGGAAGGGATTCCAAGCGACGGAGCCGCGGTGGGGTTTGACTTCGCTGCCGTCTTCGGCCGAGCGCGGGGCGGCGGGTTCGGGGATTTTTTCCCAAGTCGTGCGGTTCGTCCAAGCGGCCAGGGTGGCCCGGCAGCGCATGGTCGGGAAGGGATCGCCGAAGAGCGCCCACACCTTTCCGGCGGGATCTTCCCAGAAGACGGGATGGCCTTTTGGAAGGAGGCCTTTTTCACCGGCACCTGCCCACCAAAGCACCTTGAGGACCTGGAACTCCGCCTTGTCCTCGTTCCAGAGGCACTGGCCGACCTCATATTCGTCGAGGGGCGGCTTGATCTTCGAGTAGATCGCGACCAGGGCGTTGGAATCCTTGTCATCGGGCAGGCTGACCATCCCGGTCAGCCAGGTCGGTCCGTCGCCCGGCAGCTTCGCGACACCGCGCGGTTTGTCCTCGCTGTCCCTGAAGTGCTTGAAGGGAATGATCATCGGCGGTTTGAAATCCGCCACCGGCTTGGGAGGCGTGGTGGCGGCGGTGGAATGGAACACCCCGAGCGGGTAGCCCGGCAGGGTGGTGTCGCCCCAGAGCCAGAAGAGCTTCCCGTTGTGGCGCGTCATCAGCACGCTGTCGCAGCCGAAGACGCCGCTTTCGGGGAGCGGGGATGCTTCACCGAGTTTCTGCGATTCCGCGAAAAGCCCGCCGCCGGTGAGACGGCCGAGGCGTTTGGCGATGTTCCTCCGCTCGACCTCGATGCGGATGGTGCCGCCGGCGGCAGCCGAAGTACGGATTCCCTCGTAGCCGAAGCCGTCCTTTTTCACACCGTAGCCGTGGCCCTTGAGGTGGAACCAGACGGCGCGGTCGAGCAGGTCGGGATCGTCGATGGCGATCAGCCCGGCGTTGTCGCTGACGAAGCGTTGTTCGTGGGTGGTGCGGAGTTCGACCAGCGGGACCGGCCAGCCGTTTTCCTTGTCGACGATCGCGATGCGGCAGGGCTCCGCGGCGTGGAGGAGCGGGGCGAGGAGGAGCGGAAAGAGGCGGGTCATGGCCGGGCGGGTAGGGTGGGAGCAGTTGAACAAACGGCCGCGAGAAGCACACAACTTGCAAAGTTGTGCTATTTCACGCAGCGGAAGCCGGTGTGGTTGGTGGGGGATTCGCTGTCCTGCGAGTGGCGGGCGGCGGGGCGGTAGCGCATGCAGTAGGAGTCGTGGCAGAGGAAGGAGCCGCCCTTGGTGACGCGGTGGACCTGGCCGTCGCCCTTCATGCCGGTGTCCCGGTTGACCCAGTGGGCGGGGCCTTGCGGGTTGTCGGGCTTGCAGTCGGCGAAGTAGGCGGGATCGTAGAGGTCGCTGCACGTTTCCCACACGTTGCCGGCCATCTCGTAAAGGCCGTAGGCATTCGGCGGATAGCTGCGGACCGGGGCGCTGCCGGTGAAGCCGTCCTCGGCGCTGTTCTTGTTCGGGAATTCGCCTTGCCAGGTGTTGGCCATCCACTGACCGCCGGGTTTCAAGTCGTCGCCCCAGACGTAGATCTTGCCATCGAGCCCACCGCGGGCGGCGAACTCCCACTCGGCTTCGGTCGGCAGCCGCTTGCCGGCCCACTTGGCATACGCGGCGGCATCCTCGTGGGTGACGCAGACCACGGGGTGGTCGTCCTTGCCCGTGATCGAGCTGCCCTTGCCGGCGGGCTGCCGCCAGTTGGCCTCGGGGTCCCAGCGCCACCACTCGATGGAGCGGCCGTGGAGGTTCGGGTCGCCCTCGATGCCGGCGTTTTCGCGGAACACGATGCCGCCGTTGCCGAAGCCGCCGGGCGGCAGGCTTGAGCGGGCTTCCTCGGGGAAATCCTCGGGCTTCACCTGGCGCTCGGCGAAGGTGACGTAGTTGGTTGCCTTGATGAAGGCCGCGAACTGGGCGTTGGTGACCTCGGTCTCGTCGATCCAGAATTCCTTCACGGTCACCTGATGGGCCGGGCTTTCCTCGGGGAAGGACTTCTTGACCGGCTTGCCGTCGACCGTCACGTCGAAGGCCCAGTCGTTCCCCATCGTGAAAGTCCCGCCGGGCAGGCGGACCATGCCGTCCATTTTCTCCAAGCCGGCGACGGCGGGCGGCAGCGGCGAGGGCGCGGGTACCGGAGCGGGCTCCTTTTTTTGGCAGGACGGGAGCAGGGCGAAGGCAAGGAGAAGGCGTTTCATGGCGAAAAGGTCGGCTCAGCAGAAGATGGCGAAGGGCGAAGTCCGGGGCACGAAGTTTTTGTTCCGGCGCGGGGAAGAGTCCCTTGGATTGCAATGCGGCACGTTCCGGTAAGGATGGCGCGGCCGTCTTCTTTCCCCGATGAATCTCCGCCGCTTCTATCCGCTCCGTGGATTGCCGAAACAAGGGCAGCTCTGGAGCTGGATCTCCTTCGACGTCGCGAACCAGTCGTTCACGTTGATCATGAACACCATGCTGTTCTCGATCTTCTTCAGCAAGGTCGTGGTCCGGGACGACTCGACGGACGACCGGCTGTGGGCGGTGGCCTATGGAGGCAGCATGCTGCTCGCGGCGCTCTTTTCGCCGCTGGCGGGCGCGGCGGCGGACGAGCGGGCTTGGAAGAAGGAGGGACTCGTCGTCACCGGCCTGGTGTGCAGCCTTTTCACCTGCGGCCTCGCCTTCATCCAGCCTGGGCAGATCTGGCTGGCGATGCTGCTTTACATCCCGGCCAATTTCGCCTTCGCGATCGGCGAGAACTTCCTGGCGAGCTTCCTGCCATCGCTGGCACGGCAGAACGAGGTTGGGAAGGTCAGCGGGTTCTCGTGGGGGCTATCGTATTCCGCCGCGTTTCTCCTGCTCATCATCACCGCGGGCAGCATGGAAGTCTTCGGGATGAAGGCACCGGAACAATGGCGGCCGTTCTTCATCTTCGCCGGCCTGTGGTTCCTCGCGTTCACCATCCCAACCATGATCTGGCTGCGCGAGCCGGAGCTGGCGAAGCCGTCCCGCTCGGCGAACTGGCTCACGGCGGGCTTCGTCCGCTTAGGGGAGACCGTCCGGCACCTCCGCGGTTACCGGGATCTTGCCCTGCTGATGGCCGCCTCGTTCTTCTTCGGGACCGGCATGAGCGTCGTCGTTTCTTTTGCCAGCAAGCTCGCCGGCGAATACGGATTCAAGGAAGTCGAGATGGTCAAATTCATGGCCGTCATCACGGTGTCCGGCGTCATTGGAACCGTGGTGCCGATGCTGTTCCAGGACCGCCTGGGCCACCGACGGACCTCCATTTTCCTGGTCGGCGTGTGGATCCTCGCCGCCACCGCGTTCGCGGGCTACGCCTATCTTTTTGAGGCTCATGGGGCAAAGGGGGGCGGCGGCGATTATCCTACCTGGCCGCTGTGGATCATCGGGAATCTGTTAGGCTTCGGGCTTGGATCTCTGGGCTCCGCGAACCGCGCGTTTGTCGGGTATCTGGCGCCACCGGAGAAGTCGGCGGAGATGTTCGGGATCTGGGGGCTGATGATCAAGCTGGCCGCGGTGATGACTTTTCCTTTTGCGTGGGTGAAGGACACCACGGGGAGTCCGCAGGCGCTGTTGCTGCTGGCGGGTTTGTTGGGGGTCGGGTTGGTGGTCACGCTGTTCATCGATGAGAAGCGGGGGCACGCGGCGGCGATGGGCGGGGAATAAGTCGTATGCCGGGGAATAGGTCGTATGGGACTTATAGGACCTATCTCCCTTGACTGCCGCTGCCGAACCCCTGAACCCTCCGCCCATGACCAAGTTCCGCCCGTGCATCGATCTCCATGAGGGCAAGGTGAAGCAGATCGTCGGCGGGACCTTGCGCGACGACGGGCCGGGGCCGCGGGTGAATTTCACGGCGAGCGCCGGGGCGGGGGAGTTCGCGGCGAAGTTCCGCGGCGACGGTCTAACAGGCGGCCACGTGATCAAGCTGGGACCGGGCAATGACGAAGCCGCGCGGGAAGCGCTGGCTGCGTGGCCGGGCGGGCTTCAGATCGGCGGCGGGATCCATGCGGGCAATGCCGGCGAATGGCTGGCGGCCGGGGCCTCGCATGTGATCGTGACGTCGTGGCTTTTTAATGAAGCCCGGTTTTCGGAAGCGCGGGTGGAGGAGTTGGTGGACGCGATTGGCGCGGGGCGACTGGTGATCGACCTGTCCTGCCGCCGGACGACGCGCGGCTGGACGGTGGCGATGGACCGTTGGCAGACTTTGACCGATCTGGATGTCACGCCGGCGACGCTGGATCGGCTGGCTCCGTGGTGCGACGAGTTCCTGATCCACGCGGCGGATGTCGAGGGACTGTGCGGCGGGATCGATGGCGAGCTGGTGGCGATGCTGGGCGAATGGGGTGGGCGACCGATGACCTATGCCGGCGGCGCGGCTTCGCTGGCGGATGTCGAGAAGGTGGCGGAGCTGTCCGGCGGGAAGGTGGACGTGACGGTGGGTTCTGCGCTGGATTTGTTCGGCGGGAGCGGGGTGGGGTATGAGGAGTTGGTGGGGTGGAATCGGAGGTGATGCTTTCGAAGCACACCAGTCGTGAGGCTGGCAGCTGGGGACCATTCGGCCGGTCGCAGACCGGCGCTCGTGCGAACGCACATACATGAAATCAACCAGTGAAAGTCTGAGTCATCCCGAGACGAGCAACGGGAGAGCAGCCGGAGGCAACTGCGT
>JAYTLR010000111.1:0-5399 GCA_043729195.1 Akkermansia sp.
CGGGCGTCGAAGGTCAGGCCGAGAAAGGCGTCTTCGTTGTTCTTCCTGAAGCGGCCGACGTGGGTCATGCCGGACCAGTGGAGCGTCTGCGGATGGAGGCTTTCTTCGGGGCCGGGCGTCGTCACTTCAGGCCGATCCTGTGCGGCCTCCGGGGCGACGGCAAAAGAAAAAACCGGCCGGTGCTTGCCCCTTGGCCTGCCAACTGCTTTCTCGGCGGTGGTGCTGGCGCATGCACGCACTGGGGGCTTGCATGCCCCGCCATCATCCGCACGAATCCCCGCGATCCGAACCACAACCTAAGAATACGATGCCCAAGTTCAAATTGGAGTACATCTGGCTCGACGGCTACACGCCCGTCCCGAACCTCCGCAGCAAGACCCAGTTGAAGGATTTCGACTCCTTCCCGACGCTCGATCAGCTTCCTTTGTGGGGCTTCGACGGCTCCTCAACCCAGCAGGCCGAAGGCCGCAGCTCGGATTGCGTGCTCAAACCCGTCGCGATCTTCCCCGATGCGTCCCGCAACAATGGCGCGCTGGTGATGTGCGAGGTCATGATGCCCGACGGTGTCACTCCGCACCCGTCCAACAGCCGCGCCACCATCCTCGACGATCCGGACACCTGGTTCGGTTACGAGCAGGAATACTTCCTCTACGAAGACGGCCGCCCGCTCGGCTTCCCGAAGGACGGCTACCCCGGTCCGCAGGGTCCCTATTACTGCGGCGTCGGCTACAGCAACGTCGGTGACGTCGCCCGCCAGATCGTCGAAGAGCACCTCGAGCTTTGCCTTGAAGCCGGCATCAACCACGAAGGCATCAACGCCGAAGTGGCGAAGGGCCAGTGGGAGTTCCAGATCTTCGGCAAGGGTTCCAGAAAGTGCGCCGACGAAATGTGGGTCGCCCGTTACATCCTCAACCGCCTTTGCGAAAGCTACGGTGTGGACGTGAACTATCACTGCAAGCCACTCGGCATGCACCTCGACTGGAACGGCTCCGGCATGCACTGCAACTTCTCGACGAAGTACATGCGTGAAACCGGCGGCAAGGAGTACTTCGAAGCCCTCATGGCGGCCTTCGCCAAGAACCTCGACGAGCACATCGCCGTCTATGGCCCGGACAATCATATGCGCCTCACCGGTCTCCACGAAACGCAGTCGATCGACAAGTTCACCTACGGCATCGCCGACCGCGGTTCCTCGGTGCGCGTCCCGCACAGCTTCGTGAACAACGGCTACAAGGGCTATCTGGAAGACCGCCGTCCGAATTCACAGGGCGATCCTTACCAGATCTCCAGCCGCGTGCTGAAGACGATCGCGGAAGTGCCGCTTCCCTGAGTCGTTTCGCAGCCATTGCTGAATCGCTTCGAGCGGCCGTCCGAGTAACCGGGCGGCCGCTTTTTCGTTCAAGATTCGTTCTTTGCGGGCGGGGACATCCGGTCGAGGCTTCGCGGCGTGCCTTTCCAGATCAACGCATGGCTCCACTACCAGGTTTATGAGCGTAGCACCGTGCTGCTGAGCATCCACGCGCTTTCATCGCGGAGCCAGACGCTGAAGGGCGAATCCTTCATCGTGACTCCGGGGGTGAGCTGGGAGGAATTGCCAAGGGATCCCGGAGGAAACCGCTACATCCGGATCGATACAGGCACGGCCATGGAGCTGGATGTTTCCTACGCGGTCTCCGCGAGGACGCGATGCTCCTTGGTCAGCCTCGACGAGATCCACCGCGTGCCGATCAGCGAGATCCGGCACACGAAGATCCCCTATCTTTTTCCAAGCCGCTATTGCCAGTCCGACCGCTTGTGGCGGCTGGCGATGAAAATGTTCGGAACGATCGAACATCCTTACGATCAGGTGAAGGCGATCTCGGACTGGATCTTTGAAAACATCGACTACCTCTACGGCACCACCAACGTCGAGACGTCCGCCTTCGATACGGTGACGCAACGGGCCGGGGTATGCCGGGATTTCGCGCATCTCGGGATCGCCTTTTGCCGGGCGCTCTCGATCCCCGCGCGCTACTTCACCGGCTACGCCTGTCACATGCAGCCGCCGGATTTCCACGCGTGCTTCGAGGCCTGCATCGGCGACCGATGGTTCGTGTTCGACCCGACGCGGCTGGCTTCTTTGAACGGCCTGGTGAGGATCGCAGCCGGTCGGGACGCGGCGGATGCCTCGGTCGCCACGATCTTCGGGCGCATGGACCTGACCGGGATGACGGTCTCTTGTGTGTCGAACGACTTCGTGCCCTTCACCGAGGCGGATCTGAAGAGCCATGCGGTGATGATCGGGAGCTGATGGCGCCGTGACCTGCCGATGTCCGCCTTGATCGACGGGCTTTCCCGATCAAGCGAGCAGGTCTTTGACGATGTGGCCGTGGACGTCGGTGAGGCGGAAACGGCGGCCTTGGAAGGTGTGGGAGAGGCGGGTGTGGTCGATGCCGAGTTGATGGAGGATGGTGGCGTGGAAGTCATGGACGTGGACGGCACCGGGGGTGAACTTGTGCTTTGAGGGATCGATGGCCTGGCCATCAGCTCCGACGATGTTGTAGCCGTAATCGTCCGTCGCGCCGTAGGACATGCCGGGTTTCACCCCGCCGCCGGCCATCCATGCGGTGAAGCAGCGCGGATGGTGGTCGCGGCCGTAGTTGTCCTTGGTGAGCGCCCCCTGGGAGTAGGCGGTGCGTCCGAACTCGCCGCCCCAGACGACGAGGGTATCGTCAAGCATGCCGCGGTTTTTCAGGTCGGTGATCAGGGCGGCGCAACCCCGGTCGGTTTCCTGGCACTGGTTGCGGATGACCTTGGGCAGATTGTTGTGCTGATCCCAGCCGGGGTGGTAGAGCTGGATGAAACGGACGCCCTTTTCCGCGAGGCGGCGGGCGAGCAGGCAGTTCGCGGCGAAGGTCCCGGGCTTCTCCGCGTCGGGACCGTAGAGATCTTTCGTCGATTGCGGTTCGCCGCTGATGTCGGTGACCTCCGGCACGCTGGTCTGCATCCGGTAGGCCATCTCGTATTGGGAAATGCGGGTCTCGATCTCGGGGTCGAGCTCGTTTTTGAAGTCGAGCTTGTTGAGGTCGGAAAGTTTGTCCAACAAGGCGCGGCGGCCGGATTGGCAGATGCCGTCGGGGTTGGAAAGATAGAAGACCGCGTCCTTGCCGGAGGAAAAGCGCACGCCCTGGTAGCGGGAATCGATGAAGCCGGTGCCCCAGAGGCGGGCGGCGAGCGGTTGGTCGGTGGGCTTTTTCGTGACGAGCACGACGAAGCCCGGGAGGTTCTCGTTCTCGGAGCCGAGGCCGTAGGTGACCCACGAGCCGAGCGATGGACGGCCGGCGATCTGCGAGCCGGTCTGGAAGAAGGTCATCGCGGGGTCGTGGTTGATCGCCTCGGTCCAGAGGGATTTCACGAAGCAGAGATCGTCCACAACCTTGGCGGTGTGCGGCAAAAGCTCGCTGACCCAGGCGCCGGATTTGCCGTGTTGGGCGAACTTGAACTGGGAGCCGGCGAGCGGCAGGACGGCCTGGTTGCCCGACATGCCGGTGAGGCGCTGGCCGCGGCGGACTTTATCGGGGAGTTGCTTGCCGTTGAGCTCGTTGAGCTTCGGCTTGTAGTCGAAAAGATCCTGCTGCGCGGGGCCGCCGGACATGAAGAGATAGATCACCCGCTTGGCTTTTGGCGCGTGGTCGGTGAGGAGCTTCTCCCCGAGGGCGGACGCGCCGGAAAGCGGTTCCGGCAGCATCGACCCGAGCGCGGCTCCGCCGATGCCGGTGGAGAGCTTTGACAGGAAGTGGCGGCGGGTGATCTGGAACATCGGGGACGGTGGTCAGAGCTTGGGGAGGAGTGTCTCGAGCGTGAGCGGTTTGTTGCCGAAGCTTCCCTCCTTCACTTCCACGGCGGATTCCCGGACGAAGGTGCCTTTGTCGTCGTAGTGTCGGATGGAACAGGCGTGAAGGACGCCGGTGGTGTCGCTTTTTTCCGCGCAACTGAAGCTCAGGAAAAGGCGGGCATCGTCCGCGTGGTCGGGGCCCAGCTTGTCGAGCAACGGAGTGAGATCGATCCCGACTTCGAGCGGGCTGTCATCACCGGGTCCGGCGAGAGGAACCTCGCCGACGTTGTTCTTTTGATTGCCGAAGAGCGGCCAGCCGTTGAGGACTTGCGGGGCGAGTTCGTGTTCGGGTTTCGTGGCGTCCTTGTCGCCGGCGATGCCGATGGTCATCCGTAGGTCCGAGCGCTTGTTGCAGGCGAGCTTGAGTTTCAGCGTGCGTTGGGGAATATGCCGGCAAACCTCGATCCGACCGAGGTAGTTTCCGCGTTCCCAGGTGGGATCGACCATCGCGCTGTAGAGCAGGTAGATTTTGCCATCCTTCGACCAGGTGCTGCCCCATGAGTTGACCACGATGAAGGCGCCGCGCTCCCGATCCGCGAGGGTGACTTTGCCATCGCCATTGATATCGATGTCGATGCTGATTTTCCCATCGGCATTCACATCGAATCCGACCTGATCATCGTATCCCACACAAGTGATGCCGTGCCCGTAGCCGCTGGGTCCCCACCGGATCCATAGGTCTTCGCCCGCCAGATATTCGCCTTCGGGAATCGTCCTGGTGACTTCTTCCAGCTTGCCCATCCGTCCGTCGAGCGCGAGCAGTCCGCCGATGGATTCTTTGCCGGTTTTGGGCTGGTTGCGGTCGAAGAGCCAGCCGCGGGCTTCGTCGATCTGTGCGACGGTGGCGGTCGGGGTGTAGCGATAGCCGGCGACACGATACTCCATCGCTTCGCGCCAGATGGAGTAACCGTTCGCCCACAAGCCGATCTTGTCTTTGTCACCTTCGACGCGTCCGTAGGATTTGACGGTGGGAATCCCAATTTGCTTGGCCGTTTCCCAACCGTGATGCGCTTCCGATCCTTGCGCGCTATTGGCAGCATTGCACATGTTCCAGGAAAAATCGGCGGGAAACTGTGTGGCTGTCGTGCTGGCCTCGGTGCCGTTCAGGACGTTCATTTCGTAGGTGAAAATCGAGGCAACCGCGGTGAACTGACCACAGGCTCCTCCTTTCTGTTTGTAAATCGGAGGGAACTGCGGGCGGGTGGAGTTATCGACGCGGGACGGCAAGCGGCTGATGTCAACGGGCGTCTCGCCGATGTCAGGGCCTTTTGCGTCACGCCAGGTGTCGTAATCTTTCCCCGTCGAAGGAGGGCGGGAAAACGGACCGGGATAGGCGGCGTGCGCGGGGCTGTCGGCATCGTCCGCCATCACCGGGGTGATGGAGCCGGAATTGAAGATGACAGTGGCGAACGTGAAATATCGAAGCAAGGGAGTCATGGATAAAGTTTGATTGAACGAGATATGGAAAGCGGTCGTTTTTATCAACCCGCGGTTCAGCGGAGGGTGATGTTGGCGTCGAGGTTGA
>JAYTLR010000112.1:0-7027 GCA_043729195.1 Akkermansia sp.
GTCACCATGTGGAATTTCCGCAGCCATGTGCGGGGCAAGTATCGCTTCCGTATTTCCGGCTACGGCTTCCAGAGCGAGGGCAAACCGATCAGCTTTCGCGTGACCGCCGGCACGCTCAAGGAAGTCACCGAGGAACGGCTCATTGACTACTTCGCCGTGCCGGCGGACAAGCCCTCGGTCATCGAGTTCACCGAACAACTTGAACCCGAGAACCGCATCCGAATCATCGCCGAGGGCCTCCCCGCGCTGCCGCCGGCGGTGGAGAAAATCGGGGCCGACCAATACAAGGGGCCGGGCCTGGTGATCCAGTGGGTGGACATCGAAGGACCGCTGCTGGTGTCGTGGCCACCGCCAAGTCACAAGGCGATCTTCGGCGACCTGCCTTTGAAACGTATCGCGCCGGAGCGCTTTGAAGTTCAATCCCCGCAACCGCTGGTCGATGCCGAGCGAATTCTTCGCGACTTCGCGCGGCGGGCGTTCCGCCGCGCAGTGACAGCCGAGGACATCCGACCGTTTCTCGCCCGCGTCGAGAGTAGATTGCAGGACAAATACTCCTTCGAGCAGGCGATGCGGGTCGGTCTGCGAGCCGTGCTGGTGTCACCGAATTTTCTGTTCCTGCGCGAGCAGCCAGCCACTGCCAGCAGCACGCCCGCCCCGCAGCAAGCGCCCGCGCTCGACGACTACGCACTGGCCAACCGGCTCTCTTATTTCTTGTGGAGTTCGATGCCGGACGAGCCGCTGTTCCAACTCGCCGCCGCCCACAAGCTGCGGGAGCCGGGCGTGCTTCGCGAGCAGGTCGAGCGGATGCTGAGTGATCCCAAGGCCAGGTCGTTTACTGAAAACTTCACCGGCCAATGGCTGGGTCTGCGTGCCATCGACGCCACGTCGCCTGATCGCACTCTCTACCCGGAGTATGATGACATCCTCAAGGTGGCGATGGTCAAAGAGACGATCCTATTCTTTGACGAAGTCTTGAAGCATGACCTGAGCCTGGCGAACTTCGTTTCTTCTGACTTCACCTTCGTCAATGCCCGCCTCGCCAGGCACTACGGTATTCCCGGGATCGAGGGAACTGAGATGCGCAAAGTAACTCTGCCGCCGACCAGTCATCGTGGCGGAGTACTGACCATGGGCAGTGTGATGAAAGTGACCGCCAACGGGACGACGACCTCGCCGGTCCTGCGCGGGGCGTGGGTGCTGGAGCGCATTCTGGGAACGCCGCCGCCCAAGCCGCCGGCGGATGTGGGAGCCATCGAGCCTGACATCCGGGGTGCCACGACGATCCGGGCGCAACTGGAGAAGCATCGCCAGGTCGCTTCGTGCGCAACCTGTCACCGCAAGATCGACCCGCCGGGATTCGCCCTCGAGAGCTTCGATGTCATCGGCGGGTGGCGCGACCATTACCGCAGCACCGGCGACGGTCAGCCGCGGGAAGTCAACGGTCGCCGGGTAAGGTTCTGGCCCGGCCCGGCGGTGGACCCCGGCGACGTGCTGCCCGACGGACGGCGGTTTCACAACATCGACGACTACAAGAAACTGTTGCTCGAGGACCAAGACCAACTGACCCGTTCGTTGACGGAGAAGCTGCTCGCCTATTCCACCGGTGCGGCCCCGACCACGGCGGACAAGCCGGAGATTGAGAGTATTGTCAGTCACATCCGGGAGCGGAAATACGGATTCAGATCGTTGATTCATGAGATCGTGCAAAGCCCGATGTTTCAGAGCAAATAAGGTGAGAAGGGTAACCATGTGCATGACATCGGGGAAAGTCACTCTTGGCATAGGAAGAACCATTTGCTAACGTCGTTCTGCTTAACACATGGACCTGCTCGCCTACCAACGCACAGTATTTGGCTTCCACGGTTGCGACAAACGCGTCGCCGATGCCGTGCTCACGGGCAAGGCCAGGCTCAGCGCCAGCGAGAACGCCTACGACTGGCTCGCCCGAGGTGTCTATTTCTGGGAGCACGGTCCGATGCGCGCGCTGGATTGGGCTGGGCAGCAGGCCGGTCGCAAGAACAGTCACATCAAAGAACCCGCTGTCATCGGTGCGGTGATTCAACTGGGGAGCTGCTTCGATCTGCTCGATGTGAAGTTCACGCGGGAACTGCAGCGGGTGTCGGCGCACTTCATCACCCAGTTCACCGCCGAAGGTGGTACTTTGCCGCAGAATCAGGCGGCTACTGGCGAGGACTATGACTGGCTGAAGCGCCAACTGGATGGTTTCGTGCTCAACAACACCATCCCCATCATTGAGGCGTCCCTCGGCTGCGTGTTCGACACCGTCAGGGGCGTTTTTCAGGAGGGCGAGACCATTTTTCAAGGAGCAGGTCTCAAATTGAAGTCCCATATCCAAATCGCCGTGCGGAACCCTGCCGCCATAGTCGGCTACTTCAAGCCGGAGAACTTTTGACGTCCGCGCGGTTTCAATCATATTTGCCCATGAAAATGAAACATCCCGCCGACCCCATGCGCCTCAGCGAGAAGGATTTTTCCGCCCGCATCACCGCCTACCTGAAGAAATTCGACGCGATGCCGAGGAAGAAACGGAAAGCCGAACTGGTCAAGTTCGGCTGGCTCAACGCTGATGGCACCGTGCCCGTGTATCCGATGGACCATGTGCCGCTGGGACCACGGGAATGACCTTCCGCGGAGTTCGATGTTAGTCCCCGCTGCCCGCCAGCGCTCGCCAGCAACGATCACCAGCCGGTAACTTTGGAGGCCAGACGTTGAGTAACCAGAACAAATACACTCATGAATATTCCCCGCCGTACCTTTATTTCCGCCACTGGCATCTCACTCCCGCTCCCGCGGCTCGACGCGTTCGCCGTCGCCCCAGTTCGAGCCGCAGACCACCCAACAGTCGCAAATAATCGTCCGTACCTCTGTGACCGTCGGGTGAGATAACTCCGGTGTGCTATCCATGGTCGCCAACCTTCAACCCATCTCCTGGCAGCGCATGAATGACGCGATTGAGAATGTCCGTCGGCGGTTGCTGGCGTCGGCTAGGATCTTGGACGCGGCGGGAGTGCCTTACGCCGTCGTCGGTGGCAATGCGGTCGCCGCCTGGGTCTCGCGGGCGGAAGAGGCGGCGGTGCGCAACACCCGGGATGTGGACATCCTCATCCGCCGCAGCGATCTGCCCGCCGCCATTGCCGCGTTTGAGTCCGCCGGCTTCCTGCATCGGCGGGTTGCTTCTCTGGGCAGGCCGGGCCACATGGATGTCTTTCTGGATACTCCTGGCGGCAAGGTCAGGGATGCCATTCACATTCTGTTTGCTCTGGAACGGCCGCTGCCCGACAGCCTCGTGGAAAACGCGGACGTTTCGGAAAGCGAAGCCACGGGGGAATTTCGACTGATCGCTTTGGAAGCGCTCGTTCGAATGAAACTCGCCGCCTGGCGGGACAAAGACCGCATGCATCTCCGTGACCTCGCCAGCGTGGGTTTGGTGAATGAAACTTGGCGGCACCGGTTTGACGGAGTCCTCCGGGAGCGGCTTGCTCACATCCTTGAATCTGCGGACGAATAGCTGCTTATGAACATACCACGCCGCACCTTTATCCGCGCCGCCGGCATCTCACTCGCGCTCCCGTGGCTCGACGCGTTCGCCGCCGACCCGAAGCCGAACCGCCAGACACCCAACGCCAAGCAACCGCCGCGTCGCATCGTCTGTATCTGCGCGCCGCTGGGATTGCATCCGGACAATTTCTTCCCCGCAAAAGCTGGCAAAGATTACGCGCTCTCTCCCTATCTGGAGCTGCTCAAGGAATTCCGCGATGAATTCACGGTCATCTCGGGACTGGCGCACGCGGGCATGAGTTCGGGCTTCGCGCACCAGGCCTCGGCCAGCTTCCTCACCGGCGTTCCGGGCGCCGGTCGGCCCGGCTTTCGTAACTCTATCTCTCTCGATCAGTTCGCCGCCGATCACATCGGCAGCCAGACCCGTTTCCCCAGCCTGGCCTTGTCGGGCGAAGGCTCGGGCGGCCTCTCCTGGACGCGGACCGGTGCGCTCATTCCGGCGGACAACACCCCTTCCAAGGTTTTCGCCCGGCTGTTTCTCGAAGGCCGCGCCGACGAAGTCCAGGGGCAGATGCGTCGCCTCGCCGACGGGCGGAGCATTCTCGATGATGTCCGCGATCAGGCGAAGTCACTGCGGTCCGGCCTCGGCAGCGAAGATCGTGACAAGCTCGACGAGTATCTCACCAGCGTCCGCGAACTGGAGCAGCGGATGGTCACCGATGAAAGCTGGGCCAAAACTCCCAAGCCGAAGGTGAACGTCGAGCCGCTGAAGGACATTCCCAACGCCGCCGACCTGATCGGCCGCACGCGGCTCTTATTTGACCTCACCCATCTGGCGCTTCAGACCGACTCGACGCGGCTCATCACCATCATGCTCGCCGGCTCGACCTACGCTCCGCCGATCAAGGGAGTGACCCTTGGGCATCACGACCTGTCACATCACGGCAAGGATCCGGGCAAACTCGAGCAGCTCAAGATCGTCGAGGTGGAAACGATGAAGACCGTGCGCGACCTGCTGGCCAGGCTGAAGCAATCGCAAGAGGACGGCGCCAACCTGCTCGACCGCACGACCGTTTTCCTCGGTAGCAACCTCGGCGACGGCAGCAGCCATTCCACCCGGAACCTGCCCGTCCTCCTCGCCGGCGGCGGCTTCCAGCACGGCCAGCATCGGGCCTACGATCCGCAGAATCCGCCGCCGCTGTGCAATCTCTACGTGAGCATGCTCCAACGCCTGGGCATCGAAGCCGACCAATTCGGCACGAGCACCGGGACGCTGGCGGGATTGGAATTCCGCCGGGGGTGAAGCGACGCGAACACCGCCCCCCTGCGGTCGCGGCACTTCGCCCCGGGGCATGGTCCTCAGCCCGCCGGTGCTGCGCGCCATCTTGCCGATGCGCCCGCGAATCCCCTTGCCAGAAGTGGGGATTGTCGCAGAGCATGTCCCCGTCGATTCGTTACGGGCAAGCGTGGCAGCCGGCGTCTTATTCGAGACGCCGTTTTGGTCGGTGGATGCGGCGGTCGCTTCCCCGGTGTCAGCCGGTCAGTGCGAAACGATCTTTTGTCGTCCGCGGCAGTCTGCGGTGATGAACGGTGTGCCTCGGTAGCTCAATGGTAGAGCAGTTGACTCTTAATCAATTGGTTTCCGGTTCAAGTCCGGACCGTGGCACCATTTCTAAATCACCCGTGGAATCAGGGGATTCTTACGAGGTTCTCTCCTCCCAGCCGTGCGCTTTATCCGCCGACAGGCTATTCTTACTTTCCGGTTACGGTCCGGTTGTGAGGGTTCACCTAATCCAAAATATCCCTCGACTTCGCCGGCCTACATGACCTTGGATTCACCCACCTATGAAAATAAAGCACGCCCTCCTCGCCTTCGCCATCGCCATCGCCATCGCCCTCCTCGCCGGCGTCGCCGTCCGGGCGGCTGACGCACCCGCGCTGCCGGCCGGCTACCAACTCCTCTACGAACAAAACTTCACCAACGCCTCGGCCCTCAAGGACTTCGTCTTCACCGACCCGCAGGCCTGGCGTCACACCCAGACCAACAATCTCGGTGCGCTCGAACTCTTCGCCCAGAGCAAGTACCAACCCAAGCATCGCTCGCCCGTGAACATCGCTCTCCTCGCCGACAAAGTGTTCGGTGACTTCATCCTCGAGGTCGAACTCCTCTCCACCGTGAAACCCTACGGTCATCAGGACATGTGTCTCTTCTTCGGCTTTCAGGAACCCACCAAGTATTACTACAACCACATCGCCGTCGCGGCCGACGCCAACGCGCACAATATTTTCATCGTCAACGAAGCCCCGCGCAAAAACTTCGCCACGGAAACCACCAAGGGCATCACCTGGGGTCAGGGCGTCTGGCACAAAATCCGACTCGTCCGCAACACCGCCGACGGCTCCATCCGCACCTACTTTGACGACTTTACCAAGCCTCTCATGATCGCCGAAGACAAGACCTTCACCCACGGTCACATCGGCTTCGGCTCCTTCGATGACCTCGGCAAAATCACCCGCATCAAAATCTGGGGACCTTCCGTCGCGACCCGGAAAACCGAGTTCTTCCAACGCCTGGAAATCAAGTAATCCCCCCGCCGGGCGCCGCCGAACCCCGGTGGCGGACGGAAGCGGTGCGGCCCAGTTCCGTTAGCTTGGAAAAAGCAGTAGGCGCTCAGAAACCACGGATAAACCGCGATAACCATGGATGAAAACCAATTATCCTAAGCCGTAACAATTCAATGACTGGAGCGCGGGCGGCCCGCTCGCTCACGGCGTACTCAGGCCGGAGCCGCTGGGCGAGATCGCGGCTTGCGGATCACCGGTCAGTGACCATTTTGCGCGTCGGGCAAAGCGCCCCAGCGCGTGGTTTGGACGCGCTGAGCGGGCGAGCCGCCCGCGCTCCGACTGCATCGCTACGGCTAAGGACGGCAGTTCAATCGCGGATGGACACGGATTCACACGGATAGGAACGGGGATTTCAAATACCCGGTTGTCACCCAGTCGGTGCAGCAGCGGAGGTTGGCTTCCATCCGTGTTTATCCGTGTTTATCCGTGGTTGAACTGTGTTTTTTAGGTTCCACCGACCGGCGGCTTCTACCCCGCCCGCCGGGCGAACGAAAATAGTCCGGCACTTCAGGGCGGGGTCTGGAGTCTCTACCTGCGTCACCAGACTTCCGCCGGGATCCACTTACTTCTTCCCCGCGCCCAGCACCGTGAAACCGCGCCGGATGCCGCGCAACGCCTTCCAGACCGGGTCCGTCTCGCCCGGGCTTCGAGGTGAGGTGCAGACGAACAGGTAGTTCCTCCCCGTCTCCGAATCGCCCCAGGCTTGTATCTCGAAGTGCAGCGTCTGTGCTTTCGCCGTGGCGAATGGCTCCACCCAATCGAGCTTGCCGGAATACTGTGTGACCGTCTCCGGCTTGGCGACTGACTCCGGAGCTTCCTTGACCGCCTTCGCCTTTTCCAGCGTGAAGGTAAACTTGCTGGCATCCACTTCCACACCTTTGCT
>JAYTLR010000113.1:0-1626 GCA_043729195.1 Akkermansia sp.
GCAAATCCTGCAATCGCGGATTTTCAAGAGACAAGGTTGCGCCCGCGAGGCGTTTACGCGACAAGAAGTCCGCCGCCCATGACCCAGCTTTTGATTGAACCTGCCCGCCGCACCGGTTGCGACGACATTCCCGCACTCACCGAAGTCCTGCGAACCGCCGCCCAGCGCCAGCGTTCACCCATCGACGACGTGCTCGACTCAGGCGTCATCGACGAGGAACTCTACATGCGCGAACTCGCTCACGATCTCGGGATCGAGTGGCTCGACAGCATCCCGATGGCGGAAGTGCCTCTGCCTTTGCGTGAAGCTTGCGGGCCGCGGTTGGCACTGCGGCACCGGCTATTGCCCGTGGAAATCACCGGCGAGGGCGACCACAAGCGGTTGAAACTTTGCACGTTCGATCCCTTCAATCTAATCGCCCGCCAAGCCGCCGCGCAAGAACTCGCGCTGCCGATCGACTGGTGCATGGCCTCCCGCAAGCGCCTGCACGAAGCACTCCGCCGCCTCTACGGCGTCGGTGCGGATACGTTTGAGCAGATCCTCGAAGGCCGCGATTTCGACTACGACCAGATCGAAAGCGGCGAGGATGAGGCCAACGTCATCGACCAAGACGACGATGAAGAAGCCTCCGTCGTCAAATTCGTCAACCAGATCATCCGGGAAGCGCTCGACCAGCGCGCGACGGATATCCACGTCGAGCCGCTCAGCACGAATCTCCGCATCCGCTATCGGATCGACGGACGGCTGATCGAGATCGCCGTGCCGGAAAACATCAAGGCGCTGCAAAGCTCGGTCATTGCCCGGTTGAAGATCATGGCCCGCCTCGACATTGCGGAGCGCCGGGTGCCGCAGGACGGTCGGATCAATCTCCAATTCGAAGGTGCGACCATCGACGTCCGGGTCGCCACGGTCCCCACCGTCGAGGGCGAAAGCGTTTCCCTGCGACTCCTCAACCAGGAGAAATTCAACATCGCCAAGCTCGGCATGGAGCCATTCGTGCTCAAGAAAATCGAGTCACTGCTGCACCTTCCTAACGGCATCATCCTCATCACCGGCCCGACCGGCTCGGGCAAATCCACCAGCCTTTATTCCTTCCTTACCGAGGTGAACCACCCCGAGCGGCGGATCGTCACTGTCGAGGATCCGGTGGAAAACAAGCTCGTCGGCGTGATGCAGATCGCCGTGAAAAACGAGATCGGCCTGACCTTCGCCACCGCCCTGCGTTCCATCCTGCGGGCCGATCCTAACATCGTGATGATCGGGGAAATCCGCGACCTTGAGACTGCGGAAATCGCGATCCGTGCCTCGCTCACAGGTCACCTGGTTTTCTCCACCCTCCACACCAACGACGCCATGGGCGGGATCAGCCGGCTCATCGACATGGGCGTCGAGCCATTCCTCGTCTCCGCCGCTGTCCGCGCGTTCTTGGCCCAGCGGCTCGTCAGGAAACTTTGCGTGCATTGCAAAACTCCGCGCGAAGTGAGCGACCAGGACCGCCGCGACCTCGGCATTCCACTTCACATTCCCGGCCAAGTCTATTCGCCGAAAGGCTGCGACCGTTGCCGGATGACCGGCTTCTCCGGGCGACTCGCGATTTACGAAATCATCCTGCTCACCCAGCCGATG
>JAYTLR010000114.1:0-40321 GCA_043729195.1 Akkermansia sp.
CGGCATCGCGGGGGCGGTCCGGCCGGACCGCCGGATCCTGGTTGCCGGTCGCCGGGCGATTTATCTCTACGGCGCCTTCAACACGCAGCTCTATCTTTACGATGGCTTCGCCGTCGCCTGCTATCTCGAAGACGGAACGCTGGACCCCGCGTTTGGAACCGGGGGGCGGGCAAGCGTTGATCTGGGACGCGAAGCGAAAATCACGGCGATGGCCTTGGATGACCAGGGCAGGATCCTCCTTGCGGGCACCCGCAGCGAGACGTCGGGCAATGATCTGGCGCTCGTCCGTCTGCTGCCGGGCGGCGCGCTCGACCCGTCGTTCGGCGGCACCGGGAAGGTTCTCACTTCCCTCGGCTACAACGACGGGTCGCCGAATCTGTCCGTTCTCCCCGACGGCAGGATTCTCGCGGGATTCCTGGCGGACGGGAACGCGGCGCTGGCCCGGTTCCTCCCGACGGGATCGCCGGACCCGGCGTTCGACGGCGATGGGAAAGTGTCCACCAACGTGAAACTCGGGGAAGGTTCGACTCCGGACCGGGTCGGCCTCGCGGTCGCGGCGGACGGCAAGATCATCATGGGAGGCACGTCGCGACAGAATTCCCTATCGCGGTTCACGGTGGCCAAGTTCCTGGCCGGCGGATTCCTCGACCTGTCCTTCAACGGGACAGGCGTGGCGATGCATCCCTTGGGTGAAAGCGGATCTACCGGAGAGGCCGCCGCGTTCCAGGTCGACGGCCGGATCCTGATGGCGGGAACATACGGCAGCGACTTCGCCGTGGCGCGCTATCTGGTGGAAGGCCCGGGGGCGAAGGTGAAGCCGCCGGCGACCTATTACTGGTATGACTCCGCCCAATTCGGATCCGCCTATGTGCGGGGCACTCCAGCCTTGCGGACCTTCACCTTGGAAAACCAAGGTACGGAGCCGCTTCGCGGCCTTTCGATCCATTTCGATGGCACCGCCGCCGCCGACTTCTCCGCCCTTCCCACCCTTCCCGAATCGCTCGCTCCGGGTGCCTCCCTCGCCTTCCAAGTCGCCTTCTCGCCGCAAGCCTCGGGCGTGAGAACCGCCAACCTGCGATTGCTCTCGAACGATCCCACGCGCAATCCCTTCACGGTCGCGTTGACCGGCACCGGCTACACCCGGCCATTGATCCGAGTGGAAATGCCCGACGGCACTCCGATCGAAAAGTCGAACGATAATGCCGGCGGATTGATCGACTTCGGAGCCGTACCCGTCGGGGTGCCGGTGGATCTGACCCTGACCATCCGGAATCCCGGAAGCGCCGACCTGACCGGGCTGAACGCCTCGACTGGAGTTCCAAATTCGAGCCAGTTCTCGATCGTCGAGCAACCGGTCGCACCGGTGGCACCGGACGGCAGCACCACGCTGACCGTGCGTTTCATGCCATCGTCCCACGGCGGAAAGACCGCCCCGTTGAGTATCCCGAACAATGCCGACTCCGGCTTTTACATCCGGATGATCGGGAGTGGCATCGCACCCTCCGTGGCCGTGGCGGATCCGGGAGGGATTCCGATTCCGAACAACACCGGTTCCCTGAATTTCGGCAGTCCGCTCGCCGGACAGGCCGTGACGCGGGCGCTCACGATCCGGAACGCCGGCTCGGCCGATCTTGTCCTGACCTCGCTGGTGTTGGAGGGCGACGGAGCCAGCAGCTTTGAAACAGGCACGCTGCCGGAGGCCCCGCTGCCGCCGGGCGCTTTGGCGGTCATCGACATCACCTTCCGCCCCGCGATCGGGGGGAGGTACGCCGCGACCCTTGGCTTTGCGACGAATGATCCGGCGCAACCGCAATTCCACCTCGGACTCGTCGGGGAAGCCTTGGCCCCCATACTGCAAGTCTACGACGACCGTGGCTTCGTCGCGAGCGGCACCGGAACCTCGACCTTCGACCCGGTGCTCCCCGGAGAGAGTGACGAGGAGCAAATCTCGATCGCAAATCTGGGAGACACCGATCTCACCGGAATTTCGGTGACCATCGCCGGCGAGCATGCCGGGAATTTTAGCATTATCGAAGCACCACCCTCCGTCATTGGTCCGTGGGGACAGGGGGCCGGTATCACGGTGCGCTTCTCCGCAGCGGCGAGCGGGCCCAGGTCGGCGGAACTCCGGATCCAAAGCAACGATCTGGCGACTTCGCTCTGGGTGGTCCAACTCAGCGCCGTAGCCTGCGAGTCGTCGACCTCTGGAAATGGCCACTTGGATCCCAGCTTCGGCCCTCAGGAAGGTGGTGAAACGTTTCAAACCGGCGTGGAAGGAAGATACGAGCTGTTGGTCCAGCCCGACGGAAAAATTGTCACCCTTGGCACCAGTAGTCGCCCCGATGGATCGGACCTGCTGGTCGCCCGCTTCATGCCTGACGGGACACCCGATCCAAGCTTTGGCGCCAACGGACAGGCACGGATCGATACCAATGAGTGGGAGGGCGCTCTTGACATGGTGCGTCAAGCCGATGGTCGCCTGGTCATCGCGGGAGATTTCTACGGAATTGACGGTTTCGAGGTCGTGGTGATCCGCTTGCTCCCGGACGGCAGCCTCGATGCCGGGTTCGGCGAAGGGGGCGTGGTTTCTTCTCTGGCGGCAGGGCTCGGGTTTCAAGCCGAGGAGCTCGCGCTCCGCCCGGACGGCACCATTCTTCTCGCTGGCCATCAATATAACGGCACCTGGTTCAATCCCATGATCATCGGCTTGCTCGGCGACGGCACGCCGGACCTTGGTTTCGGCAACGCCGGGGTCGCGGTCGATCCCCTCACCGAATGGGACGGGGAAATCCATGCCGCCGCCCGAAGCGACGGAGCCATCCTCATGACCGGCTGGTTCGACGGGGAATTCCGGCTGGTTCGCTTTCAACCTGACGGAACCCTTGATGTCTCTTTCGGCAATTCGGGGAGACTGACTGGCAGAATCGGCGAATCGTCCGGCATTTCTTGCGCGGAGATCCAAGCCGACGGGCGCATCCTCCTGGGAGGAGGCATCCTGGTGAACGGTCGCTATGAAGACGTGGTGCTCCGGCGCTTGCCGGATGGCAGCCCCGATCCGGATTTCGGCACCGCCGGGGTCGCCCTGCTGGATTTCCCGATTTTAGCGAACATCGTCGACCTGGCCGTGAAGCCCGACGGCAGCGTCGTCGTCGCGGGTACACTCTACAACGACGGCATCACCCGCATCCACCTTACCCGGTTGAAGCCGGACGGTTCCATCGACCGCAACTTCGGCGACGGAGGCGTGGCGGACGGGCCCATCGCTTCGAATGCCGTGCTTGCCTGGGCGCTCGATGGAGACCTCCTCATGGCTTCCTGGGGCTCCCGGCAAACGGAATCCGGTCTCGGGCTGTTCCGTTTTTCCATGAACCTCCCCTCGGCCGGCAGCTTCGCCGTTTCACCCGCACCCGACGTGATGGCGGGCGCTGCCTTGAGCGCAGGGTTCGCCGGCTGGACCAGCGGCTCGGGTCCCCTCTCCTACCAGGTCCTCGTGGATGGCATCCCGGTCAGCCCCTCGAGTTCGAATCCGGACATCGGGTTCACCGCACCGCAGGAGCCGGGTCTTCATTTCATCGTCGGCCGGATCACCGACGGTCTCGGCCGGAGTACCGAAGTCACTCGCCCTCTGCGCGTGATCGGGAGCGGGGCCCAGTGGCAAGAGCTTCATTTCGGCAGCGATCCGGAGAACGGCGAAGATTCCGATGATCCGGACGGCGACGGACGGATCAATCTCCTGGAATTTGCCACCGGCGGCGACCCGAGATCCGGCGCGGACCTTGGCGAAGGCGCGCGGGTTGCCGGCGACGCGTTCGTTTACACCTACCACCGCAACAAGTCCGCCATCCTCGAAGGGCTGAGCTTCACCGTCGAGGCGTCCACCGATCCCGCAGGAATCTGGAGCACTTCAAACGGCTCCGAACGCGTGGTCGACGAAGGCGACTACGAGCGGGTCATCACCACGCTGCCAGCAGGCACCGCAGGCCGGAAGTTCGCTCGGCTGCGGGTCGAACGGCCGTGAAACAGGTCACACAGAAGCGACGGCGAATGGCCCCGGATGCGTCCGGCCGCCCCGCTATTCAGCGGCCAGCAGCGCCATCGCCGCATTGTGACCGGCGATCCCGCTGACCCCGCCGCCGCGGCGGGCTCCCGCACCGGCCAAGTAGATATGCGGATCATCGGTCTCCGCGCCCCAGAGCGGTCGCCCCCCTGCCCCGATTTCCCCTTCGAGAAACGGGAAATCCAGATCGCGGTGGAAGATGTTCCCGCGCGGCAGGGAGATGTCCTTTTCCAGATCGAGCGGCGATTTCACTTCGATGGCCAGGGTGCCGTCGCGGCAGGGGGCGAGGACGGATTCGAGGGGATCCAGCAGATACTGATTGAGGCTGGCGATGGCGCGCTCCTTCGCCAAAGCCTTGGCACCCTCCGGATCGGCGTCGAACAGCTTCGCCGGAGTGTGCAGGCCGAAAAGCGTGAGCGTGTGAAAGCCTTTCCCGGCCAGATCGGCGGAGAGGATCGTGGGATCGGTCAGCGTGTGGCAGTACATCTCCAAGGGGAGAGCCTGCGGCATTTCCCCGGCACGGGCAGCGGCGTAGGCGGTCTCCAACTGGGAGAAGCTTTCATTGACGTGGAAGGTCCCGGCGAAAGCGATCCGCGGATCGATGCCCGACTTCAGCCGTGGCAGGCGTGAAAGGAGCATGTTGATTTTCATCTGCGAGCCCTCGAGCGACTCCGGCACGGCGCTCCCGCGCAATCGGGCCAGAAGCTGCGGCGCGGCGGCGAAGAGCAGGTCCTTGGCGGTGTAGGTCTCGCCGGATTCTGTTTCGACGCGGACCCCCGTCGGGCCGCTTTCCAGCGCGGCGACTTTGGATCGCGTCTTGATCTCCACCCCTTGTGCCGTGGCGACGCGATGCAGCTCTTTGACCAAAGCGCCCATCCCCCCCTGCGGCACGCGCCACTGCCCATCGCCATTTCCGATCAGATGATAGAGAAAGCAACGGTTGGCCTGCATGTCGTCGGCGGACACGAACGTTCCGATCAGCGCGTCGGTCAAAACCACGCCCCGCACCAGGTCGTCGCTGAAGCGATCGCGGATGACCTCACCGATCGGAACCTCCATCAGATCGCGCCAGACCGCCGGCAATCCCATTTCGGATTTCAGCTCCGCCGCGCTTTTCAGGGGCTGGAGCATGCTCGGGGCGAAACGCCGGGCGAGCTCGGCAATCTCGCCGTAAAACTCGCGCCAGGCTGTTCCCTCCCGATCCGATCCGGTCACCCTTCGGAAGCTGTCCGCGGTCGCCTCATCCCAATCGGTGGAAACCAGCAACCCGTCGTCTTTCCCATCGCGATGATAGGGGGTGTAGGAGGCGACGGCCCGGCCCAGGGTTTTGAAGTGGATGCCCAGGTCGGCGACGATCTGGTCCGGCAGCAGCGACACGAGGTAAGAGTATCGCGAGAGGTTCGCCTCGTACTCCGGAAACGGCTTCACGCTGGTGGTGGCGCCTCCGAGTTCGGCCTGGGCTTCGAGCAAGAGCACGGACTTCCCCGCCTTGGCCAGATAGGTCGCCGCGACCAGCCCGTTGTGCCCGCCACCGACGATGATGGCGTCGTATTTCTTGAGAGGATGTTTCATGATTCGGTGTTCTTAAAATGCGTCAGCAGCCTTCACGCCATGGCAGCCCGGACCACTTTGCCGTGGACGTCGGTGAGCCGGTAATCGCGGCCTTGATTGCGGACGGTGAGGCGGGTGTGGTCGAAACCTAACAGATGGAGCGCGGTCGCGTTGAGGTCGTGGATATGCACCGGATCCTTGATGACATTGTAGGAGAAATCATCGGTCTCGCCGATGATGGTGCCGCGTTTCACTCCCCCGCCGGCCAGCCAGAGTGAGAAGCAGCGCGGGTGGTGATCCCGCCCGTAGTCGGTCGCCGTGAGTTTCCCCTGCGAGTAGACACTGCGGCCGAATTCACCGCCCCAGATGACCAGGGTGTCATCCAGCAGGCCGCGTTCCTTCAACTCCTCGACGAGCGCGGCGCTCGGTTGGTCGGTGTCATAACACTGGGTGCGGATGTGCGCTGGCAGATCGCTGTGCTGATCCCAGCCGCGGTGATAGAGCTGGATGAAACGCACCCCGCGTTCGGCCAGACGACGGGCAAGAACGCAGTTCGCCGCATAAGTGCCGGGCTTGCGCGATTCCGGGCCGTAGCGTTCGAAGACGGAGGCGGGTTCCTTCGATAGATCGGCGAGTTCCGGGACCGATGCCTGCATGCGGAAGGCCATCTCGTATTGATCGATGCGTGCCTGAATCTCGGGATCCTGATACTCTTCGAGCTTGATCTGATTCAGCCCGGCCAGGTCATCCAGCATCGCGCGGCGGCGCTCCGGCGTGATGCCGGGAGAGTTCGCGAGATACAGCACCGGATCCTTGCCCGCGCTGAAGCGGACGCCCTGATAGCGCGGCGAAAGAAAGCCCGCACCCCACATGCGTTCGTGCAGCGGCTGCGCGTTGCCCTTGCCGCTCGGCCGGGAAACCATGACGACGAAGGCCGGTAGATCGGCGTTGTCCGACCCCAGACCATACGACAGCCACGAACCGAACGAAGGCCGGCCGGCGACCTGGCTGCCGGTTTGTAGCATGGTCATCGCCGGATCGTGATTGATCGCCTCGGTATGCATCGAGCGGATGACGCAGAGGTCGTCCGCCAGCCGCGCGGTATGGGGCAGCAGCTCGCTCATCCAGTGGCCGGCCTGACCATACTGTTTGAAGGAGAAAACCGACGGCGCGATCGGGAAGCGCGCCTGTCCCGATGTCATCCCGGTGACGCGCTGGCCATTGCGAACCGTGTCGGGCAGGTCCTTGTCAAACATTTCGCACAGCCCCGGCTTGTAATCGAAGAGATCGAGCTGCGAAGGCGCGCCGGCCTGGGTCAGCCAGATCACGCGTTTTGCCTTAGGCGCGAAATGCGGAACTCCTCCGCTGCCCTGTGCGGCAGACAAGTGCGGGTTCAACAAGGATGCCAGCGCCGCGGCACCGATGCCGGTACTGGTGCGGCCAAGGAATTGGCGGCGGGTGATGTCGAGAAATGGATCCGGATGCATGGCGGGCTACTCCTTGGTCACAGTTTCATCGAGATTCAGCATCGTGCTGGCGACTGCGGCGTATGCCGCCAGTTCCGCGACGTTCAATGAGGCATCGGTGGTGGCTTCGCCGACTTTCAGGAAAGCATCGGCTCCTGCCAAATCGGCTTGAAAATCACGGAGCGTGCGCTCGAGCGAGGCCTTCAGGATCGTCATTTCCGCAGGACGCGGAAGACGCGCCGTGACCAGGCGGAAACCATGGCCGAGCCGCGATTCAACGGACTCTCCCCCTTCGAGGATCATCCGTTGCGCCAACCGTCGTGAAGCTTCCACGTAGGTCGGATCATTGAGGAGATTGAGGGCTTGCAGCGGAGTGTTCGTGCGCGGTCGGCGCAGGACGCAAGATTCACGGAAGGGAGCGTCGAAGAGCATCATGGCGGGATTCGGCACCGAGCGCTTCCAATAGGTGTAAATGCTGCGGCGGTGAAGTGCCTCGCCCTTATCCTGGGTGTAGGTCGACTCAGGATTGTCCCGCGTGCTGACCACTTGCTCATAGAGGCCGGGCGGATGGTAAGGCTTCACCGAAGGACCGCCGATCTTCGTCACCAGCAGTCCGCTGGCGGCGAGTGCCTGATCGCGCACGAATTCGCCATGCAAGCGGAAGCGCGGGCCGCGGGCGAGCAGGCGGTTGTCCGGATCCCGCTCGTGGGCCGCCGGCGTGAGCTTCGAGCTCTGCCGATACGTCGCACTCGTCACTAACAGGCGCAGCATGGCTTTGGTATCCCAGCCGCTGGAAATGAATTCCGCGGCCAGCCAGTCGATCAGCTCCGGATGACTCGGCGGCTCGCCCTGCGAACCGAAGTCCTCCGCCGTGCTCACCAGACCGGTGCCGAACAACATCTGCCAGTAACGATTGACCGTGACGCGGGCCGGCAGCGGATTCGCCGGATCGACCAGCCACTGCGCCAGTCCGAGGCGGTTGCGGGGAAGATCCGCACGCATCGGAGGCATGACAGCGGGAGTGGCGGCGGTGACCTTCTCGCCGATCTGATCGAACTCGCCGCGCAGCAGGATGTAGGTGTCGCGTGGCGTGGCGTCATCCATCACCAGGGACACGGGGACGGTTTTCTCCACTTCCGCGAGGGATTTTTTCAGCGTCGCGAGTCGTTCCTTCGCTTCCGGACCCGGGTCCTGAGTCACCGCTCCGATCTCCGATTTCAGCGCGGCAATCTTCGCTTCGACATCGGGCATGGGCAGCGCGAGAAATGGCGGGCTGCTGAGGTTCGCCGGCTTTGCATAATCCCCCACGCCCTGCTCCGAGACGTTGTGGAAGAACGCCTTCAGGCTGTAAAAATCCCGCTGGGTTAGAGGATCGAACTTGTGATCGTGGCAACGCGTGCAGTTGAGGGTCTGGGCGAGCCAGACCGTGGCCGTGGTTTCCACCCGGTCGGCGGTGTAGTTGGCGAGGAATTCCTCGGGGGTCACGCCACCCTCTTCGTTGATCATGTGGTTGCGGTTGAACCCGGTGGCAATCCGCTGCGCGGGCGTGGCATCGGGCAGCAGGTCGCCGGCGATTTGCTCGATCGTGAACTGATCGAAGCGCTTGTTCTCGTTGAACGCCCGGATCACCCAGTCGCGCCAGGCATACAGCGTGCGGTCGCGGTCCACTTGATAGCCATTGGTGTCGGCGTAACGCGCGGCATCCAGCCAATCCACCGCCATCCGCTCGCCAAAATGCGACGAGGCGAGCAAGCGCTCCACCACCCGCTCGTAGGCTCCCGGCGCGGCATCGTGGACAAAGGCATCCACCTCCGCCGGTGTGGGCGGCAGGCCGATCAGGTCAAGCGTCACGCGGCGGATCAGCGTGACCTTGTCCGCCTCGGCAGCCGCTTGCAGTTCCTCCGCCGCCAATCGTTGCCGGATGAACGCGTCCACCGGATGGGTCCCCGGCGCCGGGACGGCGGGTCTTTGGATCGGCAGATACGCCCAGTGAATCTGATACTCCGCACCCTGGGCGATCCACTGTTTCAGCGTCTCTTTCTGTGCGGCGCTCAGCACCTTGTGCGCCTCGGGTGGCGGCATCTGCTCGTCCTCGTCATCCGAGAAGATCCTCCGGATGAGATCGCTTTCTTCGGGCCTCCCCGGGACGATCGCCCGTTCACCCAAATCGCCCTTTTTCAAGGCCTCCTCGCGAACATCCAGCCGCAGCCCGGATTCGCGCGTGTTCTTGTCCGGACCATGGCAGTGAAAGCAGGCGTCGGAAAGGATCGGGCGGATGTCCCGGTTGAACTCGATCTGCGCGGGTCGCGGTGACGTATCGGCATGAACCACCAAAACCGTGGCCGTCAGGGAAAGAAGAATGGCACCCGGGAAAAACGCTCTCATCAAGTCTGTTCAAAGTTCTTTGAAGCGCCCGAGGCCTTACGTTTCAATTCCATGGGTGTCCCGCTACGGCCCGGAGTTCCATGCCCGTTCAACCTATTGCCTCCCCCTCGCGCTTTGCAAGTCATGGGTCGGCCCGGACGGGTGGAGCCCGGACAGCGGGTGAAGGCGGGGTTTCGAGACGGATGCAGCATGGAATGTAGAACCGCGGATTGACAGGAACACGGCACCAGATATGCGCTTCTTCGTGGTTCGTTGCCTCACTCCCCTCGCCGCCGCCTTGATGCTGGCCCACCCGGCCCTCTCCCAGATTTGGGAACGGGAGGACGTGACCTTCGAAAAAATCGACCAGCGGGCCAAGGAATTGGTCGCCCAGCCCTACTCCGCTCCGAACAAGGAAGCGCTGCCGGACTGGATGAAGCACCTCAGCTACGATCAGTACCGCGACATCCGCTTCGTTCCGGAACGCGCGCTGTGGGCGGAGGGGAACCTGCCCTTCCGCGCGATGCTGTTCCACCCGGGCTACTTGTTCCGGGAGCCGGTGACCGTCAATGAATTCACCGGCACCCACCTCCAGCGGATCCGCCTGTCGGAAGCCTTCTTCAACTACGGCCCGCTGGTCGGCCAGCGCGGCGATCTGCCGCCCGACGCGGGCTTTGCCGGCTTCCGCCTCCACGCGCCACTGAACCGCCCGGACTACTTTGACGAACTCGCCGTGTTCCAGGGCGCGAGCTACTGGCGCGCCCTCGGAAAGAACCAGCGCTACGGAATTTCCTCACGCGGGATCGCGGTCAATACCGGTGCCGAGGGAGTCTCCGAGGAATTTCCGCTGTTCCGCGAGTTCTGGTTGCGCAAGCCAACGCCGGAAGACAAGGCGACCATGCTCTTCGCCCTGCTCGACGGCCCGTCCTACACCGGGGCCTACGGTTTCATCATCCAGCCTGGCGACGATACGGTGATGACCGTCCGCGCCGTCCTCTATCCGCGGGCCGCGGTCAAGCGGCTGGGCCTCGCCCCGATGTCGAGCATGTTCTGGTTCGGCGAGAATTCCAAACGGCGCTTCGACGACTTCCGCCCCGAAGTTCACGACTCCGACGGCCTGGCGATCCACCTGGGCAACGGGGAGAAGATCTGGCGTCCGATCGCGAACGACAGCGGCCACCTCGAGTTCAGCTTCTTCGCGATGGACAAGTGCGCGGGCTTCGGCCTGCTCCAGCGGGACCGGCGCTTCGCCGCGTTCGAGGACGGCGAGGCGAATTACCACCAGCGCCCGTCGCTGTGGATCGAGCCGACCAGCGACTGGGGCTCCGGCAAGGTCATGCTGATGGAAATCCCCACCGGCAACGAACTCGCCGACAACACCGTCGCGATGTGGGAGCCCTCCCACATCCCGCAGCCCGGCGACCGGATCGAGTTTTGCTACAAGCAGCACTGGACCATGGCCGAAGACCCGGCGGGTGCTGGCGGCCATGTCGTCGCGACCCGCACCGGCCTCCACGATTGGCAAAAGGAGCAGCGGACGATCGCCATCGAGTTCGCCGGCGGCGCGCTGGAGAAATGGGAGGGCGAGCCCCCGGAAGCCGTGGTGACCGCGATCGGCGAGAACGGTGCCAAGGTGAAGATTCAGGGCCTCGCGGTCCAGCCGCTCCCGGAAGGCCGCTGGCGCGTGGCTTTCCAGATCGCGCCAGCCGCGGAAGGCGGGAAGTTGACCGATGTCGGGCCTCAAGAGTTGCGCTGCTGCCTGAAAAAGGGTGACGATTTTCTGACAGAAACATGGGCCTACCGCATCACCCCCTAGGAACCCTGCGCCCGCTCAGCGAGACCGAACTTTCGGAGTGGGAAGAAGCCTACGCCGCGGTGGAAGCCTACCTGCAGGCGCTGCGCCTCCGCAACCGCCTGCTCGTCGCCGAGCTGGTCCGTGCGATCCTCTGGCGCGCCTCCGCCCGCGGCGCGAACGAGCCCGGCGTGCCGGCCCGAGTTCTGGCGATGGAGGAAACCCTCAGCGAAATCGCCACCTGGACCCAGCACGTGCTCGACGAACCCCTCGAAAACCGCCGCCTCGCCGCCCGCGGCCGGCTTGCCCTGCTGCTCGCCGACATGCCGGGAAAATGGCAAGGCGTCTTCCTCACCCCGGCACCTTGGCCTCCGGCTTTCACCGATTCGATGCGCAAGTCCTACCTCGCCGCCGGCCCGCGCTTCGCCAAACTGACCATGGTGCCGAAACCGCTCGAGCTGAACGTCATCGGTGAAGGTGCCGCCCAGTGGTGGGAGACGATGGACCGCCGGCCGATTGTTCGGAAGATGTTCGCCCTGCTCCTGCTGGCGCTGATCGGGGCAGGCCTGTGGTTTTTCTTCCTCAAGTGATGGCTGAGACCTCTCCAGACTCGCCCAAGCAAGCGCGCCCCTTTTTCAACCCGCTACGGGCCTGGGTGCGGCGGCTGCTGTTCTTCGGCAGCGTGGTCGTGGTCAACGTCGCCGCCACGTTCTGGCTCTACGACCTTTTCATCCGCGTCGGCCCCCACCGCGCCCACATCCTGCTGCTGGTGGTGTTTTTCATCCTCAACGGCCTGCTGGTGCTCGGCTCCTTCCATGCCATCTTCGGGGCCTGGGACATGCTCTTGGGGCGCAAGCGCGCGGTGCGGATCACCCGGCTCGCCGAGGAAGCGGGCGACGGCCCGCTGTCCCGCCGATACGCGGTGGTGATGCCGGTCTACAACGAAGACTGCAACCGCTTCTGCGCCCGGATCGAGGCGATCTACCGGTCGATCGAGGCCACCGGCCATCTGGAGTCCTTCGATTTCTTCATCCTCAGCGATACCCGCGACCTCGACCTCTGGGTGCTCGAGGAGACCGCCTGGACCAACCTCTGCCGCAAGCTCGGCGGCTTCGGCCGCATCTACTACCGGCGTCGTAGGAAGAACGAGAACCGCAAGGCGGGGAACATCGGCGACTTCGTCCGCACCTGGGGCGGCGGCTACGAAGGCATGGTCGTGCTGGATGCCGACAGCCTGATGGACGGCGGCGACATCCTCAAGATGACCCGCGTCATGGAGGCCTACCCGAACCTCGGCATCCTCCAGACCCCGCCCAAGCTGATCCGCGGCTCGTCCGTCTTCACCCGCCTCCAGCAGTTCGCGATGCGGCTCTACGGGCCGCTCTTCATCCGCGGGCTGAACTGGTGGCAGCTCGGCGGCGGCAGCTACTGGGGCCACAACGCGCTGATCCGCGTGAAGCCCTTCTCCGATTTCTGCGAACTCCCCGACCTTCCAGGCCGCGAGCCTTTCGGCGGCAAGATCCTCAGCCACGACTTCGTCGAAGCCGCGCTGATGGTCTCCGAAGGCTGGGAAGTCTGGCTCGCCTGGGACATCGAGGGCACCTACGAGGAAGCCCCGCCGACCCTGATCGACCACCTCAAGCGCGACCGCCGCTGGTGCCAGGGCAACCTCCAGCACCTCTGGCTGATCTTCGCCCGCAAGTTGCCGCTGACCGTCCGCGCCCACCTCTTCATGGGCATCATGGCCTATCTCGGCAGCCCGCTCTGGTTCCTCTTCCTCCTCTTCGGCACCTGGGTCGCGTGGGACCGCGCCGGCAGCGACCTGAGCAACGTGCCCTACGACGAGACCTTCGTCGGCCGTTGGCTGGAAATCGGCGGCATCGAGCAAAGCCTGATCCTCACCGGCTTCATCTTCCTGCTGCTCTTCCTGCCGAAAATCCTCGCCGTCAGCGGGGCCATCCTCGTCCCGCGCGTCCGTCGCTCCTTCGGCGGTGCCTTCCCGCTGATCGCCGGATCGCTGCTGGAAACCGTGGTTTCGATGCTGCTCGCCCCCTGCGTGATGGCCGCCCACACCTTCATGGTCCTGAGCATCATCCTCGGCCGCGCCGTCGGCTGGGGCAGCCAGAACCGCGAGGCCGACGGCACCGGCTGGGGGGAAGCGACGGCCGTCCACGCGACACCCACCGTGCTCGGCATCGGCTGGGCCATCCTGGCCTGGAACATCAGCCCGGGCTTTGCCGCCTGGATGTCCCCCATCCTGCTCGGCCTCATCCTCTGCATCCCCGTCTCGGTCTGGACCAGCCGAGCCCGCTACGGCAAGGCCCTCGCCCGGCACCGCATCCTGTCCACGCCGGAGGAACTCGATCCGCCCGCGGTGCTGAAGCTGGCCGACCTCGCGAAGGCCTCGCTCGACCCCGCGCTCGACGCGGCCGCCCCCGGCCGGCACGGGGTGATCGCCGCGGTCGTCGATCCCTACGTGAACGGCGTCCATGTCTCCCTGCTCGAGCCCGGCGAACTTTCCCCGGAAAACGAGGCCCTGGTGGAACGCTGCCTCAACGAGGGACCCGTCGCCCTCTCGAAGGACGAGATGATCGAACTGCTCTACCTCGCCCCCGGCATGCTCATGCTGCACCGCGCCGTCTGGCTTCGACCGCAGGAAGGCATCCACGCCGTCTGGACCCAGGCGGTCGAGAGCTACCGCCGGCGCATCGACAACATCGACACCGCCGGCGGCGAGGATTTGGCGTGAGGCGGCCCTGAGACGCGGATTGGAACCGCAGGAGCACTAGCAGCCCGTCCGACCGGCCCGGGCCTTGCCTGACCTGCGTAGCCTTGGCGAATACCGCATCACCGGGGATTTCGGGTGGAGCCCCGGGCTTCCCGGCGGACGTTCCGCCCGCCCGCCGCCTTGACCCGCCGCGAATTCCGCGCACGCTGCCGCCACCGGATGTCCGCCAATCTCAAAACCCTGCAGGCCCACGCGAAGACGGCTCTCAAGCCCGCCGTCCAAGGCCAGCTCTCGCCCGCCGAACGGATCGCCCTCTACAAGCGCTTCCTCAAAATCGAGGAGCACCGCATCAAGCTTCGCCACCGCGCAGGGGCCGGCGGCCTCGAAATCGCGAACGCCCGGGCCGAACTGCTCGATGTCGTCCTGCGCTCGCTGTTCGAACTCGCCCTCTCCAAGCGCAAGGAGGCCCCCGTGCTCGCACTGGTCGCCATCGGCGGCTACGGCCGTGGGACGCTCAATCCCGGCTCCGATATCGACCTGCTCTTCCTCCTGCCCCGCGCCTCCAACAAGCTGCCGGAAGACCTCACGTTGCTGATTCAGGAAATCCTCTACCTGCTGTGGGATGTCGGCTTCAAGGTCGGCCACGCCTGCCGCTCGATCACTGAATGCTTGGAACAGGCGAAGGCCGATCAGGAAAACAAGACCGCGCTGATCGAGGCCCGCTTGCTGGCCGGCGACAAGAAGCTCTTTTCCGAGTTCCAGGAGCGACTCGACAAGGACTGCTTCGCCAAGGGCCAGGCGGCCTTTTTCGAACTCCGCCGCCAGGACCTGCGCAGCCGACACCAGAAATTTTCCAAGACCGTCTTCCTCCAGGAACCGAACGTGAAAGAAGGCTGCGGCGGGATGCGCGACTACCACAACATCCGCTGGGTCGCCCGGGTGAAACGCGGCAGCGCCGACCTGCGCAAGCTGGTCGATGACCGACTGCTCACCGCCACCGCGCTGCGCAACATCGAGGCCGCCTACGATTTCCTCAACCGCGTCCGCAACGAACTCCACTACGAGGCAGGCCGCGAAAACGACCAGCTCACGCTCCGCCTGCAAGGCGTGGTCGCCACCAAATTCCGCTACCCGGAGCGCGGCATCCTGCGCAAGACCGAGGCCTTCATGCGGGACTACTACCGCCACACCCGCAGCCTCTACCAGCACACCGGCTCGCTGATGGAAAGCTTCGAGATCGAGCAGGAGGAGATGCCGGCCACGGGCCTCATGTCCTTCCTGACGGTCCGCTCGAAGAAGCGCGAGGAGTTCGATGGCTTCGTCGCTCGCGAAGGCCGGATCTACCCGCTGAATAACGACATTTTCAAAGAAGACCCGCAGCGCCTGATGCGGCTCTTCCAGCATTGCCAGCTCCGCGGACTGAAGCTCAGCCCGCCGATGCGCAAGCTGATCAAGGCCCACCGCGAGGACATCGACCGGCCCTTCCGCTACTCCAAGGTCAACCGCGAAACCTTCCAGGGCATCCTTGAACGCAAGGGCGACGTCGCCCGCTCCCTCCGCCAGATGCACCGCGTCGGCTTCCTCGGCCGCTACCTGCCGGAATTCGGCGCGCTCGACTGCTTGGTCCAGCACGAGTTCTTCCATCGCTACACCGCCGATGAGCACACGCTGCGCTGCATCGAGGAGCTCGACGCGCTGGTCGGCGGCGACGAGCCGCGGCGGGAAATCTACCGCCGCTTGTTCCGCGAAGCCGAGGACCCCTACGCGCTCTACCTCGCCCTCATCCTCCACGACACCGGCCGCGCCGAAAACGTCCGCGAGCACACCGATGGCTCCGCGATGCTGGCCTCCAAGCTCTGCAACCGCCTTCAGGTCCACGGCCCGCGCCGCGCGCTCATCATGTATCTGGTGGACCACCACCTTACCTTCTGGCGCTTTGCCACCACGCGGAACATCGAGGACCCCGACGTCGTCGCCGAGTTCGCCCGCATCGTGAAGACCAAGGCCCGCCTCGATGTCCTGCTGCTTTTCAGCTTCGCGGATTCCAACGGCACCAATACCGAAACCTGGTCGAGCTGGAAGGAAACCCTGATGCTCCAGCTCCATGCCAACACCCGCGTCTTCCTGGCCGAAGGCAAGGAGCGCTATGCCGCCTCGATCCGCACCGAAAAGAAAACCCTCAAGGAGCAGGTCAAGGGACTCTTCAAGGAGGAAGACGACCACGCCGGCGTTGACGAGCACTTCAAGCGGATGCCGGAGTCCTACTTCCGCTTCCGCGACGCCGCCGCCGTGGCCAGCCACGTCAAGGCCGTGCTGAAGCTCGATCCGAAGGCCGGACCCGAGACCTTCGACTGTTCCCTCCAGTGGCTCGACAGCTCGGAAAAGGGCTATACCGAGCTGGTCATCGCCACCCACGACCGGCCGCTGCTGTTAGAGAAAATCTGCTGCGCGCTCGCGTCCGAGGAATTGAACATTCTCTCCGCCGACTTTTTCACCCGCAGCGACGGGGTCGTGCTCGATATCTTCCGCGTCTGCACCACCAACTTCGAGCCGGTCTCCGATCTTTCCCTCCGCAAGCGCCTTTCCACCACGCTGCGCGAGGTCGGGCTGCTGGAGAAATACGAGCACGCCCGCTATTTCCGCCGCCGTCCGAACCTGCTGCGCCCGAAAAACGACCACGGCATGGCCTTCCCGGTCCGCGCCTATGTGTCGAACGATCTCCACCCTTCCTGCACCGCCATCGAAATCCAGGCGGTCGACCGCATCGGGCTGCTGCACGACCTCTTCCACGCGATCAACACCCACGGCCTGAACACCGCCAACGCGCGGATCTCCACCGAAAAGGGCGCAGCGATGGACACGATCTACATCACCACCCAAGACGGCAAAAAAGTGGCCGACGGCGCCCTCTTGCATCGACTCCAGGACAGTATCGAGGATCTGATCGGGAAAAAGGACCAGTAATCAATCGATTCAAGCAGGCGTTTCGCTTCAATTGTGAATGATTGCGAACAAGTTTCTCTCTCAAACCCGATTTATTCCTCGCCAACGCAACACCGCGGGCCATCTTTCGAAATCTTCGCAACGGCGTAAGCTTGTTTGCGGAATCAGCGGATCGGAAAGACCTTCATTTCATCGCCACTGAACTCCGGGGGGATTTCAGACGTTGGGATGGTCCGGACGGATCGCGAAAAACCAGAAAAGGCGTGGGTCGAAGTTCCGGGGGGGATAACGGCTCACGCCTTTCTTTTCTTTCAGCCGGACCAAAACCTCCGCATCGCCATTCAAGGCGCGGGGAGAGCTACTTTGAAACCAACTGGCTCCGTGACTCCGCTTCCTGACCAAAGCGGTGCCGGATACACACCGCCCGCCACGAAATCCTGGGGTGACGGACTCATCGCCACCGCGAGTGAATAGTCACCGGGTTGGAGAGGCGTGAGTGACCCGCCGCCTGTCCGGTCACTGAACTCCAGTTCCATGGCTTTGGTTTGAGCGGAGAACCGAAGCTTGGCACCAAGGGAATACGAGAAACCCTTTCCTGGAGCAATGACGATGACCGGGGTGATGATCGTGCCGTCACGATTGCCCGCCAGCCTCACGGACTTGCCCTCGGGACCGGTGAGTATCGCTGAGAAAGTGTCGAGGGTCGGGAAGCAGATCGCCTTCTCCCCACGGTTCGTGATCCGAAGCTGCACGACGAGTTCGGTCCCTCCCGGGAAAGGAACAGGAGTCCACTCGGCCTGGGTCACGATTGAGAACTCCAGACCCGCGATCTCCTTCGGGACCGATTCGACCGGCTGAAGGACCGGCACTTGGGGACTTCCACGCAGCGTGCAAATCAGCGCTGCCATCAAGAGGGCAATGGTTTTCATCGGATTGCTTTGGTAGCTCAAGGTGCCTTCGCGAACGGATCCGCCGTGAGCCGGTGCTGCACTTCCTGCGGCATCCAAGTCCAGGGATCCACGCCCTTCTCGGTGAAGACCGCCATGCCGATCACGCCGACGTTCCGATGATCGCCGTGCGCCAGGTTCGCATAGGAGCCGGCGACGGTCGAAAACTGGAAGCGGGCCACCGTTTCGGGACTCGTCCGCCAGCCTTTGATCTCCAGCGTTTCGTCCGGTGCGATCACGTAGCCACGTTTCGGGAATGACGCCGTCTTGCCATCGAGCACGTCGAGGCCGTCCACACTGAGCACGACTTCGAGCCGGCTCTTGCAGCGGTTCTTCAGCACGATCGAGTAGTTCGAGCCGTGCTTGCCGACGACGAAGCGTCGCGACGCTGAATACGTGCTGTAGGTCGGCAGATAGCCGAAGCCGCCCTTGATTCCCCACTCGATCATGTCGCCCGCGGCGGTCTGCACGCCAGATACCTTGTATTTGCCGCCGGTCATCGCGTCGATGCCCTCGCGGTTGTTGTAGTAGAGCGCCCCGGTGCCGGCGGGCTTCGTCGAGGCCCGGACGAAAGACTGCTGATACCAAGGCGAGCGGGTGGACTCCCCGAAGCCGGTCGCCAGACCGGGCCGTTCTTCGGCGGCTCTCTGGCGCGGTTTCGAAAGAGTTCGATTCGGATTATTCAGGACCGCATCGATGTTGCTGCGGTTGATTGCTCCGTCACCGCTGCGGCTGCCGGCGGTGACAATGTCGGTGACGTTCGCTGGAGAGGATGCCGGGGCACCGGGAAGATTCACACCGTCCACCGACCCGATGAAATCCGCGTTGGTGCGACCTTCCGGGGCATATCCTCCCCCGCCGGGTACTGTGCAGCCGCTCAGCCATAGTGCCGCCAGCGCGGAGATCAGGAAAAGCCCGCCGCCCCGCTTGCGGGCCGCCATCGTGTTCGTCATGCATTTCATGGTGCTGGAAAAACAGCATTTCGCAGGACCGAGGTCAAATCTTTTGTGCTGCTTTTCCAACATTTCAATTGCAGCTTTTCCAGCATCCTCTATTTCTCCACTCATGAGCAATGCAGAGACACTGGCACGCCGCGAACGGCAGGTCATGGAAATCCTCTATCGGAAAAGCGAGGCCACGGCGCAGGAGGTGATGGACGAGATGGCGGATCCGCCGACCTACTCCGCGGTGCGCGCCTTGCTGGCGACCATGATGGAGAAGGGCCTCGTTTCCCACCGCAAGGATTCCCGCCGCTACGTTTACCGCCCCGAAGTCCCCGAGAAAAAGGCCAAGCGCTCCGCTCTCAAGCAACTCCTCTCCACCTTCTTCGAAGGCAGCCCCGAAAAGCTCGTCGCCGCCCTCCTCGACCCCAAAGACCAGCAGCTCAGTCAAGACGAGATCGCCAAAATCCGCAGCCTGATCGACAGAAAGTGAGGCGGAACAACTGAAGACCTGCCGATGAACTCCATTGTTAGACTGACGATGTTTATCGCCGCGACAGCACTCGTCGGCTGCAAAAAAATCTACCATCTGCCAGGGCATCACGAATTCAACCGCCACTCCCCGCCACCCATCTCAATGAAGCAGGGTGAATCAAAGCGAATTCTCACGGCTGGACTAGACTGGCCCATTCTTAGCGCCGGCCCGTCTTACACCATTCGCTCATCGAATACTGAGATTGTCGAGGTCACCCGAGGCAATTGGACTGTCCGGCTCAAGGCTAATCGTCCGGGAACCACGAGGGTTCACTACGACGCGTTCTTCGACATCAAGCCCCAGAATCATGGATTTGAAGTGAAAGTCCTCCCGGCTAAACCCTAAGCGTCGCCATGCTCACTACCGCCATCGCCTTTTCGCTTGTCGCCACCGCCGCCGTCTGGCTCGCGGGCCGGCGCGATGCGGCGCGCGATCCGCGGCTGACCCTCCTCGCCCTCGGCTTGCTCGCGGTCTTCCCGCTGCTGTTCTTCCTGCCAAAGGCCCCGCTGCTGCCTCCTGATGATTTCAAGCCAAGCTCCCCCGCCCTTTCACTCTGGCTGCCGTGGCTCTGGGCGACCGGCGTGGCGATCGCCTCCATCCGCCTCTTCGTCGCCCTCGGCGTGCTGATCCGCTGGCGCAGGAAGTCGGAACGGATCGAGCTGCGCGAAGGCATCGACCTCCGCATCCTGCCCGGGCTCGCCGGACCCGTCGCGGCGGGAATCTTCAAGCCGGTGATCTTTGTCCCTGAAGCCTGGCATCAATGGACGCCCGAGGTCCGCGAAGCCGTGCTGGCCCACGAAACGAAGCATCACCAGCGCCGCGATCCCCTCTGGCGCGCGGTCGGTGCCGCAGCCTGCGCGCTGCATTGGTTCAATCCCTTCGTCTGGTGGATGGCCCGCCGCCTCGCCGAACAATGCGAGTTCGCCTGCGATGAAGCCTTGCTCGCCGAAGGCATGCCCGCCGAGCGCTATGCCAACGTGCTCTGCGACCTCGCGGCTCCCGCCCATTCCCCGGCCACCGCGCTGGCGATGGCTCACGAAAGCGGCTTGGAAGCGCGGGTCCGCCGGATGTTTTCCGACTCCCCCCGCGGCTCGACCGTCGCGCTGGCGGCGTTGCTCCTTCTAACCACGCTGACCGCGGTGGCCTTGGCCGTGGTGAAGCGTGCCGACCCGCCCGCGAAGCCGGCGATCCCGATGGAGGAAATCCAGCTCCGCCTCGATGCTGATCCGTTCCCGGGGAACTGATTGCCGGTCCCGGCTGCGAGACCTCGCGCGACAGCGCTTGCCCCCTTCGGCAAGACCCTGCATGTGCTGAAACTCTTATGACTCCTCAAGGTATGGTCAGGAGCGAAGAACCGAGCTTGAGACGGGTGATCAACCCCACTATCCGTAGAAATTGTTCAGATCATGAAACACCTCACCACGATTCTTACAACCGCCCTTGTCGCCATCACCGGCGCGGAAGCGAAGCCGCTGAAAGTCTTCATCCTCGCCGGACAGTCGAACATGGAGGGACCGGCGAACGTCAGCACCTTCGACTACATCGGCGACGACCCCGCCACCGCGCCCCTGCTCAAGATGATGCGCGGAGCCGATGGGAAACCCGCCACCAGCGATGGAGCCTGGATTTCCTACCTCACCGGCGCCGGTGAGAAAAACTTCACTCTCAATGGCAAACTTACCGCGGGCTACGGCTCGATGTGGGGGATGGATCCCGCCAAGCCCGGCGACAAGATCGGCCCGGAGTTCACCTTCGGCCTCGCGATGGATGCGGCGTTCGATGAACCGGTGCTCATCATCAAGGCGGCCTGGGGCGGCAAGAGCCTGCACACCGATTTCCGCCCGCCCAGCGCCGGGCCCTACGTGATGCCAAAGGAAACCCAGGAAGTTTGGGACAAGCATCCCCAGGGAGCCCACGGAATTCCCAAGGCCGAGGATCGGCCGAAATGGCACGCCGAAAAGACCGCTGCCACCGGGGTCTATTACCGCCTGATGACGGAGCATGTGAAAAAGATTCTGGCCGATCCAAAACAAGTCATGCCGGATTATGACGCCGCACAGGGTTACGAAATCGCCGGTTTCGCGTGGCTCCAAGGCTTCAACGACATGGTCGATGGCCAAGTCTATCCGAAGCACGACAAACCGGATCGCTACGCCCTATACTCCGACCTGCTCGACACCTTCATCCGCGACGTGCGCAAGGACTTCAACGCGCCGAAGATGCCTTTCGTCATCGGCGTGATGGGCGTGGGCGGAGTCAAGGATCAATCCTCCAGCATGGTGGCTTTCCGCGAGGCGATGGCGGCACCCGCCGATATGCCCGGGTTCAAAGGGAACGTCGTGGCCGTGCAGACCGCGCCGTTTTGGGCGGACGAGTTGGGTGCCATCGATGAAAAGCGTGCGCAGATCAACCAGATGAACCATTTCCTCAACTCGAAGCATAAAGATCATGCCAACGCGGACGGCGCGATGACCGACGAACAAAAAAGGGAATACCTCAAAAAGTTCGAGGCCGATCTCATCACCCCGGCGGAACTTGCCTTATGGAAACGCGGCGCATCCAACGCGGGTTACCATTATCTCGGCTGCGCCAAGACCTTCGCGCTGATGGGGAAACATTTTGCCGAAGCGAACCTGAAGCTGATGAAGTAGGGCAGCGACCCACCGTCAGATCCTCCGTGTTTGCCGATGCGTCAGCCCTCTATCGCTGCCCGGGCTTTCCCAAGGCATCCGCTTCCAACTCCGGTCCGTAGCCAATCGTGCTGAACGGCCCGACCGGTTGACCCTCTTTATTGTAGAGGAGGTTCCCCTTCGGATGCTGGGTGTAGGCATAACGGACTGCGACAGGCTCGGCGACGTCTTTGCTGGAAACGACAAGCTCCGAACCGACGATCCTGCCATCCGCCCAATGCCAGGTGCCGTCTTTGGCCTGGATCGATAGCCACTGAATGGCGGCATCCGGCTGCGGCACGGGTGGCAGGAATCCCTCTTTCCGGGCCACGATCAGTCCGTTCTGCGCGTTGTCGAAGGAGACCCGGATGGCGGCGCCCTCGATGGTATGCTTGGTGTAAAGCGGGGAGGTGCTCAGATCCTTGAAGCCATAAACTTTCTGCAACACCGAACGCGCAAGACGCTCGCCGGTGTCGTACTTGTTAGGCGGATGCTCACCGGGGGCTCCCACATCGATGGTGACCGCCATGCCCGTATTCTTCAATGCCAGGGTCTCGAAGTATGCCTGGCGGATTTCCGCACGACCATCGCCGCCCGCGGGATTGTCCAAGGAAGACGAGCCGATTCCCGGCAACTGCACGAAATGAACCGGAAAGTCTCCCTGCTTCCACGCCTTGCGCCAGCCCGTGATCAGCGACTCGAGCTTCGGCTGATAACGGCGACCATCCTTTTCGTTGCTCTCACCCTGATACCAGATGGCACCACGAATGCCGTAGCCAACCAAGGGCGCAACGAGGGTGGAATAGTTCTTGCCTGTCACATACGGCTCCTGATTCAGCCACGACTCGATGTTCGATCCACCCACGGCCGTCGCGACAAGACCGATGGGTACCAGCGCATCCCGCTGCAAACCCCGGGCGAAGAAAAAAGCCGTCCGTTTGAAAACCGGTGCCGCTTCGGGAGTGCAGACGACCCATGCCGCGTCACCAGGCTGGAACTGGCGCAAGGCCGGGTAGTTTGCCTTGTCCAGCGTGTCCTCCGGAAAATGGCCGCTTCTGTTCGTTCGGATCGCACCCGCCATGTTGGATTGCCCCGCACACATCCATACATCTCCGAGGATCAGATTGCGGATGCTCCTCACCGTTTTCAACCCGGCTTTTTCGAAGGTCACCGTCATCGTGTCACCGACAGGAGTCTCGTTGACGCTCTTCAGGCGCTCGGCCGGCATGGCATCCAGCACGACTCGCCAGTTTCCATCCATGTGCGCGGTGGTGGTTTTGTTCTGACCCTTGAAATCAACGGTCACCTTGGCTTCGGGCTCCGTTGAACCCCAAAGCGGCAAAGGGATCTGCTGTTGCAGAACCGCGTTGTCCAGGAACGGTGCCCCCAATCCCGCCTGTAGCGGTGAATCCACCGGCGCTTGGGCAGCAACATCGGCGGGCCATTGGGCAAGGCATGTGGCAAGAATCAAGCCAGTGAAACCGGGGATCTTGCGAGTCATGCCATAAGTGGAGGGTGCCGCCAGAAACGGGACGAGGAGGTGCTTCATGAGGAATGGCAAGGCTACCTTGCTACGGAGAAATAGGCTCCTCCCGTTCAGCCGCAAGCAGGAAGGGTAACGCCGGGGGGCCAGGAAACCGATGGAGCGACGGTGAAGGTCAGGCGGACTGCAGCAGCATCGTGAAACTATTTCCGTGCCTTGCCCGGCATCCGGGGTTCTCTTCTCCCCGCCCCGCCGATGAACGAAGAAGCTGCCCCAGACATCCCCGCCGCCGCGGCTCCCGAGCCGGACCCCGGCTTGCGGAAGGATTTGATGGTGCTGACCAAGATGCGGCTGAACGTCTTCGTCCTCATCACCACGTTCTTCGGATACCTACTGGCATCGCGGGGCGGCAGCTTCGATCTGATGAAGCTGGTCCACACCCTGGTCGGCACCGCCGCCGCGGCCTTCGGGTCGGCGGCCTTCAATCAGTTGATGGAGGTCGATCTCGACGCCCGGATGAAGCGCACCGCGAACCGCCCGCTGCCTTCGCGCCGGATGGACCCGCTGTTCGCGTTCGGGGTCGGCTGGCTCCTTTCCGCCGCGGGCATCATCCACCTGGCCGTGAAAGTCGGCCTGTGGCCGGCGGTCCTCGCCGCCATCACGGTGGCCGTTTATGTCTTCGTTTACACCCCGCTCAAGCGCCTCAGCAGCACCAATACCCTGGTCGGCGCGATCCCCGGGGCGATCCCGCCGATGATCGGCTGGACCGCGGCGGGCGGCGCGTTCGATGGCGGCGCATGGTTCCTCTTTTCCCTGCTCGCCTTGTGGCAGCTCCCGCATTTCGTGGCGATCAACTGGCTGTGCCGCGAGGAGTATGAAAGTGCGGGCTACAAAATGTGGTCCGATGGCGACGTCAGCGGCCGCCGCAGCGGGCTCCTTGCCGCGATCTTCGCGCTATTCCTCGCCGCGCTGCCACTGTGGCCGTGGTTCGCCGGGTGGACGCCCGGCTGGCAGGGCTACGTCGCGCTGGGCGGAGGAATCCTCGCGGGACTGGTGATGTCAGCCCTCGCCGGGCGCTTCATGCGGGATGGCGAACGGGCCTCCTTCCGCAGACTTTTCCTGTTCACGCTGCTCTACCTGCCGCTTGAACTCGGATTGCTTGCCTTCGCGTGGACCTAGTCTAGCTTCCGCCGCCCCATGAGGACGCCTGTTGAAAAGCTCGAACCCGCCGTGCGCGACCCGCGAAAGCTGCGGATCACTGCCCTTTGGCTCTTCGCCATCATGATCGCCAGCGGCGTCGGGATTTTCGCCGCCTACCTGAAATGGGCGGCCGCACAGGCGGGTGATGACCGCCCCGGCTTCATCGGGCGGATCGACAACAAGGCCGAGTTCGGTGTGGTCCGCCAGGATGCCTCCGGGGCGAAGATCAGCGAGCTTTTCGGCAAGGTCTGGATCGTCTGCGGGGTGTCGGTGAACCAGCCGGAAGACTGGAAGGCGACCCGCGAGGTGCTGCTCCGGCTGAACGAGCGCTACGCCGGCCGCGATGATTTCAGGATCGTTTGTTTCACCGTCGATCCGAATCAGGAAGACCCCGCGGTGCTGGCAAAGGTCGCCGAGGAAATCGGGGTCGGGCTGCCTAACTGGTGGTTCGTCGGGGCGGGAGAGGAATACGTGCACAAGTTTCTCAAAAACAAGCTCCGGCTCGGCGTGATGCCGCACCAGAAGGACGGCAAGTGGGTCTTCGACGCGTCGTTGATCGTCGTCGATCGTGACCGCCACATCCGTCAGGCGACGCTGAAGCAAGGCAAGTATCGCCGCCACAAGGTAACCTTCGACTTTGAACAGGCCGCCACCTGGGATGCCGAAGGGCGGACCCAAGGCTTGGCCAAATCCAACGTGGCGACGCTTGAAGAGCTCCTGGTCAAAACCCTCGACGAAATGATCGCCCAACCCGTGACGCCATGAACGAACGCCGAAGAATAGCGCTCCTCTATGGGTTCGTGGCCGTGGTCTCGGTTGCCTTCCTCGCCTTCGCCGTCCACCTCGGTAGCCAGGTGCCGGAGCAGGAGGAGCCGGATTTCAGCAATATCTCGGCTCCCAAAGCGCAGACCTTTTTCCCGATCAAAGCCGACTTCAGCGGAGTCAATCAGGCTGCCGCGCCGGTCAAGCTTTCCGACCTCAAGGGCAAGGTCTGGATCATCGCGGAGTTCTTCGCGGTCTGTCCGCACTGCGCGGTGCGCAATGGCCAGGAGCTGAAGACGATCTACGACGAGTTCAAGGATCACCCGGACTTCCACATGGTCTGCGTCTCGGTCGATCCCCTCACCGACACCCCGGAGCGGTTGGTCAATTACTCGGAGGCACTCGGGGCCGACGCCGCCGACTGGTGGTTCATGAGCCATCCGAACGAGAAGGAAACCCACGATTATCTTGAAAAGGAACTCGGGTTCTTCGCCGTGCGCGAACGGACGGATCCGGCCGATGCCGAGTCGAACGGCCGCTTCGCCCACGACATGGGGATCATGCTGGTGGACCGAGAATGGAACGTGGTCGGCAAGTGGCCGCTCGCCGACGCGCGCTCCGAAGAAGGCCGCAAGCGGGACCCGGGGCTCTACGATCGATTGAAAAAGGAGCTTCACGACCGTGTGCTCGAGGAGCTGGAGAAGAACGAGACGGCGGGGATCGATGATCTCGTGCCCGAAGAAGAAACCGCACCCGCAGAAGCAGGAAATGACGAATGACGAACGCAAGGAGTGGCTGTCCCGGTCGCCGGATGAAGCCCTTTCGAAGAAACTTGGCATCGTCGCCTGGATCCTCACCGCAGTGGTCTTGGTCCTAGTCGGCCTGATGCGCCGCCCGGAGCTGCGGATCCCGCTGCCGGAAGGTTGGTCGTTCAATTTTCTGCCACCGGTCCATGCGGCGATCAACACGCTGGTTTCCATCGCGCTGGTGATCGCGATCATCGCGGTGAAGCAGGGCAAGATCGGACTGCACCGCCAGGCGATTTTCGCGGCGATGGGGCTCTCGGTGGCCTTCCTGCTCTGCTACGTGGCCTATCATTTCACCACGGAGGAAACGAGGTATGCCGGCACGGGAGCGATGCGTTCCGTTTACTTCTTCCTCTTGATCACCCACATCGTCCTGGCCGGGGTCAGCCTGCCGGCGATTCTGTTTACCTTCATCGCCGGCTCGACGAACCGCTTTGCCGCGCATCGCCGCTTGGCGAAATGGGTGTTCCCGATGTGGCTCTACGTCGCGGTAACCGGTCCCATCTGTTACTTGATGCTCAGGCCGTATTACGCCTGACTCCGTCCGCCTGATGCTCCCATGAAAATCCTCGGATACCGCGACGCCGACTACGAGTCCTTCGTCAAACGCCTGAACCGCCGCGCCTTGCCGACGCACGACGTCCGCGACCTCGTCAGCGAGATCATCGCCGAAGTGGCGGGTCAGGGCGACAAGGCCCTGGTCGCCTACGCCAAGCGCTTCGACAACGTGGTGCTCAAGGAGAAGCAGCTCTTCGTGACCGCGGAGGAACTTGCCGCGGTGAAAGTGGCCCCGGCCACGCGCAAGGCGGTCGCCGCCAGCCTGCGGAACATCACCGCCTTCGCGAAGAAAGGCCTGCGCAAGGACTGGTCGATGCTCAACGCCGAAGGGGCGCGCGTCGGCGAGCGTTTCCAGCCTTTCGACCGAGTCGGAGTTTACGTGCCCGGCGGGAAGGCTCCGCTCGTATCGACCGCGCTGATGACCGCCGGTTTCGCCCGGGCGGCCGGCGTGCCTGAAATCCTCGCCGCCACTCCCTGCGGTCCCGATGGCGCGGTGAATCCCGAATTGCTCTATGCCCTCAAGGCGGCCGGGGTCACCGAGGTCCTCAAGATCGGCGGTGCCCAGGCGATCGCCGCGATGGCACTCGGTACGAAGTCGGTGCGCCCGGTCGACCGCATCTTCGGGCCCGGCAACCGCTTCGTGGTGGAGGCCAAGCGCCAGCTCTTCGGCGCGGTGTCGATCGACCTGCTGCCCGGGCCGAGCGAGGTCCTGATCATCGCCGACAAGACCGGCAATCCGGACTACATCGCGGCCGACCTGCTAGCCCAGGCCGAGCACGGCGGCGACAGCGTGATCGGGTTCATCACCGACTCGAAGGCACTCATCGGCAAGGTGGTCAAGGCGGTCGAGCGCCAACTCGCCAGCCTGAGCCGCGCCCGCTACATCCGCGAGGTGCTCAAGCAGGCGACGTTCATGCTCCAGGTCCGCAACATGGCCGAGGCGATCGAGATCTCGAATGCCTTCGCCGCCGAGCACGTCTCGTTCATTTGTGCGGAAGAGAAGAAATGGCTGCCGCAGATCCGCACGGCCGGGGCCATCTATCTGGGCAATGATTCACCGGTGGCGGTCGGCGATTTCCTCGCCGGTCCCAGCCACACCCTGCCGACCGGCGGCAGCGGGCGCTCGTTCTCGGGCCTGCGCGCCGACCAGTTCCAGCGGCGGACCAGCATCGTCAAGATGGACAAAAAGGCGGTGCGCAAGTCGCTGGCAGTGGTGCGGGAGTTCGCACGGATCGAAGGACTGGACGCCCACGGAAGATCGACGGCGATCCGGGTCGAGTGAGTCGGCCAAAGGTCACTACTTCCAAGAATCCCTCAACGCCACCGTCCGGTTGAACACCGGCTTGCCGAGTTCGTGCTCGACCCGGTCGGCGACGAAATACCCGAGCCGCTCGAACTGGCAACTCCACTCGGGCTCGACGTCCGCCAGGGACGGTTCGACCCACGCGGTGATCGACTTGAGCGAGTCCGGATTGATCACGCTGACAAAGCCGCCCTCCGCCGCATCCGGGTCTTCCACCGTGAACAAGCGGTCGTAGAGCCGGACTTCCGCCGCCACGCCATGCTCGGCGCTGACCCAGTGGATCGCCGCCTTGCACTGGACGCCTTCCGGCGTGTCCGCGCCCTTGGTGCCGGGCAGATACTCGCAGTGGATCTCGCCGACCTTGCCGTCGGCGCCCTTCTCGAAGCCGGTGCATTTCACGATGTGCGCGCCGCGCAGCCGGACATGACGTCCGGGGCCAAGGCGGTAGAACTTCTTCTCCGGCTCTTCCTGGAAATCATCCGCCTCGATCCACAACTCGCGGGTCATCGCGACGTGCCGCGTGCCCATCGCCGGGTCCTTCGGGTGGTTGTCGAGCTCGATGTCCTCGCTCGTGCCTTCCGGCCAGTTTTCAATCACCAGCTTCACCGGATCCAGCACCGCCATCCGCCGCGGAGCGACGGTGTTGAGATGGTCGCGGACTTCGAACTCTAACAGCGCGACATCGGTGATGCCGTCGAACTTGGTGATGCCGACGCGGTGGCAGAAATTCCGAATCGCAGCAGCGGGATAGCCGCGGCGGCGGAGGCCGGACAGCGAGGGCATGCGCGGGTCGTCCCAACCGCCGACCAGGCCTTCCTTCACGAGTTGGAGCAGCTTGCGCTTGCTCATCACCGTGTAGTTCAGGTTCAGCCGCGAGAACTCGATCTGTCGAGGCTTGGCTGGCACCGGGCAGTGCTCGATCGTCCAGTCGTAGAACGGCCGGTGGATCTCGAACTCCAGCGTGCACAGCGAGTGGGTGATGTGCTCCTTCGCATCCTCCAGCGGGTGGGCGAAGTCATACATCGGGTAGATGCACCACGCGTCGCCGGTCGCATGGTGATGGGCGTGCATGATCCGGTAAATCACCGGGTCGCGCATTACGATGTTCGGCGACGCCATGTCGATCTTCGCCCGCAGCACCGCTTCCCCTTCCTTGAACTCGCCGGCCCGCATCCGGGCGAAGAGATCCAGGCTTTCCTCCGCCGGCCGGTCGCGCCACGGCGACGGCGTGCCGGGGACGTTCAGGTTGCCGCGGGTTTCCTTGATCTGCTCCGGAGTCTGTTGATCGATGTAGGCGAGGCCGTTTTTGATCAGGTGGACGGCGCACTCGAAGTAGAACTCGAAGTAGTCGCTCGCGAAAAACAGGTGCTCGCCCCAGTCGAAGCCGAGCCACTTCACGTCCGCCTTGATGCTCTCGACGTATTCGGTCTCTTCCTTGGAAGGATTCGTGTCGTCGAAGCGCAAATGGCAACGCGCTCCGCTCGCCGCATTTTCCTGCGCGATGCCGAAGTTCAGGCAGATCGCCTTGGCATGGCCGATGTGCAGGTAGCCGTTCGGCTCCGGCGGAAAGCGCGTGATGGTCGTGGCGTGCTTACCGGAAGTAAGGTCCGCGGCGATGATTTCGCGGATGAAGTCGAGTTTGGGAGAATCGGACATGGAGAGAGTGGAGAGTGGGAATCCTTCTGCTGGCGAGTGTCAGGCGGCGGGTGTGGGGCGACTGTAACCGAGCACGATGAACGTGGTTTGAGTCTCGCGAAAAGGGGCGCACTCGGTCACAAGAGCGGAACGGATGGCTTCTGAATGGTCGAGAGAAATGGCTGCTACCAACGTTCCCATGGGGCGGCGCTCGACCATTTCTATCTCAATCCACTCAACAAACTTCAGTTCTTCGGGGCCACCCGAAGCCTCGACGTAGTTAGGATGAGGCTGCCAAATCCCTTTTTGCCATTGAGTTGGATCCTCAACGTTAATGAACTTGATGCGTTTGTGTACGGGGAAGCCAGCGATGACGGGAAGAAGTCGCTGCCACTTCGTGTTGCTGGACAAGCTGCAAAGCCCCTCTCGCTCTGCGATGCGCAATGCCTTGCCGTCCTTCATAAAAGTTCAAGCCTTCACGGATCACCTCGCCAGTTCCTCCAAGAGCGCCTGATTCAGGCGGATCCCCGCTTCGAAATTCTCGACCGGAAAATTTTCATCCGGCGAGTGGATCTGGGCGTCGGCGAGAGCGAGACCTAACAGGAGCGTGTCAGCCCCGAGGATCTCGCGGAAGGCCTGGACGATCGGGATGCTCCCGCCTTCGCGGATGAGGACGGGTTCGGCATCGAAGGCGACCCGCAGCGCGCGCTGGGCTGCGAGGCCGAAGGGGCCGTTGGGGTCGGTGTGGTAGGGCTTGCCGTCGTGGCCGCCGATGTAGAGCAGCGAGACGCCGGGCGGGCAGTGCTGGTCGATGTGCGCCTTCACCTTCTCGAGGATGTCGGCGGGATCCTGGTTCGGGACCAGGCGGAACGAGAACTTCGCCATCGCCTCGGCGGGAATCACGGTCTTCGAGCCCTCACCTTGGTAGCCGCCGCCGATGCCGTTGATCTCGGCGGTCGGGCGGGCCCACGCGCGCTCGGCGGCGGTGTAGCCTTCTTCGCCGAAGAGACTGCCGCTACCGGTGACCTTCAGATAATCCTCGTCGGACACGCCGGGGACCTTCGCCCACATCTCGCGCTCCCACGCTTCGAGCGGTTTCACGTCGTCGTAGAAGCCTTCGATCATCACCTTGCCATGCTCGTCGTGCAGGCTGGCTACCAGCCGCGCGATCGCCGTCGCGGGGTTCGCCACCGCTCCGCCGAAAAGCCCCGAGTGCAGGTCCCGCGCCGGGCCGCGGAGGATGACCTCGCAGCAGGCGATCCCGCGCAAGCCGTAGCCGAGTGTCGGCACGCCGGGCGCCACCATGCCGGTGTCGGAGATCGCGATCACGTCGCACTTGAGCAGGTCGAGGTTGGCGCGGAGGAAAGGCGCGAGGTTCGGGCTGCCGATTTCCTCCTCGCCTTCGAAGAGGAAGGTCAGGTTGACCGGCAGCTCGCCTTTTTCCTTCAGCGTCTTTTCCACGCCGAGGATGTGGGAAAGCATCTGGCCCTTGTTGTCGGAGGAGCCGCGCGCCCAGATTTTCCCGCCGCGGATCTCCGGCTCGAAGGGCGGCGTGGTCCACAGCGCCAGCGGATCGACCGGCTGGACATCGTAGTGACCGTAAATGAGAACCGTCCGGCGGCCGGGCTTGTGCTGGTTCTTGGCGACCACGACCGGATAGCCTTCGGTCGGATGAAGCGTGGTGGCCAGGCCCATCCCGGTGAGTTTCGCCACCAGCCAGTCCGCGCAGGCCCGGACATCGCCGGCATTCCGCGAGTCGGTGGAAATGCTGGGGAAACGAAGAAACGCGAACAGGTCTTCAAGCTCCGGTGTCATGCAGGCGAATCAAGCCTCCGCTTCCCCCGCCGGGCAAGGCGAAATCCCCGCTAGCGGCTCACAGCCGCTCCCGTTCCTCGCGGATCACCCGCATCACGTCGTAAAGCGCGAACAGCATCACGAACATCGCAAGGAACCCGCAAGCACCCCACCACGCGATGAAGCGCCAGAGGTCGGCCTTCAGCCAGCCGTCGATCCCCCACAGTCCGATCGCGAACATCGCGAGCAACAAGACCGCACTCCGGCCCATCGCCCGCCGCCGTGCGGGGCGGTCGTGCAGGATGCTCTTGGCCAGGCCTTTGCTGGACTGCCAGTCGGACGGGCGCGGATCACTCATGCGGCGGAATTCTTCACCATGCCCGGAACTGCGGCAAGGCCGGGATGCCAACGACTGCCCGCAGGGGGGCCTTCAGCGCCGATGCTGGTGACCCGGCGGTTGGCCCGCGAGTTGAAACGCCAGACCGAGGGATTGGCTTCTGCCACGATACCCGTGACCCGAAGAGTTTCCTCGACCGGTCACGGGCGTTCCATGACTTGAACACACTTACCCTGGAAAACTTGGTGCCCGCAGCCCCTCCCCGAACCACGGACACCGCGCATTGCTGCGTTGGCTACACCGATGCATCGCAAGTCCGGAGATGCAAGCGAGAGGCAGGTGTGGGATTTACGGATACCCGACAGTTGCCCCGCCCCAATGATGGGATCAAGGACTGAAACCCTCCGGAAGGTTCTCATCTGGCCGCCCCTGCTTGGGTTGAGAGGGAATTCGCCGGGAAGCGATACCGGAGGGGTGGGGCCACTCAAAAGGTGAGTTGGTCGGGGTGGCCAGATTGCCAAAGGCCACGCCAGTGTGCACAGCGTGATCCGACGAAGGTCGTGACCACTCCCGCCGCGTTCGAACGGACGACAACGGCCGGGCGATGTAATGAAGAAGGCGTAACAGGCGGGCGATGTACTGGACCGCGGACTTTAGTCCGCACGCCTCTGATTTCGAGCGGACTAAAGTTCGCGGTCCAGTACACCGAACTTGCTTCGATCAGTTCCGGAGAATCATCTCCGCCCCATCGACAAACCCGCGGAGTGCCACAGGGCCGGCTACTCGTCGACCTTCTTGCTTGGCTCGTTGTCCTCTTCATCCGGAATGTCGATATCAATGGTGGGGACCTCCACCGTCTTCTTACCTACGGTAACATCCGGGCCGTCGACTTTATACTTGGGCAGTTTGGCTTCCCCGTCGACCTCGACCTTCACCTCGGGCACGGAGCCATCTTCAACTTTATCGACGTCGCAAGAAGCGAGCATGAATGGAAGGATCACAATCAAGGACCCGCCGAAAACGTATTGTGGTTTGATTTTCATAACGTCAGACGATTTGCATATCGCATGCCGTCGGAAGTCGCGCCCTGTCCAAATGCGCAAGACATTGAAAATGAGAGGTTTTCCACCGTTGAACCTAAGGCCCGGACTTCCGTAGCCCGTGCGAGCTGCCGCCGAAGTCATGCAATTTGCAGCAAACCATCTGGTACAAAGCCGGAAGGCGGCATCCCATCGTTCAAAACTAGAGCTGATCCGCCACTGCTTCAGCGAGCGGGGCAACCGGTAACGGAGCACGCAACTCCGAGTGTGGCTTTGAAATGGCGAAGTCCGGCCGGAAGACCTGCTCGATGAGTTGGTTCAGCGGAACGGAAGCACGAACGGCAATATTCAGCTCGCGGTTGATCCGCATGCTAAGGGTATCAAGATTGGCAGAACCCACGCAGGCCCAGTCATCGCAGATCATCACCTTCAGGTGGGTCATTCCAGGGTAGGCAAAAGCTTTCCCACCCGCCTTCACGAGGTCGGTCGCGAAGGCCCGGTTGGCAATGTCCATGATTTTCGAGTCATTCTTGTCTGGGTAGATCAGGCGCACGTCGACCCCGCGCTTCGCCGCATCTTCGAGCGATTCGGTGATGTCATCATTGGCGATATAGGGGTCTTCGATCCAGACCCGCTTGCGGGCGGCACGGATGCCCAGCAACATCGCCTGGTGGATTTCATAGCGTCCTGCGGCGGGATCGGTGCGAATGATCCGCAAAGGGACCGCACCTGCCACGGAAGCGGGGGGCGTGACCGCAGGCTTCTTTTGAAACTGGCTGAACAACCAGAATGGATTCGCCCTGCGCCAGGTGTTGTTATAGTCCTCCTGGAGCCGCGCGACGGCCGGACCTTCCACCCGGAACATAAGGTCGTGCCACTCGCTGTAATATTCGCGGCCGATGTTCATGCACCCCATGAGGGCGACCTTCTGATCGAAGACATGAAGCTTCGTGTGATCGCAGACGAGCCAAGGGTTCAGCATCAACCCCGATTTCACCGACGATCCATCCCGGAAGTACCGGCCCATCCGCGGGGGAGGTGTAAAGCCTGCGGGGAAAGGCGTTTCAGGAGGCGAAGCCGCGGCGGTCGAGCTGCCGAGATCATCGAAAATCACGCGGACCGACACTTCGTCGGAACGTTTCTTGAGCAAGTCGGCATAACGGACCGCAACATCGTCATTGTCGTAGATGTAAACCTGGGCATCGATGGACTGGCGTGCCGCTGCGATCTGGCGCTCGAACTCGGGGAAGAACCGCTTGCCATCGACCAGCCACGTGATCTTTCCAGAGACCGGTCCGGGGATCTTCTTGCCATCCAGCAATGCCTCGAAGCCGTCGGTCCCGGGGGCCTGCTCCGCGGTGAAGTCGAATTTCACCGGCGCGCGGAAGTTGCCCGTGAACAGTTCCCGGGGCCGATGCCAAAGCACCGTGGCGCCAAGCCGGGCGGTCGTGCCCGGGTGACGGACCAGACCCAAGGCCGTGCCGCGGGCGGCAGCCATCCCGAAACGGGCGGCCGAAGAGCCGCTGCCGGGTTTGGAATTCCGGATGGCGGACGGGTCGCGGAAGTTTCCCGCAAGATCTCCGCAAGACGACATCACGGTCAAAGTGGTCGCTGCAAGAAGCAGCTTTGGACAAAGCGTTCTCACAAGTCGAAACACTCCGTTCCGCGTGAATGGAGAATTCGAAAATCGCTCCCCTTTCATGGTTTGGCGGGAGGTTTGGACTCAAGTTTCTTGAGTTGTCCGGTCAGATAGGGCCCACAGGGCGTCTCCTTGCCATCTTCAAAGCGGATGAAGTAGGGCTTGCCCGTAGTCCCGGATTTTGTCGCCACCTTCTCGATGAATTCCGTCGGGGTGGTGATTTCCTTTCGATTGGCGTCCCATTTCCCCCTTAGAAATTTGGCCGCACTCTTCGAGTCGTACTCGCTGCCATTGCGGATGAAGGTCGCACCTTTCAGTGACTGTACGTGTTGGATCAACGCCTCAATCTTGCCGTCGTTATCGCGACCGGCTTCCTGGCCGTGCAAGAGCGAGACGCCAGCCAGGAAAAACATCAGCAAGAGGATGCATCGAACGAAGCGATATGGAATTAGTTTCATGTACTAGGAATGGGAAATGGACGGCTTCAGCCAATGCTCCGCAACGATGGCTCACGCTCCCAGCGGCGTCCCTGTCGGGCCGTGGCGATGAATCCGCCGACCGCGCTCTTGCCAGTGAGGGCAAGCACCCCGTCGTCCTTGACCACGCCCGCCGCATCCAGCAGCGGCGCGGCGGAAGAATGGTGCCCGATGACTTTCAGATGGCCGAACGCGTCGCGCACCCAATTCACCGCAGCCGCCTCGTTCACCAGATCATCGACCCCCTCCGCCGAGGGCAGCAGGACCACGACATCAAACAACACGGACGGCGCCCCGGACAGCGCGTGATGAGCCGGCACGAGCACGCCGTCATTGCCGGTCGCACCCGCAATTTTTGGCGCAACCAATTCCACGGCGGCCCGTTCTTTTTTGAAGGCCGCAAGGAGCGAGGCCAGCAGCGCGGATTCGAAGCCATCGGTGAGGAGGATTCCCGCCTTGCGCCCCTTGAGGGTCGCCGGGTCTTTCGCGATGAGACTGAGCGACGGCGACGGCGCGAGATCCCTCGGGGGGACGGCTGGCGTGATCTCGACCGCCCCGCCTTCCATGCCCAGGGCATCCGCCACGGTGTCGTGCAGCGCCGGATCGATGAGTTGGAGATGACCGAGCATCCGCTCGCGGATCGCAATGATCTCCACCTTCGCCAATTCGAAGGCGAGGGCGCTGGCGATGTGATTTTGCTCCGGCTGCGTCATTGAGCGGAAGAACATCCGCGCCTGGGAGTAGTGATCCGCGAAGGTCTCGGAGCGCTTGCGAATCTTTTCCCCGGTCTCGGTCTCTGGAAAGGTGCGGAAGCCTTTGACGGGACATTCGCGGGGCGAGAGCGGCGAGATCTGGCTCGGCTCGTAGGCGACCCGGCCCTTCGGCACTTCCATCTGGCGGAGTCCGTCGCGCTGGAAATTCCGCATCGGGCAGCGCGGCGCATTGACCGGGATCTGATGAAAATTCGGCCCGCCCAGCCGGCTGAGCTGGGTGTCGAGATAGGAGAACAGCCTGCCCTGCAACAGCGGGTCGTCCGAGAAGCCGATGCCGGGCACGAGGTGACTGGGGCAGAAGGCGACCTGTTCGGTTTCCGCGAAGTGGTTGTCCGGGTTCCGGTTGAGGACCATCTTGCCGAGCTTGCGGATGGGAATGATCTCTTCAGGGATGAGCTTGGTAGGGTCGAGCAGATCGAAGTCGAGTTCCGCGGCCTGGCTTTCCTCGATCACCTGGACGCCGAATTCCCACTCGGGGAAGTCGCCGCGCTCGATCGCTTGCCAGAGGTCGCGGCGGTGGAAATCCGGATCCGCGCCGCAGATTTTTACCGCCTCGTCCCACACCACTGCGGCACTGCCGATGGTGGGCCGCCAATGGAATTTCACGAAACGGCTGACGCCGTCCGCCGTGATGAAGCGAAAGGTGTGCACCCCGAAGCCCTCAATCATCCGTAGCGAGCGCGGGATGCCACGATCGGACATCGCCCACATGATCATGTGCATGCTTTCCGGGGTGAGGGAGATGAAGTCCCAGAAAGTCGCATGAGCCGAAGCAGCCTGCGGAAAGCCGCGGTCCGGCTCCATCTTCACCGCGTGGATCACATCGGGGAACTTCATTGCGTCCTGAATGAAGAAGACAGGCATGTTGTTTCCGACCAGATCGTAGTTCCCCTCCGAAGTGTAGAATTTCACCGAAAAGCCGCGGACGTCCCTCGGCAGGTCCACCGAACCTGCACCGCCGGCAACGGTCGAGAAGCGGACGAAGACCTCGGTCTTCACGGACGGATGCTGCAGGAAAGCCGCCGCAGTGATGTCTGCGGCCGATTCGTACGGGATGAAATGGCCATGGGCACCCGAGCCGCGGGCGTGGACGATCCGCTCGGGGATGCGCTCGTGGTCGAAATGGGTGATCTTCTCGCGGAGGATGAAGTCCTCCAACAGCAAGGGTCCGCGAACGCCCGCCTTGAGGGAGTTCTGGTTGTCGGAGAGCGGCAGTCCCTGGTTGGTGGTGAGCACCGGATCCCCCGTTCGGGCGGTCTGATGGGTTTCTGCCGGCACCGCTAAAGGGGTAGCAACAGAAGGAACGGACGGAGATTTTTTCTTCGGCATGATGGTTTGGTGTTGGAGGGGCTGCTTTGCAAGTCCTGTGCCCCCGTTTCCCGCCCCCCTCAATGCCGTCAAGACAAGGCGGGGGCATCGGAAATTATCTCAGCCGGATTGCAAATCACCTCCGCGGTGCTTGCCGAGATTGCAAATCGCATAAGTTTTGCGACCAGCGTGGTACCTCCCGCCGCAATGGTGATGGCTCCCAGTCCACGTTCGGATCATGCCCGGATGATCCCGCCATCTCGGTACAGATTCTGCGAAGTCGTTCATCCGGTGAAATCGCATTGCCTCCGTCCCCATTATCGCCACCAGATCGAATACATCCGGTCGGCCGAGGAACAACTTCTCGAGATTATCGCGTGGTTGAAGAGGTACATCCATGCCTCCGGCTTTCCCGCGGCCGTTGCCGACCTGGAGAGTTGCTGCCGCCAACGCCGGGACTGCCTGAGATCGTTTACCGACCACGGCGTGGATCCCTCCTTCGTGAGCCGGCCGGCACGTATCGAGTTTCTCGAAACAGCATTATTTGAGATCCTCAGGAGCGATACGGCACGCGCCCAAGCATTGGCACTCTGCCTTTGTGCCGCTCTGGACCGCCATTTGATCAATGCATATCGAATTGCGAGGAAACTGGCCGCGAGCCTGGATCTCCGCAGCCATGTCCGCCGTTTGGACGGTTTGATGGGTGCTCTTGGCGACCGCAACCTCTGCTGGCGTGCTCTGCCAGGTTTGCCTGAATTCCAACAACCGGTTTTCGTTTCCGGATGAGGAGCAGTGAAAGTAGCGAGGGGTGAATCGAAGAAGCTGCTTAAATTCGCTTCCGGGCGAGGCTGCAATACGATAACGCGTCTGCCGTTTGAACTCCATCTGCTGAGCGCAAGACCGTCCCGCGATCCCCCTGCCCGGACCTACCATTCACGCCGGGGCGGTGCGGTCCGGCGTTTCCACGCCCGCATGGGCATCGGCCAGCACGGCCAGCAATGCCGAGGGATCGACCGGCTTGACCAGATGCCAGTCGAAGCCCGCCTCGCTGGATTTCCGCCGGTCTTTCTCCATCCCCCAGCCGGTGAGAGCCACCAGCACCGGTGCTTTCCGCCAGCTCATTTCCCGGAGGGCACGGCAGGCGTCATAGCCATTCATCCCCGGCATGCCGATGTCCAGCAGGATGAGGTCCGGTTCAAAGCTTCGCGCGCACTCCACGCCTTCGAGTCCGTCGCGGGCGGTCCGCACCTCGTGACCTTTGAGTTCCAAGAGCAAGGAGAGGCTTTGGGCCGAGTCCTCATTGTCATCCACCACCAGGATCCGGCGCGCCAGCGCGGGTGGCATTTCGTCCGGGAGTTTTTGAAGGACATGGTGTGCCGACGGAGGCCCGGCGGCCACCGGCAGGGTGACCGTGAACTCGCTGCCGCGGCCCTGGCCTTCGCTGACCGCGCTGACTGTCCCACCGTGGAGCTCTACCAGCCGCTTGACCAGGGTCAGACCGATGCCGAGTCCGCCTTGGGAGCGTTCCAAGGTCCGGTCCACTTGGGCGAAGGGATCGAAGATACCGTCCAGCATCTGGCTCGGAATCCCGACGCCGCTGTCCTTCACGGAGATGGCGACCTGGTCGTGATGCCGCTCGACGTTCAACTCGATCCGGCCACCCGGCGGCGTGTACTTGCAAGCATTCGTCAGCAAGTTGCCAAAGACCTGGGCAATCCGGACCGGATCCGCGTCAAGGGAAACGCCCCCCTCCGGAATGGAAGCGACGAACTCATGGCCGGCCGCCGCCATCGCCGGCTGGGCAGCTTCCACGACCTGATGCAGGACAATCCCGAGATCCACCGTCTCCTTCCGAAGCTGCAGCTTGTCTTGATTGATCCGCCCGATATCCAGCAGGTCATCGATCAGGTGTACCATCTGGGCGATCTGCCGTTCGATCATGGTCCTCGCCCCGGCGGCGGCACGGGCGTCGTTGCCGGAGCACTTGAGGATCTCCAGCGAGTTCAGCACCGGGGCCAGCGGATTGCGGAGCTCATGGGCCAGCGTTGCCAGGAACTCGTCCTTCCGCTGATCGGACTGGCGCAACTGTGCGGCCAGGCGCTTCAATTCCTCCTCGTCCCGCTTCTGCGCGGTGACATCGAAGAACACGCCGACGAATCGCGCCGGTTTGCCGTCATCGTCGTAGAAGAACCGCCCCGCCGCTTTGACCCACATGATCTCCCCGTTGTCAGCCCGCCGGATCCGGTGTTCGGAGCGGAACATGTCGCGATCCACCGACGCGCGGCCTGCTTCATTGATCACGCCCGCCAGGTCCTCGGGAACCACGGAATTCCGCCACATCGACTCGGTCGCGACACGGTCCGCGGTCGGCGGGTGGCCCAGCAGGGTGAAATGACTGTCCGACCAGTGGTTCACGCCGGTCGTCAGGTCCAAATCCCAGGTGCCGGCGGCGGCGATGCTGATCGCCAGTTGCATCCGCTCTTCGGAATCCCGGAGCCGCGCTGCTGCCTGCCTGCGCGCGGTGATATCCTCCGAGTAAAGAGCGAGCCCGCCCTCCGGCGTGGGATAAGCCCGCTCTGAAAGCCACTTCTGCCAAGGCGGGAAAAAGACCTCGTAGTCCGTGCTGCATCGATCGGTCATCGCCCGCTGTAGTTGCCGGTAGGCTTCCGTTTCCTTGCCGGCTGGAAAAACCTCCCAGATATTGCGGCCGACCATTTCAGCGCGCTTCAGGCCGCTGCGGCGCTCGATCTGTTCGTTGACATAGACCACCCGCCACTCCGAGTCGACGGTCAGGAATCCATCGGTAATGCTGTCGAGGATGTCCCCAAGTTGCTCCCTGCTCCGGTAGAGCGCCCCCTCGTGGCGCTCCACCGCCGCGGCCGTCCACCACAGCAGCAGGCTCAGCAAGGCCATCAGGCCGATCACCAGCAGCGCCATCGCGAACGCGGTGTCGAACAAGCCGGCCCGCTCCCCGCGAAGGAACAGCCATCCGAGCACCAAGGGCAGCAGGATCACTCCCGGCAGCGCCCGTCGCACCATGCAGCCCGCCGCCGAGTCCAACTGAAAAATCTTCATCGGATGCACGTCCGGGCAGCAGATCACCAGCCCGGTCGCGAGCGCCAGAATCATGGTGGAGGTTTGAACGGAAATGGCCGTCCAGCGGGGCACCGTGAAGAGGGGATCGGCGTTGAAGGCGTAGCCGACGATGGACAAC
>JAYTLR010000115.1:0-38970 GCA_043729195.1 Akkermansia sp.
CTAACTTCCCTTAACTCGAAGTTCCCCGGACCCGCCCCCTGCGCTTGTCCCAGGCCACCTGCGACCTTCTCCCGATTCTATCCGCATGACTCCCCTTCAAAGCATCCTCGCCGCCTACCGCGCCACCTCCCAGACCGAGCGCGAAAAGGGCACCTACTTCGAGGAGCTGATCCGCACCTACTTCCGCCAGGAACCCCGCTTCGCCGACCTCTACTCCGACGTCTGGCTCTACACCGCCTGGGCCAAGGAAATCGGCGGCCCGCAGTTCGGGCTTTCCGCCAAGGACACCGGCATCGACCTCGTCGCCAAAACCCGCGGCACCGAGGAATTCCACGCCATCCAGTGCAAGTGCTACGCCCCGGACTACCGCGTCCGGAAGGCCGACATCGACAGCTTCTTCACCGCCTCCGGCCAGAAGCCCTTCGCGCTCCGCTACATCGTCACCACCACCAACGACTGGAGCGAGAACGCCGAAAACTCCCTGCCCAACCAGCAGCCGCCGGTTTACAAGATCGACCTCCACGACCTCGAAGGCAGCCAGATCGACTGGGCGAAGTACCAGCCCAGCGCCCCCGCCGTCCTCAAGCCGAAGAAGCAGCTCCGCCCCCACCAGACCAGCGCCCGCACCAATGTCCTGCTCGGCCTCCAGAGCGCCGACCGCGGCAAGCTCATCATGGCCTGCGGCACCGGCAAGACCTTCACCTCGCTCAAGATCGCCGAGGAAATCGCCGGCCCCGGCAAGCGCGTCCTCTTCCTCGTCCCCAGCCTCAACCTGCTGTCCCAGACCCTCACCGAGTGGACCCAGGAAAGCGCCGTGCCCCTCCACTCCTTCGCCGTCTGCTCAGATGCCGAGGTTGGCAAGAAGCGCGGCAAGGACGAGGACATCGTGGAAACCTTCGCCCACGAACTCCGCTACCCCGCCACCACCGATGCCAAGCGGCTGGCCGTCGAAATGGCCCAGCGCCACGACGCCGGCCACATGAGCGTCGTCTTCTCCACCTACCATTCGCTCGATGTCATCAGCCGCGCCCAGCACCTCCACGGGCTCGCCGCCTTCGACCTCATCGTCTGCGACGAGGCCCACCGCACCACCGGCGCCACCTTCGAGAGCGAGCAGGAGAGCAATTTCGTCAAAGTCCACGACCCGGAGTTCATCCGCGCCGCCAAGCGCCTCTACATGACCGCCACCCCGCGGATCTACGGCGACTCCGCCAAGGCCAGCGCGGAAAAGGATAACGTCGCCATCTGCTCGATGGACGACGAGTCCCTCTACGGCAAGCAGCTCCACGTCATCACCTTCTCGGAGGCCGTCCAGCTCCAACTCCTCACCGACTACAAGGTCCTCGTCCTCACCATCGACGAGGCCCACGTCAGCGCCCGCCTCCAGGACCTGCTGAAGGACGACAACAACCAGCTCAAGGTCGATGACGCCGCCCGCATCATCGGCTGCTGGAAGGCCCTCGCCAAACAAGGCCTCTCCGGTGACCTCAGCCACGACCCGGACCCGATGCGCCGCGCCGTCGCCTTCTGCCAGGTCATCGAGCGCCAGCAGGGAGCCCGCACCCACAAGGTCAGCTCCAAGCAGATCGCCGCCATGTTCCAGAAGGTCGTCGATGCCTACCAAGCCCAGGAAGACTCCGATGTCTCCCTGCTCTGCGAGGCCGCCCACGTCGACGGCACCATGAACGCCGGCCAGAAGGAGGAGAAACTCAACTGGCTCAAGGCCGAGACCCCGCCGAATACCTGCCGCATCCTCAGCAATGTCCGCTGCCTTTCCGAAGGCGTCGATGTCCCCGCGCTCGATGCCGTCCTCTTCCTCACCCCGCGGAATTCCCAGGTGGATGTCGTCCAGTCCGTCGGCCGCGTCATGCGCCGCACCCCGGACGGGAAGAAGAAGCTCGGCTACGTCATCCTCCCCGTCGTCATCCCCGCCGGCATGGAGCCGCACGATGCCCTGAACGACAACAAGGTTTACAAGGTCGTCTGGGACGTCCTCCAGGCCCTCCGCTCCCACGACGACCGCTTCGATGCCTTCGTCAACAAGCTCGACCTCATCGGCCGGGACAGCCGGAAGATGGAAGTCATCGCCATCACCGACCAGATCTCCAAGAAGTCCGCCAAATCCTCCGCCTCCGGGAAGGACAGCGGCCGCGGCAAAAACACCATCGCCGAGGAACCGCCGGCCTACCCGAAGGAAGTCCAGACCGATCTCCAGTTCCACGTCGGCGAACTCGAGCGCGCCCTCTACGCCAAGGTCGTCAAGAAGTGCGGCAACCGGAATCACTGGGAAGACTGGGCGAACGACATCGCCAAGATCGCCCAGACCCACATCACCCGCATCACCCAGATCACCGGCGATCCCGCGAACACAAAAGAAGTCGCCGCCTTCAGCTCCTTCGCAAATGAACTCCGCGACGACCTCAACGACTCCATCACCGATGCCGAAGTCATCGAGATGCTCGCCCAGCACCTCATCACCAAGCCCGTCTTCGACGCCCTCTTCAAGGACTACAGCTTCGCCAGCCACAACCCCGTCTCCCACGCCATGCAGCAGGTGCTGGATGTCCTCCACGAGCACCGCCTCGAAAAGGAAGCCGACACCCTGGAAAAGTTCTACGCCAGCGTCGCCATGCGCGCCGAGGGCATCGACAGCGCGGAGGGCAAGCAGAAGATTGTCGTGGAGCTCTACGACAAGTTCTTCCGCAATGCCTTCCCCCGCATGACCGAGCGGCTCGGCATCGTTTACACCCCGGTCGAGGTCGTGGACTTCATCATCCACAGCATCGACGACCTCCTGCGCCAGGAGTTCGGCCAGACCCTCGGCAGCAAGGGCGTCCACATCATCGACCCCTTCACCGGCACCGGCACCTTCATCACCCGCCTCCTCCAGAGCGGCCTCATCAAGCCCGATGAACTCCCGCACAAGTACAAGCACGAGATCCACGCCAACGAGATTGTCCTCCTCGCCTACTACATCGCCGCCATCAACATCGAGGCCGTTTACCACAGTCTCATGGCGAAGCACACAGTCGCCCCCTGGCAGCCAGTTTCTTACCGATCAAAAATCAAAAATCCTCAATCGACAATCGACAATCCCTCTCCGGCCCCCTCCTACGAACCCTTCCAAGGCATCTGCCTCACCGACACCTTCCAGCTCTACGAAAAGGGCGACATGATCAGCGACCTGTTGACCAACAACAGCGACCGCCGCAAGCGCCAGAAGGCCCTTGACATCCGGGTCATCATGGGGAACCCGCCATACTCGAAAGGCCAGGAAAGCGCGAACGACAACAACCAGAACGTTGCCTACCCAGACCTCGATGAACGGATCCTTCAGACCTACGTGAAGAATTCAAACGCAGCGCTATCGAAGGAACTCTACAATAGCTACGTCCGCGCCATCCGTTGGGCTAGTGATCGCGTCGGCAGCAGTGGCATCGTTGGCTTTGTAACCAATGCGGGTTTCCTTGAGGCAAATACTACCGACGGTCTCCGCAAATGCCTCGCCGAGGAATTCAGCAGTATTTACGTCTTTCACCTCCGTGGCAATCAGCGAACCTCTGGAGAACTCTCGCGGAAGGAAGGTGGCAAGATATTTGGCAGCGGCAGCCGAGCACCGATCGCCATCACACTCCTAGTCAAGAACCCACTAGCAACAACTCACGGACAGATTTTCTGGCACGACATCGGAGACTATCTCAGCCAGGCGGAAAAGCTTTCTCGGATATCCAATTTCAGAAGTATCGCTGGAATCACATCTGCAACTGCTTGGCAGTCAATATCGCCCGATGAGCATAATGATTGGACAAGACAGCGGGATGAGACGTTCGATAAATTCGTCGCCATCGGAGACAAGAAGGGTGACGGCACAAAGATTTTTGACAATTTCTCCCTCGGGGTCGTCACAAGCCGTGACGCATGGTGCTACAATGCATCCAAACCTACGTTACAGTCAAACATGACCCGAATGATTGCTTTCTACAATAGCGAAGTTGTTAGATTTAATGCAATTCACGGCGGACTCAATCCGAAGGAGCGCACCGAAATCGTAAACGGATTTCTCAATAGCGACCCGACGCGGATCAGCTGGTCACGCTCACTAAAGCAGGCGGTTGCGAGAAATCGAAAATTCGATTTCGATTCCGAATGCCTTACACAAAGCCTCTACCGCCCATTCACAAAGCGGTGGATGTATTACAATCGCGCGCTTAATGAAATGGTCCTGCAAATGCCCAGAATCTTCCCAAATTCGGAGGCATCAAATCTTGTTATTATTTTTCCTGGACCCGGAGAGGATCGTCCTTTCTCTTCGTTGATCAGTTCAGCGCTACCGGATCTCCATGCACTACACGGCGGCCAATGCTTTCCCCGCTACCTGTACGAAACGGAAGAAGAAGCAGGCCACGACGATCTGTTCACCTCCTCCAAGCCCTCCGGCCCAACCGTCTACACCCGCCGCGACGCCATCACCGACTCCGGTCTCGCGCATTTCCAGGCGGCGTATCCCGGCCAGACGCTGAGCAAGGAAGACCTGTTTTACTACATTTACGGCCTGCTGCACTCCCCCGACTACCGCAGCCGCTACGCCGACAACCTCGGCAAGGAACTCCCGCGCATCCCCGCCGTGAAATCCTTCGCCGATTTCCGCGCCTTCTCCCAAGCCGGCCGCGACCTCGCGCATTGGCACCTGAACTACGAGACCATGGACTGTTACCCCGGCGTCACCGTCGACGAAGCGCAGTCAGCGGCAGTCACAGACAGCCGCTACAGGGTCACCAAGATGAAATTCGCCCGGACCAAGGACCCCGCCACCGGCAAGACCGTCCCCGACAAGACCACCGTCATCTACAACGAGTACATCACCCTCCGCGACATCCCGCTGGCCGCCTACGACTACATCGTCAACGGCAAGCCCGCCCTCGAATGGGTCATGGAGCGCCAGGCCGTCACCACCGACAAGGACAGCGGCATCACCAACGACGCCAACCTCTGGGCCACCGAAACCATGGGCGACGCCAAGTATCCTCTCGAACTCTTCCAACGCGTCATCACCGTCAGCCTGGAAACGATGAAGATCGTGAACGGGCTGCCGAAACTCGAAACCGCCTGATCGGCCAGTGGTCAACCTCCCGCAACAAATGAAACTATTTCACGAACGCTTTAGCAGCCATCCGCTTCAAATCTCGTTGACTGAACTTTGGGCCGCCATTGATCAAGTCAGATTGCCAAAGGCCACGAACACAGAAGACCAGGGCTTGGCAGAACAGAATCAGGCAGGACGAGCCGCCCTTGCACGTTTCATTTGGATCACGTCATTGATCACCAAAGCGATCAAGAAAAGTGACGCGACAACATGGACCCCGTCGTCTCTGAGTGTCGCTCACGGTGCGATCGAGCACCTGAAAAGTGGACTCTCGAGTTTTGCTTCGAGTCTGAACGTCGCGCATTTGGAAGCCGCCGGGGACACGGCTCTGGATCAATTTCGCACTGGTTGCGTCTTACGGGTCGTGGCCCCGACCCCCGGTTCGGAGGCAGCCTTCGGGGATTTCACCAAAGTCGCCGAGAGCAGTGTTCGCTCGATGGAAGAGGCTGATTTGGAAATCAAAGCCGCAGCACAGACCATCCTCGAGAGTCGGGATTCATTTGCAAAAGAAATCACGAAGCTGGCACAGGAGTTCAAAGAATTTCAGGCGCTATTCGAAGCACAGAAGGCTCGGGTAGACGAACTGATCGTCAGCCACCAGCAGAGTTTTCAGACAGCGCAAACAGAGCGGTCAACTTTGTTTGCTCAGGAGGTCGAACAGCGAAGAGACTCCTTCAAGTCATGGATCGAAAACGGCACCGAAAGACTGGAGAGTTTGATCAGCAAGAGCCAAGCAGCAGCTGAATTAAATCTCCTCGAAATGGAAAAGCACAAGGCGAGGGCGAAGGAGATCCTCGGGGTGGTCGCATCTTCTGGCGTAAGCGGTCATTATCAACAGACAGCTCGCCGTGAATTTTGGTCGGCCGAAGCGCTACGCTTGATCGCTCTCATTTGCTTTGCCGTTATGGGCATCCTCATTTACCACGTCGTTCAATCGCTTACAGCACCTGAATTTCGCTGGGAGATGGGACTTTTCCGTGTCGGGGTTGGGATGGCGTTACTTGTTCCTGCTTACTACTGCGCCAAGGAGTCGACAAAGCATCGAGAATCCGAGAAGCGAAATCGAAGACTCCAGATCGAACTCGCCACAATCGAGCCATTTTTGGAAAAGCTTAACGATGACGCAGCGATGCAGGCAATCCTGAAGGAAAAGGCCAATAGCTACTTTATGGGCCAACTCAGCAAGGAGCCCACCGACGACAGCGAAAGCATTGCAAACGCACGCGAACTGCGACGAAGAGAGAACCAGGTCATGGAACTTCTCAAGACGATCGCTTCTTCAGTTCGAAGGTGACTCAAGCTCCACAATTCATCGCTTCGAGGCCGAAACAGCGATGCGTGCCTCGAATGACTCAAGGATTACAACGCGCCCCCCGGCGGCGCCAACCCGCCGTCCGCCGTACAAAAGCCAAGTGTCCCCTCGCGGCCTACCGCGGGCGAGTCTCGATTAGGCCCCTCAGGCCATGTGTTTCAGCTGATTGAGGAAAGCGATCAGATGTCCCACCTCGAAATCGGGGGAGTTCAAGCCCCTGTCTTTCCAAAGCTGGACGATAGCCTGCTCTTTTCTAGTGAGCGAACGGCAGCTTCCTCCCGACGACGCGCATCCTGGTGTCGCGAGCCGAAGGTCTACGTCGGTCACCCGTATATCAACCACCACGCAAGCCGCTTCGTCTGAGTCTCGCCGTCCCCCGATCTGCTCGCGAAGCCACGAGGGAGAAAATTGCTGAATCGTGCGCTCGCTGTCTCCAATGCGGATCGTGATCATAAGGGTCGGAATCAGGTGGTGTGACAAGGGAGTGAGCAATGGCAGCAGCCGTTGACTTTGGCGTGGCGCTCGCGCGCTTTCTTCACCGCATCCTCGCATTTCGAGAAGTATCCGAGGTAGGTTCTGTTTTTCATGAGGTGGAAGAAAGTGCACGTATCCTTGTGCACCTCGTGATCTCCGTTGGCCTGCGCGTTATCGTTGACGTAGTAATGATGGTAGCTCATTTGTCTTTGGTTTGTTGGGGCGGCGAAACTATCGCTGCGTGAGTGACGGCTTCGCTAGACGCGTGCCAAGTTGGGACGCCTTAAATCACGCCACTCGGATAATGCGGAATGGTAAAATTTAACGTGCTTCCCGAAGAAGCCATAGCATTTTTTTTAACCGCTGTTCCCGGATAGGAGGAGTTTTTGAAGATATCGAACTTGTGAAATATTTCACAAGTTGTATTTTGAGCTCGCTCTATCGTTGTGGTTTTGTAACACTGTGTCCGATTTGGGACATTGTGGCGCGGCGGCATGAGTCAATGTGGCTCCCCAGGGTGGATCTTATAGAGAGGTCCGGGCCGAATCCTGACCGTGGAAAGTCGCCGTTGAACTTGCCCGTTGAAAACCGCATCCAACCCAGGCATGATTCCCCCCGGATGGACGCGCTCGGCGACATTGAGATCAGGATTGAAGGCTCGGTCGGGGCGCGGAAGCTCACGCCCGAGCTGGTCGATATTGACGAGATCCGGGAGGTGCTGGAGCAGGTTTCCGGCCTGCTTTTCCCGACGGAGAAGCGGGCGCAGCGTCCCCGGATCAGCTACCAGATCGAGGAAGGATCGGTGCGGCACAAGTTCCGGACGCTGATGCAGACGGTGATCGGCTTCGGGGCGGTCCTTTCGCAGATCGAGTCGCAGGGTCAGATCGATTTCCTCCATGAGCGGAGCGCGGCGGCGGTGGAGAGCCTCCAGAAGCTGGCGGTGGCGCGGGATTTCGTGGTGACCATCACGGCGAACGAAAGCCGGTTGCGGATCGACCGGACGACCCACTACGTGCGCGACGAGAAGCTGTGGGTCGACGCGGAATTCTACCTCTACGGTGAGCTGACCAACGCCGGAGGCAAGAGCAGCCCGAACGTCCACCTGGACACCGAGGAATTCGGCACGCTGCGGATCGCCACGGACAAGGACTACCTGCGAAAGACTGACCAGAACCTGCTCTACAGGAAATTCGGAGTGCGGGTCACCGGAAAGCAGAACCTGCTGACCTTCGAGATGGACCGGAATTCCCTGAAGTTCGTGGAGCTATTCGACCATGACATGGAGTATTCGGACGCCTACCTCGACGGCCTGATTCAAAAGGCGGCTCCGGCTTGGGAAGGCGCGCCCGGCGTGAACGAGTGGTTGGACGAGATCCGGGGAGGTGCTCATGCCTAAGGCAAAGCCGACCTTGGGAGTCCTCTGCGACACCTCGTTTCTGGTGTGCCTGACCCGGCCAACCGAGGCGCTTCATGGCAATGCAAGGGCCTACCTCAAGCATTTGATGGCGGCGCAGGCCCCGCTCTACGTATCCACCATCGCGCTGGCCGAGTATTCCGTACGGGACGAGATCTCGCACCTCCCGATGCCCTACCTGCGGGTGCTGCCATTCAACATCGACCACGCCCAGCGGGCCGGCGAGTTCGCGCGCATCGCCTTTTCGAAGCGAGACCAACTGCCGGCCGATCCGATGCAGCGGGTGATCATCCCGAACGACACCAAGATGTTCGCCCAGGCGGATCTGACCCAAACGATCACCCACTACCTCACGGCGGACCAAAAGTGCGGGAAGGTCGATCGCTTGATCCGCGAGGAGACCCACGTCGGGTTTGAGATTCTCCCACTCGCCATTCCGCACCATCAGGCCTTCGGCCAACTGGATCTGGACGACTGACGCTCATGGCCACTAGCTCCATCGAATGGACCGAACTCACCTGGAATCCGACGACCGGCTGCGACAAGGTCTCGGCCGGCTGCAAATTCTGCTACGCGGAGATCATGTCCCGTCGCTTGCAGGCGATGGGCGTCGAGAAGTACGCGGACGGCTTCAAGGTCCGGCAGCATGAGGCCGCCTTGGCCATTCCCTACGGCTGGAAGAAGCCCGCGATGGTCTTCGTGAATTCGATGAGCGACCTGTTCCACAAGGACATGCCGCTGGAGTTCATTCAGAAGGTGTTCAAGGTCATGAACGAGTGCCCGCACCTGATTTTCCAGGTCCTGACCAAGCGCGGCGAGCGGCTCGAGGAAGTCTGGAAGCACCTCACTTGGACGGAGAACATCTGGATGGGCGTCAGCGTCGAGAACGAGGCGGTGAAGCACCGGATCGACAGCCTCCGCAAGGTTCCCGCCGCGGTCCGATTTCTTTCCTGCGAGCCGCTGATCGGCCCGCTGCCAAAACTCAACCTGAAGGGCATCGACTGGGTGATCGTCGGCGGCGAGAGCGGAACCCATCCCCGCCCGATGCAATCGGAGTGGGCCGTCGAGATTCGCGACCAATGCGAGAAGCACGTCGTCGCCTTCTTCTTCAAGCAATGGGGAGGCCGGAACAAGAAGGCCGCCGGTCGGGAATTGGAGGGTGCGTATCACGACACCTTTCCAAGACCCAAGCCTCGCCGGGCGTCGGCAAAGCCCAAAGCGAAGGCGTGAGGAAATCCGGTTTCTCCCCGAGACACAAATGACACCGATCGAAGCAAGCAGCCTCCTGGCAACCCTGATTGGCCTCATCTGCAATTGGCGTCAGGAACGCGGAAGCCAAGCGACCGAGCGATTCCAGGATTTTATGGTGTGGCTGTCGCATCACCATTTCGAAAGTCTCCGGGAGCGGATTTTCGCCTCAGACGAGTTGCAGAGGGAACTCGGTGAGCTGCTTCAGCAGGATTTTGCGGATCTGGGAGTCAAGCTCGACGCCATCGCCGGCGCGATCTCCTCGGTGGCGGACAAGATCGACACCCTCTCTCAAGTCGGTCGCGCACTGGGGGCGTCCGACGAGGCACTTTCGGATCAGGCCGCTGAGATCCTGAAGTTTTTCGACCAGTCAGGAGCCATTCGTCTGTTGGTCTCTGACTTTCCCCAGGCCTGTGTATTCCTGCCGGAGAATCGAGTCGTTCAGTTTTCCGAGGCAAGGTTCGTTGAGGCTGACGTGGCGGCGCTCGAGTCGCTTGGATTCATCAAGTTGGTCGACCAGAACAATAGCGGAAGCCCGATCTACGCACTTACCCGCGCCGGAACAGCCTTAGCGGCCACGCTTCGGGAAATCCCCATTTAGTAGAGGTCAAGAAATCCGCTCGATCAAATCGCACGCTCTTAACGGGCTAGGACAGCGGCATCACCAACGACGCCAACCTCTGGGCCACCGAAACCATGGGCAACGCCAAATACCACATCGTACTCTTCCAACGCGTCATCACCGTCAGCCTGGAGACGATGAAGATCGTGAACCGGCTGCCGGGGCTGGAGATCGATTGACTTCGGACAAGGATGCCACGCTTTAAAGCTTGCAAACCGCAACCACCAAACCACTTCTCAGACGGTGAAAATGAAGATTAAGAACAATATCTTTTTGCTGGCCTTGATACCTTGGCTTGGTTCCGGACCTGCGCTTCTTGGGCAATCCGTTTTGGACGAGATTACAGAAAAGGCCTCGGACTTGCTTGAAGAAGGACTGGAGCTTCCGGACGAGTCGCGCCAGCTGATTGAGAATGTCGTCGAAGACGCGAGCAATTTGCTGGATCCTCGAGCCATCGACTGGAGCCAAGTTGATCCGGCCAATATCAACTGGCCACAAATCGACCTCTCGAATTTTGATTGGAATCAGGTGGATTTGACCCGAATAGACTGGGCACAAATCGACCCCGGTCGGGTGGATTGGTCGAATGTCGATCCCTCTAACGTGGATTGGTCCCGAGTTGACGTAACACGTGTCGAATGGGACAAGTTGGATTTGAAACAAGTTGATTGGAGCAAGGTGGATATCAATCAATTGCGTTCCGTTGCGGGCAGTAACGAGGCGCTGAAATTTGCCGAGAGCTTCGAAAAGCTTTCACAAATGGATTTCGAAAAGATGTTTAAAGAGCAAGTCGAAGGCCTTACCGCTGAAAATCTGGCGGAAGCTGGCGAGCAATTTCTTGAGGATATCGTCGTCAAGGCGGCTGGCGATTGGATAGACAGCCCGGTAGGCCTACAGATCAGGAATGGGATCGCAACGAACCACCCATATTATTCTCAGGTGGTTGCAGCATTGCGATTCGCCAAACAAGAGGGAATAATTACTACCCGAGAGGATTGCGAAAGATACAGCATGGCCGTCGCCAAAGGCATTGGCGCATATGCGGAAAAGGCAGAGGGCCCAATAGTGGGCGAAAGTCTCCGCATTTTTTCCGGCGATATAGGATTAAATGCATGCAAGGAAACGATGGGCGAATCGCGCATGGAGACACCTCCTACGAACGCTTCAGCTAAAACGGAAACAATCCCGACGATGCCGTTGGCAAGAAGTGCCGATAACTCTCGCACGGTTGCCGAAGAAGAACAGTGGGTCGCCGGTCGCCCGCACAGAAGATGGAGAAATGTTGTTTCCTCCGACACAAGGGGTCGTTGGTGTCCCGCTCCTGGATACGGCTGGAATGCAGATAAGACCGAGGTTTACTGGGTGCCGGGGAAAGCTCATCCGGAAAATCAGAATTGTATCGCAAGCGATCGCGAAAGGATTTGGAAAGCAGCGAAGGCTTATAAAGTTGACCCACGCAATCCTACAGTTCCCCATGTGGTTTTGGATATAATAATCGGAGTAGGTGCGACATTCGATATTGATGCAGAGTCGGGTTACCTTCAAATCTTGGCTGTGGCAAAACGCGGTCCGGTTGAGAAAGCTGGCATAAGGCGAGGAATTGTAATCCGCAAGATCGACGGGATCACTACCAAGGGCAGAACACGTAGCGATTCGGTAAAACTTCTGAAGGGAGAAGAGAATACGGAGGTCATTTTGGAGTTGTTTGATCCGGTCGATTCCACTTCACGCACCGTAAGGCTGATACGCGAGAGTATCCCTGCAACCGCCTTTCCTGACTGAGCGAAGATTTGGGATGGGGTCATTTGGATGGGGTCAGGCCTCGCCGATTCACATTCGGTGCGTCGGATGTGCCCCCAAGGGACAAGGTTTCACTTCCGCGAATTCGAGTGCGCTCCTTCCGCGCTGGCATCCTGGCGCGCGGACCTGGTCTGGCTGCCGGTTGAAATCCGGGTTGAGTGGAATCGAAAATTCTCCGCTCCAAAAGTTCGAAACCACCCGGTGGCCTCCGCGGACCGGGCGCTAGAACCTCCCGCCGGAGCCGGCGTCGGGATGCTCGATCAGCCCCTGGTTCAGCGCTTCCATCAGCAGCGTCCGGGTCGGGCGGTTGAGGTCGAGGGACATCGCGCCGGCCGCGGTGACCCAGCGGAATTCCTGGGCTTCGTCATTCAAAACGACCGCAGTGGAAGAGGCGCGGGCGACGTAGTTGAGTAGTAGGAAATGCGCGGGGCGCAGGAACTCGGTGGAGTCGATGCAGTCCTGCACCAGCACGAAGCGGAGGTCGGAGATTTCCAGCCCGGTCTCTTCCAGAATCTCGCGGCGCAGGGCATCCAGCGAGGACTCGCCGCGCTTGATTTTCCCGCCGGGAATCCCCCAGCGGTGGCCCCACTTGTGGGTCTTCACCATCAGCAGCTTGCCCGCTCCGTCGTGGATCAGCGCGCCGACCGTCGCCACCGGCCGCGGCTTCCAACCGGGCCGCGCCATGAGCTGCCGCAGCACCTTGAGGTCGGGCACCGTGAGGTCCGGCCGCGCCGCCGCCAGCGGCCCGGCATGGGTGTAGCCGGTAAGCACCGCGATCGAGGTCATGTTGCCATGCCGCGCGGTGTCGATGTCGTGCGTCATGTCGCCGATGAAGGCGCTTTCCGCCGGGGCCAGCCGGTGGCTTTCCAGGATGCCGAGGATCCGCTCGCGCTTGTCGAGCACGCCGGAATAGGTCGCTTCGAAAAAGTCCGCCAGCCCCAGGTCGTGGAGCTGCCGTTGGAAGGCATCGCTGTCCATGCTGGTGAGGACAAAAGCGCGCACGCCGTGGTCGCGGCACCATTCGAGCTTCTCCCGGGCGTGAGGCAGGATGGTGACCGGCGCCTCGGAGGCCGCGAAGGCCTTGCGGAAATGGACCTCCAGCTCGTCGAGCGGAATCCCGGGCAGCATTTCCTCATAGAAATCGCGGTAGGGCAGCCGGAAGCGGAGCCTGAAGCCCTCGCGATCCAGCGGCTCGACCCCGTAGAGCCCCAGCACGTGGTTGGTGGCCTCCAGGACCGGCGGAAGATCGTCCACCAAGGTGCCGGACCAGTCGAAGATGAGATTGTGGAACATGCGGGATGAGTTTCTAACCAACGGAAAAGCGCAGGATCTTCACCACCCCGGGCCCGGCGGCTTTCTGGATCTTCTGCAAAAGCACGCCCTTGGTCTGTTCCAGGTGGAAGCGCATCGCGGGTTGCAGCACATGCAGGGTCAGGCAGCCGCCCTTGAGCGATACCGGCGTGGCGTGGCCGGCGACGAAATCCCCGGCGACCTCTTTCCACATCCCGCGCAGCCGTTCCTCGTCGATCCCTTCCGTCGCCCCGGCCTGGCGCAGGATCGCGGCCAGGAACTCCTTCGGCAGGTGGAGCCGCTCGTCCGGATGCGACGGGTCGTCGGCTCCCCGCCAGTCCCGGAGCACCGCGCGGCGCATCGCCTCGAGCCGGGATTCCTTGGCCATGGGAAATGAATCAGCCGTCCCCGTCTTCGCCGATCGCTTCGACCGGACAGCCCTCCATCGCCTCGCGGCACTGGGACTCCTCCTCGGCATTGAGCGGCTGCTTGTAAACAAACGAGTAGCCCTCGTCGTCCGAGCGGGTGAAATTGTTCGGAGCGGTCTCACGGCAAAGGTCGCAGTCGATGCACTGGCTATCGACGTAGAATTTGCCTGTGATGTTTTCCCGGTTCTTGTCTTCGCGGTCGGCCATGGAGAAGGGAGTGGTGCTGCCGTGTGAATCGCGCTCTAGCGCCCGGCTTGCAACCCCTTTTTGACGATTCCTCGCGGGCATGGTTTGCACTGGCCAAGAGCGGGCGCGGTTTCTAAACCGGGGGCGGCCCCATTCATGTCCTCGGAACCCACCAATTCGTCCGGTCTGCCGGGCCGCAGCCGCCCCGCCCTGTCGGATCTCTCCCGGGAGACGACCGAGGAAGACCTGTGGAACCTCGACGACGAGCTGGCCGACCGGCCCGCGCCGCAGATCAAATACCCGCCGCAGCCGCGCAAGGGGCTGGAACCGGTTCCCGAGGACGAAGCCGCAGAAGCCGATTCCGACAAGGAGCAGGAGCCGCAGCCGGCACCATCCCGCCAGCGCGGCCGGACCCCGACGCCGACCCGCCCGATGCAGCCGGACAGCCCTCCCGGCCGGCGCGTCGACCGACCCAAGGTGCGCGACGAGATCGGCGACTTGGACGAAGTCGAAGAGCCAGTCAGTGAAGAACCATCGGACGGGGAGCTAAGGGTGATCGCAGACCCTGGATCGGAAGCCGTCCTGGAAACCCCGGAAGCGGCATTGGATCCCCAACCCGCCGAGCCCGCCGAACCGCTTCCTCCAAGGCAGAACCAACGCCGCGACTCCTCCGAGACGAAGCGCGCCACCGGTAGTCCGCTGTCCCGGCCCCGCTTGAACCGCCGCGAATTTCTCGGACTGGCCGCCTTCGCCTTCACCCTGCTGCTTGCGGCCATCTGGGTGCTCACCCGCTTTTTCAGCGCGTTTGAGTTCAAGAGCGAGTTCGCCAAAGGCCCCGACTTCCCGATCAAGGGCGAACTTCTTGCTCTCACCGCCGCCGACACCTACTGGCGCGAACCGGTGCGGGCCGGTGAAGCACGCGACTTCGCCCGCCGCGAGGTCAGCCTGATCCCGGTGCTCGAAATCACGCTGGACCCCGCCGCCTCCTCTGCCGGTGCCCTGCTGGTGATCTTCCGCAACAGCGAGGGCCAGCCGGTTGGCGATTCCATCCGCCGCTCCTTCGCCGGGGGCCGCTTCGATGCCAGCGGCAACGCTTCCATCGCTATCCCCGCCACCGATGGCTTCCTCTCCGAAGGCGATTTCAACGCCTACCGCAGCGGCAAGGGGGATTACTGGACGGCCGAGGTTTTCGAAGGCCCATCGGTCGACTCCCAGGCTGACCAATTCAAGCCGCTCGCCCCCATCCCCGTCCGCCCCAAGCTCCGCTGACCATGCCCGCGTCCAATGTTCCACCACTCGTGCCCCGCGAAGGCTGGCACGTCATCCACCTGTTCTATCAGATCGACCACGCCCAGTGGTCCATCCTCGGTGACGACGAAAAGCGCGCTGCCAAGACCCGCCTGACCGAGCTGGTCCAGGAAATCCGCGCCACCAAAGACACCCACCTGCTGACCTTCTCGATCGCCACCCCGAAGGCCGACCTCGGCTTCATGCTGCTGACCCCCGACCTCCAGGTGGCAAACGCCTACGAAAAGCAGCTCACCCTTTCGCTCGGTCCGGAAATTCTCAGCCCCACCTACTCCTACCTCTCCCAGACTGAGAGTTCGGAATACACCACCAGCTCGGAGCAGTATGCCGCCGAAACCCTGGTCGGCGAAAAAGGCCTGACTCCCGGCAGCCCGGAGTTCGATCAGGCAAAGAAGGAGTTTGACGAGCGGATGGCCCACTACCTCCAGCATCGCCTTTACCCGGTCTTGCCGGATTGGCCGGTGGTCTGCTTTTACCCGATGTCCAAGCGCCGCAGCGGCGAAGACAACTGGTATTCCCTCTCCTACGAAGCCCGCCGCGAACTGATGGCCGGCCACGCCCGCGTCGGCCGCACCTATTCCGGCCGCATCCTCCAGCTCATCACCGGCTCCACCGGCCTCGACGAATACGAATGGGGCGTCACCCTGCTCGCCAAGGACACCATCGACATCAAGTCGATCGTTTACGAGATGCGCTTCGACGAAGTCTCCGCCCGCTACGCCGAGTTCGGGGATTTCTTCATCGGCATGCAGCTTCCGCTCGACGAACTATTCCGCCGGGTCTGCCTCTGAGGCCCCCGGTCACTGACACAGCCCGCCGGGTTTCACTGATGAAATGCGGTTCCATCCGGCGTAGCCATGTCGCTATGGATCCCACAGACCTTTCACGCCGCGGCTTCGTCGGCACCGCCCTCGCCGGGATGGCGGCGCTGACCGCGAAATCGTCCGCTCAGGATGCTGCGCCGGCCAAACCGTTCCGCGATCCCTTTGTTTACCGCTTTAAGATCGGTGAGGTCGAAGCGTTCTCGATCAGCGACTGCGACCTCGGCTTCCGCGAGGGGCTCGACCTGATGTGGCCGGTGGAAGACCGCCCGAAGATGAAGGCGGAAATGGAACGCCACGGCGAACGGCTCGATGTCCTACCGCTCTACGTCAACATTCTGGTGATCCGCTCCGGCAAGGACGTCGCCCTTTTCGACGCCGGCTTTGGCAAGGGCAACAACCCGAAGATGGGCTGGCTCCAGGGAGGCCTCGCCGCGGTCGGGATCTCGCCGGACCAGGTCACCGCCGGCTTTCTCAGCCACGCCCACTCGGACCACCTCAATGGCTTCGTCCAAGAGGGCAAACCGGCCTTCCCGAATGCCAAGATCTATCTGCTCGAAGCAGAACTCGCGTTTTGGCGCGGGGAAAATCCGGACTTCTCGAAGTCGCAGCGCAACAAGGAGCAGCTTCCCGGGATGATCAAGCAGGTGCGCTCCCACTTCGATACCCTGCAAGCCAACCTCGCCCCGGTGAAGGACGGCGCGGAACTGCTCGGTGGCATCGTCCGCGTCGAAGCCGCCCCCGGCCACACCGACGGCCATGCCTGCTTCCGCATCCGCTCCGGCAATGACGAGCTGCTCCACCTGATGGACCTCGCGCATCATCACCTGCTGATGTTCGCCGACCCGAACTGGACCATCGCCTTCGACCACGACCCGGTCACCGCCGTGGTCACCCGCAAGAAGTTCTGGAAGGACGCCGGCGACAAGCGCACCCGCTGCTACGCCTTCCACCTCCCCTGGCCTGGTCTCGGGCATGTCCTGCCGGACGGCGATGCCTACCGCTGGTGGGCCGAGCGGTGGAGCTGGAGTTGAGCGCCGCCGATTGGAGTGTCGCCTTGAAGGCGACATGACCACGGATGGGCGGCTTCCAGCCGCCCGTGACGATGCTGCGTCGAACCCCTAGAGTGGTCCGTCATGCCATCTCGCTTTGAAAGCGACACTCCCCTCAGCGAGTCACCTGCGGCGCAAACCAACAGCCCCAGTCCGAGCCGATTCCATCGCCCGCATCTTCGACTAACAACTCCAGCTTCGACACGCCTTCGACACTCACCTTGAAGCTCCGCAAAGCCCCCGGCTCGGTCTTCGGCGAACGCCACAACTCCTTGCCATCCGCCATCACCACGAACACGCAGCTACCGCCAGCGTGTCCGTCGGGCAGGCCGGCATGACCTTCGAGGGACTTCCATTTCCCGCCGAGGTCCCAGACATGGCTCGACTTGGCATGAGCGTAGAGTCCGCGCGGAAACAGCCGCGAGCCGCAGGAGAACAGCAGGCCCTCCGGCAGGCGGTTCGGCAAGGCCCGGCCGTATCCGACGCGCGCTGATTTCGGGGTCGCTTCCGACAAGTGGCAATGGATCCCTTCCGCCGCTGCCGGAGCCGGGCCGGGCTTGAATCCCACGCTCGCCGCCAGCACCCGAGCAGTCTCCTTCACCAAAGGGCCGGCCGACGAGTTCTCGACCGCTTTCAAAGCCGCCGCAACTCCATCCGCGGGCTTTTCCAGACTTTCTAACAAAGGAGCCAGCTCCAGCCGGGCCTCGCTCGCGGAAAGATCCACGCTGCCATCCGCCGCCACGAGATAAGGAAAAGTGATCCGGCTGCTTGCCCCGGCAAACGAGTTCGCTGCGCCGTTCGCCTGCACCACCACCACCCGGAACACGCCCGACTTGCCCGGTGCCAGCGCATTGGCATCGAGCACGAACTTCCCCGCCGCATCGGGGATCGCCGTGCAGGTCGTCGCGTCGTAGTCACCGCCGCCGTCCGGGTCCATGTAGCCGAGCACCGCGTAAGCCGGCGGATCCGCCTTCACGGTGCCGGACAGGGTGAAGGCCTTGCCGCGGTTCTCTAGGGTCACCGCGCTCACCTCCGCATTCGGTAGCAGATCGATCCCCTTCACGGAGCCGCTGAAAATCGGGTGCGAAGCCAGCTTCAAGCCGTGCGCCAAAGTCAGGAATGACCCTTTCCCCTCGCCGCGCAAATTCTCGCCGTAGGTCCGGTTCCCGCTGCCCATCAGCGCCGTGCCGAAAGCTCCCTTCTCATCCGGCCGCTCCTTGTTGTGCGGAAGCCCCAGCGCGTGGCCCAGCTCGTGGCAGACACCGCCGATGAAGATCGAGTTGTAGCGGCCGATCGAAATGTCGCCGTATTGTCCGTCCTTCACCCGCGGCTCTTTCTTCGCCAACGAGGCCAGTTCAAGGATCGGCGAATCGACCTGCCACGCCGTGCCACTGCGGTTCGTACCCCCCGCATAGTAGGGACTGTTCTGCGTGATGACCCGCTGCTCCGCATCCCAGTTCGACATGTTGCAGAAGATCACGATCGTTTCCTTTTCCGGATCGATCCCCGCCGCGCGCAGGGTCGCCAGGCACTCGTTGCGGATCGGCCCGCCGGACTGGGGGTCATATTTGGCGTAAGGCTGGCTGCCCTTGACCAAGTGCACCTTCATCCTCCCGTCGTCCGCATAGTCGAGCCGGATCGTCCGCGGCCCGAACCCGAGCCGCTTCATCTCCTTAGCATAGAAGTCCCGGATGTCCTCCAGGATCGCCCCCAGCCGCTCCCGGTAACGCGGTGCCGGCTCGCGGTCGGACGGCGTCCAATAAACGATGTGAATCTTCTTTTCCGCCCGCATCGGGTCATTCGCCTGCCACGCATCAAGGATCGCCCGCGCCTGCGGCACTTTGGCGTCGATCTCCGCCTGGGGGGCACCACCGGCAGTCAGAATCAGGCACGGAACAACGCAAGAGGCAGCAATACTCAGTTTCACGCCCCTAAAACGGCACATGGAACCCGATCCATGCAAGAAATTGATCCGATCCGCGGATTTCGCCCGCCAAGCTCCTCCCGCCGGCCCCGTCCCTGCGAAACCCCACGGCTTTTCCCTTGCCAAGCACCGCCCGCCTCCCTATTTCGCCAGCCCCTTCTCGCGCCGCCTCAACACCAAAGGAAAACCGAAGGGACCATCCACGCGGCGGGTTTTCCAAGAATCGCCCGACCTGAATCAAGGCGGGACAACCCCAGAATCATGATCAACGAACTCATCAGCGATATGGTGGACGCCGGCGTCCACTACGGCCATCAGACCAAAAAGTGGAACCCGAAAATGAAGCCCTACCTCATGAAGGACAAGGGCGGCATTTACATCATCGATCTCGAAAAGACGGTCCGCTGCCTCGACAAGGCTTCCGAGTTCCTCTCCGACCTCTCCGGCAAGAACAAGAAGATCCTCTTCGTCGGCTGCAAGCGCCAGGCCCAGGACGCCATCCGCGAAGCCGCGGAAGCCACCGGCCAGTACTACGTCAACCACCGTTGGCTCGGCGGCATGCTCACCAACATGACCACGGTCCGCAAATCGATCGAGCGCCTCAAGTGGCTCGAAAACATCGAGAAGCAGCCCGAGTTCAAGGCGATGTCGAAGAAGGAACTCTCCGCCCTCGGCCGCGAGCGTGAAAAACTGCTGCGCAACCTCCGCGGTATCCGCGGTCTGGAAGGCAAGCCGGACGCCATCGTGATCGTCGACTCCGCACGCGAGTCGATCGCCGTCGCCGAAGCCCGCCGCTTGGAAATCCCGATCGTCGCGATCGTCGACACCAACGCCGACCCGGCCGTCATCAACTACCCGATCCCCGGCAACGACGACGCCGTCCGCGCCATCCGCATTATCCTCCAGAACCTGGTCGACGCCATCGTCGCCGGCAAGAAGAGCTGATCCGCTTCCCGTTTCCCGGCTGCGGTTCCTTCCCAGGTGCCGCAGCCTCTTTTTTCCCCAAGACTCCCAACTTTTTTCTGAAAATGATCACCGCATCCCTCGTCAACGAACTCCGCCAGAAGACCAGCGTCGGCATGATGGAGTGCAAGAAAGCGCTCACCGAAACCAACGGCGACATCGACGCCGCCGTGATTTATCTCCGCGAGCGCGGAATGATGAAGGCCGCCGCGAAAGCCGATCGTGAGGCCACCGAAGGCATCATCGCCGCCCGCCTTTCCGCCGATGGCAAGACCGGCATCCTCATCGAGGTGAACTGCGAGACCGACTTCGTGTCCCGCAACGAAAGCTACGTGAAGTTCGTCGACCGGATCGCCGACACCCTCGCCGCCTCGTCCGCGAAAAACCTCGAGGAAGCCCTCGCCGAGAAGATTGAAGGTCTCGCCGTGGAAGACTTCGTCAAAGCCAAGACGCTGGAACTCGGCGAGAACATCCGCCTCCGCAAGTTCGAGCGCTTCGACCTACAGGACGGCGGTTCCATCGCCCAGTATATCCACATGGGTGGCAAGGTCGGAGTGCTGCTTGAAGTCGGCTCCGCGTCCGGCGAGACCGCCGCCAAAGAAGGCTTCCGCGACTTGGTCAAGGACATCACCCTCCACATCGCCGCCGCCGCGCCGAAGGGGTTGTCCCGCGAGGATATTCACGCAGATGTTGCAGCTGCCGAGAGAGAAATCTTCCGTGCCCGCCTCGCCGCAGAAGCGAAACCGGATGCCAAGCCCAAGCCACCGGAAATGATTGAGAAAATTCTCGATGGCCAGATTTCCAAATGGTTCGCCGAGAGCGTCCTGCTGGAGCAGGGCTTCGTGAAGGAGCCCGAAATCACCATCAAGAAGCTGGTCGAGCAGGTTGGCAAGGATCTCAACGACACCCTCGTGGTCCGCCGCTTCATCCGCTTCGGCCTCGGCGAATAATTTCCTGCTGACAACTGGATTCACCCGAATCCTCCCCCTCTACCCACGCCCGTCTCCGCACCCCGGAGGCGGGCGTTTTTTATGTGGAGTGCGGCGGCACGACGCCGCTTTGGCTGGGGGTTGAGTCCGGCTCACCCCGCCGGCCGCGGATCAGCCGCCAGGGCGATCCGTGGCCAATCGAACATCGTGGCCGCCCCCCGAGCCAAAGCTGCGTCGTGCCGCAGCATTCCAAATTTCTCACCCTAATGCCCTGACATGCGCCAGCGCCGCGGACGCCAATCCCGCCGGATTGTACCCCCCTTCCAGCGACGAAACCACCCGCCCCCCCGCATGCTTCTCTGCCAGCCTGACCACCCGCCGGGTGAACTCCGCAAAGGTCTCATCCTCCCATTTCAAACCTCCCAGCGGGTCATCCTTCCGCGCGTCGAATCCCGCGGAGATCAGGATGAACTGCGGCCGGAATGCCTCCAGCGCCGGATCCGCTTTTTCGTCCCAAGAAGCCAGTGCAAGCTCTCCGCCTGAGCCGTGAGGCAGCGGCATATTCAACGTGGCCCCGATCCCCTCGCCTACTCCGCAATCCTCCTCCGCCCCGCTGAACGGATAGCTCCCGCGCTCGTGCAGCGAGACGTAAAACACACCCGGATCCCCGGCGAAGATGTCTTCGGTGCCATTGCCGTGGTGCACGTCCCAATCGACGATCGCGATCCGCTCGATCCCGTAATTCTTGCGCAGATAGTTCGCCGCGATCGCCACATGATTGAAAATGCAAAAACCCATCCCGCGGTTCGCCGTCGCGTGATGCCCCGGCGGCCGGACCGCGCAAAAGGCCCGCGCCACTTCACCGCGCATCACCGCATCGACCGCCGCCAGCACCGCGCCGCTCGCTTCGAGCGCCACTTCATAGCTGTCACAGGAAAGCGCGGTGTCGCCCGTCCGCAGAACATCGGCACAAGCCGCCACATCCCGGTAAACGACATCGTGATAGTAGGCCTCGTGCGCCAGCAGCACCTCGGGAACCGTCGCAGTCCGCCCAGGCAGCCGCACGATCTCCGTCGGCAGCGTTTCCAGCGCCTCACGCAGCACCCGATAGCGGGTCGCCGACTCCGGATGCCCGGGGCCGGTGTCGTGGCGTTCGTAGCAGGCGTCGTAATGGACGCCGATGGTGGGTTTGTCATTCATCGTTCGACGGGTCGGATTTTCTTGTGACGCAGGAATGCCGGATAACCGCGGAGGATACCCTCAACCGGCAGATCAAAGTGGCGCTCTTCCGCGAATGACGTGTCCTCGGTGGTCCCACCGGCCCGCGTGAACAGTCCCGCCATCGCCTGGTTCTCCGGCAGCACGCTCGCCCAGAACCCGGTGATGCCGCGGTCGCTCGCAGACTTCGCCAACTCACCTAACAGAAATCCCGCCATTCCGGAACGACGCGTTGACTGGTGCACCACGAAGGCCACCTCGGCCGTGGTGCATCCCGGGTCGAGATAGTAGCGCCCGATCGCCCGCAGCACCTGCCGCCCGCTCTCTTCCACGAACAAGCCCAGCGCCAGATCCTTCGTCGGATCGACTGCCGCCAACTTGTAGGCCGACTCCCCGCTCATCCGCTCAAGCTGGTGCCCGTAGCGCAGCCGCACCGTCTCCTCGTCGTGCGAATAGAAGAACTCCTGCAAGGTCCGCATGTCGCTCGGATGCAGCGGCCGGAGCTGGAAACGGCCGCAAGAGAAATCGACCAGCGACGACTCGACGCCACCTCGCGCGCCACCCGGCATTGTGAAAAATTTCGGCAACCACCCACGGTTCCGCGCGCCCTCTAACAGCGACTCGCGGTGATCCGGATGCGCGATCTCGACCAGCCGTGCCACCCGCTCGCGGATGCTCCGGCCGTAGATGCTGGCGATCCCGAACTCCGTCACAACATGGTGCACGTCACCTCGCCCGGTACACACCCCGCTGCCCGGCTCCAGCCCCGCCACGATCCGCGAGCGCTGACCGTCGTCGGACATCGAAGTCAGCACGATCACCGGCCGCCCGTCCTTGCTCCGACCCGCGCCGCGGATGAAGTCCTGCATCGCGCCGATCCCGCCGTAAAAGTGATGCCCGCTCGAGTCCCTCACCACCTGGCCCGTTAGATCGATCTCCCGCGCCCCATTGATCGCGACCATCCGGTCGTTGCGAGCGATTCGGACGGGGTCGTTCACCCAGTCGCTCGGGTGCAGCTCGATATCCGGATTCCCGTCAACGAAACGATACAACTTCCGGCTACCCAGCACATGACTGGCGATGATCTTTCCAGGCTTGTAGTTCTTCCGGGAACTATCGACCGCACCGCAGCGGACCAGGACCATCAAGGCATCGTTGAACATCCCCGAATGAATCCCAAGTTGCCGGTGCTTGCGCAGCGCACGGACCACCGCTTCGGGGCTGTTGCCGAGCCCGACCTGAATCGTCGCCCCGTCATCGATCAACTGCGCGGCGTAGCGCCCGATCCGCTCATGCCGATCATCGATCACCGGGTTGTCCATCTCCGGCAGCGGCGTCTTTCGCTCCAGAAAGAAGTCGATCCGCTTCGTCGCCAGCAGCGTGTCCCCGCCGGTCCGCGGCATCAGCGGATTGACCTGGGCGATCACCCACCTCGCCTTGCTCACCGCCGCCCGCACCACATCCACGCTGACTCCCAGCGAGCAATTCCCGCTTTCATCCGGCGGACTGACTTGGATCAAGGCGACATCGACCGGCACCGGCCCGCTGCGGAACAACTCCGGCACCTCCGACATCGGACAAGGCGTATAGTCGGCCTGACCCCGTTCCACCGCCTCGCGCAGCGCGGGGGTGAGGAAGAACGAATTCGTCCGCAGCACGGATTCGTAGCGCGGCTCGATCCACGGCGTCTCGCCGAGTCCGTGGATGTGGACGATTTCCAGATCCTTCAGTTGCTCCGCGTTCGCCAGCATCGAGCCCACCAGCGCGTGCGGAACGGAAGCTCCGCCGCCGACAAACACCCGGCTGCCGGGTCGCAGCAACTTGGGCCAATCGCGTTCATCAAGCGGTTTCATGCCGCGATCCTAGCACGCCCGGAATCCGATACCAGAAATTGGGACTCACCCACGATACAGGGCTCGGATGACGAAGGGCACTGCGATTGCTAAGAAGAGGAGAACCCGAATCGAAACTTATGAAAAACTTATCAAGAATTATCGCGCTGGTTGCCCTGTCGGCGCTCGTCACGTCTTGCACGACCACATACGACGCGTATGGTCGTCCCGTGCAATCGGTGGATCCCGGCACCGCCGCCGCTGGAGCGGTCGCGGCCGGAGCGATCGGTTATGCCATCGGGCAGAACAACGACAATGATCGTCGCTACTACGGCAGCGGCTATCGGCGCCCCTACTATCAACACGGCCGCCGGGGCTACCGCCGCTGATCACCGCATCACAAAAGGGCTGCCTCCAGCGTCAAGGCTAGGACAGCCCTTTCAGCCGTCCGCCCAATGTCAGCGTATGAACCCGAGGCCGGAGATGCGCTCGCGGCCGTCCCGGTCCGTCACGGTGATGGTGACGGTGCCGCCTGCAGAGTCTGCGGCGACCTCGGTTTTCAGGTCATCGTGATAAGAGACGCGCCAGTTTTCAAACTGGTCGGGCGATCCGCCCGCCTCGCGGAACGATGCCGAGAACTGGGCCACAAAGGCTTGCTGGAAATTGACCTTTTCAGTCTCCGAGGGGATCTGGACATAGGAGGCCCCGACATTCTGACCGAGGGACTGGAGGGTGGGCCAGTCGATCTTCTCCATCGCGGCGCTGTCACCTCGTGCGAGCGATTCGAAGGCGCTTCTGGCGAAGGTCAGGTCGCCCTTGCTTGCGACCTTTTCGGCGGTCTTTTCGCAGTGGCTGAACACGAAGGGCAGGAGGAGGAGCGGGAGCAGACGGAGGAGTTTCATGGATGGTGGAATATGGGTGGGAGTGAAATCAACACCTCCCTCCACCAGCAGCGGTTGCACCACGCCCAAGCCCCTCGCCATTCCAACAGATGCGGGACGAAGCCGCGGAGAGAATCGTGCACCTTGCAAATCATCCGGGCAAGATGCCCTGCCACAGCGGCTGACATGTGAGCAAATCATGCCGACCGCGACCCTCGGTCCGAACTTTCGTGCCGCCCGTCACATCGCCTCGCTGGACCAACAGTCTCTTCTACCTCGCTCCCGAACCCTGCTTTCCGTCCATCCGGGAACCCGGGTGAATTATTTCCAAGGATTCCCCGCCGGGGGTGTCATGCTCTCGGAAACCACGACCCCATGAAAGCCCTCGCCCTGAGCACCGTCCTCCTCTCCGCCGCCAGCGCCGATACCGCTCTGACGATTTACGACCAGAACCTCGCGGTCGTTCGCGAGACCCTTCCGCTCGACCTTAAGGCCGGCGAGAATCCGGTCACCTTCGACCGCGCCACCGCCCAGGTGCTTCCGGACTCCGTGGTCCTGCGCGATCCCGCCGGCAAGGCCGCGTTCTCCATCCTCGAGCAAAGCTACCGCAACGACCCGGTCAGCAAATGGCTGCTGCTAAGCCATTTCGAAGGCCGGGAAATCGAGTTCCGAACCGTCTATCCCGACGGCAAGGTCGAGTTCAAGCCCGGCAAGATCATCCGCTCCGGCTACGTCCCCGGCGGTCAACCGCAAGACCCGATCATCGAGGTCGACGGCCTGCTTCGCTTCCAGCTCCCCGGCGAGCCGCTCTTCCCCGCACTCGGCGATGGCTCGATCCTCCGCCCGACCCTCGGCTGGGCGATCCAGAGCCAGGCCGATGCAAAGTTCGACGCCCAGCTTTCCTACCTCAGCAACGGCTTCGCCTGGGAAGCCGACTACAACCTGGTCGCCCCGGAGAAGGGCGAAACCGTAACTCTAACAGGTTGGGTAACCGTAAACAACAATAGCGGCACCGCATTCAACCAAGCCAAGATCAAGCTGGTTGCTGGGGAAGTGAATATCGTGCAGCCGAACATGCCGTCGAGTTCCATGGCGCGTGGTGAGAGGATGATGAAAATGGCCGATGCCGCCCCGGCGGTGGAGGAGAAAGCCTTCGACGACTTCCACCTCTACACTCTCCAGCGCCCGCTGACGATCCGTGACAAGGAGACCAAACAAGTCGAGTTCCTGCGCGCCCCGGCGGTGAAGGCGGCGAAAAAGTATGTCTACGATCCCGCAGCGATGTTCCGCTTCGGCGGCGGTGGCCCTCAAACCCAGCCGATCCAAGGACAGGAGTTCCCGAAGGACGTGGCGATCTACCGGGAGTTCAAAAACGAGGAAGCGAACGGTCTCGGCGTCCCGCTGCCCGCCGGCCGCGTCCGCTTCTATCGCTCCGACGATCAGGACGGGAATCTCGAATTCGTCGGCGAGAACGACATCGATCACACCCCGCGCAACGAGGACGTCTCGATCTACACCGGTAACGCCTTCGACCTGGTCGGCGAGCGTAAGATCGTCAACTTCGAGCGCGACGACCGTGCCGAGTGGATGAAGGAAACCATCGAGATCACCGTGAAGAACCGCTCGAAGGAACCGAAGGAGATCATCGTCCGCGAGCACCTCTGGCGCTGGCTGAACTGGAAGATCGAGAACGCTTCGATGGAATCCGTGAAGAAGGACGCGCAGAAGATCGAGTTCACCGTGAAGCTCGCGCCCGACGAGGAGAAAAAGGTGACCTACACCGCGCACTACACGTGGTAGTGGCGCGACTTTGCAAGTTGCGTGCTTCTCGCGGCGGTCCGCTTTGGTAGCCACGAAGCTCTCCGGTTAGGCGACCCGCACCCCAGCACAACGTGCAACGTTGTGCTACTTCCGGAAGCAATCCACCGAGTGGTCGTCCACCATTCCGACCGCTTGCATGAATGCATACATCGTCGTCGAACCCACGAAGTTAAACCCCGCCTTGCGCAGCGCCTTGCTTAGCGCGTCGGACTCCGGGGTCTTCGACGGGTAGTCTGCCATCGTTTTAAATCGGTTCACCCGGGTCTTGCCCCCGCCAAAGCTCCACAGCCATGTCACCGGATCCTCGATCCGCAGCCACGCTCTCGCGTTTTCGCGAACCGAGAGGATCTTCCCGCGGTGCCGGATGATTCCGGGATCCAGCACCAGCTTCTCCAGCGTCGCGTCGGTCATCTTCGCCACCGTCACCGGATCGAAACCGTGGAAGGCCTCGCGGTAGCGCTCCCGCTTCTGCAAGACCGTCCACCAGGAAAGTCCGGCCTGGGCACCTTCAAGACAGATCATCTCGAAGAGATAACACGCATCCCGCGACGGCACGCCCCATTCGGTGTCATGGTATTCAACATAAAGCGGGCGGTCGGCAGGAAGCCAGGGACAGCGGGTTTTCGGCATGTCTCAATGCTGGAAAAGCCAACGACCACGCGCAAGCCCGCCCGCAGCAAACCGGGGATAAATCCCGGCCAGTGGCGCAATTTCCGACCCAGCGGTAGGGTTTAACCCCATGGCCGCCACGGCCTGCCCGAGCATCCTATTTTCACCAAACGGTCCACGGCCACTTGTCCGATACAGTCCGTTCATTTTCGTCATGATCCATCTCCACGAATCCAACGGCAAAGCACGGGCCGCCGGCAACAACCGCCTGCTGGTCACCCGAGAAATGGTCGAAGCGCGCACGCGTGAACTAGCGAGCATGGGCGGACGAAGCGCCCATCAGGTAACACGGACCGATTACGAGCGGGCAAAGCGGGAAATCACGGGTGAATCCGACCGCTTCCGCCAGGATGACATCCTCGAGTCAGCCGCGTTCTGGAGACCCGACATGATCCGCTCATGAAGCCTCGAAATGGCCCCAGCCCCGGTCGCAGGAAATCAGCCGAGCCCGCGGCGCGGAAAGAAGTCGCCAATCACCACCCGGTGGACCACCATGGAGATGACCGTTCCGCTCAAACCGGCCCGGAGCCGGATCCCATCATGAACTCCAAGACCGTTCCCTTGCTGCGCGGATATCTGGCGGCGCTCCGGAGGCACGTCAACGCATCCACTCCGCCCGACCCCGAAGCCGCGAGAACTCTTGGAGCACTTGCCGTCAAAAAAGGCATGGAGGCCCTCGACCTCGCGAGAATCCATGAGGACTCGCTCATCGCGCTGGGATTCCCGCTATCCGCGGGGAAGTCCAACGACGAGATGATTCGCCGCGCCGGAACGTTCTTTGCCGGGGCGCTCACTCCCATCGAAGAATTCCATCGCGGGACCGCCGAGGCCAACGTTCTCCTGAAGGCTGCGGTGGAGACGCTCAGGCAGCGGACTTCGGAACTCGACTCGTCCAACCAGGAGCTGATCCGCGAGGTCACCCACCACAAGAAAATCGAAAATTCGCTCCGGACCCGCGAATCCACGACCAGCCAGTTGCTGCAGAAGTCCCGGGTCATGCAGGATGAACTCCGCCTCCTTTCGCGACGCCTGCTTTCCATCCAGGAAGAAGAGCGCATGCGGATCAGCCGCGAGTTGCACGATGTCATCGCGCAAACGCTCGTGGGCATCAACGTGCGGCTCGCGACGCTGAGACTGCAATCCACGGCCGATGCCAAGAATTTCCAAAAGAAGATCGCGACCACCCAGGAGCTGTTGGAAAAGTCGATGGGGATCGTTCACCGTTTCGCCATCGACCTGCGGCCCACCGTGCTGGACGACCTCGGCCTGGTTCCTGCATTGCGCTCCCATCTGAAGCGTTTTACGGAGACAACCGGCATCGCGGTGACACTCACGGCGGATCCGGCACCGATGAACCTCACCCACGCTTACCGCACCGTACTCTACCGGATCGCCCAGGAAGCGCTCGCCAACGTGTCGCGACACTCGAAGGCCACCCACGCGAAACTGGTGATCGACAAGGGCGCGGATCATATCCGGATGGAGATCACCGACAACGGGGTCGGCTTCAAGATTGCGGATCTCGAAGTGCCCGACCGCACCGAGCGACTCGGATTGCTCGGGATGCGGGAACGGATGGTGATGGTCGGAGGAACCTTCCGCGTCGAGTCCGCGCCCGGCTCGGGAACTACGATCCGCGTGGAGCTTCCCCCCTGCAATCTGCGGATGAAACGTGCTCGTGCTGGAAAGCGCGAGTCGCCCGCTTCCAAACTTCCATGAACGCCATATCCGTCCTGCTGGTGGAAGATCACGCAATTGTCCGCGAGGGACTCCGCATCCTGCTTTCCATTGAGAAAGACATCGTGGTCGTAGGAGAAGCGGAAAACGGCCGCGACGCGGTCCGGCAGGCTCGCAAGTTCCGTCCCGACGTGATCGTCATGGACATCGCGATGCCCCTCCTCAACGGGCTGGAGGCCACACGCCAGATCCTCGAATTCCTCCCCGGCACGAAGATCCTGATACTCTCCGCCCACAGCGACGATGCCTATGTCGTCCAGGTGATGTCGCTCGGCGCAGCCGGATATCTGATCAAGCAGACCGCCGCCCACGTGTTGCCGGATGCCATTCGCAAGGTTCACCGCGGGAACTGCTTCTTCAGCCCCACGATCGCCAGACGGCTCGAACGGCAGTTGCAGAGATCGCGGGAAGACGGCTTGCCCATTTCCGCAGGACATGATCCGGCGCGCCTTACCTCGCGCGAGTCGGAAGTCTTACAACTCATCGCTGAAGGCAAGGCCAACAAGGAGACCGCCGGCGAACTGGGAATCAGCATCAAAACCGTGGAAAAACACCGGCAGAGCCTGATGAACAAGCTCAACATCCACGACACCGCGGGCCTGACCCGCCATGCCATCGCCACTGGAATCATCGAGATCAGCGTGCAAGTCACGACCCGGCCCCCAGGCATCGTGGAGGACTGACCAACCGTCGCTCGGCATACCGGCAGTGGTAGGGTTAGACCCCATTGAGACATCGCGCCTCACGCGCCACGGTGATCCCATGGCGAAACCGCTACCCACGCGGAGCTCGCCCGATTACCTACCATGAAACCAAAACATATCGCTTCCATCGTCGCGTTGGGCCTGAGCACCACCGCCTTCGCCGGCGAGACAACCGCAACCGCCACCTACAGCGCTCCACCCTCCGAAGCCCCGTCGCTCTGGACTTGGTTCATCGGTGGCTCTGCCGGCTACCTTCTTGAAAGCGAAGAGGAGTTCTACACCCTCCATCTCGGAATGAAGATTGGGGAAAGCGGCCCGGTGAGCAACTCGCTCTACATCGAGGGTGCCTACACCGAACTCACCGAACTCGGCGTCGATTCGGAGATCATTCCGGTGACGCTCAACTACAAGATGGAGTACTACTTCAACGAGGCATTCTCCTTCTACGCCGGCCTCGGCGGGGGTGCTGCCTTCGTGAACAACGACGTGCTCGGTTTCAGCGATGACTCCGTCGAATTCACCGCCCAGGTTTTTGCAGGTTTCGGCTACGACGTCAGTTCGAACTTCCAGCTCTATACGGGTGCCCGCTGGGTCTGGGTCGATGATTCGGACATCGGCGGTGCCTCGGTCGACATCGGCGACGACATCGGCCTCGAACTCGGCGCACGCTTCAAGTTCTGAAGCAGCCCGCCCCACTTGCTTCCAAGTAAGCCGCAAATTGCTGCGAAGCCTGGAAGCAACTTCACCCCCGAAAAAATCTGACGATTTCCGGAATCACAACTCATCATCCGGATGAAAGCGTGATTTAGATTTCCGCCCCCCAACACTTAAATATTATGAAAACCAGTTATACCATTCGCACCGCCCTGATGATCCTCGCCGCCTTTGCCCCTGCCGCCTACGCGGCAGACCCAAAGGAGGACAAGCCCAAGTCGGAAGAGACTTCAACCGTTCAGGACGGCACGCTCACCGCGATGATTGGTGACAGTGCCACGTTCTCCACCCTGACCAAAGCGCTCGTCGCCGCCGGACTCGACGCGACGCTCGGCACCAAGGGTGAATACACCATCTTCGCCCCGACCGACGAAGCTTTCGGCAAACTGCCGGAGGGCGTTCTGGCCAAGCTACTGCTCCCCGAGAACAAGGAGAAGCTCCGCTCCCTGCTGCTTTATCATGTCGTTGCCGGCAAAGTTCTTTCCACCGACCTCAAGGACGGAGACGTGAAGACAATGAACGGCGAAAAGGTCGAAGTCGATGTCGGCGACAGCGGGGTCGAAGTGGAAGACTCCAAGGTCTTCAGCGCCGACGTGATGGCCAGCAACGGCGTCATGCATAGCATCGGAACCGTCATCGTGCCGAAATCCCTCGAAGGATTCGCCGGTCTCGACAAGTGAATGGATTTCCCCCGAGTCAACCGAGAACCCAGCACCCGCGGCCAGCACCGCGGGTGTTTTCGTTGCAGGCCTGCCGTGAATCGGCTCGCACCTTATCCGCTTGCTCTCGGTCCGGACATGCCGACTATGCCTTGCATGATCAAAGCCATTGTTGCTGCCACGATTTTCACTGCGTCCCACGCCATTGCCACCGAAGTCACGATCAAAGTCGAAGGCGTGAAGGACAGGGTCGGAAAGGTCGCCGCTCTTCTGTTCGCCGATGGCAACGGCTTCCCCAATGAAACCGCCAAGGCCGCACACAAGATTCAAGTCGATGCAAAGCCCGGCACCACCGAAATCAAAGTAGCCGGCCTCAAGCCCGGCCGCTACGCGGTCTGCGTGATTCACGACGAGAACCAGAACGCCCTTCTCGACCGCAACTTCCTCGGAATCCCGAAGGAAGGCGTCGCCATCAGCAACGGCATCCGCCGCGAGAAGCCGACTTTCGAAAAGGCGGTGATCGAGATCAAGGAAGGCGACACCGTGGTGCTCCCGCTCAAATACTGGTGAGCCCGCCCCGCCAAAGAGCCCCGCCGGATACACCGGCGGGGCCTTGCTTGGAACTTGGAACCGAGCGAAGCGAGATGGAGGCACACGAACCTTAGTCGCAACTGCCTCAACTTCCTTACTTGGAACTTCAGTAACGGTAGGTCTCGCCCTTGAACGGACCTTCGACCGGGACGTTGATGTAGTCGGCTTGCGCCTTGGTCAGGACGGTCAGCTTGGCACCGACCTTCGAGAGGTGGAGACGGGCGACTTCCTCGTCGAGATGCTTCGGCAGCACCGTGACTTGGCCGGGCTTGTTGGTCTCCCGGTTTTGCCAGAGGTCGATCTGGGCGAGCGTCTGGTTGGTGAAGCTGTTGGACATCACGAAGCTCGGGTGACCGGTGCCACAGCCGAGGTTCACCAGGCGGCCTTCGGCCAGCATGTAGATGCTGTTGCCGGCGGGGAACGTATACTTGTCGACCTGCGGCTTGATGTTGGTGCGGACCACGCCGGGCGCGTTGTTGAGCTTGTCGATCTGGATCTCGTTGTCGAAGTGGCCGATGTTACAGACGATGGCCTGGTCCTTCATCTTCTCCATGTGCTCCAGGCGGATGATGTCGAAGTTGCCGGTGGTAGTGACGTAGATGTCGCCCCAGCCGAGGGTGTCTTCGAGGGTCAGCACGCGGAAGCCTTCCATCGCCGCCTGCAGCGCGCAGATCGGGTCGACCTCGGTCACCACGACCTGGGCACCCTGGCCGCGCAGCGCCTGGGCGCATCCCTTGCCGACATCGCCGTAGCCGCAGACCACGCCGACCTTGCCGGAGATCATCACGTCGGTGGCGCGCTTGATGCCATCGACCAGCGACTCGCGGCAGCCGTAGAGGTTGTCGAACTTCGACTTGGTGACGGAGTCGTTCACGTTGATCGCGGGGACCAGCAGCGTGCCGGCCTTGGCCATCTGATAGAGACGGTGGACGCCGGTGGTGGTCTCTTCGGAGACACCCTTCCAGTCCTTCACCATCTTGGCGAAGATGCCCGGCTGCTTGGCGTGCACGTCCTTGAGGAGGTCCTTGATGACCTGCTCCTCGTGATTGCCGGAAGGGGTGTTGACCCAGTCGGAACCGTTTTCGAGTTCATAGCCCTTGTGGATGAGCAAGGTCGCGTCGCCGCCGTCGTCGACGATCAACTGCGGGCCCAGGCCTGCCGGATTGACCAGCGCCTGCCAAGTGCACCACCAATATTCTTCGAGCGTCTCGCCCTTCCACGCGAAGACCGGGATGCCGGCGGCGGCCATTGCCGCGGCGGCGTGGTCCTGGGTCGAGAAGATGTTGCAAGAGACCCAGCGCACTTCGGCACCGAGGTCGATCAGCGTCTCGATGAGAACGGCGGTCTGGATCGTCATGTGCAGCGAGCCCATGACGCGGACGCCTTGCAGCGGCTTCTGCGGACCATACTTGGCGCGGGTCGCCATCAAGCCGGGCATCTCATGCTCGGCAATCTCAATTTCCTTGCGGCCGAAATCGGCCAGGCCGATGTCGCGAACTTTGTAGTCGGTGAAGCTCATATCTTTGTTTTTGAATCTTAAATCTACCATCTGCGATCTTCCATCTACTCAGCCGATCGCCTTCTTCAGCGCTTCCGCCTTGTCGGTGCGCTCCCAGGTCAAATCGGCGTCGTCCTTGCCAAAGTGGCCGTAGTTGGTCGACTTCGAGTAGATCGGACGAAGCAGGTTGAGCTGCTTGACGATGTCGGCGGGCTTGAAGGAGAAGACCTTGAGCACGGCGGCGAGGATCTCGTCGTCGGGGCGGGTGCCGGTGTCGAAGGTTTCGACGTGGACGCTGACCGGCAGCGGGTGGCCGATGGCGTAGGCGAACTGGATTTCGCAGTGCGTGGCCAGTCCCGCAGCGACGATGTTCTTGGCGACATAGCGACCCATGTAGGCGGCGGAGCGATCAACCTTCGAAGGATCCTTGCCGGAGAAGGCGCCACCGCCGTGACGGCCCCAGCCGCCGTAGGTGTCGACGATGATCTTGCGACCGGTGAGGCCCGAGTCACCCTGAGGTCCGCCGACGACGAACTTGCCGGTCGGGTTGATAAGATACTCGGTGTCCTTGGTGAGCATGTTCTTCGGCAGCACCTTCTTGATCACCTGCTCGATGCAGAACCTTTCGATCTCCGCATGCTCCACATCGGCGGAATGCTGCGTCGAGATGACCACGTTGACGATGCGGGTCGGCTTGTTGTCGATGTACTCTACCGAAACTTGCGACTTCGCATCCGGACGCAGCCACTTGGCCAGTTTGCCGGCCTTGCGGATGCGGGTGAGTTCGCGGCCGAGACGGTGGGCAAACATGATGGGCGCCGGCATCAGCTCCGGCGTCTCATTGCAGGCATAGCCGAACATGATGCCCTGGTCGCCGGCTCCCTGCTCCTCATGCTTCTTGCCGGCCGCGCCCTTGGCATCCACGCCCTGGGCAATGTCCGGACTCTGGATGGTCAAGTAGTTCGTGATGAAGATCTGGTCGGCGTGGAAGATGTCGTCGCTGTTCGTGTAACCGATCCCGCGCACGGCATCGCGGATGACCTTGCTGATATTGATCACTTCGTCGATCGGCTTGGTGGTGCCCTTTTTCAGGTTCTGCAGCTTGGGAATGGTGATTTCCCCGCCTACTACCACCATGTTGCTCTTCACGAAGGTTTCGCAGGCCACGCGACTCTTGGAATCATAGGCCAGACAAGCATCGAGAATGGCGTCTGAAATGGTGTCGGCAACTTTGTCCGGATGGCCCTCGCCGACAGACTCTGAGGAGAAAATGAAAGTGCTCATAAGTGGATTAAATTTCGTATCGTCAAATCGCGATGGGTTGATGTATCCGTCGGGGCATGCCGTCAATGCTGAAATCCCTGAAGCTGCTTACCGATCCGACGCGGCTGCGGATCCTGCTTCTTTTGGAAGCGGAGGCACTGAGCGTGGCGGACTTGCAAGAGTTGCTCGGGATGGGCCAGAGCCGGATCTCGACCCAGCTTTCACAGCTCAAGGCTGGCGGACTGGTGCGGGACGAGCGCAGTGGGAAGCACAATTTCTACCGCTCCGAGATGGCGCCCGCACTGGCGGACTTGGCAAAGGTGGCCGCGAAAGAACTGCCGGAGGTCGCCAACGACGCCGCATCACTGCGTCACCTCCAGCGCAAGCGCCGGGACAAAACACGCGCCTATTTCGACGAACTCGCCGGCCGCTTCGGCAAGGACTATGTGCCAGGCCGCTCTTGGAAAGGACTCGCCGAGGCCCTTCTCAAGGTCACCAACCACGGAGTCGTCGCCGACCTCGGTGCCGGTGAGGGAACGCTTGCTCAAATGCTCGCACGCCAAGCGGAGCAGGTGATTGCTGTCGACCTCTCGCCGAAGATGGTCGAGTTCGGCAGCGAACTGGCGCGTCGCCATGACCTCAAGAACCTCGAATACCGGCTCGGCGACATCGAGGAGCCACCGCTCGACGACGGCTCGGTCGATCTCGCCTTCCTCAGCCAGGCGCTGCATCACGCCGGCAACCCGCAAAAGGCGATCGATCAGGCCTTCCGCATCGTCAAGCCGGGCGGTCAACTGGTGGTGCTCGATCTTCTCCAGCACTCCTTCGAAGAAGCCCGCGAACTTTATGCCGACGTCTGGCTCGGCTTCAACGAGGGCGAGCTCGCGGCAATGCTGGAAAAGGCCGGCTTCTCCGAAATAGAAACGGCCGTGGTCGACCGGGAGCCCGAGCCGCCGAATTTCCAGACACTCCTTGCCGTCGCGAGAAAGCCTGCGTGAGGGATTGCGGCGAGGGCGGCGCTCGTGTTGCTTCCCAAGCGTGTTCCGGCAAGCGATTCTTCCACTTTTACTTATCATCGCCTCTTGCGCGCCACAGCCGGAGCGGACACCGGTCGCGCGACCCGTCGCTGAAAAGGTCGTTGCCGCGATTCCCGCATCCTCAAAGCCGGTCGCCCCGCCGCCGGAAGTCCCCGCCGCAGCACCCCGCTTGGTGAACACGACTTTGTCCGGGATCTTCATCACCGCCGTCGCCTTCGACAGCCGCAGCCACCGGCTCGTTGTCGCGGACCAGCCCGGTGGCCCGGGTTCGATCTGGCCAGACGCGCAAGCCGCGGCCGCATCGCGGAATGGCATCGCGGCGGTGAACGGCGGCTTTTTCACGCCGGCAGGCGCGCCGCTCGGGCTAGTGATCGCCGGCGGCAAGCGCGCCGGCAGCCTGAACCGCGCCTCTTCGCTGGGTGCCGGGCTGTTCGTGGATGGCGGCTCCCCCGCTCTCCTGCGCCGCGAGACCGGAGGAACGGGGGGCGAACTGCTCCAGAGCGGCCCCTTTCTCGTCGAGAACCGCCGGTCCATCCCTGGACTCAGCCCGGAGAGCTCGACCGCCCGGACTTTCCTCGGCTGGGACGGCGCGACCGGCTGGTTCATCGCCCGCAGCGGTGCCTGCTCGCTGGCGGATCTGGCCAAGGCTCTTGAAGGCGCGAACATCGGCGGAATTTCCTGCCGGGACGTCTTGAATCTGGATGGCGGACGCTCGTCGGACCTCTGGGCCGCTTCTTCGATCCGCGGAGGCCCGGTGACCCGGCGCCCGTTCTGGAACAAGCCGGTCCGGAATTTCCTGGTTCTGCGGCCACGATGATCCACCTCGCCCGGTTCGGCGGATTGATTCGGACTTCCAAACAATCCCGAACCCTGAAAATCCACCCTCCAAGCTTAACAATTCAAGGGGTCCAGAGCCTTTTCCGAATCATTTTGGACAGCGGGCGATTGCGATGTTAACAAGTCGGCGTTTCGCAACGTCCCAACAACCTCCCAATCCCCCGATTGCCATGAAATCCTTCTTCTGTGCTGCCGCCGCGCTTTCCTTCGTGTCATGCGCCCAAGTCAATCAGATCAAAACGGCCACGGTCGGCGGATTTTCCAAGGTCTCGGAGGTCTCCAAGAACTCGATCGCCAAGCTGATGCCCGCCCGGATTCCGGTCGTGGAAGTTCGCGAAAAGGATCTCAAACCCTTGCCCACCGGTCAGGAGCAGGCCGTCGCTTTCGAAAAGAGCCGCCGCAATCGCTTCTGGAACATGTTCAGCGGCCCGGTCGACTTTGAGGAGCCGGTGCTGCCGGCGGATGTGGGTGCTTTGGACGGGGATTTGCTCCCTCCGAAGGTGGAGTGAGTTTTTTCCAGGCTCCAGAGGCCAAAAAAATTCCTAAAACCTAAACCCGGTTCCGACTTCTTACATTTAGTGGCAAGTCGGCCTTTCCGCAGTTCGACACTTCCGGGGCGACGCGCCTCGACCCCTCCTAAAAACCAAATCCATGAAAAAACCAAATCCATGATCCCCCAACCCATGCAAATCAGACATGTCGCCGCGTTCATCGCTCTCGCGGCAGGAACAACCCACGGAGCGGTGTTCAACGGAACGGACATTGCCAGCAACGCCGCCTATGACGGCCCCGGCTTCTGGCAGACGTTGGACGACGGCGGCACGCCCGCCACCTTCGGCCCTTGGACCTTGACCAACAACGGCGTCAACTCCGGCCGCTTCATCGGAAGCTCCATCACGGTCGGCGGTCCCGGCGCGGACATCAACACCTCGGGCGAATCCTTTGGCATGTTTGGACACTCCGGCCAAACGTCCGAAGCGTTTCGCGACTTCAACGGCAACTCACTCGGCGTCGGCCAGACCTTTTCCTTGGAACTCGCGGTGAATTTCCGCAATGGCCAGAAAGGCTTCGATCTTCGGAATTCGGCGGATGCCGTGATCTTCAATTTCAACATCGGGAATCTGGGAAGTGGCGATGCCTACACGGTCCAGTTCGCCTCCGGTGGAAGCGGCTCGATCGGCAACACCTACAGCGCGAACACCGAATTCTTGCTCTCTTTCACCCAGACGAGCCTGGCGGGCGGAACTTGGAGTATCGCCCGCAGCGGCGGTGTCACGGATCTTGATACCGGGACGTTTTCGGGCATCGCGGAGAATTTCAAGCTCTACACCAACAACACCGGGAGCGGCGCGGCGGAGAACAACCTCTTCGCCAACAATTTCACCGTCGTCCCCGAGCCTGCCACCGCGCTCCTCGGCTCCCTTGGAATCCTGGCCCTGTTGCGCCGCAGGAAATAATTTCCATCTTTTCCAGAAGCCCGTCCGGACCTCCCGGCCGGGCTTTTTCATGTTCTTCCGGCAAGTTCCTCATTCGGTCGTTGGCAATCCGGCAGGCTTCGCCTAACCCTCGCGGCGCCATGCTCAAAGCCGGAATCGTCGGACTCCCCAACGTCGGAAAGTCCACCCTCTTCAACGCCGTCACCCGTTCCCGCAAGGCGGAGGCGGCCAACTACCCCTTCTGCACCATCGACCCGAATGTCGGCATGGTGGTCGTGCCCGATTCCCGGCTCGCCGTACTTTCGAAGATCTCCGGATCACTGAAACTGGTCCCCACCGCGATCGAGTTCGTCGACATCGCCGGCCTCGTGAAAGGTGCCTCCGAGGGTGCCGGCCTCGGCAACCAGTTCCTTGCCAACATCCGCGAGACCGACGCCATCGTGCAGGTCGTCCGCTGCTTCGAAAACGACGACATCATCCACGAGCTCGGCACCGTCGATCCGATCCGCGACATCGAGATCATCAACGCCGAACTGATCCTCGCCGACATCGCCGCCATGGAAAAGCGCCGCTATTCCCGCGAAAAGAAGGCCAAGAGCGGCGACAAGGAATCCAAGGCCGAAGTCGAGCTGATCGACAAGCTGATGCCGCACCTCAACGACGGGAACCCGGCGCTCACCCTCTCGCTGACCGATGCCGAGCGCGTCCTGATCAAGGACTTCTTCCTCCTGTCCGACAAGCGCACCATTTTCGCCTGCAACGTCGCCGAGGACGAGCTGGCCGCCGCCATGGCCGATCCCGATTCGCACCCGATGGTCGCCAAGGTCCGCAAGTTCGCGGCCGAGGCCCACGGTGCCGAGGCGGTCGTCATCTCCGCAAAGATCGAAGAGGAACTCGTCGACCTCACGCCCGAGGAAGCCGCGGAGATGCTCGGCGAAATGGGCATCAGCGACTCCGGCGTGTCCGCCCTGATCCGTGCCGTCTATCACCTGCTGGGCCTCCGCACTTACCTCACCACCGGCGTCCAGGAAACCCGCGCGTGGACGATTCACGAAGGCGACAAGGCCCCCGCCGCCGCCGGGGTGATCCACACTGATTTTGAACGCGGCTTCATCGCCGCGGAAATCGTCCACTACGACGACCTCGTCGCCGCCGGGAG